>NZ_WOSX01000163.1 GCF_011516735.1 Acetobacter fallax | reverse complement strand
GGCTTGCAGTCCGTGATCGCGGATCCGGCCGGTGCGATGGAAAAAGATGGCGCGCTTGAGGGCGTTCTGGGCCTCTCCCTTGTTCAACTCGCGGGTGGCGCGGCGGCGTTCTTCGGGGAGCTCGATCCAGTCGAGCGTGAACAGCGTACGCTCAACGCGGCCCATCTCTCGCAGGGCAAGGGCGAGACCGTTCGCGCGAGGATAAGAACCGAGCCGTTCCAGCATCAGCGACGCGCTGGTGACGCCGGTACGGATTGAGGTGGCGAGCCGGATCACGTCGTCCCAGTGCTCGGAGATCAGGCGTTCGTCGATCGGCTGGGCCATCAATGGGGCGACAGTCGACCCAGGCTTCATGTCGCCGAACAGATGCAGGCGTCTGTTACCGATGTTGGGGATGCGCGGGGCGAAACGGAAACCGAGGAGATGGCATAGGGCGAACACATGATCCGAAACGCCCCCGCCATCGGTATGGTGACGCTCGATCGCAAGGTCGGCGCCATGATGGAGC
>NZ_WOSX01000162.1 GCF_011516735.1 Acetobacter fallax | reverse complement strand
GGCGATCATCGACAGCCGGACATTGCGTTCGACCCCGGAAAGCGGGCCACGGTCCGGGTATGATGGTGCGAAAAGAAAGAACGGATCGAAGCTCCATATGGCCGTTGATACCCTGGGGCATCTTCTGGCCCTGCACGTCACCCCGGCAAACAGAGATGATCGGACAGAAGTCGGTCCGCTCGCGCAAGCCATTCAGAAGGCAACAGATGGCGGCGTGGAACTGGCATGGGCCGATCAGGGCTATACCGGATCAAAACCGGCAAAAGCCGCAGAAGAGCAAGGTATCACTCTCGAAATCGTCAGGCTGCCTCAGGCAAAGCGGGGTTTTGTGTTGCTGCCCCGACGATGGATCGTGGAGAGATCGTTCGCATGGGCCACACGGTGCAGAAGGCTCGTAAAAGACTACGAACGCTGCGCCTCAACCCTCGCCGCCATGCACACCATCGCCTTCGCTGGCTTCATGCTCAGAAACGCTGCCCAACTGCTCTCCCAAAGTGCATAACACCCTCTA
>NZ_WOSX01000161.1 GCF_011516735.1 Acetobacter fallax | reverse complement strand
AGAAATGGAGGGTTCGAAAAACCCCTATCCAAGCTTTTGTGTAATGCGCAATATCAATGAGTTATGACTCTGCTGTGATCGAAAAAGGAGGGTTTTTAGAACCCTCCAAATGATTGCAGACGGATCGGAGCTCACCGCAAAAGGTATTTCTTCTCGATGCTTTATGTTTTGATCAGCGTGATGTATCGCCCGAAGACGATCGCGTAATTTCTCTCCTCCAATGAAGGCGTCGCGCAGTTCGTGCGTGTCCATCGGGTAAGCCCCCCCCCCGTTCCTTCGAGCGTAAAACTGACTTGTAGAGAGTATACGATGCGAGCCAGAGAGGCTGTCTGGAACGCGTATAAGAAGGATGTGTTTGCCATTTTCAAGGGTAAGCCAGCGAGGGCGCACTCCTGACAAACGTGGCTCAAGTCCAGATTGCAACCTTTCCTCTAAGAGCCTGAATCAGAAAGCGGTTTGATTGATTTTTCGCAGAACTCTGCGGATATGGGCAATCATCAACCATGCGCAGGATGACGAGATTGTTGTCTCGACATC
>NZ_WOSX01000160.1 GCF_011516735.1 Acetobacter fallax | reverse complement strand
CTGCCTGTTCAGCGGCAGATGCTGGAGATACTTGTCGCACAGAATGCCCGCCAGCAGTTCTGGCCCTGCACGCCCCCGTGAGATCGGGTAGAAAGGCGCTGGTGGCTGGGTGATGCTCTCGCAGTCCCGACAGGTGAACTTCTCCCGCACCGTCTGGATGACCTTGAACTGGCGTGGGATCACTTCCAGCGTCTCAGTGATGCTTTCGCCCAGTTTACTCAGGCGCGTCCCGCCACAGCACGGACACTGTGTTGGCGCAGGAAGAACCACCCGTTCGCGTGGCACGTCGGCGGGTAAGGGTTGCCGCCCCCGGTTAGTCCGCGGTGCTGTTGCACGGACAGCGAGGTCCGCCGCATTTTCGAACGCGTCTTCGGCTTGCGTTGTTTCCAGCTCCTCCAGCTCAAGTTCCAGCTGGTCCAGCAGGCGCCGTCCCCGTTCCGATGACGCCCCGAAGCGGTCCTGACGCATCCGTGCAATAAGATGTTTAAGATGGGTAATCTGCGCTTCAGCGCTGACTGCTCGGGCTTCAGCGTCTGTGGCCCGGGTTTCGGCAGCACG
>NZ_WOSX01000159.1 GCF_011516735.1 Acetobacter fallax | reverse complement strand
CGTGCTGCCGAAACCCGGGCCACAGACGCTGAAGCCCGAGCAGTCAGCGCTGAAGCGCAGATTACCCATCTTAAACATCTTATTGCACGGATGCGTCAGGACCGCTTCGGGACGTCATCGGAACGGGGACGGCGCCTGCTGGACCAGCTGGAACTTGAGCTGGAGGAGCTGGAAACAACGCAAGCCGAAGACACGTTCGAAAATGCGGCGGACCTCGCTGTCCGTGCAACAGCACCGCGGAATAACCGGGGGCGGCAGCCCTTACCCGCCGACCTGCCACGCGAACGGATGGTTCTTCCTGCGCCAACACAGTGTCCGTGCTGTGGCGGGATGCGCCTGAGCAAACTGGGCGAAAGTATCACTGAGACGCTGGAAGTGATCCCACGCCAGTTCAAAGTCATCCAGACGGTGCGGGAGAAGTTCACCTGTCGGGATTGCGAGAGCATTACCCAGCCACCAGCGCCTTTCTACCCGATCTCACGGGGGCGTGCAGGGCCAGAACTGCTGGCGGGCATTCTGTGCGACAAGTATCTCCAGCATCTGCCGCTGAACAGGCAG
>NZ_WOSX01000158.1 GCF_011516735.1 Acetobacter fallax | reverse complement strand
GAGATGGGGTGGTTGCCGTCCTCCCCGCACGGCATCGCAATGTGCCAGAATGGTCGTTGGAAGAAACGACTGCGCGAAAGGACGGCAGATGAAGGATACAGTGATAGGCGTTGATCTGGCAAAGAACATTTTCCAGGTTCATGGAGCTTCGCGTGCGGGCGAGGTGATGTTTCGCAAAAAGCTGCGTCGTCAGCAGTTTATGCAGTTCATGGCCACGCAGCCGCCTGCTCTGGTCGTTCTTGAAGCGTGCGGGAGCGCGCATTACTGGGCTCGCGAACTGGCAGGAGCTGGTCACGAGGTCAGACTGATCGCTCCGCAGTATGTGAAGCCTTTCGTGAAGCGCCAGAAGAACGATGCTGCCGACGCGGAAGCGATCGTCATTGCGGCCCGTCAGCCGGAAATGCGCTTTGTCGAACCACGCACTGAAGCGCAGCAGGCGCGTGGCGTTCTTTTCCGGGCCCGGCAGCGTCTGGTGCACCAGCGCACGGAACTGGTGAATGCCCTGCGTGCCGTTCTGTATGAATTCGGTCTCGTCGTGCCACAGGGGATTGCGCATATCA
>NZ_WOSX01000157.1 GCF_011516735.1 Acetobacter fallax | reverse complement strand
GTCAAGGACGCCCTGGCGCTCCTGACCCTTTCCTCGTGGCCGGATGAGCGCCAGTCCGATGAGGCCTTTCGTCGGGTTGCCAACAAGCCTGCCCGGGGTCTCGGAGCGAAGGGACTGGGGATGATCGAGGCTGAGGCGGCAGATTTTGGTCTGTCGCTGTGTGCCGCCGCCATGCGAACGCGCCTGCCTCCCAGATGCGGTCTGGCGCTCGACGGCTTTATCCAGATCCTCAGACGCGCCGGGGCGCGTGATGACGACACGCTCGGACAACGTCTCACCTGGCTGCTTGAGGAGACGGGCTATCTGGACATGCTCCGCGCTGATGACAGTGATGAGGCCGCGACCCAGAGGGAAAACCTTGCCGAGCTGACAGAACTGGCCGACGGCTTCCGGCGTGTGGAGCATCTGATGGAGCACGCGGCCCTGGCGAGCGGGGCGCCCGGGGAGAAGGGAAAGGACCGGGTGCAGCTCATCACCATGCACAGGGCAAAAGGACTGGAATTCCGCCACGTCTTTCTGCCGGCCTGGGAGGAGGCCATCTTTCCGGGCGGCATGGCGCGCAA
>NZ_WOSX01000156.1 GCF_011516735.1 Acetobacter fallax | reverse complement strand
GCAAGCGGGTCCGGCGGCTCATGGCGATCATGGGCCTGCGGGCGATCTACCAGAAGCCGCGCACGACCGTGCCCCATCCGGAGCATCGGAAATATCCATATCTGCTACGGGATCTGGTCATCAATCGGCCTGACCAGGTCTGGTGTTCCGATATCACATATATTCCCATGAAACGGGGATTTCTCTATCTCGTGGCGATCATGGACTGGTTCACGCGCAAGGTCCTGTCCTGGCGTCTGTCGAACACGATGGACGTGGAGTTCTGTATCGAGGCGCTACAGGATGCCCTCATGCGCTATGGCGCCCCGGACATTTTCAATACTGACCAGGGGTCGCAATTTACGACACCCCGTTTCACCGGGATACTGGAAGAGCGTCAGATCCGCATCAGTATGGACGGGCGTGGGCGATGGCTGGACAACGTGTTCATCGAGCGTCTGTGGCGGTCGCTGAAATATGAATGCGTCTACCTGCACGCGTTCGAGACCGGATCAGAGCTGAGGGCCGGGCTTGGCAGATGGATCGCCCATTATAACGAAAGGCGTCCGCATACGGCGCTGGCTGGACGTACGCCCGATGAGG
>NZ_WOSX01000155.1 GCF_011516735.1 Acetobacter fallax | reverse complement strand
TGGTGCTCTACGGCGCGATAGCGCCGGCTTCCCTCGACCCACATATCCCCCGCGCGCAGCCGGTCGCGCAGTTCCGCCAGGACGCAGAACACGAAGATGCGGCGGTCGAGATCAGCACGGTCGATCCGCTTCCGCCAGCTCGTCCGGACAAAGCCGAGCGGCACGTCGGCCGGAAGCCTCCGGCCGTCGGCGAGTCCGCGCAGGGTCTCGACAGCTTGGGCAAGAGGTGCGCAGGCGGGAACAGCCCCGAAAGTGAAGGCGGCGACGAACGCAGGACCGATCTGGCGCAGGATCGGTGCGTTCTCTCGGGAGAGCGCCACGGGATCGAGCGGATCAGGACGAACGAGACGACGGGCTTCCGCGACTTTCCGTGTCAGCACGTCCCAGCCGATGACGCCCTCGATCGCCGCGTATGGATCGGCGTCGTCAGCGCGGGCGCTCAACACCGCATCGCCGATCTCGGCCAGAAGGCGGATTTTGGCGTTGATGGTCCGACGGTCGCGTTTCAATGCGGCTTCCTCGCGCCGTTCCGCCCGGCGGAACAACTGACCGAACAGACGCTCGAACATGAGCACCGCGTCGTCTGTCAGCGTCATCTGCGTCTCGATG
>NZ_WOSX01000154.1 GCF_011516735.1 Acetobacter fallax | reverse complement strand
TATTTCCGATGCTCCGGATGGGGCACGGTCGTGCGCGGCTTCTGGTAGATCGCCCGCAGGCCCATGATCGCCATGAGCCGCCGGACCCGCTTGCGGCCCACTTCATGTCCCTGGCGGCGCAGATGCCATGTCATCTGCCGTGAGCCATAATACGGCGTTTCCAGGAACTGGGCGTCGATCAGCCGCATCAGCTCCAGATTGGCTTCGCTCTGTGGCACAGGCCGATAGTAGACGCCCGACCGGTTGAGTTGCAGCAGCGTGCATTGCCGGATTATCGGCAGGCATGCTCTCTTCGGGTCAATCATCTGCCGCCTCTGATCACGCCCAACCGAGCAGAGGCATCCCGCAAAAAATCCCGTTCCACCAGCAACTGGCCGATCTTGGCGTGCAGTTTCTCTACATCAGCAGGGCTGACTGAAGGTTCCGTTACTGACTTACCAGAAAAAAGGCTTGCCATGCCTTCGATCGCCTGGCGCTTCCATTGGGCGATCATCGTCTGATGCACGCCATGTTTCGAAGCCAGTTCCGCCAGCGTCAGTTCCCCACGGATCGCCTCCAGCGCAACCCGTGACTTGAACTCTGCCGCATACCGTTTCCGCGTAACCTTGCCCATAAAA
>NZ_WOSX01000153.1 GCF_011516735.1 Acetobacter fallax | reverse complement strand
ACTTGAACTCTGCCGCATACCGTTTCCGCGTAACCTTGCCCATAAAACCCGTCCTCGTTCAGGCCAGATGATAGCTTATCGCCCTGTCCGAAAAATGGGGACCACCTCTAGGCGCTCGGCATGGATCTGGTCGCCCGGACCCGTAAGGCGCGCGATGCAAGGATCCGCGAACTGATCGCGCTCGGGCATGTGCAGGAGACGATGGCGACGGAAGGCCGTCCTTACGGAAGAGAGATCGTGCTGAAGACGCAGGCACGGCAGGCCGAACGGTCGCACAGCGCGCGCCTGGCGGAGATCGATGCGAAGCTGCAGGCCATGATCAGGAACGCGCCGGCGATCATGAGCAGCGCCGAGAGGGCGCTCAGGCGTGAACGGGCGGCACGGGTTCTCGGTAACGCACAAACCTCCCCGTCAGCTGCACCAGGTCCCGGGCAATGAACCTGTCCCGCGATCTTTTTTCGGCATCTCTGCGGCTGTATCGGTCCCTGAGGTTCGGTTATGCGTCTCGTCAGATGTTTTCGTTCGCTTCGCCATCATGTATCTGGTCAGCGGTCTCAGTCCTTCGACGATGATCGCGAAGCCGCGAACGCCGTAATCAAAACGGAGGAGCGCAAGGCTCTTCT
>NZ_WOSX01000152.1 GCF_011516735.1 Acetobacter fallax | reverse complement strand
CTGAGCTTCTCGTCGTGGACGAACGTCCGGACTGAGCGGTAGTCAGCCCTGAGGCCGCGGTCGCCCGGTTCCCCAACCAGGCCGCGCAAGGTAAAATCGTGCGTGACGCATCGCCGGATCAGCCTGTCCCGATGCGCACCAGCAAGCCGTCGCGGTTTGCTGCCACCAGTTTTATCGGGGGCAACACTGCCGCTCCGACGAACACGCTGCACCCATCGGATGGCGGTGCCGATGCCAGTTCCATATCGCGAAGCCGCTTCGTAGCGCGACATACCACCAGTCTCAACCGCCGCAACAACAACGTTCACGGAGATCCAGCGAGTAAGGACGACCCATAGTGGCCGGGCCCCTTTCCCGGCCAGCACACTGAATCAGATCTCAGATAATGAGGAAATCCATTGCCGATTCAGAATCAACACATCACGCTCTGATAATTTATTTTGAAATATTATGAAGTAATATTCTATAAAAATAATATAATTGAAAATAATTGTGAGTCTGGATAAGACTCTGTGTCTGATGTAGTAAGATTGTGTTGAAAAACTCCGTCTTGCGGTAATTGCTTCCTGCTGATTCAGTATCGTCACAGGCTGGAGGGCGATGCGGATGATGGGCGAGCGGATCGGGATGCAGGAGGCG
>NZ_WOSX01000151.1 GCF_011516735.1 Acetobacter fallax | reverse complement strand
CTGACGATTTCGAGAGTGATGTCGTGCTCTTTTGCTGCATTGGCTGCTTTTGATCCGGTATAGCCCTGGTCAGCCCATGCCAGTTCAACGCTACCGTCTGTCGCCTGCTGAATGGCTTGCGCGAGCGGACCGGCTTCTGCCCGGTCATCCCTGTTTGCCGGTGTGACGTGCAGGGCCAGAAGATGCCCCAGGGTATCGACCGCCATGTGCAGCTTCGATCCGTTCTTTCTTTTCGCGCCATCATACCCGGCGCGCGATCCACTCTCAGGGGTCGAACGCAGTGTCCGGCTGTCGATAATCGCCGTTGTCGGCTCAGCCTGTTTTCCTGCAGCCAGCCGCAGCACAGCCCGGAGATCGTGGACAACAGCCTCGAAACATCCCGCTTCCATCCAGCGCCGGGATTGCTGATAAACCGCAGACCACGGTGGCAGATCATTCGGCATCGCCCGCCATGCAATACCGTAACGGATCACATACCGCAGACCGTTGAACAACTCTCTCAGATCATGACGCCGCTGTTCCGCATCCTCTTTCATCAGAAGGAGGTATGGAACAATCAGAGACCATTCTTCATCACTGACATCAGAGGGATACGGCCTGCGCGCAGTAATCATCCATCTTTACTGCACCATTCAGAAACGAAAGTACATAACACCCTCTAGCAG
>NZ_WOSX01000150.1 GCF_011516735.1 Acetobacter fallax | reverse complement strand
TATGTTCACGTCGGGCAATACCAGTCCATGTCACCATTCACTCCATCTCTTCGTAAAGACGGATGAATCACAACAGGCTGGTATTGTTCAAAAACTTTCGGATCGGACTCTAAATTCCATCCTCTCATCTTGTCGTATTTTTATTTGTCCGGCCTGGATGCGGTTGAGGTAGGGCGGACGCCTGAAGTTACAGACCAGATTGGCGGGGCCGAACTTCATTTAAGCGCATATGAAGTCCTTATTGGTGGTCGAACGACACGCCGTGTCGGCCCAGGTCGGAGTCTGTATTGCCGCGATTTGGCAACCCTTCGCGAAGCCGGGCTCCATCATCAGCACCTGGCATTCGTGGCTTTCTGTCGTCTGATCAGGCGATCGGGATAGGGTTCTTGTTACCAAAGGCTGCGATGGCGAGATCCATCGCGGGTATGCTGCCATCATCACGCGGCTTTGCCCTGGTAAAATTCAATGTCCAGCACGCGTCCCGATCCTTGTGCCGCAGTTTTACAGGCTTTTTCTTCCACTCTTCCGGAGTGTTACCTGCTTTGAGGCTGGCCTAAAGAAGTTGATGATGCATTGACGAGGTATTCGGCGGACCAGGCGCGTCGTGATGCGCTTTGTGCTCAGGTTGAGACGAACCGCCGGTCTTATGTGCTTGCGAGTGAGCAA
>NZ_WOSX01000149.1 GCF_011516735.1 Acetobacter fallax | reverse complement strand
GGCTTTACTCAAACGATCAATTTAAAGTGCGTAGGTGTTGCCAACGACGATTACATGAACGGCCACTTTCCAGATTATATCGTCCAATAGCCGACCTTCCGCTCTCCCCCCCAAAAGCGACCTGGAAAGTATTTTTTTGTCGAAAAATTGCATTCCACATAAATTCCTGGCGCGGCGCGAAAGTCGGATTTCTCCGCAATTTCTCAAGAGAATTCCCGAACGCGAAGACATTCAAGCTGGAGGAAAATTTCCGATCCACCAGCCATATTCTCGACGCGTCGAACGCCGTGATCTCGTTTGATCCGTCCCGGATCGAGAAGACGCTGTTTACCCGTCGGGGTGAGGGGCTGCCGATCGAAGTGCTGGGGTTTTCCTACGCCAGCGAGGAGGCTGAGGCGATTGCCCGCGAGATCGGCCGCCGTGCGGCTGCAGGCGCAGCCTGGCACGACATGGCGATCATTTACCGTCAGAACAGACTGTCACGGGCACTGGAGGAAGCGCTGCTGCATGCGCGCGTCCCTTATGAGATCGTCGGCGATGTCGGTTTCTATCAGCGAACAGCTGTCAAGGACGCCCTGGCGCTCCTGACCCTTTCCTCGTGGCCGGATGAGCGCCAGTCCGATGAGGCCTTTCGTCGGGTTGCCAACAAGCCTGCCCGGGGTCTCGGAGCGAAG
>NZ_WOSX01000148.1 GCF_011516735.1 Acetobacter fallax | reverse complement strand
CGGACAGGGCGATAAGCTATCATCTGGCCTGAACGAGGACGGGTTTTATGGGCAAGGTTACGCGGAAACGGTATGCGGCAGAGTTCAAGTCACGGGTTGCGCTGGAGGCGATCCGTGGGGAACTGACGCTGGCGGAACTGGCTTCGAAACATGGGGTACATCAGACGATGATCGCCCAGTGGAAACGGCAGGCGATCGAGGGGATGGCGGCGACCTTTTCCGGGAAGACGGTGGCTGAGCCCCCGGTCAGCCCAGCTGACGTGGAGAAACTGCACGCGAAGATAGGCGAACTTCTCGTGGAACGGGATTTTTTACGCGATGCCTCTGCTCGGTTGGGCGTGATCAGAGGCGGCAGATGATTGACCCGAAGCGAGCGCGTCTGCCGATAATCCGGCAATGCACGCTGCTGCAACTCAACCGGTCGGGCGTCTACTATCGGCCTGTGCCACAGAGCGAGGCCAATCTGGAGCTGATGCGGCTGATCGACGCCCAGTTCCTGGAAACGCCCTATTATGGCTCACGGCAGATGACATGGCATCTGCGCCGCCTGGGACATGAAGTGGGCCGCAAGCGGGTCCGGCGGCTCATGGCGATCATGGGCCTGCGGGCGATCTACCAGAAGCCGCGCACGACCGTGCCCCATCCGGAGCATCGGAAATATCCATATCTGCTACGGG
>NZ_WOSX01000147.1 GCF_011516735.1 Acetobacter fallax | reverse complement strand
TGAACATAGCCGGGAAGGACTGCGATATCCATCGGATATGATGGACGGGGAATGGGCTTTGATCGTGCCATTTGTGCCCCCTGCGAAACGGGGCGGTCGCCCTCGCACGACGGATATGCGCGAGGTGGTCAACGCGATGCTCTATATAGCCTCGGCCGGGTGCGCGTGGCGCCTGCTGCCGAAATGCTTTCCGCCGGTCTCGACCGTCAGGCGCTATTTTTACGCCTGGCGTGATACCGGGCTGTTCGGGGTCATGAATACGGTGCTGGTCATGAGCCTGCGCGAGATCGAGGGGCGTGAAGCCTCCCCGAGCGCGGGCGTGATTGACAGTCAGTCGGTGAAAACTACAGAAAGCGGCGGGCTTTCGGGCTAGGACGCGGGCAGGAAGGTCAAGGGCCGCAAGCGCCATATCGTGACTGATACCTGCGGCTTCCTGATCTTTCTCCTCGTTCATGCCGCCGATATCCAGGATCGTGATGGGGCCGTTGATGTCCTGGCGGCAATACGCAGGCACTTTCCCTGGCTGCGCCACATCTTCGCTGATGGCGGCTACGCTGGCGAGAAATTGCGATCCGCGCTCGCCTCCATGGGAAAATGGACGGTCGAAATCATCAGGCGGTTCGATACGGTGAAAGGCTTTCAGATCCTGCCGCGCCGCTGGGTGGTTGAACGGACATTC
>NZ_WOSX01000146.1 GCF_011516735.1 Acetobacter fallax | reverse complement strand
TAACCCCGGACCAGATGGCCAACAGCAACGCCGTCAGAAGGGCGGCATAACAACAACCGGGTATAGCTTATCAAGCCCGCAAAACTGTCCGAACGGACGGGACCACCTCAAAGCATCACAGCGACACCATTGTTAGGCGGGATATCGTCGCATGAAAAATCAGGTTTGTAGCTCTGAGCAAATGCTGTGCCACAGTAAGTAGCGGCCATCATCGACAGAAGCGGAAGTATTCTTCGCATTTTAGATATTCCCTGCTTCCTTCCTCAGCCTCACCCCCGCACCGCCCCCATTCTCAGCGATGAACTCCACGCCGGCGGATTCCAGGGCCGTGCGGATGGCGGCGAGGTTGTTGGGGTGAGGAGTTCGGGCGCCGCGCTCAAAATCTTTGATTGTCGGACGGGATACGCCTGATGCATCTGCTAATTTCTCCTGACTCCATTCGAGCATCGCTCGGGCACCGCGACACTGAACTGGTTGAAAATCAGGATTAGCCACAAGTTTTCCTTTTTGGTTTGCTTTCGTCTAAATCATACCCGTTTTGGCAAATGTTAACCAATAAGGCAACCAAAACAGCCGAGTTAAGGAGGTGAGAGTCCTTAGAGCGTGATGATTTTATGTTGGTCCATATCCTGAGTTGGTGAAGTAGTTGGCGCATTCGCTGGGAGTGTAGCTGCGCAGGAGTTCGCCGATGGTTGAACTGACTGCGT
>NZ_WOSX01000145.1 GCF_011516735.1 Acetobacter fallax | reverse complement strand
ATGTTTTCGTTCGCTTCGCCATCATGTATCTGGTCAGCGGTCTCAGTCCTTCGACGATGATCGCGAAGCCGCGAACGCCGTAATCAAAACGGAGGAGCGCAAGGCTCTTCTCGGCCACGCTCACCGGTTGAGACATCAGAACAAGTGCTCGCTGGTATTGCAGCGGAGCCGGAATAGCCGGGAGAATGTCAGCCAGAGAGCTGCTGTGATCGAGTGTCGTCCTTATTATTTGTTGGATCTGAAAACAGTTTCGCGATTAGCGCATCTTCGCTGTTTGCGGAGCTTGTTCCGGAGTTCGCGTAAAGCGATATAGACACCGATGAAGCTTGGCTGTTCATGGCTGTCGTTCCCGAAGCAGTATAAAGGCTTCCGGCGGCCGATGAGGATGATGATGTGAGAACCGTTTCGACTCCCCCTTTCACAGTAATGGCACCAGCGACCTGTGACGCGGATTTTCCGTCAATCACACTGGTCGGATTTACCGGAACATAGGTTCCGTCCTGCGGTATCAGCACGACGGGACCATCGCTGTGAAAAGCGACCGACGAAGACCGTGAAGACACGTCGATTATTGCTGCATTCCCCGATTTATCGACTGCCGTTGCGGCTGTATCATTTGCGCTTGATGCGGTGGCATCAGGCTTGAGCATGCCGGTATACATGGCGAAGGATTCCGCAGCTATATACCCCTGAAGCAAAGTATTCATTTTACGTCGTCCCGTTGAGGTGACAGC
>NZ_WOSX01000144.1 GCF_011516735.1 Acetobacter fallax | reverse complement strand
TAAAAAAAGCCTGCGCCAGCAGCTAGGTAGTGCAGCTTTGTGCCCTCAAAACCTTCAGCTGCCCAATCGATTTCGGACATCGAACACGCCCATGGCTTGGTGGTGAATACGTCGCTCAACCGCTCCGCAAAGCGACGGTCGAACCCGGCATTGTGAGCGATCACCAGAGCGGCTGAACTGACAAACGCAGCAACCTCTGCAATGTCAATCTTTTGGCCGGCCACCATGGCATTGGTGATCCCCGTGATCCGGGTGATCTCGGCTGAAATTGGACGACTGGGCTCTTGAAAATGCTGAAACGTCTGGCCAACTTCGAAAATTCTCCCATCAAGAGAGTAAGTGAAGGAGATCATAGCCAGCTCGATTATCTCATCGTTCTGAAGATCTAGGCCCGTCGTCTCTACATCTATGAGAATCGCGGTCTTTGTCGGCGTTCCATCAGGCCGCGTAATGGTCGAGCGCGGCATGAGACGTCGCTGAACGCGATAATCGTCGCTCGCGCTAAGAATATCGGCCAAATCTGCCAAATTAGGTACGGCTTCGCTCATAGGATCTACCTTTACCAAAGATTTAAGCTAAAAGGCAGTAAGTAAGGCTACGTGTTGCAGGCTCTCGGTGCTGCGATCCAGCGTTTAACCCAAGTGCATTCTTGGTAATCGTCCATATGTCCTGTCTGACCGGTAACGGTCGTCACCGGAAAGAACTGCGAATGCCAGTTTTGTCTCAAACTCTGTTCATCAGGG
>NZ_WOSX01000143.1 GCF_011516735.1 Acetobacter fallax | reverse complement strand
GGGGTCACGACACGAAAGTGTACTTTACGTACGCTTAGAGTGAACCCAACAAGAACGTTGAGGCTGTTCTGCTGAGAGTTCGATAGACAGTTGGCCGAGAAATAGAAAACAGTTCTGAAAGATCGCTGATGGAGTAATCGCCGGTATCATACATCCGGCGAAGCTCTTTTTGCTGACGTTCAGAAAGCTTGGGTTTCTTTCCGCGTAGTTTACCTTTGTCGCGTGCAACGGCCATCCCTTCACGAGTACGCATCCGGATCAGATCGGCTTCAAACTCCGCGAAAGTCGCAAGGATGTTGAAGAACAACTTGCCCATTGGATCAGACGGATCGTGAATACTGTTCCCAAGTTGAAGCTTCACGCCACGGGATGCCAGGCTGTCGCCAATAAGCCGTGCATCAGGGACAGAGCGGGCCAGTCGATCAAGCTTTGGTACGACCAAAGTATCGCCACTACGAACAGCCGCCAGTGCCTGGTCAAGGCCGGCCCTTTCCCGGTTCGTGCCGGTGAAGCCCTTGTCGGTGTAAATACGATCGGCAGAAACACCGAGTTTGAGCAGTTCCTGATGCTGGGCCGCGAGATCCTGTTTGTCCGTCGAGCAGCGGGCATAGCCGATCATTATGTGTGTCATACGGGAAAGTGTAACGTATAAGGCCCCATGACTGCAAAACATATGGTACCACCTTTATGAGACACAGCACACGGCTGTATTCCATGACGTGTTGCACTTGTCCGGGACAGTCCGTCCAACGATCC
>NZ_WOSX01000142.1 GCF_011516735.1 Acetobacter fallax | reverse complement strand
AGCCTTCCTGCTGGCTGCGATTGAAACAAAGGCCGATATTTCCCTTGTCGAACTGGCGGAGACACTTGCAGCGGAACACGGTGTCCGCTTTGCGCCGAGCACGATCTGGCGGTGCCTCAACCGTCACGACATGACCGTAAAAAAACGGCGCACGCCAGCGAGCAGACACGGCCAGACGTCGCACAGCGGCGCGAGGCCTGGTTTGACAGTCAGCCTGACCTTGATCCGGCCCGGCTGGTCTTCATCGACGAAACAGCCGTCTCGACGAAGATGGCCCGCCTGCGGGGGCGGTCACAACGGGGCACGCGCTGTCGGATGTCCGTGCCCCACGGGCACTGGAAAACCACGACGTTCATCGGGGGGTTGCGTCTGTCCGGCATGACAGCACCGATGATGCTGGACGGCCCCATGACCGGCGAATGGTTTGCCGCCTACGCCCGAAAGGTGCTCGGCCCAACCCTGTCGCCGGGTGACATCGTCATTCTTGACAATCTGCCCGCCCATAAAGGAGCCGTTGCCCGCGAGGCTGTGGAGGCAGTCGGCGCCAGGTTGTTGTTCCTGCCGCCCTACAGTCCTGACTTCAACCCGATCGAGAACATCTTCGCCAAAATGAAGGCGTGGATCAGACGGGTGGCACCGCGAACCCTCGACGCTCTTCAAGATACCGTCTGTGGAGCAATTGACGATATCTCTCATCGCCAGGCCGCAGCGTGCTTCACCGCCGCCGGATATGAACCAGACTGATCGGATTATGCTCTA
>NZ_WOSX01000141.1 GCF_011516735.1 Acetobacter fallax | reverse complement strand
TAGAGCATAATCCGATCAGTCTGGTTCATATCCGGCGGCGGTGAAGCACGCTGCGGCCTGGCGATGAGAGATATCGTCAATTGCTCCACAGACGGTATTTTGAAGAGCGTCGAGGGTTCGCGGTGCCACCCGTCTGATCCACGCCTTCATTTTGGCGAAGATGTTTTCGATCGGGTTGAAATCAGGACTGTAGGGCGGCAGGAACAACAACCTGGCGCCGACTGCCTCCACAGCCTCGCGGGCAACGGCTCCTTTATGGGCGGGCAGATTGTCAAGAATGACGACGTCTCCCGGCGACAGGGTTGGAACGAGCACCTTGCGGGTATAGGCGGCAAACCATTCGCCGGTCATGGGGCCGTCCAGCATCATCGGTGCTGTCATGCCGGAGAGGCGCAGCCCGCCGATGAACGTCGTGGTTTTCCAGTGCCCGTGGGGCACGGACATCCGACAGCGCGTGCCCCGTTGTGACCGCCCCCGCAGGCGGGCCATCTTCGTTGAGACGGCTGTTTCGTCGATGAAGATCAGACGGGCCGGATCAAGGTCAGGCTGACTGTCAAACCAGGCCTCGCGCCGCTGTGCGACGTCGGGCCGTGTCTGCTCGCTGGCGTGCGCCGTTTTTTTTGACGGTCATGTCGTGACGGTCGAGACAGCGCCAGATCGTGCTCGGCGCAAAGCGGACACCGTGTTCCGCTGCAAGTGTCTCCGCCAGTTCGACAAGGGAAATATCGGCCTTTGTTTCAATCGCAGCCAGCAGGAAGGCT
>NZ_WOSX01000140.1 GCF_011516735.1 Acetobacter fallax | reverse complement strand
AGGATGTCGAGACAACAATCTCGTCATCCTGCGCATGGTTGATGATTGCCCATATCCGCAGAGTTCTGCGAAAAATCAATCAAACCGCTTTCTGATTCAGGCTCTAAGTCAGGCTTTATGGTGCGTATTATTGTCTTTTGGATGAAATAAATTTATAATACTTATGTAATTATTTTAATTAGAGCGTGATAACATTATGTATGGCCCGTACCCTGCTGCCTTGAAGTGTTTTCTGCATTCAGTGGGTGTGTATGTGTTGAGCAGCCTGGCGAATACCTGTTCGATCGGGTTCAGATCGGACGAATATTCTGGCAGCAGAACCAGTCGGGGCCCGGCATTTCGGATTGTCGTGCGGGCCGCCCTGTTCCTGTGGCTACCCGGATTGTCGGCAATGACGATGTGGCCTGATCCAGGTGTTGGCACAAGTTCATTCCCGACATAGACACGGAACCTGTCGCCGTTGATCGGGCCATCAGACAGCCAGGGCGGGTCGATCCGATCGACCGGCAATGCGCCTATGAAAGTTGTGGTGTTCCAGGCCGGCCCCGAAGGGGCGCCATACAGGTCCAGATCTCGTCAATGAACACGAGGCGGCCGGGGTCAGTCGGATGTTGGTGCCGTTGCCATTGTGTCCGCTGCCGCGCGACATCCGGACGATCCTGCTCTGCGGCCCCGAGCGTTTTTTGAAGCTGAGCTTCTCGTCGTGGACGAACGTCCGGACTGAGCGGTAGTCAGCCCTGAGGCCGCGGTCGCCCGGTTCCCCAACCAGGCCGCGCA
>NZ_WOSX01000139.1 GCF_011516735.1 Acetobacter fallax | reverse complement strand
GGCATTGTAAGCCTGTCGGAACTCGTGGGCGTCCGAACGTCGCATGAGGCGGCTGTCGGGATCGGTCAGACTGATCTGCCGGTCGGGTGGTGGTTCATCATCGGGCGGTTTCGGTGCCCGGCCGCGACGCCCTGTTTTTGCGTCATACGCAGCTTTCTTTTTTTCGTATGCCGGTCGCGCCGCCCCGGCCTGCGCCTTCGCATCGGCTTCCAGCCGGGCGCAGGCTGCGTCCAGCTTCGCTTTCAGTGTTTCACGCCGGGTGAGTTCTTCCGGCAACGCCTGCGGATCACTGTCTGTGGCATCTGCGTGCTCCGCCTGGTCCATCAGTTTCGCGATATCCACCGCCAGCTGTTCCCGCAGGGCCCTGATCCGGTCGTAGCGCAGGGAACGGTATTTCGAAGCGTCGGCATCGATTTTCGTGCCGTCGATCGATACTACACCCAGACGCAGCAGACCCGTCTCGCGCGCCAGAAGCAGGACCTGCGCAAATGCAGCTTCAATGGCTGTCCGGTTCGTCCGGCGGAAGGTCGCAATCGTATCATGATCCGGATGCAGGTTCGCCGCCACGAAGCGCACCCCGATATCGCGATATGTCGCCCGCTCGATCCGGCGTGAGGAAAACAACCCGTTCGCATAGCTGAAGATCAGAAGGGCCAGCATCAGGCGCGGATGATACTGCGCCTTGCCTCCCGTGCGCACTGGCACGCAGAACGCACTCATCGGAACCCGCTCAACGGCTGCGACAATGAAATGCGCCATATCGTCAGCAGGAAGCCACGACTTCAGATCAGG
>NZ_WOSX01000138.1 GCF_011516735.1 Acetobacter fallax | reverse complement strand
GCGCTCGGGTGATTTCAGTCCAGGCCATCTTGATCTCATCAGGTTATCGCAAACCCATGAATCATAACCCGCTGAAATCACTCAACTCATTTTCGGTCAGACACTAAGAGATTACATTGGGCGGTTACTCGATAAAGGCCTTCTGAATGAATGGCACATCTGGGATTTTACGCGTTCGGAGAGTGACCGTCGCTACGTAAGACATACTTACGGACCTGTCCGGCTTATTTGTTCAAATGCGGGGTATCAGAAAATTGCATCCGCGAACCGCGGTGACACCACGAAAATATGTGTTTCGACATCCGGAGATCTGCATATCGGGATCAAGGGAAAGAACAGTTCAGAATTCATTGAGTATATTGCAGGCGATCAAGCAAACAGCCGATCCATTGTGCGCAGACAGGATGGGAAATTCCTGCAGGAGCCAGGTAGTCGAAATAAAGGTATTCTCAATATTGCGTATGAGAATCTTAAGAAACGATCTGTATTTGTCAGGAAAGTAGATAAGAAATTACAGGTCGATTATAATATTTCGAAGCTTGAATATAAAATAGCAAAGAAAAAATCTCTGTTCGAAGAGGACACGCCGGGAATCCTGAACGCAAGCGTCAAAACCGATATTACCATATCGGTGGGAGCAAACGGTGTTCTGAACCTGGCTGTGGGCGAGTATAATTTTCCACCTCTCAGTGTCTGACCGAAAATGAGTTGAGTGATTTCAGCGGGTTATGATTCATGGGTTTGCGATAACCTGATGAGATCAAGATGGCCTGGACTGAAATCACCCGAGCGCAG
>NZ_WOSX01000137.1 GCF_011516735.1 Acetobacter fallax | reverse complement strand
TAGGGCCTGTTAGGGCTTGATCCAGTCTGCTGCGGCAGCGATGTGGATGACCGCGAGGAACGACGTTGCTGTTTTTTCATATCTGGTTGCGACAGCGCGCCACTGCTTGAGGCGAGCCCAGAGGTTCTCAACGAGATGCCGACACCGATAGGCCCATTTGGGGCAGGCGACCAGGCCATCGCGTCGTTTCGCAGGAATGGCGGGCCGGGCTCCCATGTCCCATATCCGTTCACGAAAGGCATTCGACGCATAGCCCTTGTCCGCCACTACCCACAGGGGAATGGCGGGAAGGTTGTCGAGCATGGCTGGTGCCAGGGGCAGTTCATGAGCCTGTCCAGGGGCCAGCGCAAAACCGAAGGCTTTTCCATGTCCATCAGCGATCACGCAGACTTTTGTGTCATAGCCGCCGCGAGAGCGGCCAGGTGCTTCACGATGGTCTCGCTCTTCGAAAGAGGCCCCTTTTTTTGGGCTCCCGCCGCTTTGTGGTGAGCCCTGATGTTCGTGCCATCCAGAAAAGTCATTCCGAATGCCACTCCCTGTTGTTCCTGAACCAGTGCGAGCAGCCGCTCCCGTACGCCGAGCTTCGCCCAGCGGATGAAAAGCTGCGCAGCCCGCCACCACGGACCCAGTTCAGCGGGGATACTCCGCCATTTCGCGCCATTCTCATGACGCCAGAAAATCGCTGCTATCGTCCGCCGCAGATCATGTGGCGGCGTCTTGCCCCTCGGGCGAACCTCCTCAATCAGAGGTTCCCAGATCGCCCATGTCTCGTCCGTAAAGGTGCCTATTCTGTCTCCTTCTTCCATCCCTACAATATGGGAAGAAATTCAAGATCTAACAGGCCCTA
>NZ_WOSX01000136.1 GCF_011516735.1 Acetobacter fallax | reverse complement strand
TAGGTCCTGTTAGATCTTGAAATTCTTCCCATATTGTAGGGATGGAAGAAGGAGACAGAACAGGCATCTTTACGGACGAGGCATGGACGATCTGGAAACCTCTGATTGAGGCGGTTCGCCCAGGGGGCAAGACGCCGCCACATGATCTGCGGCGCACGATAGCAGCGATCTTCTGGCGGCATGAGAATGGCGCGAAATGGCGGAGTATCCCCGCTGAACCGGGTCCGTGGTGGCGGGCGGCACAGCTTTTCATCCGCTGGGCGAAACCGGGCGTGTGGGAACGCCTGCTCGAACTGGTTCAGGAACAACCAGGAGTGGCGTTCGGAATGACTTTTCTGGATGGTACGAACATCAGGGCTCACCACAAGGCGGCGGGAGCCCAAAAAAAGGGGCCTCTTTCGAAGAGCGAGACCATCGTGAAGCACCTGGCCGCTCTCGCGGCGGCTATGGCACGAAAGTCTGCGTGATCGCTGATGGACATGGAAAAGCCTTCGGTTTTGCGCTGGCCCCCGGACAGGCTCATGAACTGCCCCTGGCACCAGCCATGCTCGACAACCTTCCCGCCATTCCTCTGTGGGTAGTGGCGGACAAGGGCTACGCGTCGAATGCCTTTCGTGAACGGATATGGGACATGGGAGCCCGGCCCGCCATTCCTGCGAAACGACGCGATGGGCCGGTCGCCTGCCCAGAATGGGCCTGTCGGTGTCGACATCTTGTCGAGAACCTCTGGGCTCGCCTCAAGGAGTGGCGCGCTGTCGCAACCAGATACGAAAAAACAGCAACGTCGTTCCTCGCGGTCATCCACATCGCTGCCGCAGCAGACTGGATCAAGCCCTAACAGGCCCTA
>NZ_WOSX01000135.1 GCF_011516735.1 Acetobacter fallax | reverse complement strand
TAGGGCCTGTTAGCACTTGATCCAGTCTGCGGCGGCAGCGATGTGGATGACCGCGAGGAACGAGGTTGCTGTTTTTTCGTATCTGGTTGCGACAGCGCGCCATTCCTTGAGACGAGCCCAGAGGTTCTCCACAAGATGTCGGCATCGATAGGCCCATTTGGGACAGGCGACCGGCCCATCGCGTCGTTTCGCGGGAATGGCCGGTCGGGCTCCCATGTCCCATATCCGTTCACGAAAGGCGTCTGACGCGTAGCCTTTGTCCGCCACGACCCACAGGGGAACAGAGGGGAGATCGTCGAGCATGGCTGGCGCCAGTGGCAGTTCATGGGCCTGTCCGGGTGCCAGAGCGAAACCAATGGCTTTTCCGTGTCCGTCCGCGATCACGCACACTTTTGTGCCATAGCCGCCGCGAGAGCGGCCAAGTGCTTCACGATGGTCTCGCTCTTCGAAAGAGGCCCCTTTTTTTGGGCTCCCGCCGCCTTGTGGTGAGCCCTGATGTTCGTGCCATCCAGAAAAGTCATGCCCAGCGCCACTCCGTGGTGCTCCTGAACCAGTTCGAGCAGGCGTTCCCACACCCCCAGTTTCGCCCAGCGGATGAAAAGCTGCGCCGCCCGCCACCACGGACCCAGCTCAGCGGGGATACTTCGCCATTTCGCACCATTCTCATGACGCCAGAAGATCGCTGCTATCGTACGCCGCAGATCATGGGGCGGTGTCTTGCCCCTTGGCCGAACCGCCTCAATCAGCGGTTCCCAGATCGCCCATGTCTCATCAGTGAAAGTGCCTGTTCCGTCTCCTTCTTCAATCCATACAATATAGGAAGTATTTTAAGATCTAACAGGCCCTAG
>NZ_WOSX01000134.1 GCF_011516735.1 Acetobacter fallax | reverse complement strand
TAGAGCCTGATGATTTTGGGCTGAATCGGAATATGGGTACCCAGATTGGCTGAAATCTGATTCAACCATCTGGCTGGATTGGAGGCCAGCATGGATGGCGCGTCCTTATTCGATGGATCTTCGCGAGCGGATTGTAGCTGCCGTGGAAACAGATGGCCTGTCCTGCCACGAGGCAGCGAAGCGTTACGGCGTAGCCCCCAGCACCGCGATCCGGTGGATGCAGAGTTTTCGGCGGACCGGCAGCGTTTCTGCTGGCCAGATGGGTGGCCATAAGCCGAAACGGCTGAGGGGTGTGCATCGAGAGTGGCTGATCGAGCGCTGCAATGCGGGAGATTTTACGCTGCGGGGCCTGGTCGCCGAACTTGCCGGGCGCGGACTCAAGGTCGATTACCGCTCTGTCTGGGCGTTCGTCCACGATGAGAGGCTCAGCTTCAAAAAAAACGCTCGTCGCGGCCGAACAGGACCGTCCTGATGTCGCCCGGCGACGGGCACAATGGCGAAAATATCAACACCTCATCGATCCCGCCCGCCTGGTGTTCATTGATGAAACCTGGACCAAAACCAATATGGCGCCGCTGCGCGGCTGGGCACCACGCGGCGAACGGCTCCGGGGCAAAGTGCCCTGGGGTCATTGGAACACCATGACCTTTATTGCCGCCCTGCGGGTCGATCGGATTGATGCACCGTGGCTGCTCGATGGCCCGATCAACGGCGAACGCTTCCGCCTCTACGTCGAAAACGAACTTGTGCAAACGCTCAGGCCCGGTGACATCGTGGTCGCCGACAACCTCGGCAGCCACAAGAACAAGGCAGCACGGGTAGCTATCCGACAGGTCGGCGCGCGCCTGATCCTCCTGCCAAAATATTCGCCAGACCTAAACCCGATCGAACAGGT
>NZ_WOSX01000133.1 GCF_011516735.1 Acetobacter fallax | reverse complement strand
CGAAGGATGTCGAGACAACAATCTCGTCATCCTGCGCATGGTTGATGATTGCCCATATCCGCAGAGTTCTGCGAAAAATCAATCAAACCGCTTTCTGATTCAGGCTCTTAACGCGGCTTGGCTAATATTTCTCATCGACAACTGGTTTCCGGTCGCAAGGCTTTCTATTTGTGACCTTCCTTCTGGTGAGCGGAGATACCACAAGACCCACGATTTTTTGTCTTCTTCGACGAGCAGGCGAAGAATCTTGTCGCTGAGAAATATATTGTCCGGCTGAACGTCTACAATTACCGTAGCACCAACAAGCTCGAGAGTATTGGCGCGCGAAATCAGTAAGTCACCTTTCATTATCCGAGCTTTCGTCGGCGGCAAGTAATCGTTCGGCAAGGTTTTTGTTTGCGTTGTATCAAAATGCCCCCACGTTACAGCACTGACCTTAACTACTCCTTTTTCTCCGGCAACGGGAGGGCGTTCGACACAGCGCATATTTTTGCCTGCTTCAATTCCTCGCAGAAGTTCTCCAAGCGGTAACTCATGCTTTTCCAAATCTGCAAAACAGGAGCGCAAAGCCTGCTGCCTCAGATGAGCTTTCAACACCTGAACACGCTCCAACTCTGCCCGGGCGCGGGCGATGCGGGCGGTTAGGCTGTCCAGTTTGGCAACGATGCGGCGTTGTTCGGCGAGAGGGGGAAGCCCTATTGAGTGATTTTCAAGGAAAATACGCGGAACACGGCGCTGCCCTACTGCTCCTGTCATATGCGTTTCAGCATCTTTTCTAAAAGATGGCTGGCGAAGATAATACCATAAGAGAGGTGGTCCCCATTTTTCGGACAGGGCGATAAGCTATCATCTGGCCTGAACGAGGACGGGTTTTATGGGCAAGGTTACGCGGAAACGGTATGCGGCAGAGTTCAAG
>NZ_WOSX01000132.1 GCF_011516735.1 Acetobacter fallax | reverse complement strand
CTGATGGAGACGGTGATGGCACGAGCATTGAGTGATGATCTTCGGGAGCGGGTTCTGGAAGCTGGAACTGCAGGGGCATCAGCCCGCTCGATTGCGGCGCGGTTCGGTGTGGGGATTTCAACAGCGATCCGCTGGCTGCGTCGGGAACGCGAGAGCGGCGAGCGAACGCCGCGTCGTCAGGGTAAGCCGCGCGGATCACGGCTGGACGCCCATGAAGTGTTTATCGTGGGTATGATCGAAGCCCGGAAAGACATCACGCTCAACGAGATGATGGCGCGCCTGCAAAGCGAATGTAGCGTCGAGATTGGCCACAGTATGCTCAGTCGCTGGCTGCGGCAGCACGGATGGACATTCAAAAAAAGACCGCCCATGCACTGGAGCAGGAACGCGAAGATGTCCTGAAACGACGTCAGGACTGGTTTGATCTCCAGCCTGACCTTGATCCGCAGCGCCTGGTGTTCATTGACGAAACCAGTCTCTCCACGAAGATGACCCGTCTGCGTGGGCGTGCCTTGCGCGGGGAACGCTGCCGCGCCGGTATCCCTCACGGCCACTGGAAAACCACGACCTTTACCGGAGCCTTGCGTCTGACAGGCATGACCGCGCCCTTCGTGCATGATGGTCCCATGAACGGCACGATCTTTCAGGTCTATGTCGAACAGGTTCTCATCCCGACACTGAAGCCGGGCGATATCGTTGTGATGGACAATCTTCCGGCCCATAAGCTTCCGGCGACACAGAAGGCCATTGAGCAGGCAGGGGCGGAACTGATGTTCCTCCCGCCATACAGCCCGGACTTCAATCCCATCGAGATGGCCTTTTCAAAACTCAAGGCCTTGCTGCGCGCCAAAGCCGAACGGACTGTCGGTGCTCTGTGGGACACCGTCGGCGCTCTGCTTCACGCTTTCACTCCCAGCCAATGCGCC
>NZ_WOSX01000131.1 GCF_011516735.1 Acetobacter fallax | reverse complement strand
TGTTTAGTCCCGGGGTTTGGTGGTGTGATATTTTCACGTGAGTGGAAGGAAGCATTATGGGACAGATACGTCATGGCAGCGCCACGACCACGCACGCCGTGCGAGCAGCAATACAGCGATCGCAGGCTTCGCTCGCGGCGCTGAGCGAGGAGTTCGGGATCAACCCGAAAACCGTTGCAAAGTGGCGGAAGCGACAGAGTGTCGAAGATCAGAAGACAGGTCCTAAAGAGCCGCGATCAACGGTCCTTTCGAAGACGGACGAAGCGATGATCGTAGCGTTTCGACGCCATACTTTACTGCCGCTGGATGACTGTCTTTATGCCCTGCAGGCCAGTATCCCCCATCTGACACGCTCGGCTCTGCATCGCTGCTTTCAGCGTCACGAGATCTCACGGCTGCCGGACATCGAGGGAGACAAGCCCAGACGCATGCGCTTCAAACGCTACCCGATTGGGTTCTTTCATCTCGACATAGCGGAAGTCCAGACCGCTGAAGGTAAGCTGTACCTCTTTGTTGCCATCGACCGGAAGACGGCCTGGGAATTCCTCGAACATCTCCTGAGCGTCATTCCTTACCGGATCCATACCATTCTGACCGACAATGGGATCCAGTTCGCTGAGCAGCCTCGTAATCGAAATACAGCGTGGTCGCGTCCCATGCGTTTCGACATGATCTGCGAAGCCCACGGGATCGAACACCGTCTGACGAAACCCAATCATCCATGGACCAATGGTCAGGTTGAACGGATGAACCGGACAATCAAAGAGGCAACCGTCAAGCGCTTCCATTACGACAGCCATGAGCACTTGAAGATCCACCTCAACGACTTCATGGCGGCTTATAACTTCGGGCGAAGGCTCAAGACCCTGAGTGGCCTCACGCCTTACGAATATGTCCGCAAAATCTGGACTTCAGAGCCAGAAAGATTCATCATCAATCCAACCCA
>NZ_WOSX01000130.1 GCF_011516735.1 Acetobacter fallax | reverse complement strand
CACTCGTCGCTCTCGCATACAACTGCAAAAGAATGGCACGGCTTCAAACAGCATAAGCCGGGTCAGCCTCGGCGTTATCAGCCGCAAAATGCCCAACCCGACAGACTGCTAGCTTGAAAGGAAGAAAAATACCAGAAAAGGCGATCATTATGGTTCAAAAAGCGGAACAGTATCCTTCGAACGAGATCGTCAGCATCAATCTGAAAGCTCCAAAAGAGGGGCGAAAGGTGTTAAAAATCTTCAGTTATAAAAATGGGTTTACCCAAGTGAGTGCCTTAAGAAAGGGCTTCCAACTTCTTAAACCCAAGAAGGAAAAGAAGCGTTCATGAGTTCCGGGTACAATATTGCGCTGGTCACCGCGCTCCGCGACATCAGTTCGGAAGCCTTCTCTATGAGTTGTTCCGAGCAAGTGGAGCATCTCTCTTTTGTCACGAAAGCGGACTTGTCCGTCGCGCCCGCCTCAGTCAGCAACGCCATTTCCCGACACACCCACCGTCTGCAGACTTTCTCCCAGTGGAATATCGCGACCGCCCTGACACCTGGAAAGCCGCAAGTCAGTAGCCGCTTCACCCATGAAAAGTTAACGTGACAACACCGTTAGCTCTTGTCTTTGTCGCATACAGCGCCCAGATTTTGTCAGACATGTCTTGAGCCTAGATTTTCACTACTGAGCTGTTTCAGAAACACGACACCAACCTTGATGGCTCCGCATTGTGCCACGCAGGGTTGATAGTACTGAAGACATTTCAGAGACGGGTATAGTTTTACTCCATCAGACGCATCACTAAGTTCATGATCATAATCTGTTTTGCACATATAGGCGCTTGTCATGGAAAGATCCTGCTCCTCTTCTCGTCTGACGATATAGTTTTCTAGAGCTTTTCCACTTTAATCTGGTTCATATCCTGTGGCTGTAAAGAAACTGGCGCATTGGCTGGGAGTGAAAGCGTGAAGCAGAGCGCCGACGGTGTCCCACAGAGC
>NZ_WOSX01000129.1 GCF_011516735.1 Acetobacter fallax | reverse complement strand
GGCATTGTAAGCCTGTCGGAACTCGTGGGCGTCCGAACGTCGCATGAGGCGGCTGTCGGGATCGGTCAGACTGATCTGCCGGTCGGGTGGTGGTTCATCATCGGGCGGTTTGGGCACCCGGCCGCGACGCCCTGTTTTCGCGTCATACGCAGCTTTCTTTTTTTCGTATGCCGGTCGCGCCGCCCCGGCCTGCGCCTTCGCGTCGGCTTCCAGCCGGGCGCTGGCTTCGTCCAGCTTCGCTTTCAGCGTTTCACGCCGGGTGAGTTCTTCCGGCAACGCCTGCGGATCGCTGTCCGTGGCGTCCGCGTGCTCCGCCTGGTCCATCAGTTTCGCGATATCCACCGCCAGCTGTTCGCGCAGCGCCCTGATCCGGTCGTAGCGCAGGGAACGGTATTTCGAGGCGTCGGCGTCGATCTTCGTGCCGTCGATCGACACCACGCCCAGGCGTAACAGACCCGTCTCGCGCGCCAGAAGCAGAACCTGCACAAACGCTGTTTCAATGGCCGCCCGGTTTGTCCGCCGGAAGGTGGCGATCGTGTCGTGATCCGGATGCAGGTTCGCCGCCACGAAGCGCACCCCGATGTCGCGATATGTGGCCCGCTCGATCCGGCGTGAGGAAAAAATCCCATTCGCATAGCTGAAGATCAAAAGCGCCAGCATCAGGCGCGGGTGATACTGCGCCTTCCCGCCCGTGCGCGCCGGAACAGAAAACGCACTCATCGGAACCCGCTCAACGGCGGCAACAACGAAATGCGCCATATCGTCAGCCGGAAGCCACGACTTCAGATCAGGCGGCAAAAGATACGGCTGAGACCGGTCAAACGGGATGAAGCTGCTCATCGCGCCACTCTACAGCCTCGCCGCTTCAGGGGGTACCCCAACCCGACAGGCTGCTAGAGGGTGTTATGTACTTTCGTTTCTGAATGGTGCAGTAAAGATGGATGATTACTGCGCGCAGGCCGTATCCCTCTGATGTCAGTGATGAAGAATGGTCTCTGATT
>NZ_WOSX01000128.1 GCF_011516735.1 Acetobacter fallax | reverse complement strand
ACACCATGTCGTAAAACAGGCAAGGTCTCCATCGGCGATGTTCCGGCGGATCAACAGGCCACGTGTCCATGATCCGGCTATAGGGCAGTCAAATTCTTCAGCATCCAGATCAGCAAGCGGGAGATACGCCCAGTCATAAAGTCGCTCACCTTTTGTGCCGTGCCCCGCTGACAGACGACGCCAGGCCTGGTCTGGCAGTCCTGCTGCAATATCTTTCGCCTCTCCGGCAATCAGCGGTTCCGTTGCCCATGATCCGAACCAGTGATTGCCCTTGACCCCAAGAACATATCCAATTCCTGCCCGGCGAAGCGTGCGTTCCACATCGCCGACGCCATACACGCTGTCTGCCGCAACCCAGCGGAAGGGCACACCGGCCTCAATACTCCGCTCAATCATCATCGAGGCTAACGCCGGTTTGGTTGCAAACACCACCTCATCGGGAACGTGGGCCTGCTTCAGGCGCTCAGGCTTTGATGTCCAGTCTTTTGGAAGATACAGGGCGCGGTCAATAAAGGCATGCCCCCGTTCCGAAACATAAGCGCCAAACACACCAATCTGGCAGTTCGTGATCTTGCCGGCAGATCCCGTATACTGCCGCCCCACACCGCAGGACGCCTGACCCTTCTTCAGAAAACCGGTCTCATCAATGACCAGCACGCCCTCTTCAGTGCCCAGATGCTCGATCACATAATCCCTGACGACATCACGAAGGGCATCGGCATCCCAGTGCCCGCGCCCCAGAAGCGCCTGCTGCCGCCATGGACCAGGATCTCCTGCGGCTTCCGCTCGCATCCATCCCGTCTTGCGTGGTTCATTGCCAATCAAAATATCAAGAAAAGCACAGGCTGAATCTACGACACGTTTTTGCGTGAACAGCGGCGCCATCCGATCCTTGGCGGACCGAAGCGAGCGCGCCCATAATTCCAGCATTTCTTCAACAGACGCACCGCCACTCATCATATCCTGAATCATGGTTACCCATAGATTCAGAACTCAACACAAAATGCAACTGTAGTGCTAGG
>NZ_WOSX01000127.1 GCF_011516735.1 Acetobacter fallax | reverse complement strand
GATTTTATGGTGTGGTGATGTGTTCTGTTCATGACAGAGCGATCAGAACAGAATGATGCTTGTGTCGCAGCGACATTCGCTGCGACACAAGCATCGCGAGCCCTTCATCCGGTTATTGAAATTGTTGGCGAACGGCGCCGGGCCTATGATGACGCATTCAGACGTCGGGTTGTGCTGGCTTCTTATGAAACTGGTCAGTCAGTCCGTGCTGTTGCGCGCCAGTTTGGTGTCCACGTCAGCGTCGTTTACCGATGGCGTCAGAGACTGGATTTCGTAAACCCGTCTGCGAAAGAGCAGCTTTCTTTTGTGCCGGTTCATATGACATCCCCTGCTGAAGGGGTGGGTGAAGACCAGTCCTGCGGGAGTGGACATGAAGCCAGCATTCTTTTTCCTGGTGGCGAGAAGCTGATGGTTGACAGCCGGATCGCGATTGAAGATCTGAGGAAACTCCTTCAGGTTTTACGCTCATGATCCCTCTTCCCTCTGGTCTGAAGATATGGCTGGCGGCAGGTGCGACAGACATGCGCCTTGGCATGCCCGGTCTGGCGCTGAGGGTTCAACAGTTTCTGGGGAGAGACCCCTATGCTGGTGATGTTTTTGTCTTTCGTGGCCGACGCGGCGATCTGGTGAAACTGATCTGGCATGACGGGATTGGAGTGTCCCTCTATGCAAAACGGATTGAACGTGGGTATTTCATCTGGCCCTCGGCAAAGGACGGGGCCATCCATCTGAGTGCGTCACAATTAAGTTGTCTGCTCGAAGGGATCGACTGGCGTAATCCGCAGAAAACATGGCGACCTGAACTGGCGGGGTAACAAAAAGGGGATCGTGATCCATAGTCCTGTACCCTTTTGAACGGTTTTGTGCTGAACTGTTTTTCATGACGGGAAGCATGGATGACATAACGGCCTTACATGCGGCACTTGCCGCCGCCGAGACGCGTGCCCGTGCTGCCGAAACCCGGGCCACAGACGCTGAAGCCCGAGCAGTCAGCGCTGAAGCGCAGATTACCCATCTTAAACATCTTATTGCACGGATGCGTCAGGACCGCTTCGGG
>NZ_WOSX01000126.1 GCF_011516735.1 Acetobacter fallax | reverse complement strand
ACTCGTCGCTCTCGCATACAACTGCAAAAGAATGGCACGGCTTCAAACAGCATAAGCCGGGTCAGCCTCGGCGTTATCAGCCGCAAAATGCCCAACCCGACAGGCTGCTAGGCTCAGGACCTGTTAATTTATTGAACTGAGTGGGGCATTGTGATTCACAGGCTTACCGATGGAGGTGAGGCTATGAGTGACGTGTTTTTGCTGTCTGAGAGCCAGATGGAACGGATCAGGCCGTTTTTCCCTCTGTCCCATGGGGTTCCCCGTGTGGATGACCGTCGTGTCCTGAGCGGGATTATTTACGTGATCCGCAATGGTCTTCAGTGGAAAGACGCTCCGAAAGCGTATGGTCCGCACAAGACCTTATACAACCGCTTTATCCGGTGGAGCCGCCTGGGTGTCTTTGACCGGATCTTTGTCGCCCTGACAGGACAGGCTGGCCGTTCGAAGCGTCTGATGATTGATGCGACACATCTCAAAGCACACCGGACAGCAGCCTCCCTGCTTAAAAAGGGGTTTTTCCCCGCCATATCGGACGCACGAAAGGCGGATTGAACTCAAAGCTGCATGCCGTGTGTGATGGCCAGGGCCGACCTGTCCGCTTGTATCTGACTGCTGGACAGGTCAGTGACTTCAAAGGGGCAGATGTTCTTCTGGCGGACCTGCCGGAAGGAACAGAAGAGGTCATCGGGGATCGGGGTTATGACAGCAACCGGATCAGACGATCTCTTGTCGAACGGAACATTACCGCCTGCATTCCACCGAGGAAGAACCGGAAATCAAAGCCATCTTACGAATGGCACCTGTATAAAAAGCGCCACCTTATCGAAAACATGTTCGCAAAGCTGAAAGACTGGCGACGTGTAGCGACCAGATACGACCGGTGCGCTCATACATTCATGTCTGCAATCCACATCGCAGCAAGCTTCATCTTCTACCTCAAAGAATGAGTCCTGAGCCTAGCACTACAGTTGCATATTATGTTGTGAGTGAGCGCGGATAGCAGTGGCCTGATGTGTTCGTCGAAAGACGGACCATCTGAGGATGTGGGCTACGGGCAGTCTGCGTTG
>NZ_WOSX01000125.1 GCF_011516735.1 Acetobacter fallax | reverse complement strand
GCCTTTGGAAAGGCTCTGTTGTCGTTAGGTGTTGGGCCTGGGATCGCAGGAGGGTTTCGGGCGTTTCATTTTGTGTTTCCGGGAGGAAAGCGAGATGGACCGCGAAGCCTTTGGACTGCTTTTGGGCCAGGTGAGCGTTCTGGACGGCGTCCAGCGTGAGACACTGTGCCGTGTTTTATCGGATCAGGACCCTGAGGCCGAAGTTGCGGCCCTTGTGGATGGTGCGGGAGGCGGATCGCGGGCCTGTCCCCGCTGTCGGAGCGATCGTATCGGCGCATGGGGACAGGCTCACGATCTGCCGCGCTATCGCTGCAAGGCGTGCCTGCGGACCTTCAATGCGCTCACGGGCACGAGCCTTGCCCGGCTTCGTCACAAGGACCGCTGGCTGGGTTTTGCTGCGGCGCTTGCGCAGGCCACAAGCATCCGCAAGACCGCGAAAGCCTGCGCAATCGCCATTCGGACGTCCTTCCGCTGGCGACATCGCTTTCTGGCCGCTCCGTCCTGTGAGCAGCCGGCGCTCCTGAGCGGCATCGTGGAGGCTGATGAAACCTTCTTTCGACGGTCCTTCAAGGGGTTGCACGCCTGGAGCCATCCAGGTGAAGGCATCATTCCGCCCCGCCCGGCCGCCCGCCACCGGGGTGCGCCCACCGGACGGCGAGGGACACCACTCGACGAGCAGACGCCCGTGCTGGTCATGCGCGACCGCCAGCGCAATACGGGCTACGCCATCCTGCCCGATCTGACTGCCCAGACCATCGGCTCCTGCCTCAAACCCATGCTCGCGCCCGATGCCGTGCTCTGCACCGATACCGCAGCCGTCTACACTCGTATCGCCCGGGAAACCGGAATCCACCATGAACCCATCAACATCTCCGCCGGAGAGCGGGTCAGAGACCACGCTTTCCATCTCCAGAACGTCAATGCCTATGACAGCAGGCTCAAGGACTGGATGCGCCGCTTCAGAGGCGTCGCCACAAAATATCTCTCAAGCTATCTCGGATGGCGCCGCATGATCGAGGCTCTCCACAACACCCTCGCTCCCGCTTCTATCCTCATCGCCTGCAGCCAGCCAGGAGGCCTCAACAC
>NZ_WOSX01000124.1 GCF_011516735.1 Acetobacter fallax | reverse complement strand
CAACGCAGACTGCCCGTAGCCCACATCCTCAGATGGTCCGTCTTTCGACGAACACATCAGGCCACTGCTATCCGCGCTCACTCACAACATAATATGCAACTGTAGTGCTAGAGAATGAGTCCTGAGCCTAGCAGTCCATATGCCTACCAGACATCACACGCCGTCCGGAGCGGCCCGTTCTTCCGTGCGTGCAATCTCTACGGTTCCGAACTGCCTGTCCTGAGCGAGGGTAACGGCGCCCTGTTTTCCGAGTTCCAGCGCGGCGAGGAAATGCGCCGCTTTTGCCGCGTTGCGCTGCAGCGGCACTTCGCGATCTTCTGACCGGATGCCGTCACTTTTCACCAGCCCGTCCTCCAGCCGGTACAGCCCCCTGCCCTCTTCCCCCAGATGCTGACGCCACCACGCCAGGGCCTGGCTGACGGTGAAGCACGAGAAACGCTGCGGCAGGACCGGACGCACCGGCTGCAGCCTCAGACGTCGCCGCAGCAGCGCGAGGCAGGCGTCGAGCAGATCGGTCTGCAGCAGCGCGGCTTCAGCCCGGTGAGGTTCCCCCTCCCCGCCCCGGCCGAACACCTGCTCCCCCAGTCGCGGGATCTGCGAGATCGCAGCCACGGCCTGCTCCAGCGCCGCGCGCCGCAGCACCCGCTGGCGGAGGGCTTCCGTCTGTCCGGTCGCCGCCTGCCGTTCCGGTGTCCCGTCCCGCAGCATCAGGGCCGACCGCAGCTGCAGCAGCGTCGCCGCCAGCACCAGCCAGTCCGCGCTGCGGGCGAGCGGCCGCGCACGAACACCCGCCTCCACGATCCGGCCCAGCTGGTCGATCAGCTGCAGAAGCGACATCCGCCGCAGGTCCAGCACTCCGCTGCGGGCCTGCTCAACCAGCAGAGCCAGCGGACCGGCCCAGTCCTGTGCCTGCAGATGCGGGGACCCGTCAGACATCATAGAGCGGGCGGATCCGCAGACACAGATCCGGCCAGCCGCGGGCGATCGTCCGCAGCGCCGCCCAGGGCGTCCAGTCCGCCGACCAGAACCCGAGCGTCCACACCGTCTCCGGCGCCACCGGTCCGGTCTCCACGGCCTCCACCGTCTGCAGCGGACGCG
>NZ_WOSX01000123.1 GCF_011516735.1 Acetobacter fallax | reverse complement strand
GTAAGCATCCGGAGAGAGCCGCGGGCGTAATCAGGCTTTGATGGTATTATTGCTGTGGTGAAGGGTTTTCCAGTGCCATGGCAGGAGTTCATGGAGGCGTGGATTTGGCATATCGTTGATACGGGCGAGGACATCTGCGAGCCATGCTTTGGGATCGACAAGGTTCAGACGGGCGGTGACGATCAGGGAATACATGGCGGCAGCGCGTTCTCCGCCCCGGTCTGACCCGGCGAATAACCAGGCTTTTCTGCCGAGGGCTATCCCACGGAGCGCACGCTCTGCGGCGTTATTTGTGAGACAGATGCGCCCATCATGTAGAAACCGTGTGAACATATCAGGTCGTCTGAGAAAATAGCTCATGGCCTGTGCAATGGGATTTTTTGATGACATGCGTTGGCACGTGTCACGCATCCACATGAACAGGTCCTCTACCATGGGAGCACTGCTTTCCTGACGGACCGCGAGCCGATGCTGGTCTGGGGTGCCGTTTATCACACGTTCAGCCTCGAAGATGGCGTCGATGCGGCGCACTGCCTCTATCGCCAGCGGGGCCTTGTCCTTCTCCGCGATTTTGAACAGCCCCCTTCGTCCGTGCGCCCAGCATCCTGCAGACACGACAGGTGCAGGCTGACGGCCCGGTTTTGTCAGAGCGTTATATCCGGCATAGGCATCGGATTGCACGATCCCCGTCCAGCCCGAAAGATGATCGACAGGATGTTCGCCCTTGCGGTCCCGTGAATAACGGAACCACACGGCCGGGGGTGCTGTGCCTCCAAAGGGGTGATCGTCGCGCACATAATTCCACAATCGACCGGTGCGTGTTCGGCCCTTCGCCAGCACGGGCACGGTGGTGTCATCCGCATGCAGACGACCAGCTGCCAGCACATGGACCCGGATCAGCGCGTTCAGAGGGGCCAGGGTCGCTGTGCAGGCTCCCACCCAGTCGGCTAACGTTGACGTGTCGAGATCAATCCCTTCGCGTGCAAAGGCATCACTCTGCCTGTTCAGCGGCAGATGCTGGAGATACTTGTCGCACAGAATGCCCGCCAGCAGTTCTGGCCCTGCACGCCCCCGTGAGATCGGGTAGAAAGGCGCTGGTGGCTGGGT
>NZ_WOSX01000122.1 GCF_011516735.1 Acetobacter fallax | reverse complement strand
CTGCGCTCGGGTGATTTCAGTCCAGGCCATCTTGATCTCATCAGGTTATCGCAAACCCATGAATCATAACCCGCTGAAATCACTCAACTCATTTTCGGTCAGACACTCAGGTCGCCTCTGGCACAGAGCCTGCTCGAGAGCATCCAGCACGAAGTCGGTATGGGCCGTTGAGGAGACGCGCCAGCCCACAATAACCCGTGCGAATACATCAATGATGAAGGCCACATAAACAAAGCCCTGCCATGTGGAAACGTAAGTAAAATCCGAAACCCACAGTCTGTTGGGGGCAGGAGCATGAAACTGGCGCTGCACCAGATCCTGCGGACACGGACGTTGCGGATCAGGCCGTGTGGTTCTGACCCCCTTGCCACGAATGACGCCTTTCAGCCCCATCCGGCGCATCAGCCGCTCTACCGTGCAGCGGACGACATCCAGGCCTTCACGTTTGAGCTGATGCCAGACCTTGCGCGCTCCATAGACGCAGAAATTATCATTCCACACTCTACGGATGTCATCGCACAGTTCTTTGTCTTTCTGGCTGCGCACACACGGATTTTTCTGTCTGGCAACAGTTGCATAATAGGCAGATGGTGCAATCGACAGAACCCTGCAGATTGACCCGACACCATATGTCTGCCGGTGCTCCTCAATGAAGCGTGTCATGGCTTGAAGATGCGGTCGAGCTCCGCCTGGGCAAAATATGCCGACGCCTTACGCAGGATTTCATTGGCCTGCCGCAATTCGCGGTTCTCTCGCTCCAGTTGCCTGATCTTCTCTCGATCAGGCAGCTCACTCACCGCAGGCGCATTGGCACGTTCATGCAGACGGGTCCATTTTGACAGCGTGTCAGGATGAATATCCAGCTTTGGCGCGATCATCATCACCGCAGACCAGCGTGATGGATGGTTCTTCTCTTCCTCCAGAACCATGCGGGCTGCACGTTCACGAAACTCAGGTGGAAAACGCTTCGATTTGTTGCTCATGAATCCTTCTTACCTCTCGGGTCGTTCCGTCTCCACAAAACCCGGGGCAATTCAATGGCTCTAGAGCTTTTCCACTTTAATCTGGTTCATATCCTGCGGCTGTAAAGAAACGGGCGCATTGGCTGGGAGTGAAAGCGTGAAGCAGAGCGCCGACGGTGTCCCACAGAGCACCGACAGTCCGTTCGGCTTTGGCGCGCAGCAAGGCCTTGAGTTTTGAAAAGGC
>NZ_WOSX01000121.1 GCF_011516735.1 Acetobacter fallax | reverse complement strand
TCCGCAGCGCCGCCCAGGGCGTCCAGTCCGCCGACCAGAACCCGAGCGTCCACACCGTCTCCGGCGCCACCGGTCCGGTCTCCACGGCCTCCACCGTCTGCAGCGGACGCGACGTGCCCCAGTGCCGGCACAGCCAGGCCAGGACGTCCGGCGACTGTGGCCCGAGTGCGAGCAGCTCCACCGGCACCGGACACAGCGCATTCAGATCGAACGGAACGGAGTTCACGCCGCCATCCCGGGTCCGCAGGCGTTCTGCGGCCCCGGCGACCGCCTCCGCCAGCCCGGTCAGACGGCCGGCCTCGCTCCCGGCGCCGGCCGGCAGCAGCGGCCGGAGCAGATCGTCCGCCGACAGCGCCTCCGCCGCCCACGGGATCCGGCCCGGTCCGGCCGCCCGGGTGCGGAACTGCGCCAGTCTCTCCGGCGGCCCTTCCACCGTCAGCAGGTGATACAGCCAGTCGGGCTGCGGGCAGGCCGGAGCGCCACCCTCCCCTGTCCTGCCGCTCTCCTGTGACGTTTCGAGCACCATGCCATGTCCCGCCCCGGACGGGCGCGGCGCATGCGCCGCGACGGGCGGGCGGACCGGAAGTCGCAGCGACGCCTCCTCGCCGGATGCCGGTGCGCTGTCGCCGGTATAAGTATGGGCCAGCGGCTGTGCCCGCAGCTGAATCCGGTACGCCTCGAGCGCGTCGGTGACCGTATCGAGATCCGCCACGAGGTCCGTAACGGTTTTCACCATGGCTCAGAGATCCAGAAGATGCGCGGGAGAGTCGATCTCGCGCCGCGAGCGCCGCACATAGCGACGCATCGTGCGCAGGTCCCGATGCCGGGTGTGCGCCATGATCTGCTCGTCGCGGGCATTGGCCTGAAAAGCCTCGGTCACAAAACCGGCCCGTAGGCCGTGCGGGCTGAGACGTTCCCCCGCCGGCGCCGTCACCCCGGCCTGCTTTGCCCGGTGCAACACGATGCGCCGCACCGCGTCCGGATGCAGCGCATCGCGCCCGACCTGTCCCCAGCGATTGATCGGCCGGAATAGCGGCCCTTTTTCGTCCAGCGCCGCCGCCTCGTGCCAGGCTGCCAGGGCCAGTACCGGACAGGTCGCGGCGTGTTTGCCGCGCGGGATCGCCACCTCCTCGCCCTGCTGCTCCTGGTCGGTCTTGCTGCGGGCGATGGTCAGGATCAGACCTGTCGCGGTGACCCGGACCGTCCCGCCGGTCAGGGCCACCAG
>NZ_WOSX01000120.1 GCF_011516735.1 Acetobacter fallax | reverse complement strand
GACCGCTTCGGGTACCTGCATCCCTACTTGTTGCGTGAACCTCAATGTGGCCAGTTCTACAGGTGTTCACTCCAAGCGTACGTAAAATACACTTTCGTGTCGTGATCCCTGGATGTTCCGCACCGCTGCCGATCTCGGCGAGGCGCTGCGGCCCGCGACCCGGGAGCGGCCGCAGCGCCTGCCGCGGGCGGTGCTGGAGGCGCTGCTGCTGATCGCCGCCCGCCAGCCGGTGACCCGGCCGGAGATCGCGAGTTTCCGGGATGCGCCGCTGCCGCAGCAGACGCTCGCGACCTTGCAGGAGCAGGGCCTGATCCGCAGCCCGGGCCGCAAACCGGTGCCCGGGCAGCCGCTGCTGTGGGCGACCACGGAGCGGTTTCTGGCCCTGTATGGCGTGCGGTCGCTGGCCGAGCTGGATCCGCTGCTGGAGGGCCTCAGAGGGCCGCTCTGAGGCGGGGCCGGGCGTTTTTCTGCCGTTTCCTTTAATCACGGATCGAGTTCCTAAGGCGTGGTAATGCCCTCTTACCACGCCTTACAACAGGCTTGCCTTAATCAGACGGGAAGGGCAGACTCCCGCGGGACAACAAGGTGAGGAGAGGTGGAGTGCACCCGGGACAGCTGCCTGAACGTCGTGCGGTTCTGTGAGCGAGAGCGGAGACGATCTTCCCGGACCGGTGCCCGCTGACAGGGCGTCTGACACCGGGGTGGCGTGCGACCCGTCCCCGGGTTCATTGCAGCAGGCGATTGAGGCCGCGAAGGAAACCGCGCGGACGGCCGCGCATGCGCCGGAGACGCTGCGGGCCTACGCCCATGACTGGCAGGATTTCTGTCGCTGGTGTCACGGGCATAATGCTGTTTCGCTTCCGGCCGCCCCGCCGGTCGTGGCGGCCTGGCTGCACGAACTGGCGCCGCGCTACAGCCGGGCATCGCTGAACCGCCGTCTGGCGGCCATCGGCTATGCGCACCGGATGAACAGTCTCGAATGGAGCGCCGGGCATGCCGCGATCCGCGCCACGCTGCGGGCGATCGGGCGGCTGTATGGCCGGCCGCAGAAACAGGCGGCAGCGCTGACCTCGAAGGAAATCCGGAGACTGGTCGCGCCGGAGAAAACCCTGACCGACCTGCGCGACCGGGCGCTGCTGCTGATCGGCTTCGCTGCGGCGTTGCGGCGCTCGGAGCTGGTGGCCCTGACCGGCGGGACGGTCCGGGTCACCGCGACAGGTCTGATCCTGACCATCGCCCGCAGCAAGACCGACCAGGAGCAGCAGGGCGAGGAGGTGGCGATCCCG
>NZ_WOSX01000119.1 GCF_011516735.1 Acetobacter fallax | reverse complement strand
TCCACCGTTTCAAAATGACACCGCCTCAACCCGGTGCGATCCCGCGCGCCCAAACCATAGAAACGGAAAAATCCACGCAAAATACTCAATGCCGTGAATAAGATGGGCTAGAGTATCCGTTGTGATCAAGCTGCTTTTGGGGTCTAGGTTCGGTCATCGCGTAACAACGCATTGGCAAGGATAACGAGTTTGCGCATGACCGCGGTAATAGCGCGCCTGGCATGCTTGCCGTTGTCAATGAGCCGATTGTAGATCCGCTTTAAATCGGGATTGAACCGCATGGCGACGAGAGCGGGCATGTAGAGCGCCTGCCGAATATAAGTGCGTCCCCCCTTATGAAGCTTTTTCCCTGCCACTTGCCGGACTGGCGCGTGACGGGTGCCAGTCCGGCAAGAGAGGCGGCCTGCGTTTCGTCCATGGCTCCAGGTTCAGGCATATCGGCAAGAAGTGCCTGGGCTGTGACATGACCCAGGCCCGGAATGCTCAGGAGAATTTCACGTCGACGCGTCAGCACGGGATCTTCTCCAATGATAGTTTCAATGGCCGTATCCAGCAACATGATTTGCGCGTTGATCTGCCGCAAACGATGCCGGGCATGGCGCTTGAGCAGTTCGATTGTCAGGATCTGAGCGCGATTGAGCAGTGCCGTGCGGTCGCGCACCAGGCTGCGTCGAGCGGCCACCAGTTCAGTGAGTTGGTTCTGTATTTCGGTACGCACCGGACGAGAGACAGGCTCGAGAAGTGCTCCAAAGCGCGCCAGCATAAGGGCATCGACACGGTCAGTTTTGGCTAATCTTCCTGTGGCTTCGGCAAAACGTCGGGCTTGACGTGGGTTGACCTTGGCAATGGTCAATCCGGTCAGATTGAGGCGCTGTTCCAATCCTTTATGGTAAGGTCCTGTGGCTTCGAACACCACACGCGCTATCTGACCAACGTAGTAGGACCGTATGACCCTTACGGGTATTCGCGACACGCGTTGTGTCGCCGGATGGATAGCGTGCGGCATCAAGATGATCTTTGGAAACATCGATGCCAATTGTAATTGGCTCATCCAACCCGGCAGGCCTGGAAATTTCAGCAGCAGATGTCATCTTTTCCATGTCCTATGCTTGTCGTCCGAGGCCGAACCTCGGGTATCCGTTCAGGGCACAAGGAAAAGAAGGGGCGGTCAGACTCTAGGGCCTGTTAGGGCTTGATCCAGTCTGCTGCGGCAGCGATGTGGATGACCGCGAGGAACGACGTTGCTGTTTTTTCGTATCTGGTTGCGACAGCGCGCCACTCCTTGAG
>NZ_WOSX01000118.1 GCF_011516735.1 Acetobacter fallax | reverse complement strand
TGGAGGGTTCTAAAAACCCCCTGGTTTTGAGGTCTTCTGTATGATTCTATTTCTTCTGCGTTGATTGAGGGAATGGCGATATGAAGCAGTCTGGTTTCTTTGATGTTGAAGAGCGTCTTGCCCGGCTGAGTGGGCTTGGCGATCAGCTCGAAGCGTTTTCCCGGACTGTGGATTTTGAAGCGTTCCGTCCTGATCTGGACAAGGCCCTGGCGTATTCCGATGGAAGCAAGGGCGGACGACCGCCATTTGATCCTGTGCTGATGTTCAAGATCCTGGTGATCCAGACGCTCAACAATTTGTCTGATGAGCGGACGGAATATCTGATCAACGATCGCCTCTCCTTTATGCGTTTCCTTGGGCTGGGACTTTCAGATCGGGTGCCGGATGCCAAAACGGTCTGGCTGTTTCGCGAGCGTCTGACCCAGGCGGGTGCGATCGATGGGCTGTTCAACCGCTTTGATGCGACCCTGCGTAACGCCGGGTATTTGCCGATGTCAGGCCAGATCCTGGATGCCACGCTGGTAGCGGCTCCGAAGCAGCGGAACACCAATGCAGAGAAAGCGGATCTGCGAGCAGGCCGTATTCCTGAAGACTGGCAGGACAAACCCGCAAAGCTGTCGCACAAGGATCGTCATGCGCGCTGGACACTGAAGTTCACGAAGGCGAAGCGGCAGGATGATGGAACCATGCCATCCAGCGATCTCGCCATCCCGTTCTTTGGCTATAAATCGCATGTTTCCATCGATCGGAAATACCGGTTCATCCGCAAATGGAAAACAACGCATGCCGCTGCCAGTGATGGCGCGCGATTGAGAGAGAGGCTTCTGGATAAAACCAATACGGCCTCAAGTGTCTGGGCCGACACGGCCTATCGCTCAAAAGCCAACGAAGACTTCATGGAAAAGCAGGGCTTTGTCTCCAAGGTTCATCGCAAAAAGCCGCATCTCAAGCCTATGCCCCGGCATATCCAGAAATCAAATGCTGGAAAGTCGGTCATCCGCTCGCGTGTCGAGCATGTCTTTGCCGATCAGAAGTCACAGACGGGGCTGTTTGTCCGGACTGTCGGTATCAGTCGAGCCACCATGAGGATCGGGCTCGCCAATATCGTCTACAATATGCGCCGCCTCCTCTTCCTCGAAAGATTGAACGCGAGCGCATAGCCATCCAGCGAGAGACAACTCCCAATCTGCTCAAAACGCAGACTGGACGCCATCGCAAAAACCGTCAATCAAATCGCCAAAACCCAGAAATTACCGGCCAAGCACATCAATCAAGGGTTCTTCGATCCCTCCA
>NZ_WOSX01000117.1 GCF_011516735.1 Acetobacter fallax | reverse complement strand
CTCCCTGCCATGAATGTGAACACTGCGAAAGGCTGTTTTCGGTAACTCCATCCCGATAGCCGACTGTCTGTTTCCCCCCCCAAATCTGCCTGTCGGCTTCACCAATTAAGCAGACAGGCAGTGCTCACCTCAAGTCAGACGAGGTGGTAAGCCTTCTGTTGTATTCCTCGTGAGGCTTCCCAAATTCATAGGAACTGCGTCTATTGAGGAAGGATCTCTCATGCCCAGCCTGTTTGAGCCGATTGAACTGGGAAGCATTTACGCCAAAAACAGAATTCTCATGGCGCCGCTGACACGCGCCCGAGGCACCCGTCAGCATGTCCCCACTCCCATCATGGCCGAATATTACGCGCAGCGGGCAGACGCCGGTCTGATCATCTCCGAGGCGACCGGGATCAGCCGGGAGGGTCTTGGATGGCCATATGCGCCGGGCCTGTGGTCTCTGGAACAGGTGGAAGCCTGGAAGCCGATCACCGCCGCAGTCCATGCAAAGGGCGGAAAGATCGTGGCCCAGCTCTGGCACATGGGTCGCATGGTGCATTCCAGCGTGACAGGACAGCAGCCTGTCTCCTGCTCGGCGACAAAAGCGCCTGAAGCGCTCCATACCTATGACGGCAAGCAGGCTCCCGAAGTCGCCCGTCCTCTCACCAGGGAGGACATCGCCCGTATCCTGAACGACTATGAAAATGCCGCCCGCAATGCTCTTCAGGCAGGTTTTGACGGCGTGCAGATTCATGCCGCCAACGGCTATCTGATTGACGAATTCCTGCGTGACGGCACCAATCATCGTTCCGACGAATATGGCGGTTCACCGGAAAACCGCATCCGCTTCCTGCGTGAGGTCACGGAGCGAGTGATCGCCACAGTCGGCGCGGACAAAACGTCCGTACGGCTGTCGCCCAATGGCGATACGCAAGGCTGCATAGACAGTCATCCCGAGCAGGTTTTTGTGCCGGCGGCAAAGCTGCTGAATGACCTCAACATCGCTTTCCTTGAACTACGCGAACCGGGTCCAAACGGCACATTCGGCAAGACCGATCAGCCCAAGCTGCATGGTCCGATCCGTGAAGTCTTCAGGAAGCCGCTGGTCCTGAATCAGGACTACACGCGGGATGAGGCGATCGAAACGGTCGCGACCGGTGTCGCAGACGCCATTGCGTTCGGACGACCATTCCTCGCCAATCCGGATCTGGTGCGTCGTCTGGAAGATAATCTGCCGCTAAACAAGGACGATATCCGCACCTGGTACTCGCAGGGTGCAGAAGGCTATACGGATTATCCGCTTGCTCGCTGATACCCTATTTTTCCCGCAAGTTCCTTCCAATGGAAGGAACTTGCATTTGAACTATAGAAAATATTTAGCCGCCGACGTGATACTTGTCGTGAAGTAGGCGAAATCACCTGAATAGCTC
>NZ_WOSX01000116.1 GCF_011516735.1 Acetobacter fallax | reverse complement strand
TGCCGCCATCGCCTCCCGCGGTGGGACGAGCCTGGCCATCTTGCGGAGGTTCTGGGCGGTTGCGGCGAGGAGGAACTCGTCATGAGCGCCGTTTGGGCCACGTAATCGCAGGCGGCCCAGTTTCAGGATCCGTTTGAGATGGGCGAACAGCATCTCGACCTTCTTTCGCTGTCGACGTGCCGTGACATAGGCGTCCGTCAACGCGAGGTCGCGGGCCAGATCCCGGGCTCCTTCATGGATCGAGCGCATGATTTTGCGGGCTGGCGTATTCGGCGTGCAGCGCTGTCGAAATGCGCAGCCGTCACAATCGTGCTTGCTGGCGCGGTAACGGATGAACCCATCCTGATCAACCTGGGAGCGAGGCTCTGCGGACGTGCGTTGCGACGGACGCAGTTCCTTGCTGGCCGGGCAGATATACCGGTCATGCTCGTGGTCAAACCTGAAATCAGACCGGGCGAACGTCCCGTCGCTGCGGGCGGATTTGTCGAACACCGGGATATGCGGTTCGATACCGCGTTCGTCGACCAGCCACGCCAGGTTCGGCGCATCGCCATAGGCAGTATCGGCCGCGAGGCGTACGGGCCATATGCCAAACCTGTCCTGCACCCTCTCGATCATGCGTCGCTGGGCGGTGATTTCGGCCTGCCGCACGGCGGTTGTGGCCTCGACGTCCATGATGACGGCATGGTCCAGATCGATCAGGTAGTTCGTGCTATAGGCAAAGAAAGCCCGCTCGGGCGTCGCGGCCGTAAAGCGTGCCGCCGGATCCGTTGGCGCCAGCTTCTTCGGCACGACGGGCGTCGAGCCGCCGAAGGCCGCGTCGTCCAGCGTTTCAAGATATTCCCGGACCGCACGACCAGCGGCATCGGGCGGTAGTCCCTCGTCTCCGGGGACGGCCCGCTGCCGATCGACATCGGCCCGGATCAGGCTGGCGTCGACACCAAAGCTCTCGCCGCCTACCAGGTTCTCGGCAATGCAACGGCGAACGGTCGTCTCGAAAACCTGCCGAAGCAGGTCGCTCTCCCGAAAACGGCCATGCCGGTTCTTGGAAAACGTCGAGTGATCCGGCACTGCGCCGTCCAGACCGAGACGGCAGAACCACCGATAGGCGAGGTTCAGGTGAACCTCCTCGCACAGGCGACGCTCGGAACGGATTCCCATACAGTAGCCGATGATCAGCATACGGATTAGCAGTTCGGGATCGATAGAGGGGCGACCTGTATCGCTGTAGAACGGCTTCAAGTGATTACGGACCGCAGTCAGATCTACGAAACGATCAATCAGCCGCATCATGTGACGTTCAGGAACATGTTGCTCAAGGCTGAACTCGTAGAACAGCGCCTCCTGCATCCCGATCCGCTCGCCCATCATCCGCATCGCCCTCCAGCCTGTGACGATACTGAATCAGCAGGAAGCAATTACCGCAAGACGGAGTTTTTCAACACAATC
>NZ_WOSX01000115.1 GCF_011516735.1 Acetobacter fallax | reverse complement strand
TTGGGTGTCAAAGCCATCCGTTTCTCCGATCACGCCGAGCCACACCCGCCATGTCCGACGATACGAGCCAGCCGTTCCTGTTTCCAGCCATCCGACACAAGAAAATCACGGCTGATTTTGATGGTGGCCGGATCACCTCGGATGGTGGTGTCCTGTTGCTGGCTGCCGCCGAGCGGCGGATCGGCATGGCCGATCGCCTCGCCCGGCTCATAGCCGATCCACGCAATCCGCGACGGGTGACACACGGGGTGGCCGATATTCTGCGCGCCCGTATGCTGGCCATTGCCTGCGGCTACGAGGACGCCGACGACCTCGATCACCTGCGGTGCGATCCGGGTTTCAAGCTCGCCTGCGGACGACTGCCCGATACGGGTCGGGATCTGTGCTCGCAACCCACGATCTCGCGTTGGGAGAACGCCCCGACTTTGCGCGAGGTCATTCGCCTGACCTATGCCCTGGTCGATACATGGTGCGACAGCTACGCCCGGCCACCCGCCGCGGTGACGCTCGACATCGACGATACGGTCGATGTGGTGCACGGTCATCAGCAACTCGCCCTGTTCAACGCGCATCATGACGAGCGGTGCTTTATGCCGATCCATGTTTACGATGCCGCCACGTCGAGGCCGGTTGCCATTATCATCCGCCCGGGCAAGACCCCGTCCGGACAGGAAATTCGCGGTCACCTGCGTCGTCTGATCCGCCGTATCCGCAGCCACTGGCCCAACACCCGGCTGACCATTCGTGGGGATGGTCATTACGGACGTCCCGAAGTCATGGCCTGGTGCGAGGCGCATGACGTCGATTACATCTTCGGCCTGCCGGGCAACAGCGTGCTGCACCGGCTTCTCGAACCCTCGGCCGATGACATCCGCGTCCGGCGTGCCGGGACGCGGGCGCAATCCCTGCGCGGCTATGCCGAAATCCGTTATGGCGCGAAATCCTGGAAGCAACAGCGACGCGTGGCCGCCCGGATCGAAGCCACGACGCTGGGGCTCGACATACGCTGCGTGGTCACCAGCCTGCGAGGCGGCAACGCCGAATGGCTCTACGGTGCCCTCTACTGTGCCCGTGGACAGGCCGAAAACCTGATCAGGCGTCACAAGGGCCAACTGGCATCCGACCGCACAAGCTGTCGATCGCCACTGGCCAACCAGGTCCGCCTGGTGCTGCACACTGCCGCATACTGGCTGATGCTCACCCTGCGGGACGCCATCCCAGCCCCACAGCCGCTCGCCTCGGCCGAGTTCACCACGTTACGAAATCGTCTTCTGAAAATCGCCGGGCGTATCCTGGAAACCGCAACCCGTGTCCGTATCGCGTTTGCCGCCGCCTGTCCCGAAGCGGCGCTGTTCCGCAGTCTCGCCATCTCGATGCAGGCTGCCGGCCCGTGACAGACGGGGCTATCGCCCCCGAACGCGCCCCGTCCTCGCAACCCCAGCCGCAGCCATCCACCGTTTCAAAATGACACCGCCTCAACCCGGTGCGATCCCGCGCGCCCAAACCATAGAAACGGAAAAATCCACGCAAAATACTCAATGCCGTGAATAAGATGGGCTAG
>NZ_WOSX01000114.1 GCF_011516735.1 Acetobacter fallax | reverse complement strand
ATGTCGAGACAACAATCTCGTCATCCTGCGCATGGTTGATGATTGCCCATATCCGCAGAGTTCTGCGAAAAATCAATCAAACCGCTTTCTGATTCAGGCTCTTAGAGGAATTGTCGAGGACCTTATATGTCTGAAGTATAATATGAGATTTAAATCTGACGACCAAATAAAATACATGACGCTGATAAGAGAGATTAACTTTCTTGACTCTCTGATTGCCCAAAGAAACTTTTTTGCAGAAAACAACCCGTTTCAGGCGATAGTTGGGGGGGGGCAAGCTGTTCAGGATTTGATGGAGCGACGTGCTTCTTGCTCGGACAGGATACGAGAATTCTACCTTTCACATGGTCTTCCATCGCGAAGGCCTAATGTGAAGGAAATGGCATCCACGGTAGGTCTGTCAACCATTTATAGTTACATATATTTTGCAGCTTCAAATTTTGTTCACTTCAATCCCTACGCCCTACTTCGACTGGGGTGGGGACCAAAAGGGGAGCCTTGTCAGTTTTCAGTTGCACATTTTGGTGGCTACTATCGAGATCTATCTGCCTTCTGCGGAGCATTACTCTACCTAGCCTTTGCCCGGTCTTTCCGGTCTTTGTTGGATATGGCTGCAGACCACCAAGTGGCATGTGACAAGCTCGAGCAAATACTATTGGCAGCACCAAGATGGCCCGAGTTGATTACCTTCGAAGAGCTGAATTTGGAACACCAGCATCAAGAGTCGATATTCAGGAGGGCTCTCCTTGGGAAGACAGCTGGCGAAAATGGTCATTACGTTTTTGTAGGAATATTAAATGAAATAAAATCGTTGCCGTAAATATATCTCGATCTCGTCATCTGTTACAAAAAGCGTAGCCTTCCTTTTAAAGTGAGTGAAAAATATTTGGAAAGAAGCGTCCACTTATGGGTTTCCTGCCATGCTCGCGGACGACAGAAAAGACGGCGACTGTCGCCTATCTGCACCGCTCTTGGTAAGCAGACAGGCGTTTTGGGGGGAAGTGGACAGTCCGATTTCGGCCAGTGAAGTTCAAAAACTGACTTAAGGCCACGGCTGGAAATTTGGTAATCTAGCAGTTTCTAACTATCAGCCGGGTTCATTACTCTCGCTAGAGGGACGGGATATAAAAATTTCTTCACTTCGTGGAATTTGCAGCATACTCAGCATAAGTTTTGTACTTATTTCGTTCACCGCTACCTCGCCTCGCTTATCCATTTCGATCCGATCCCCATCCGAATAATGTTTTTCTAGTACCTCCTTTACGATCTTCTTACATAATTGGTTTCTCGCTCTATCCTCGTAAAATTTAAACGCCATTTCTAGTTGCTTTTTGCATGTCTCTAAACTGCCAGTATTATTAGGGCTATCAAGCCAATCGAAGCTGAGTGAAATTTCTTTTGCAACATCATCGCTCCAAACTTCGTTATCGAGAGAGTTGGAGGCCAGTGCTATTTCTACGTTTTTGGGACCTTCAGCTTCCGACAAAACAAATTGCCAAGTATAAATATTTGAGGTGGTCCCGTCCGTTCGGACAGTTTTGCGGGCTTGATAAGCTATACCCGGTTGTTGTTATGCCGCCCTTCTGACGGCGTTGCTGTTGGCCATCTGGTCCGGGGTT
>NZ_WOSX01000113.1 GCF_011516735.1 Acetobacter fallax | reverse complement strand
CGTCAGCCAGGCGGCCTGTCGGGCTTCACCCGGCGCTCGGAGAGCGAATACGATCCGTTCGGCGCGGCTCACTCCTCCACCTCGATCTCGGCCGGTCTCGGCATGGCCGTGGCGCATCATCTGCGGGCTGAGGAAGATCCCTCCTACCGTGAGCGCAATGTGATTGCGGTCATCGGGGACGGCTCGATCTCCGCCGGCATGGCGTATGAGGCGATGAATAACGCTGCCGTCGCAGGCCCCGGCGCGGAACGTCTGATCGTTATCCTCAACGACAACGAAATGTCGATCGCGCCTCCGGTCGGTTCGATGTCGAACTACCTCTCCCGCCTGATGTCCTCGCGCCAGTTCATGGGGCTGCGCGATCTCGCCGGGAAGGTCGTCAAAAAACTGCCTGACCGCCTTGAGCGCACAGCCAAGAAGGCCGAGGAATATGCCCGTGGCATGATCACCGGCGGCACGCTGTTCGAGGAACTCGGGTTTTATTATGTCGGCCCGGTCGATGGCCACGACATGAGCCAGCTTGTGCCGATTCTGCGGAATCTGCGCGATACGGACAAGGGTCCGATTCTGCTGCACGTGATCACCGAGAAAGGTCATGGCTACAAACCGGCCGAGGCGGCGGGTGACAAGTATCATGCCGTGGCGAAGTTCAACGTCGTGACCGGCGAGCAGAAAAAAGCGCCGCCAGGGCCGCCGTCCTGGACGAATGTGTTTGCCCGTGAACTGGTGAACCGGGCCTCGACGGATGATAAAATCGTCGCGGTGACCGCTGCGATGCCGTCAGGCACCGGGCTGGATAAATTCGCGACCCGGTTTCCCGACCGTTTCTTCGATGTTGGCATTGCCGAGCAGCATGCCGTGACTTTTGCCGCCGGCATGGCCACCGAAGGGTTGCGGCCATTCTGCGCGATCTATTCGACCTTTCTGCAGCGTGGCTACGATCAGGTCGTCCACGATGTGGTCCTGCAGGGGTTGCCGGTGCGTTTTGCCATCGACCGGGCCGGTCTGGTCGGGGCTGACGGCGCGACCCATGCCGGCTCGTTCGATCTGGCCTATCTCGGCTGTCTGCCGGGCATGACGATCATGGCGCCCAGCGATGAGCTGGAACTGCTGCACATGACAGCAACCGCAGTGGAGTTCGATGAAGGTCCGATCGCGCTGCGCTATCCGCGTGGGAACGGGCTTGGTCTTGAACTCCCGGCGTCTGGTTCCGTCATTGAAATCGGCAAAGGCCGGATCATCCGTGAGATGGGCGCGCAGTCCGGACGCGAGAAAGGTGGCATTGCCATCCTCTCGCTCGGTCCGCGTCTGGCGGAAGTTCTGAAAGCCGCCGATCAGCTGGCCGCGCACGGACTGCCACCGACTGTGGCCGACGCGCGCTTTGCCAAACCTCTGGATACGGCTCTTGTTGAGCAGCTGGCCCGCAACCACGCGGTGCTGATCACGATCGAGGAAGGCTCCGAAGGCGGATTCGGCGCGCTGGTGGCCCATTATCTCGCCCGCACCGGTCTGCTCGACCACGTCCGGCTCCGCACCATGACCCTGCCTGATCGGTTCATCGATCATAATTCGCAGTTCGAGCAATATAACGTCGCAGAACTCAACGCCCCGCACATCGTCCATACCGC
>NZ_WOSX01000112.1 GCF_011516735.1 Acetobacter fallax | reverse complement strand
GCGGCTCCACCGGATAAAGCGGTTGTATAAAGTCTTGTGCGGACCATACGCCTTCGGGGCATCTTTCCACTGAAGGCCGTTGCGGATCACGTAAACGATCCCGCTCAGAACCCGTCGGTCGTCCACACGCGGACCCCCATGAGCCAGAAGGAAAAACGGCCTGATCCGCTCTATCTGGCGCCCGGATAGCAAAAACACATCACTCACTGGCCCACCCTCCATCGGGAAACCTGTGAATCACAACACCACGCCCAGTTCAGGAAATTAATAAGTCCTGAGCCTAGCACTACAGTTGCATATTATGTTGAGTTCTGAATCTATGGGTAACCATGATTCAGGATATGATGAGTGGCGGTGCGTCTGTTGAAGAGACGCTGGAATTATGGGCGCGCTCGCTTCGGTCCGCCAGGGATCGGATAGCGCCGCTGTTCACGCAAAAACGTGTCGTAGATTCAGCCTGTGCTTTTCCTGATATTTTGATTGGCAATGAACCACGCAAGACGGGATGGATGCGAGCGGAAGCCGCAGGAGATCCCGGTCCATGGCGGCAACAGGCGCTTCTGGGGCGCGGGCACTGGGATGCCGATGCCCTTCGCGATGTCGTCAGGGAGCATGTGGTCGAGCATCCGGGCACTGAAGATGGCGTGCTGGTCATCGATGAGACCGGTTTTCTGAAGAAAGGTCAGGCGTCCTGCGGTGTGGGGCGGCAATATACGGGCTCTGTCGGCAAGATCACGAACTGCCAGATTGGTGTATTTGCCACCTGTGTATCGGCGCGGGGCCACGCCTTTGTTGACCGCGCCCTGTATCTCCCGAAAGACTGGACGTCGAACCGTGAGCGCCTGAAGCAGGCCCACGTTCCCGATGACGTGGTGTTTGCAACCAAACCGGCGTTAGCCTCGATGATGATTGAGCGGAGTATTGAGGCCGGTGTGCCCTTCCGCCGGGTTGCAGCAGACAGCGTGTATGGCGTCGGCGATGTGGAACGCACGCTTCGCCGGGCAGGAACTGGATATGTCCCTGGGGTCAGAGGCAATCACTGGTTCGGGTCATGGGCGACAAGCCCGCTGATTGCAGGAGAAGCCAAAGATATTGCCGCAAATCTTCCAGAGCAGGCCTGGCACCGTCTGTCAGCGGGAAGCGGCACAAAGGGCGAGCGGTTATACGACTGGGCGTATCTTCCGCTTGCCGATCTGGATGCTGAAGAATTTGACTGCCCTATAGCCGGATCATGGACACGTGGCCTGTTGATCCGCCGGAACATCGCCGATGGAGACCTTGCCTGTTTTACGACATGGTGTCCGAAAGGAACAACCATGCAGGAACTCGTGAACGTTGAAGGCACGCGCTGGAGAATCGAAGAATGTTTCGAGACGGCCAAAAACGAATTCGGTCTTGATCATAACGAAACCCGTTCCTGGCATGGATGGCATCGGCATGTCTCCCTGGTCATGCTGGCCTATGCCGTCATGGCCGGTGTCCGTTACCAGGCAAACTCACTGAAATCGAAAAAAACACTGCACCGGACACGACAGTCCTTGTCCGCTGGTCCATACAGGAAATCAGGCGTCTCGTCGTAAAACTCTCACAACGCAGACTGCCCGTAGCCCACATCCTCAGATGGTCTGTCTTTCGACGAACACATCAGGCCACTGCTATCCGCGCTCACTCACAATATAATATGCAACTGTAGTGCTAGCAGCCTGTCGGGTTGGGGTACCCTGTGAAGGGGTAAGGTTGTAAGGTGGTGAGATGAGCAGCTTCATCCCGTCTGACCGGTCTCAGCCGTATCTTCTGCCGCCTGAT
>NZ_WOSX01000111.1 GCF_011516735.1 Acetobacter fallax | reverse complement strand
ACTTGAACTCTGCCGCATACCGTTTCCGCGTAACCTTGCCCATAAAACCCGTCCTCGTTCAGGCCAGATGATAGCTTATCGCCCTGTCCGAAAAATGGGGACCACCTCTGTCAGCACGACTCAGCCCGATGGAAATATTCAGTGGATATCGGCCAATGCGCTTCTGATCCTTGGATACCCTATTCTTATAACCTCATCTGATCATATAGAGCTAAATCGCAGTGTGATCGGTATAGCGATTGATCCAATTCAGTATAATAGCTCTACCGGAGCAATAATGACACCTCTTACACTACAATTTTTGAGGTATGAAAACTAGTATTCAATTGAATGAATAGTGTATCAGGTTTTCGTCTGTATTCGCTAATGGAAAACGAGAGCTTCGCTACTAGGTTCAGCGCTAAGAGTACCAAGGATTTGGATTGAACGATGGAACAATCAGCAGGAGTAGGACACTGCCCTTTCACGACGGTAGCGTATCGCCTTCATAGGGCGGGGGTGCAGGCGAGCACTGTATTCGGAACGCGGGGGCTGGATACGCATGCAGCCGGCGTCGAGTTCATCGCTGAGAACGGGGGCGGTGCTGGGGTACGGTTGAGGAAGGAAAACGTATGACGAATACGAATTACGCATGGCCAAATTCAGAGGGTCTCGGTGAACCTCTGAACCCCACGCAGACCGGACCCCACGCACTGATTGATAAAAATGGCCAAGCGGTATGGGCGTGGTGGACAGCTCTGCAAGTCGGAAGCTTTTGGATGCTGGCGGGCCATAGCGACCTTCAGACTGGCCCCGATGGAATCGTTCTTCACGGGTTCGGTTATCTTGGTCCAGCCGCTCTGCCCCGCTAAGACACCGCCTGCTTGGGACGGCAGAGCACCACCTTCAAGGGGGGCACGGGCTGGTCAAAAGCTCCCCCCTTAAGCGGGGCTGGGATGCGATTGAAGAACAGAGTTACAATGCAAATTTGCTGCTAAAATGCAACATTAGTCCGTGATGGCGGCGACAAAGCGCCAGAAATTATAGAAGGTAATTATGACTGTCGTTTCGATTCCTACAGAGCAATCAGCATTTAATCTTCTTCGAGATATTCTAAATAACACAATAGATGCAAGAAATATTGACATAGATTTCGCAAGTGCGACTTGGGCTAAGTTCCGTTTAAGAATTACCGGAGAGCGTTACCATTCGACTTTAAACGCAGATTTGATGCGCGCTTTGGTTGAGTATCAAACAACCTTGTACCGTGTTGCAGCATTTGCTAGAAACGGGAAAATGAGAGGGTCTGCGTTAGATGAAAATGCAAGGGAAAACCTCAAATTAAACTTTCAAATCGCTGATGGAAGTTCCGACATATGGGCAGAGGCAACCAAAGCTATAACTGAATTTGCGGGAAAGGTGACTGACGGGATGGGGCCGAAAGCGAAGCTCACCATTGCACTTGTTGCCATTCTCTCCATTTTTGGCGGCACACCTGTGCATCAATGGGTGACGCAACATTATGAAATTCAGAAAGAACAAATTAAATCGGAGGACCATCAGCATGATTTACAACTGTTAGACCACGCTGTATCAGCCCTATCGGAAGCAAATAAAGCTTCCATCGCAGAAAATGAAAAAATAATGAAATTGGCGTCTGACAGTCTAAAAGAGGCTGCAGACATCAGGCGTGAGACGCAAAATGCGACCGACCTGATAATTAAACAAACTAGAGCACAATCCGATCTAATAGGTTCATTTTAAGGATTCCCATACTGGTCGAAATCTGATTCATACTATGTGCCGGTATGGAGGCCGGCCCGTATGACCCGAGCCCTGT
>NZ_WOSX01000110.1 GCF_011516735.1 Acetobacter fallax | reverse complement strand
GATACTGCGCTCGGGTGATTTCAGTCCAGGCCATCTTGATCTCATCAGGTTCTCGCAAACCCATGAATCATAACCCGCTGAAATCACTCAACTCATTTTCGGTCAGACACTAAGATTGTCTAGATTATTTGTGCTTAGATTCGACATTTGCCTCTTGGATCTACAGAGAGGCAAATGTCGCCTGCGTCCAAGCCTCAGCAGCCCTCACCCATGCGGGCGAAACACGACCTTGGTGCAGCGATCTTTTTTGTCCCTGAATTTTTCATACAGTGCTGGCCCGTCTTCCAGGTTTGAAGACCGATGACTGATGACAAAAGAAGGATCGATTTCCCCTTTCTGGATGCGTTCCAGCAGAGGCTTGAGATATTTCTGCGTATTTGTTTGCCCAGTCCGCAGGGTCAGTCCCTTGTTCATGAGGATACCGATCATGACTGGCCCAAGGGCACCGGCATAGACACCAGGCATGGAAAGAATGCCGCCTGGGCGGCATCCGAGGATGGCCTGATTGAGAGCGAATGGCCTCTCGAGTGTTGTCGCTGAAAGCAGTGCTGAACCGACTTTTTGCATCATGGTATCGGCGCCATGTGCTTCCATACCGACGGCTTCGATAACGGCATCTGGCCCAAGTCCATCAGTCATTTCGACAAGAGTTTCCTGGATGTTCTGAGTACGGAAATCTATGGTTTCCGCACCTGCTGCCCGTGCCATGGCCAGTCTTTCCGGGACTTCGTCAATGGCAATGACGCGCTTTGCTCCCAGCAGAAAGCAGGAGCGGATCGCCATCTGTCCAACCGGACCACATCCCCAGACAGCAATGGTTTTTTCGGATTCGGGAGTGATCTCGCAGTTTTCTGCAGCCTGGTAGCCGGTAGGGAAAATATCGGACAGGAAAAGGACCTGCTCGTCCTCCAGTCCTTCGGGGACAATAATGGGTCCGACGTCTGCATAGGGAACACGCAGGTATTCGGCCTGTCCGCCTGAAAAACCACCTGTGATATGTGAGTAACCAAACAGGCCGGCTAGAGGGTATCCAAAGGTTTCGGCCTGCTGGCGCCTGTTGGGATTTGTGCGCTCACAGCAGCTCCAGTTACCCCATTTGCATTGTCTGCATTCGCCGCAGGAAATCGTAAACGGTACAACGATACGATCTCCAACCGAGAGACGCTTATTGTCTTTTCCGACTTCGACAACCTCCCCCATTGTTTCGTGCCCGAGAATGTCACCACATTTCATGGTCGGCATGAGGCCGTCCATCAGGTGCAGGTCAGAACCACAGATGGCACAGGCCGTCACCTTGATGATGACATCCCGCCCCTCAATGATTTCCGGGTCACGCACACTTTCACAGGTAATCTTGCCCTTTTTCTGCCAGGTCAAAGCTTTCATGGGAGGTCGTCCTGTTCTGGAGAGATGCAGGAGAAACGCCTGATGGTGTCGATAGTTTGGAAGGTTCCTGCAAACAAAACTTGATGCAGGTCTCGGGCTTGTGAGCGAACGTTTTCCTGAACCCCGTGCATGTCTCCCGTCGCGTCGCCGGAACAGAGTTTAGGTATCAGAATATCGTATTAGTCAGTAGTATCCTAATATTTGTATTATGATTATGATTATTCCAATAACTATCTGATTTATTTTATAAAATACAGCCGGATAAATTGGGTTGATATTTTCTGTTGCATGGTATCTGCGTGATCAAGGTCTGCTTCAGGCTGCCTTTTGCACTAGCAGCCTGTCGGGTTGGGGTACCCTGTGAAGGGGTAAGGTTGTAAGGTGGTGAGATGAGCAGCTTCATCCCGTCTGACCGGTCTCAGCCGTATCTTCTGCCTCCTG
>NZ_WOSX01000109.1 GCF_011516735.1 Acetobacter fallax | reverse complement strand
TTGCTGCTCGCACGGCGTGCGTGGTCGTGGCGCTGCCATGACGTATCTGTCCCATAATGCTTCCTTCCACTCACGTGAAAATATCACACCACCAAACCCCGGGACTAAACATACTTCCCGTCCTTGGTTATCATGGTCATCGTAGTTACGAAGCCCAGGAGAATTTTTTGAATAGTCTCGCATCTGATGCCGGGATCGAAAGTTGGGAGCTTGATCGGCTTTTATATCAGACGCACAAAGAGTTTATGATGCATTTCATTAAATATGAAACAAAAGCGTCAGAAAAAATCGATATCGGCCAGATAATTTAAACATACATGTTATGTATCATGTGTATTTGAATTAAATTCGGTGTTTCGAAGAATTTTTAACATGAGGTTCTGATGAGTTACGGCATTCAGCGATACAACAAAAATACATCCCAGACAATGACGCCCCGGCAGATTGAAGAACTGGCCTTCAGGCAGGCAAATGCCCTGATGAAAACAGCAAATGATGAAAAATCCCGCCTTCACGCGCTGGATATGAACCAGAAGCTCTGGTCCGCAATCCTCCGTGAAACCGGGATAGAGAATAATGACATGCCCGCCATTCTCCGTCAGGATCTGCGAAAACTGGCAGTCTGGGCGACACGTTACAGTATTCAGGCTATGCTGCACGGGATCGCACTGAAGCCTCTGATTGATATCAACCAAGATATGCTGGATGGACTTCGGGAGACAATTGTCGCGACAACCCCGACTGCCGGATCAGAAAATCCGTCGCCTTTTAGTTTTGTGTCTGCATGAATTTGAGAAATTCTGCTATGTCGCCAGATACATGATCGTGCCCTACCAAAAGCAGCTATTATTGCGAAAATATGGAAGCACTACGTTCGATCGACAATCAGAATCCCCTGATTGGGAATGGTCGCCGCCCGCCCCTTCAGCTCCGCCAGAGCCCGGTTGGCCTCGGCCAGAGCCCTGAGGACCGGAACCGTCTCCAGATCCACCTGAGGTGGCAAGGGACGAATGTTGCAGGTTGGCGTTAACATGACCGTTCCGACGTGTTAAAAAAACACCCTGTCGTTAACACGTTATCCTGTCATGTCAAAGAAACCTGCTTCCCCTTAACCCGATACTTCTGTGTTACCTGGATAACGGAATGATGTGGGGTCAGGACCGCCTTACTCGGACGTCCCGGCCATATGGGCACCGCCTATGTCTTCAAACAGACTGAGGGCATCCGGGGAGGAGGCGACATGGTCCCCCACCCTGGCACTGTCGGCCCGGATGCGCTGCCGCCGCGCCTGCCGCAGGCTCTCCTCCAGAAGATCCGACACCAGCTGTCCCGGAGACAGGCCCCGTCGGGTAGCTTCGCGCTCCAGGGCGTGTTTCAGGCGCTCATCCAGCTGAAGAACCAACGGTGCGGTCATGCCATTCTCCTGCAGTCGGGCAACCTGGGCTTAACAAAGCCTTCTCTGCCCATGAAGGGTGCGGCTACTAACCGCTCCCTTTTCATGCCGCCCGCACCAGTGGTGCAATGGTGTATGAAGACCCTCAATTTGATGGGAGCGACCGGGGAGCGCTGAAGGAGCGTTCGATGGAGCGCCTAGAGAGCGGTGTAGGAGCGAACTGGTGGAGGGTTAGGCCAGAAATCGTCTCACAGCCCCAGGAGACAAGAAACGGGGTCAAACGTGGGGAGCGTAGCATCACTGGTCCAGATGACGTTCCAGAGCTTTGAAATGCTCTTCGATCGTCAGGTCTCCCTCGATGAACCGGGTATTGATCCGCTCGATGTCCGCGTCGAGGATCACGCCCTCAAGACGGGGGACGTACATAAAACGGGCACAGATATACGCTAAGGATTATCGGTGATTGTGATGGCTTGCCGGAGCGGGCGGAGTTTCCCTTCCGGGATGTCGGCGTCGGTCCAGAGGTAATCCCCGGTCAGGTTGATATGCTGCCACCCCAGCGGAGAGAGATGCTGGAGCAGACCAGGCGGAACGGATCGTCCTTGATGTTCG
>NZ_WOSX01000108.1 GCF_011516735.1 Acetobacter fallax | reverse complement strand
CCAAACCCCGGGACTAAACACCTAGGCTCAGGACCTGTTAATTCATTGAGCTGAGCGGTGTGTTGTGATTCACAGGCTTACCGATGGAGGGTGTTGGCTGGTAACTTACTGTCGTTAACGACGTCGTTTGGGAGGTGAGAATGGGTCAGGAAGTCCTGATTGGTGTTGAACGTCGGCGATGATGGTCGGATGAACGCAAGCTGCAGATCTTGGCTGAAGTTGGCGTGGGTGGAGCGAGTGTATCGGATGTGGCACGTCGTCATGACCTGAGCCTAGAAGCAGGACACATTCTTTGAGATGATCGCTGGAATGTCGAGAACGAGCCGGAAGTCGGCAAGCCGCATCCGCTTCAGATACCTGCTTTCTTGCTTGTTGCATGAACCCCAGCGGCGAGTTCTATAGTCGTTCTACCTAAACGTACGTAAAATGTATTTTTGTGTCATTAGCCCCAAAACAACCGCCAAGGCTCTAAGTTAGGGCGAAATAAAAAGGGTCCCTTTCAATGATAGATAATACGAAGTTGATTTTTCTTTGTGTAGGTTTGCCTCGAAGTGGTTCAACATGGGCTTTTAATGTTATTATAAATATGATTAATTATATCAACAGCGATCATGTCACTGAAAGTATATACTCAGACGAAATTAACGATATATTTAATGATTTAACTACTAAATCTACTAATTTAGTAGTTAAATCCCACATGCCGGGAGAATCACTTTGTTTTATTTCAAAGTGTAACTTTGTTATTAGTATTATTACACTTAGATCGCCATATGATTGTATTTTTTCGCTTATGGAGCGTTTTAATTTTACATTTCAAGAAGCTCTTCTTGCTATACATAGATCATGTGTAACCATACTAAAATTTATGAAATCTGGAGAATTCTCTATTTTCCGCTATGAGGACGGTTTTATCGGGAATGAACAAACATTAAAGCAACTGGAAAATCTCCTTGGCATCTCAATCGATTATAATAAAAAAATAGATTTAATTGAGAAGCTATCATCTAATAATATTAGACAACATCTCAAAAAACTAGAAAAATTAGGTATTTTCTTAGGTGATGACCCCGTTCATGAGATTGAACCAAAGACACAATGGCATTTCAACCATCTTGGTGACGGGCAAGTTGGAAACGCTGCGTATAAGCTTACCAAAGAACAGATTTCTATAATAGGATACACTTTACGCGATATTCTACCAATATTTGGTTATAGTATAATAGATATGTCGCCATCTTTTTCACGTGGCACATATGTAGAGTTTGGTGAAAATGGCCGGGGTGGATCATGTCTCGGCTCGGGATTTGGATTGATTGAAAGTTGGGGAGTGTGGTCTATCAAAGATAGGGCAGAAATAAAACTTAAGCTTGAAAAGACAATAGTCGGAAATGCCGAAATCGTGCTGCACTGTCGGATTGCCCCAACTCTAATGATTACCGACAGGAGCGCCCAATGTTTTTTATCTGTTAATGGTATAACTCGGATGTCTATTGTTAGTTCTCCTGACAATTCAGAATATATTAATTTTTCACTTCCTATCTATGTTCAAATTGAGCAGGATGTAGAAGAGTGGATTATCCAGATATCTAGTATAGGAATGATGAGCCCATTCTCATTAGGTTTGGGTGAAGACACAAGGCCTATAGGCCTTGGCCTGATAAGTATAACGGTTCGATAAAGTAAATTTCATTGCGATTATTCTGTATTTTCTTCTGGTGAAGGAAGATGCAGAGTAGCGTCATCATGATCTGCGTGAGTTGTTCAACGGCCTTCGGTATGTGATCCGTGACAGTATTGCGTGGCGAACGATGTCGAATGATCTTCCGCCATGATCTGCGGTTTATCAGCAGTCCCGGTGCTGGATGGAGGCCGGAAAGAAGGCTGAGCCGACAACAGCGATCATTGACAGCCGGACCCTACGCTCAACCCCGGAAAGCGGGCCTCGGTCCGGCTATGATGGCGCGAAAAGAAAAAGGGATCGAAGCTCTACATGGTAGTCGACACCTAGGTTCTGTTGACAAGAGACCTTTTCAGGTTTTTGTCGATGTGATTCAAAGCTGGTTTTTGCGGAGACTAGGTGTTTAGTCCCGAGGTTTGA
>NZ_WOSX01000107.1 GCF_011516735.1 Acetobacter fallax | reverse complement strand
ATCAACGCCTGCCGTCGCGCAGACGGTGTCCTGTGCGGGTCAGTTTTTCGGCGGACAACCTCCTGCCGTGGTGGACGAGACGTTGCGGATCGGCACCGTGATGCTCTGTAATCACGGGTACGCCGTCCTGGCGTCCGAGCATACGAAAGGCGCGCTGTGGGCCGCCGAGTATCTCTCGGAAGAGAACCTCGAAGTGGCGGAGCGTACCCCCCGCAGCAGCCGCTTCTATCCGGACGCCCGCCTCCCCGACACCATGAGGGCCGAACTTTATGACTTCAGGTCGAGCGGATACGACAGAGGCCACCTTGTTCCGAGCGGCGATGAAGCTGGACTCTCGTGGCAGGCCGAGACGTATGCACTCTCCAATATCGTGCCCCAGACCGCCGAACTGAACCGGGGCGCCTGGGTGGGTGTGGAAAGTGCCGTGCGCGGGCTCGCGGACAGGGATGGAGAACTTTATGTTGTCACCGGTCCCGGTTATGACCCGGACAGAACCGATACCGTCGGCCCGCACCGGATTCCGGTTCCTGCTATCACCTGGAAGGCGATTTACGATCCGGTGACAGAAGGAAGCGGCGCTTACGTCTGCCTCAATACGTCGTCGCCTCAATGCCGCGTCATCACTGTCGCCCTGCTGACGCAGCTCGTGCGGATCGATCCGTTCCCGGCGGTGCCGGCAGGCGGGAAGGACCACGTCATGCAGATGCCGCCGATTGAGGCCAGCCCTTACGCGCTGGAGCACGAGGCCGGCGGAGAAAAGATGCTGCGCGAATGGGCTGCGCCGAAGGTTCGCCGGGCTCTTGCGGAGCTGGTCAGATCGCTCGGAAGGTGAATGGGGTCGGGGGTGACGGCTTCCGCCTCATGCCGGACATTCCGTTCGGGACTTCCGGTCTTCCGAAAGCGGACCAACTGACATGGTAGGCATTGCCGACTGACGTGCCGGGCCGGATAAGGGCTATCCAATGCCTGATTGTCCCATCCGTCGGCAGGTCAATCAATAGTGTTGCCGACATGAGAGACGTTATGCTCAGCCGAGTTCACGCGAGAGGGATCTGGTAGGGTACGAACTTAGAACTGTGGACAATTACCTTTCAATCCGACGTGCCAGCAATACGGCGCTTATTAAGCTTGTCGTCGCCTTGCTGTATCCTGACTCGTTACCCATCATTATGGTTAGGTTAGTAGTATGAACGTGATGGAACAATGCCAGTGAATGCGAGCAGTGCAAACTCGATTGATGGGCTGTGGCTCTCTCCTCCAGTCGTTGCTGCACTCTTGGCGCTTTTTGGAGCGTTGGTGGCTCTTGTTGGCCGTGACGTATTTATGGCCATTTATTTAGCACAAAAAAAACGTGAGGAAGAACTTTCAGATAAAAATGAGGAAACGAGAAAAGCAAACCACGATTTTGTTCGTCTATATTCAGATCCCCTCAAAGTCGCAGTAACAAATCTTAAATACCGACTTCATGAAATATTAGTGGAAAATAAAGGAAAATATCTTCTCGTTGGTGCTCCAAATATTCCATTTTTGGAATATAAGCGGATCAGTACACTTTATCGGATTTCCTGTGTTCTTGGATGGATTAGAGCTATACGACGCGAGCGTAGTTATCTCGATCCGGAGCAGGCATCAAACTCTATCGAGATGAAGACGATCAAGCAGCTTGAGGCAGCTCTTGCAGATGGCACACATGTTGAATTACGTCGCTTAAATGAACTGTCGAAGTTATGGCATGTACCCGAGATCGATCCAAAAATAAAAGAACGTATCGCATATCTGATTGATAGCGAATTAGGTGGTTACTTAGCGAAAAAGAACGTGCTTAGCTCGTCCGATCTGCCTGATGTCGACCAGATTGACCTCGCTAATTTATGTGCCGACGTCATTGATAATGAAGCAAAAATAAGAATTAATAGGCCTCTTGTTATAACGACAGCCAAAACTGCAGCGGTTTTCCTAGGCATCAAGGAAGCATATATCTATCGGGATTGGCAGGCGGCGATCGGCGATCTGATGCTTACGCGAGACGAGGGAGGTGTGCGTCACTTCTCGGTGCATGGCTTTGGCACCTTCGAGGACATGTTCCTCGAAGCTCGCAAGTCTAAACGATCAAATACAGCACGCTGGTTTGATCGTTTAGAAACTCTTATTCATGACTTAGAGCCTGAATCAGAAAGCGGTTTGATTGATTTTTCGCAGAACTCTGCGGATATGGGCAATCATCAACCATGCGCAGGATGACGAGATTGTTGTCTCGACATCCTTC
>NZ_WOSX01000106.1 GCF_011516735.1 Acetobacter fallax | reverse complement strand
TGCGCTCGGGTGATTTCAGTCCAGGCCATCTTGATCTCATCAGGTTATCGCAAACCCATGAATCATAACCCGCTGAAATCACTCAACTCATTTTCGGTCAGACACTTAGGTTTGGCGAGCCAGGACGGCTTGGGCAGGCTACCAGCCGTTGAGGTGGGGAGCAGTGTTTTCATGAGAGATAACCTTGTGTTTCTGACTGATCAGGCGGCGTAGCTGGCAGACCACTGCTCAAGAACATCGTGATACGGTTCGATGAAATTCTCTTCCGTATACTTACCTTGTGCGGTTGCTAACTGACTCCGCTCTTCGCGGTCGTAAACAATGCGGGTGTTGGAATAATCCTGATGCTGCAGACTTGGCTTGTAACAGTCGCCTGCCGCAGCATTGGCGTTGTAGATTTCAGGGCGGTAGACCTTCTGAAAAGACTCCATCACACTGATGGTGCTGATAAGCTCAAGAGTCGAATAATCAGAGAGCAGGTCACCAAAAAAATAGAACGCCAATGGCGCTGCGCTATTGCGGGGCATGAAATAGCGGACCTGCATTCCCATTTTATTAAAATACTGATCTGTCAGAGAAAATTCACGCTGCTGGTATTCAACCCCCAGAACAGGATGCTGATTTTCAGTCCGATAATAGGTTCGGTTGGTTGAAACACTGAGGCATATAAGGGGAAGCTTCCTGAAATTCTTTCTGTAAGCGGTGGAATTCACAACGCTCTTAAAAAGATTTCCGTGCAGGTCTCCGTAATTTTGAGGAACGGTGAACTCTGCCTTGTTTTTATTGTAGTCGGGCAGCAGCACACTGAAATCATAATCCCGCACATATGAGGAAAAACTGTTTCCTGCGAGACCTTCTATGCGCCTGTTGGCCTTTTTATCGACAATCGTTGTGTACAGAACTTCGATCAGCGGAAAGCTTTCGTTCTTGCCGGCAAAGGCAAGGTCCATCTCAATGGAAACGATTTCAAGCTCGACGGAGTAGCGATCCCCCATGGGGTTGTCCCAATGCGCCAGGCCATTGAAACGATTGTCAATCATCCTGAGCACGTTGCGCAGGTTTTCCTGACGGCTTTCTCCTCTTGCCAGATTGGCGAAATTGGTCGTGAGACGCGTTCTGCCGGATGGATGATAATTCTCATCGAAGCGAATGCGCTTTATTTCAAATGCGGTTTCCCTGATCATTGAAGCCTTCATCATGCCTGCTGTTAAGAGCCGTGCCTGCCTTATGCCGGAAGACTTCATTGAGCCGAAATGATTTAAATTCATTAAACCATAAATATCACTCATGGAATGATGTGATCAGGGTGACGGCGAAAATGGATAAGATCAGAGACTGACCTGCCATCTAGCATGTAAAAAATCGATATCTGCCTTCTGTCGTTCCATCTTGCGCGCTATGTGCATCTGGCGGCATGGTGCAAGGGCGAACGCTTCGATGGTCCCGCGCGAGCGGGTTAATAGGGAATACCGTCACGCACTGGGCAGATGACCGTCCAGAGGCATAGTCGGTGGCTGCTCCCGCAACTGTAGGCGGTATGCTGCTGGTTCGTTCACCTTGAACGTGGACCACTGTTCCCATAGGGGCGGGAAGGTTGGAACCAGTCGGCCATGATCCGTGAGCCAGGAGACCTGCCATCGTTCAGCCACTAACCGTCGGGCGGGATGACCGAAGGGAGGAGAGAAGTCTATGCCTGTCTGCCTCGTGCTTCCGCCATTCCTGCTGAAGCGGTCAACCGGATCTTTTCAGGCCACAGTCCCTTGCCTCATCAGATCTGACCGATATGCGCGACACATGTTCGTGCTGCTGAAAGCCCCTGGCCGTTAAGCACTTCGGATCCAGGAACCGGGCACTCACGCGCCTTGTCTGGTAGTGATAACGGTTACGCTTGCTCAGACAAAATGTGAGAGACGGGACGGCACTCCATACTGGAGCGTTACATCCTTTCGCCCTAGTCTGAGCCGGATGAAATGCCGAGGCAATGGAAAACGAATTTCATCAAACTTCAGAACATCCCGGGTGCGCAGAACACACTGATTTAAGGCGTATCAGAACCAATCCTGACTTCTGGTATCCCGTTGCATGGTCCCGTGAATTGAGAAGAGAGAAAGCAATCGATGTCCGGTTTGCCGGACGTCATATCGTTGCTGTCCGTCCAAAGAGCGGCGCACCTTACGCGTTGGACGGGCTATGCCCTCACCGGCAGGTGGAGGGTTCTAAAAACCCCCTGGTTTTGAGGTCTTCTGTATGATTCTATTTCTTCTGCGTTGATTGAGGGAATGGCGATATGAAGCAGTCTGGTTTCTTTGATGTTGAAG
>NZ_WOSX01000105.1 GCF_011516735.1 Acetobacter fallax | reverse complement strand
GCGCAATCAGCGCCCACTCCGCATCGCGCAGGTCGCTTGCATATTCCAGGTCGTCCCTTTGATACTGCGCTCGGGTGATTTCAGTCCAGGCCATCTTGATCTCATCAGGTTCTCGCAAACCCATGAATCATAACCCGCTGAAATCACTCAACTCATTTTCGGTCAGACACTGATAGTCGACATCCCCTATCGGGGTTCGAATGGGCCGCTCCACCTCCTTATCGACAGCACCGGGATCAAGGTCGAGGGAGAAGGTGAATGGCACGCCCGCAAGCACGGGGCGTCAAAGCACAGGATATGGCGCAAGCTTCATATTGCTATCGACGAAGGGTCTCTGGAAATCAGGGTCGTTGAAATGACGGGGAACGATGTCGGTGACGCCCCGATCCTGCCGGTGCTCCTGGCTCAGATCCCCGAAGAGGAAGATATCGCTAGCGTCATGGCCGATGGGGCTTACGACACCCGACGATGTCATGAGACCATTGCCGAATGTGGAGCGCAGACCGTTATTCCTCCTCGGAAAAACGCAAAACCATGGAGCCCCACAACACCCGGCGCGATCGCCCGCAATGAGGCCTTGCGGGCTGCAGACCGTTTGGGGCGGACCATCTGGCGATGGTGGAGCGAATACCATCGACGAAGCCGCGTTGAGGCGAAAATGCACTGCATCAAGCTGCTGGGCCGACGCCTGTCAGCAACGGACTTTGACCGTCAGATCACAGAGTTTCACGTCCGTGTCGCCACACTCAACCGCTTCACCGCGCCCGGAATCCCCGTCACCCACGCTGTCGCGTAAGGGAAAGCCATGAAAAGGGTTCAGCACACCCAATACCCGAATTTTGCAACAGAGCCCGTCCACATCCAGAGCTTGAATCACGCACCAGACCCCATGAAAACCCCTCACACCGAATTTCCAAAAGGGCTCTTACCTCACCAGCGACCGAATGACTGGCCGGCAATCACTGGATAAACGATAGCTATAAGAATTAAGTAGACAGGCAGCAGTCGTCTACATTGCAGACGTGTTTTCTTGAGTAAGATCATCCTGTAAGCAGACATTGTAGTGTAGCAGTGACGAAGATGGGTGTATTGCAATCTACTGTCAGGCTATATTCTTCTAATGAAATGGAAACCGCGCAATCTACGAGAGTTCGCTCAAATGGTGGTAGGGGATGCCGAGCATTTCCATTACCGCTCCAGCAAGTACATCACAGAATTCTTTGAGGATTGTGACCTCGAATATGTGCACCAAGGTGAAACACGCTCGATTTGGGCCGCTGAAAAGATCGCGGAAATCTTGGCAATGCCAAGCGCATCACCCATGGCTATGCCTGATCCATTCGTGCATGTGATTAAACGCTTGCTCGACCGAAGTGAAGGCGTAAATGACGATGCTGAACGCAGCCTCGCTTTAGCATCCCTCAATACCGTTCTCGCGCGAGAGGGGTGGAGCGCATTTTATGATGAGCATGGCATCGGTCAGATCAAACATATCGCGACCAATACTATCGCACAGATGGCCAATCCTCACCGGCCTTTTACTCCATCCGAGCTGCAGCGTCGTGATCAGCTCATTGGATACCTCAATCGCTGCTCCGAAGACGAACTGATCGAGGATGTCCTTCTTCCGTTATTCCGGCAACTTGGCTTTCATCGCATCACAGCCGCGGGTCATAAAGATAAAGCACTCGAATACGGCAAAGATGTATGGATGAAATACACTCTGCCCACCCTTCACGTATTATATTTTGGCATTCAGGCCAAAAAGGGAAAGCTTGATGCTTCGGGCATCAGCACTCGCAATGTCGCCGAGATCTATACTCAGCTCACAATGATGCTTGGACACGAAATTTTTGACCCAGAGACCAGCCGACGTGTCCTCGTTGATCATGCATTCATCGTCGCAGGCGGCGAAATAACAAAGCAAGCGCGTAATTGGATCGGTAACAAACTCGACGCTAGTAAGCGCTCTCAAGTCATGTTCATGGATCGCGACGACATCTTGAATTTGTTCGTGGTGACAAACCTACCGCTTCCAAAGGGCGCTCTCCCACCGACCTCGTCATGGAATGTGGAAGATGTCTCTTTCTAGTTTTTCATGTAAGGATGCTGAAATCCGACTTTTTACACTCATCTGACAACGCTGTCTGTCTGCTCAATTGGAATAGGACAGACAGCAGTCGCCTTCTTTTAGGATATGTGAACCTCTGAGTTTCTTTTCGCGTAGCGGATATATGCAATTCTTCTAACGGGCGGCAGGACACTAGGGCCGATTAGATCTTAAGATGAGCGGCGGCTGCGATGTAGAAAACAGAGGTGGTCCCCATTTTTCGGACAGGGCGATAAGCTATCATCTGGCCTGAACGAGGACGGGTTTTATGGGCAAGGTTACGCGGAAACGGTATGCGGCAGAGTTCAAGTC
>NZ_WOSX01000104.1 GCF_011516735.1 Acetobacter fallax | reverse complement strand
TGCTCTGTGGGACACCGTCGGCGCTCTGCTTCACGCTTTCACTCCCAGCCAATGCGCCAGTTTCTTTACAGCCACAGGATATGAACCAGATTAAAGTGGAAAAGCTCTAGATAAAGAAGGATACTCCGCCCTGAACCGGCAGCGCCCGGGCTTTCGCAAGCCTTTGAAAAATCAGACTTCAATACCTGACGCGAACTGAGCGTTTGCAGAAGTCTCTGATCTTTGCCGGTCATCACGGGCAGTACCCTGAGGCCCGGGGCGGACTACTTTGAGATGCGGAGTGAGCTGTCGTTGATGATGGCGTCGAGGGTGGAGGCGAAAGCCTGCTGGATAGCTGCGCCATCATCGGCCTGGAAGTAATCGTCCGTTTTTGAGGCGCAGGTCTGCATGGAGCCCTGCATGGTTCCGGAACCGGTTCCGGTGACGGGCTCGACATAGGTGTCAAAGAGCGGGTTGCCTGGCACGGAATAGTAGGGGACCCAGATGGAGAAGAGCTGGACGCCCATGTTTTTGAGTGTGGTGCAGGCGTTCGTGTAGGACACGTCCACGGTATGATAATAAGGCGGGTAGGTGGCGTCGTAGATATCTTCCGCGCCGTCGGAGAGGAAGATCACGTATGTTTTCATTTTGGATGGAGACGTGCCGTCTCCGATATTTGTCAGCTGGCCCGCGACGGAATTCAGGGCGCTCGTAATTTTAGTGTAACCGCCATTATAATTGGCGAAATCGAGAGGCCGATAAGAGTAACTGTTGCGTGAATTATAGTACTGGGTGGCGTTTTCGACATCCAGGGATGATGCAGCGGTCGTTGCGGCTGCGATATCCGCGGTCGGGGCGACGGTCTGTATGAAATTCGTTCCGAATGTATTGATGCCGACTGTGATGCGGTTAGCGTTGCTGGTGGTGTACGCGCTGAGCTGGGTTGTGAAGGTCTGCATGGCCTCTTTGACATAATCGATTTTCAGACTGATCCCGTTTGCCTGGGCGTAAGCGCGCAGGTCGCAGACGGGACTTGCTTTTCGGGAAGATGTCTGAGGATTGAGCGATGTTGTACAGCTCACGTTGTTTGCGGTGTAATAATATGCGTTGGGATCGTGGCAGGCGAAAGCGCACTGGTTGGGTGTATTTTCCAGGGTCTGGATCGCGTCCGCGTTTCCGCCGACGGTCATCGAATTTGAGATGTCAACGAGGAAGATGATCTGCAGATATGAGTTTGATGCGGTCATGCTGGCTGTTGAACTGACGGTGATGGGGCCGGACATGCCGGGGACGAAGGCGGGCATGATGAATTTCGGGGTGGAGGAGAGGGATACGGTCACGCTTCCGGAATATTGTGTCTGAGGAGTATATGTGACTGTTGCGATGGGGATGGGGGAGATTCCGGCGGCGCTGGCGTTTGTTGTGACGGACGCGGTGGCTGCGGTCTGTGCTGTTGCCAGGGCCTGTGCGTTCGAGGCGTCTGCTCCTGCCGAGACCAGGCTGTTGTTTGCGGCCTGTGCGGCTTTCAGGGCTGCGGCGTCGGCGATGTTCTGAAGATGGCTGCGTGTGTTGACGACCACAGCAAGATTACTGGCTGTTGCGACACCGACCAGCATGGTGAGCAACGCGATGGGCATCAGAACTGTGACGCCCCCATCGCGTGAGGCACGTAGCCGCTGGAACATGATCGTTTTCCTCGACTATGGGCGACAGCGTGTTCCGGCACTGCGTATTGCTGGATGGAATGGTGCTGCGGGAGGGGAGGGTATCCGGACCAGCGCGGATTTCTTCAGGAATAATGAATTGTTCTTGTGGATATGAATTGCGTTGAACATTATATCCACTATTACTAACAACTAATTAATTTTACTTCTGTATGAATATTTTTGTTGTTTTTGTTGAAATACACGGAATTTTTTTGCCGGAGGTGACCAGGTGTGTTGAATGCCAGCGAGGCATTGACCCATGTTGAAACGCTGACCTCGTGCTTTTTTGGCGGGGCTGCTGGCGTGTTGGGCTTGGCGTTATTGAGCGTTATCCGGCGATGGAATTTCCGGGAGCAGGTATTGATCTGTTTGATTGCGCGTCGGACCGGTCTGTCGCGGAACACGATCCGGAAGTATCTGCAGTCAGATCGTGTGGAACCGATGTTCAGGGTTTCTGCACGGGCTAGCAAGCTGGACCTGTTTGCCGAGAGACTGTCGACGTGGTTGCGGACGGAATCCCGCAAACCGCGCAGGCAGAAACGAAACGGGCAGCAATTTTACGCGGATCTGGTCAGCCCTCGCTATGACGAGGCCTTATTGGCGGGTTGCTGTCTTTGTGCGGACATGGCGGGAGGATTTCCACCACCGTCAGCAGGTATCCGGCCGCAGCGTTTTTGTGCCTCTGGCATTTGTGGACGTGTCACGGTTTAGCAGCCTGTCGGGTTGGGGTACCCTGTGAAGAGGTAAGGTTGTAAGGTGGTGAGATGAGCAGCTTCATCCCGTCTGACCGGTCTCAGCCGTATCTTCTGCCGCCTGATCTGAAGTCGTGGCTTCCTGCTGACGATATGGCGCA
>NZ_WOSX01000103.1 GCF_011516735.1 Acetobacter fallax | reverse complement strand
GCCGTGAAAACCCCCAGCGCCTATGATACTGTGGCTTAAGCCACGGGAAAGTCGGTCGCCGCCAGGTCTTCCAGTCTACCTCAGAATAAAATGTCACATGATTACCAACGCAGTAAGGACTCTGCACTCTAGGTAGAGTGCAGGTGTTTCTGTTTTTAAAAAATGATAAAATGCTAAATAGCGACTGTGTTTATGTTGCTGGTGCAACTTTGCTCGGTTTTGAGACCAGCGTTAGCGATAGTGACAAGATGTCGCTAGCTTGCTTCGCTCCTTCAGGCGTCTGGCGACAGCCTTCAGAACAAGAAGCATAGCGACCCATCGATCCCGGGAATAGAGCGTAACCCTGCTTGAGATGCATCGCAGTTCGTTCTGCAGCCTGCGCCCGGCCTCTTGGCGAACGATATGAGCCAAGCGATGAGTTCAGCGTCAATCTGCCCGTTCAGGCTCAAGACTCTGCAGGGTCTCACACATACGAATTCATTTGCCAGCAGTGGGAAAAAGAACCCCTGCGATTTACACAAAATTCGCCCGTCAATTCCCGGAGGATGATGGCAGGATTCAGTTCTGGAAGGGATAATACCGGAATGTCACGAAGACAGTATTGCCATTGGCGGTCGGTCGGGTGGTGAGGCCTGCGTCATCAATGCCGCGGAAAGCAAACTTTCGTACATAAGTGTATTGCAGACCCGCCATGATGCTGCCGTAGCGACCGTCGAGGAGATGCCACCAGCCGCCAAGGGTATAGGATGCAAGGGTCTGAGTTTCTGCATTGCAGGTTCCGAGCATGATGGCACAGCCGGAGAGGTTCGTGTTCGGGGAGCCGTAGCCGTAATAGTTGCCGTCGGCACCGGAATAGGTGGAACGATGGGCACTTTCGATACCGCCATAGGTATAAAGCAGCAGACTGTTTGCAGGATGACCGATCAGGCCGAGAGAGCCGTTGATCTGCTTCAGCGGAGATGGTGCTCCCCCGCTGGTGAAGGTCATATCAGGGAGTTGGCTCGGGCCGTAACGACCGATACCCTGACCGGCGAGGACGTCTCCAACGAGCTGGATTTTGTCAGAAAAGAGAGGCACGGCCATGGAGCCGCCGACGCCGCCACCGAAAGCGACGTGGGAGCGGGCCTGTCCACCATATCCGCTGCCTGTGATTGTGACGGTTCGGAACCAGCGGGCCAGACCGTAAACTTCATAGTGACCGGCAGAGGTATCGACGGCGCCTTTGAGGACAATATCTGGGGCAACATCAAGACTGTAATGGGCTTCCGGGTCGAGCATGCCAGAGCCGGTGCTGTTGTACACGACGTAGGGGCCACTGGTATGTCCGGCGGCGGCGGGGAGCATGTCTCCTGAACTGAAGCTCGAATCATCGAATCCGACCGTGGCCTGAGGCGCCTCCACAGAAAGACCGAGCCACCATTTACGGTCGAAATCCTTGATGAAACGGATCTGTGGAACGCGGGTGAAGGTGACACCGGGAATGAGGTTGCTGTCCACGACGGGAGGAAGCTGCTCGTGGCGTCTGAGCAGGGTTTTCGAATAGCCGGTGGTGAGGCTCCAGGCCTGGCCAGCGAGGAAATGGAGTCCGAGGCTGTTGTCATCGGCGGCGAGGTAAGCCTGCCGCATGCGGGGAACGTAGCTGTTGGTCTGGACGCCGTTGGAGTTGCTGCCTGAGCCGCCGAAATCGCCTTCGACATAGGCTTCGACAGTCACGTCATGGGAAGGTTTTCCCTCGACGAGCATACTGAATCGGCTGAGCTGGGCGGTGGGGCGGTATTCCGAAACATGGGCATTAGGGTTGCCGGAATAGGGGAAGGACCCCCACGGCGTTGCAGGCCCGGCGGTAAGATTTTTGTCGCGAAAGATATTCGACATATCAATGAATCCGCCTAGTTTGACGGAAACCGACCCGATTCTGAACACGGCGGGAGCGGTATCGACGCCTGTCTGGGTCAGAAAGGCGGGGCTGGACGACGACAGATTAATGTCGGGAACGGCGACGGGTTCACCGGCGACAGTGAGAGGATCTCCGGCGACTGTAACGGGCGTGACGGTTGTATCGGTTGAATACGGTGCGACGGGCTGACCATCAATGCGCATGGGGCCGGCGAACTGCACTGCGCCATGTTCACCGAGAACGGGCGTTTCCGAAATAAACCGGGCCGGGTGACCAGTACGGGTGGCGCTGGCGCTGCCACGGGTCAGGGTTTCATGTCGCGTGGGGACGCTGCGAGGAGCAGGCAGTCGCTGTTGCCGAAGTTCCTTCACCTGATCCTGAAGCTGGAGCACCATGCTGCGAAGCTGTGCGATTTCGGCACTGCTGTTGTCAGCATAAGCGCGATCAGAAATTGAAATAAATAAAAATGCTGAACAGGCGACGCTAAACTGGACAGTTTTTGACCGGCGGAAACGACGTCTGCTCACCCTGCGATAGTCCCTGATGTCTGACTGTTCCGGATTAGATCTGGTGTCAGCGACTGACAGAAAGGTGATCTAGAGCATAATCCGATCAGTCTGGTTCATATCCGGCGGCGGTGAAGCACGCTGCGGCCTGGCGATGAGAGATATCGTCAATTGCTCCACAGACGGTATTTTGAAGAGCGTC
>NZ_WOSX01000102.1 GCF_011516735.1 Acetobacter fallax | reverse complement strand
GAAGGATGTCGAGACAACAATCTCGTCATCCTGCGCATGGTTGATGATTGCCCATATCCGCAGAGTTCTGCGAAAAATCAATCAAACCGCTTTCTGATTCAGGCTCTTAGAGGAATATCGTTCTGCCGGTCTGGATTTGCAGGGGAACGAGTTACCAGACTTTCTTCCCGCCTATCTAGAGTATGCGTCTGTGTGTGACCCTCAGAAAACACAGGAGCTTCTGACAGAAATAGTGGATATTCTTGCAGTTCTGAACAGAAGACTTCAAGAAAGGCGGTCTATATATTCTGGTATTTTCCAAATTTTACAGGAAGAATCCACACGTCTTCCTGACAAAGAAGTTGTGCACGCGCATTTAAGAGACACAGCCGTGATGGATGATCCCGCAACCCTTGATATGCGGTATGAAGAAAAACCTGTCACGTTCGATCATGCCTCCTCACCTGCGGCATGTAGCGCAGCGTGTACTGGCTATTCAGGCAAGGATCATGTGGAAGCAAGAGCATGAACTGGGTCGAGTACTTTCTGTTCCAAATCTATCCGTATCTATGTTTGTCGGTCTTTGTCATCGGGTGTTGGGCGCGGTTCGATAGAAGCCAGTTTTCATGGCGCGCTGAGTCGAGTGAGTTCCTTGAAAGAAAAACCCTGAAGTGGGCCAGTAATAGCTTCCACGTTGGTGTGCTGGGGTTGATGATGGGCCATGCTGCGGGGCTTCTGACCCCGCCCCAACTGACTGAGATGCTGGGCCTGAGTGCTCACGCCCACCAGTTGCTGGCTGTCGGTGCCGGAAGTGTGTTTGCAGTGTTCGCTGCTGTTGGTGGCGCAGGGCTTATTTACCGCCGTGTCTTTAACAAGCGCGTCAAGGCCACCAGCCGCCCAACTGATCTATTCATTCTTCTGTTTGTCTATGCGCAACTCTGGCTCGGAATTCTTGGGTTGCCACACTCCATGATGCATTCAGACGGGCACACAATGGAAATATTAGGGGAATGGTGCCGGGGTGTTCTGACATTCCGGTCAGGCCTGCCAAATCTGCTCACCACTATCCCGTGGGTTTACAAGCTACATCTGGTAACCGGCATGACGTTGTTTCTGCTAACGCCGTTTACCCGGTTGGTGCATGTTATCTCTGCTCCTATCTGGTACGTTTTTCGGCCGGGGTGGCAGATTGTCCGCCAGAACCACCATGTCGCTAATGATGAGACGTGAGCCCCGAACATGATGAGTTCTCCCAATCAAACCGGTCACACAATTTTTGTAAATGACACCGCCATTTCATTGGAGGATGTTCAGGCAGAAATGCCGCACCACAAAACAGCGTCTCTTCAGGCGCAACGGAATGATGCCGCAAGAGCGCTGGTGGTAAAAACACTCCTGCTTGATGAAGCCCGGAAAAAGCTCGACACTAAGAGCGGAGACAGTTTGACCGATGAAGCGCTCATTCAGGCTTTGCTAGAGCGGGAGGTCGAGGTGCCAACACCAACGGATGATGAGCTTGAGCGCTGGAGTGCGTCCAATATTGCCCATATGCAGGCTGGTCCCGCCATGCATGTGCGGCATATTTTGGTATATGCAGACAAATCTATGCCGGGTTCAGTGGAAACAGCGCAAAAAAGAGCGCAAGAGTTTCTGGACCACCTGAAAAATAACGCCATAGATTTTGAACAAGTAGCAGCACGTTATTCAGAATGTCCTTCCTCCAGTAGAGGGGGGGATTTAGGCATAATGCAAGAGCAAGATCTTTTGCCAGAGTTCAGGAAAGCCCTTCAAACTGTCCAAGAAGGTGAATTCTATGATGGTCTGATAGAAACACGATATGGCGTGCATATTGTGCAGCTTTTAAAAAAGTTTTCCGCTGAGCTAAAGGTCGAAGCGTTAAATAAAGAAGAAAAACAGCGTATTCGGATTTTCCTTGAAGATAGTAGTTGGAAGCAGGGCGTGCAGAACTACATTGCCATGCTTGCCTCTAAAGCGCGAATTAAAGGGTTTGACGTGTTTTCTGGCACAACAGCGCAGGCATCCAGCACCGGTTGGCCGGATGGAGGAAACTGCACAGGGAAAAAACCGTCCTGACTGTATAACAATACTTTCTATCTTACGGCTAAAAAATCTGATGGCTTTTATGGTTTTGGAAATAATTTTTAAAACATTTGCCGTTCTGGTCTCTACAGGGGTCATGGGGGCATTAGCATATTTTACGCATTACCCATTGCTTTTTCCTAGCTTGGGGCCAACTATTTTTATTCATATTGTTACGCCACAACAGGACGCTTCAAGAGTTTGGAACACACTGGCAGGGCATGCAATCGGGATCATTGCTGCGGTGTTCTCTTTGTGGATATTTGACGCTTTGGCAGCCCCCGCTGCTATGAGTATTGACCACATTACTTGGAACCGTATGGCTGCGAGTGTCCTGGCGATATCCCTGACAGTCTTGGGGCAGGGCCTTTGTAAAGCAAATCATCCTCCCGCAGCAGCAACAACATTATTGCTGAGCTTGGGCGGATTTCATTCAGATATAAAAACTATTAGCGTAATATGTATAGGTGTTATTATTTCGACTACCGTTTCTGAAGTTTTTCAAAAATTTATGGCATATAAAAAATAAGAAAAATTTTTACAGCTTAATAGGATTACTTAATTACAGTCAGGGCACCCGGCACAAAAAAGCGCCGGGTGTTTTTTGTTTAATTCGCAATTTTGTTTGCGATGACAGGCACGAATGTTTTGTCAGGAACAACAACACCTGGAGGGATCGAAGAACCCTTGATTGATGTGCTTGGCCGGTAATTTCTGGGTTTTGGCGATTTGATTGACGGTTTTTGCGATGGCGTCCAGTCTGCGTTTTGAGCAGATTG
>NZ_WOSX01000101.1 GCF_011516735.1 Acetobacter fallax | reverse complement strand
GCGATATGCTGGGCCAGGTCATCTGAAATACCGAGCGTCGTGATGGCAGACTGAAGATAGCGCGTATTCCATAGGATGACCGCTGCCACCAGCAGGTTCAGACCTGACGCCCGATAGGCCTGATTTTCAAAACGCCGATCCCGCAGTTCGCCAAGCTGATTGAAGAAGAGCGCCCGAGCCAGCGCATTCCGGGCTTCTCCCTTATTGAGTCCAGCCTGGGTTCGTCTGCGCAAATCCAGATCCTGTATCCAGTCGAGCATAAAAATTGACCGTTCGATCCGGCCGACTTCGCGCAAAGCCACAGCCAGACCATTCTGACGGGGGTAAGATCCGAGTTTGCGCAGCATGGCCGAAGCGGTCACGGTTCCACTCCGAATAGATGTGACGAGACGCAGCAGGTCGTCCCAGTGTTCCACAATATGGTTGGTATTGATCAGGTCACCGGCCATCCCACCCAGAAGTTCGCCCGGGTGTTGTCCCGGAAAAAGGTGAAGTTTCCGCTCTTTCAGATCCCGTATCCTGGGCGCAAATCGATAACCAAAGAAGGGCATCAGCCCGAAAACATGATCCGATGCCCCACCCGTATCTGTATAATGCTCTTCAATGGAAAGTCCGTTAGCATGATAAAGCAGTCCATCCAGAACATAGGGCGCTTCACCGGCCGTCGCAGCAATCACCCGGGTCGAAAACGGATCATACTGATCGGAGATGTGGGTGTAGAAACTGACGCCCGGTTCACTGCCATTGCGCGCATTGATATCGCTGATCGCAGCGCCTCTGCCACCTGCATGAAACAATTGACCATCACTTGAGGACGATGTGCCGTCTCCCCAGAGTGACGCCAGGGGCAGCCCACGATGGGCTGCAACCATACGGCCAAGGGCTTCGGCGTATCCGGCCTCGCTGATATGCCAGTCATGCAGATGCGCCAACTGGCGCAGGGTGGCACCCTGACAGGTGTCGGCCATGCGTGTCAGACCAAGATTAATCCCATCCGCCAGGATCACCGTCAGCAGGGCGTTTTTGTCATCCGCGACACGGCTGGAACGGCGATGGGTAAAGCAGTCGGTGAAGCTGATCCAGCGGTCCACTTCCAGCAGAAGATCAGTAATCTTGATCCGTGGCAGCCGGTCGTAAGCCGCCCGCCTCAACTCTTCCACAGCAGGGGGTGTAATTGCTTTCAGAGGCGAAATCACAAGACCATGTGCATCAAGCCGGACCTGTGACAACTCGCCCTTCCTGGCAAGAGCCGTCACCCGGTTCAGCGCGGTTTCCAGCACTGCACGCCGTTGAGAAAGGAACGTGTCAGCCGTAGCATTGATCGCCAGAGGCAACGGTCCTTGCGCGCGCATCGCTGCAAACGTGGCTTCCGGAAGAAGGTAGGTGTCGAATGCGCGGTATTGGCGACTTTCCGTTACCCAGATGTCTCCGGCACGCAGACGCTCGCGCAGCTGGGTCAGAACACAGAGTTCGTAGGCCTGTCGTATGACTGTTCCCTCTGGCCTGACAAAGCTGTGCCAGGAAGGCGGAATGAAACGGATCGGACAGGAGTCAGGCAAGCGGCGTTTACCGGTCCGATAGAGGTCTCCAATGATCTGCACCGCCTTCAGTAATCCCTGTACCGTGCGACCACCCTGAAACTGGAACGCGTTCAGGAATGGACCAATGGCAGGACGAAGAGAGCGATGCCGGTTGATCAGTTCGGCCGTGCGATCAATGGTCTCTGGAGCTGTCAGGGTTTCAGCCCTGCCGATGGCGTCCTGGAGGCGGGGCCAGTCAATTCCCGTAATGGCAGACAGTGAATCAACACCCTGATCACGCGCCTCAATCAGATGACGGCAGGAGGTTGTCAGCAGACGAAGCTGGGCCTGCAACGATCGCATGGTGACAATCGCTTTGTCACGGATCCGGTGCTCGGCACGGCGCATCATGCTTCCGAGGAGTTTGTCCATCATTGTGAGGGTCGCGTCGGTTAGAACCTCCTCAAGTCGGACCCCGGCTGCCACCAGAATGGCGTAACGACGGGATGACCGAAGCTCGGCCAGATGCTGGGGCGTAATCCGGGCAGCTTCTTCGCTCAAACGGTCAAAGGCCACACGCGGTATGGTCGTGGCGCGAGCGCTGTCGAGGTTCAGGGATCGTACATACTCCAGGCGTTCCAGCAATCGCAGGATATTGCGCGCGGCTGGTGACAGGGGCGGGTTACGCAGCCACGAGAGCGAGGAGGCACTGCGATCGCCACGACGCTCCAGCATTTTGTCCAAACGACAACGGGTTTCCGGCGGCAGATCCCCTGCAAGGACGTCATGGACAAGGTGATCGGCCTGCTGGCGAGCACGGCGCACCAAGGCTTCAATGACAGTGACCGACGGCAGGAGAATGCTTCGGCGACGCATCTCGTCAATCAGGATCGCAGCCATGCGGGATGGCTGGGTCACATGATGTGCAATTGGCATCGCGAAACCGGTCATGTCATGAAATGCCGACCGATCGAAGGTTCGGTAGCCATAACGCTTCATCAGGTGGGCCAGATGGGATCGACGGGTTTCGTCACGACGTCCGTAATGGGACCAGAGCCCAGGGGACAGGTCGAGCTGCCGCGCAACAAATGACAGAATGGGAGCCGGTGGTGTTTCACCAGATTCCAGCACCCGTCCCGGCCAGCGCATGTAGAGCATGACCATCGCAAAACCCAATCGGGAGGTTTCTCCGCGGCGGGTTGCGATCAGATCGAAGTCATCCTGGCTGAGTGTAAAATGTCTCGTGATCTCGCGATCATCGACAGAAGGCTCGTAATGTCGGGCGAGAGCTTCACGGGTCAGAAGACGGCGCCGCGCCATGATCGGATGTCTCCTTCATGTGTCCGGAAGGGGATCGTTG
>NZ_WOSX01000100.1 GCF_011516735.1 Acetobacter fallax | reverse complement strand
TTTATGTGGAATACAATTTCACAACCTCAAAAAAGCAATTTTAAGGTTTCTTTAGGCGGGATAGATGACCTGTACCTGACGTACCCACCAGCCAGTCTCTCAGTTTTGACCAACGTAGCCTTCCGCCCTGATTTCGCACAGCTATGGCCAGAGCCTTCTTCTGCCCGACCAGCACGACGAGCTTCCGCCCCCGTGTAACACCGGTATAAAGCAGGTTCCGCGCCAGCATCGTATAATGCTGCGTCACCAGCGGGATGACCACTACCGGATATTCCGAGCCCTGGCTCTTGTGAATGGTCGTCGCGTAGGCCAGCACCAGTTCGTCCAACTCGCCGAAGCCGTAAACGACCTCCCGTCCATCGAATAAGACCGTCAGTTCGCCCTCTTCCACATCGATCTTGTCGATAACGCCGAGATCCCCGTTGAAGACGTCCCGGTCATAATCGTTGGCGATCTGCATCACCTTGTCGCCGGGACCGTAGGTCCAGCCGAACCGCTCGACCTTCACGTCGCCTGCCGGGTTCAGCGCCTGCTGCAACTCGATATTCAGCGACCGTGCGCCCAGCCCACCCCGGTTCATCGGGCAGAGCACCTGCACGTCGCGGACCGGGTCCAGCCCGAACCGCGCCGGGATGCGGTCCTTCACCACGGCCAGCAACTTGCGCAGTCCGACCTCGGGCTCGGCCGCCTCCACGAAATAGAAATCCGATCCCTCTTCCGCGCTCAGCTCCGGCATCTTCCCTTCGTTGATCCGGTGCGCGTTGGTGATGATCCGGCTCTGTGCCGCCTGGCGGAACACCTCGGTCAGGCGCACCACAGGGACAGCATCGGAGCCAATGATATCGGCCAGCACCTGCCCCGGTCCGACAGAAGGCAACTGGTCCACGTCGCCGACGATCAGCAGAGCCGCGCTGTCAGGTAACGCGCGCAGCAGGGAGCGCATCAGCAGCACGTCGACCATGCTGGCCTCGTCCACAACCAGCAGGTCGCAGGTCAGCGGGTTGGTATCGTCCCGTTTGAAACTGCCATTGCCCGGATCCGTCTCCAGCAGTCTATGGATGGTCTTGCCTTCCAGCCCCGTGCTTTCCGACAGGCGCTTCGCCGCCCGGCCGGTCGGCGCGCAAAGTTGCACGTCTGTGCCCTTGGCAGTCACGATCTTCAGAATGGCGTTGACCAGCGTGGTCTTGCCCACGCCAGGACCACCCGTGATCACCAGCACCTTGCTACGCAGTGCAAGGCGCACCGCTTCCTGCTGGCTGGGCGCCATGGCAAGTCCGGTCTTGCCTTCCACCCAAGTCATGGCCTTTTCAGCATCGATCTCCGGCCAGGGCGGCCGACCCACGGCGCAGGCGCGCAATCGCTCGGCGATGCTCTGCTCCGCGCGATAGAGACCAGCCAAGAAGATGCAACTCGTCTCTCCCACGCTATCAGCGACCACGTCTCCCGCTTCCAGCTCCAGCGCGAGGGCTGTTTCGATCAGAGGGGCGGCGACCTCCAGCAGTTCGGCGGTGCTGGTCAGGAGTTCACCGACCGGGAGGCCGCAATGCCCTTCATCCATCGCCTCACCAAGGGCATAGGAGATCCCGGCCCTCACCCGGATCATGGCATCAGGCGCGATCCCCATCTTCCGGGCGATCTGGTCGGCGGTTTTGAAGCCGATGCCCCGGATGTCCTTCGCCAACCGATAGGGGTTCTCGCTGATCAGTCTGACCGCATCCTGCCCGTAGGTCTTGAAGATCCGTACCGCCCGCGACGTGCCGACGCCGTTGCTGTGCAGGAACAGCATGATCTCGCGGATCACCTTCTGGTCTGCCCAGCCACCGACAATCCGTTCGGCCCGCTTGGGACCAATGCCTGTCACTTCCCGCAGGCGATGCGGTTCCTGCTCGATCAGGTCGAACACGGCCTCGCCGAACGCTTTCACCAGTTTTTTGGCATAGACGGGACCAATGCCCCGGATCATGCCCGAGCCGAGATAGCGCTCTATGCCTTCGACCGTGGTCGGCGGACTGGCCTTGAGGAACTCCGCCTTGAACTGCAAGCCGTGGGTGTGGTCGTTGAACCAGCGCCCCGACATCTGCACGAACTCACCCGCCGAGATCATGGCGGCATGGCCGACGACAGTGACCAGATCGCGCTGCCCCCGCACCTTCACCCGCAGGACGCAGAAACCGTTCTCGGCATTGTGGAACGTCACCCGCTCCACGAGGCCGGCCAGCGCTTCCGTTTGGCATTGTTCTCCAACCACGGCACTGGTCATTCTGATTCTGTGAACGGAGAAGACACTTGGGAACCGCATGTTGCCGAAATTTCGCCAGGCGTTCGGCCATCCAGCGCTGGCTTATCTCGAAGCTTGTTTAACATTCCCTCCAATGCTTCAACGTCTCCGGACACGGCATCCCGTTCCTCTGGGCTTAACCAGACCTCTTCCAGTAAACGATTGGCTGCTTGCTGAGCGGCCAGGACAACGCCCTTGGCGCTTGGCTTCGGAATATTGAAATAACAGCGTGCGCATGCCATGCGATGCGGACAAGTGCTCCAAAACGCATTGCTACAGTAAGAATCACCTAAATCGTAATACTTCCAAGGTGCTCCATCCTTCGTTGCGCCTGCCGCAATAACCTCCTTATCAATAACAATTTCGATCATCCGCGCCGCCTGATCCGCCTTGGCAAACGCACTCGCCAATTGCGTAGGTTTCGACCGAACATAGCTCATCGTCGATTGAACGGACGTATGGCCGCACCATTTTGCCAAATCGAATATTGTCATTCCTTGCGGAACGCTGGCCAGCATAGAAACGGCTGAAGCCCGTCCACGGTGACTTGTAATACGGCCTTTACTGTCCTCAATCGGAATACCAGCCTTTTTGCACAAAAGCGGGATAACAGTCTGATTTAAAACTTCCTTCGCGATTGGCCTGTTCCGAAGTTGAAAGAGAAAATGTACATGTTCACCGGTTCGCCGATCAAGATGTTTGCGGGGTGACGCTCGTTTTTTCATCCAGGCCGTAATGTACTTA
>NZ_WOSX01000099.1 GCF_011516735.1 Acetobacter fallax | reverse complement strand
ACTGCGCTCGGGTGATTTCAGTCCAGGCCATCTTGATCTCATCAGGTTATCGCAAACCCATGAATCATAACCCGCTGAAATCACTCAACTCATTTTCGGTCAGACACTTAGGTACTCCCTTAGGAAACAATAAAAATATACGTAAATTGCCAAAATACTGTTTCTTTTAGGTTATAATATAATTAGTCAACAGAGAGTTTTCTCATCTCTTAGACTCATAAGAAACAATAGGAGGCACTTATGAAGGGAATACATCATGTAATTTACAATGATATACGTGGAACATTTCAGAATCTGGAAGACGGTGAAGATAATAGTTTTTGGTTTACTACATCTGATTATCTTCGCTGGTATTTGGATATTCTGGACAATAATTATATTTATCTCGAAGATAAAAAAGAACAAACGAAATTAATATTGAATGAATTAAATAAAAGAGGATTAAAAGTATGAATACTAAAAGAAAGGTAAACGAGACCGAGTTCAAAGAGATGATTCAGGAGGGGATGAGTCTTTCTGATATTGCTCAATATTTTGAAATTGTACCAGCATATGCCCGTCAATTAGCAGTTAAGTACGGATTGGTATCAAAGAAAATACGACCCCCCAGAAGGAAGCCTGAGCCTTTAATTATTGTAAGGCCCAAAATAAGCTTTGAAGCTTTCGAAGAAACACTGAGCCAAAAAATATCTATTCAAGATATCTGCAAAATGTTCGACATCAAGCAGGATACAGCAAGGTATTGGGCAGATTGCGTTAATAATGGAATATATCCCGAAGGTCTGGCTCCTGTTCCTGTAAAAATTTCACAGGACAACAATAAACAGGAAATCATTGATATCATCAAAGATGATATAAAAAACATTATATCTTTAAACGATATTAAAAATATCCATGGGATAGCCAAGCGTTTAGATATTATAATGAGGAATATTTGATATGAAATATGGATATGCACGTGTGTCGAGTGAAGAGCAATCACTCGATATACAGATAGATGCCTTGGAAAAAGCAGGGTGCGAACTTGTTCGTGGTGAGAAGGTTTCTGGTACGTCCAGAGAGGGCAGGCAAGAGCTTGAAAATCTCTTGCAGTTCCTTCGTAAGGGTGATGCTCTGGTTATTACTCGTATTGATAGGCTGGCTCGTTCACTCGGAGACCTGTCTGATATCGTCCAAGAGTTAGAAGCCAAAGGCGTTAGCCTGATAGCCACTGAACAGCCGATTGATACCAGTAGTGCGATGGGACGTATGTTCGTCTCATTACTCGGTGTCTTCGCTCAGTTCGAAACGGAGTTGAGGCGTGAACGTCAACTCGAAGGCATAGCCAAGGCCAAAAAGGAGGGCGTCTATAAGGGCAGGAAAGCCGATTGGGACAGGATTGAGCAAGTGTTCAATCTCAAACGTCAGGGCGTTGCTAATACTGAAATTGGTAAGCGTCTCGGGATTTCACGCTCTTACGTCTGGAAAGTATTGCGGCATCAGGAAGACATGATTTTTCAATAATATATATCATGGTAAAATTTAATTTTTAATACTATTTGAGCTATATCGGGATTTAACTCTCCCGATATTCTCTTTGAAACAGAGCGTGAGACCTTTTAATAATCATTAATAGGGTGAGGCCAAAATGACCGTAAAAATAAATTAAGACACAACTTGCATACCAACTATTATAAGAATCCTTTATGGAGCTTACGCCAAAAACTGCTAAACAAAAAAATAACGCAAAAAAACAAACCAATACGAGATATGATATATTGCTATCAACTTCTGATATTAACTTATTTCTTTCGGAAAATTTTTCTCCATTTTCATCGGAATTGTTTTTCCATTTTCTAGTAAAAATAGCAAATATTGCTACCTCTATATTAAGTAGAAGGGCAATAAATATTCCAAAAAATGTTATAGAAAGATTGTAAAAATCTTTACTCAAAATTAGTTTGTATTTATAGGACGGATACACAACCAAAACTGGAGCTATATAGAACAAAAAAACATCTAGAACCGATATTTTTTTTGTATTGTCGTTATATAGCGTATTAAAATGGTTTTTTAATACGCCTAATACTCCTATTTTCATTTCTGCTCACCAAAAGCGGAATATATTCCATCTAGTAATTCGGTAGATTGTTCTCTAATTGAATCGAATTCAGGGTGCCCATTGTCCGAAAATTTAATTTCGTCTGTAATGTCGATAAGACCCGCATCCTTATCGTACCCAAATACACCAACTTTACGAGGTTTTCCACCAATTTTAATTTCGGCAGAGGCTTCTTCAAATACAATATCACCAAACGTGAGCATTTTTGTTTCAGGATGCTTGAATCGGTCTATCAGACTCAGCAAACTTCCCAAATGTTTGCTTCGAGTAGCTGAAATACGCAGTTCGAGATTTACCTCTTCCGCATTACCTCCAGTATAGCGGTCCGTAACATCCGAAGGTGATTTACGTCTAGAGAGAGTAAGTTTTTTAACTGGAGCTTCAGCAAATGTTGTTCCCCTCATCAAATGGGGAACAATTTTTCGGACGCTAAGTTTATAGCCTTTATGATTTTTTGAGAACCAATCTTGTAAACTTTGGAATATTAATTGGATGCATGAGCGGCCTTGAAAGTTTTGAAACGAGAAAAAAATATCTTCTTTATTAGGCATCCAAAAATTATAATAGAGAGGTATCTCTTCTACATCACTCGTTGACCTGTCATACACATATTTTTTGCTTACTCTATTTTTAAATCTACTACTATATCCATAATTTCCATAGTGAATATAGCCTTGCTCTCTATCAGGTTCATTCGTATTCTTTTGTTCAAAATACCAAGACCTTGCAAGTTTATCGTCAGTGTTTTCTGATGGCATTGCGCTAATGTATGAGGTCACGAAGTCCTTAAGTCCCGCAATATCTTTATATGCCGTTTTCTTGCGCTCCCTGTCACCCTCTTTATAGACATACAAGGAGTAGATTCTTAGGCATATGGTCGCAGTCACGTATGAAGCCTCATTATTAATACCATTCAAAAACTCTAACCAGTCTTGAGGTGGTCCCGTCCGTTCGGACAGTTTTGCGGGCTTGATAAGCTATACCCGGTTGTTGTTATGCCGCCCTTCTGACGGCGTTGCTGTTGGCCATCTGGTCCGGGGTTA
>NZ_WOSX01000098.1 GCF_011516735.1 Acetobacter fallax | reverse complement strand
TTCAAATCCTATCCCCGCAACCATGCACAAGCCCTTCATGGGACACGATAAACCCGCCCTAAACAGGCGGGTTTTTTGTTGTCCGGAATCCCACGCAGGAAACACATAGGATGCAAGTGGGAGGGAAACTCCAGCGTAGGTTGGGCTGAAATCGGGGATCTTCACGACTGCGTGTCAGGCGTGTTGGAGCACGGCGATACGGCTGGCAGCGCGATCCTGTGTTACGATCGATCATGGTTTCCGACCCTCTCGATTCCGCATCGACAGGAGCCTCCCGTTGAGTGGCGCGGCTGCATCCTCCGAGGCGCTGGCCGGCCTCGTAGAGCGGGTGACGTTCCACAACGCCGAGAACGGCTTCTGCGTCCTGCGGGTGAAAGTGCGGGGGCAGCGCGATCTGGTCACCGTTGTCGGCCACGCCGCCATGATCTCGGCAGGCGAGTTCGTGCAGATGTCGGGGCGCTGGTTCAACGACCATACCCACGGGCTGCAGTTCAAGGCCGAGTTCCTCAAGGCCAGCAGGAACCTGGACGCCTGCGGGAGGTGACGGGTATCGGTCCCAAGCGTGCCGAACGGATTGTCGGTGGCTGGGCGGACCAGAAGGTGATCCGCGAGATCATGCTGTTCCTGCACAGCAATGGCGTCGGCACCTCGCGGGCGGTGCGGATCTTCAAGACCTATGGTCAGGACGCGGTCAGACTGATCAGCGAGAACCCCTACCGGCTGGCGAAGGACATCCGGGGAATCGGGTTCAAGACCGCTGACCAGGTTGCCCGGAAGATGGGGATTGCACCCGACGCCATGATCCGGGTGCGGGCCGGGATATCCTATGCACTCGGCGAAGCGATGGACGAAGGGCATTGCGGTCTGCCGGTCGGGGAACTGCTGACCAGCACCGCCGAGCTGCTGGAGGTCGCTGCCCCTCTGATCGAGACGGCCCTCGCGCTGGAACTGGAAGCGGGAGACGTGGTTGCTGACAGTGTTGGCGAAACAGACTGCATCTTCCTGGCTGGGCTCTATCGGGCGGAGCAGAGCATCGCCGAACGATTGCGCGCCTGCGCCATCGGTCGTCCGCCCTGGCCGGACATCGACGCTGCAAAAGCCATGACCTGGGTCGAAGGCAAGACCGGGCTCGCTTTGGCTCCCAGCCAGCAGGAGGCGGTGCGCCTTGCCTTGCGCAGCAAGGTGCTGGTGATCACGGGTGGTCCCGGTGTGGGCAAGACCACCCTGGTCAACGCCATCCTGAAGATCGTGACCGCCAAGGGCACGGATGTTCAACTCTGCGCGCCAACGGGACGGGCGGCGAAGCGCCTGTCGGAAAGCACGGTGCTGGAGGGCAAGACCATCCACCGCCTGCTGGAGACCGATCCGGCCAACGGCAGTTTCAAACAGGACGATACCAACCCGCTGACCTGCGATCTGCTGGTCGTGGACGAGGCCAGCATGGTGGACGTGCTGCTGATGTGCTCTCTTTTGCGCGCGTTGCCCGACAGCGCAGCCCTGCTGATCGTGGGCGACGTGGACCAGTTGCCGTCCGTCGGGCCGGGGCAGGTGCTGGCCGACATCATCGGCTCGGGTGCAGTGCCTGTGGTGCGCCTGACGGAAGTGTTCCGCCAGGCGGCTCAGAGCCGGATCATCACCAATGCGCATCGGATCAACGAGGGCAGGATGCCCGAACTGAGCTTGGAGGAAGGATCGGATTTCTACTTCGTGGAAGCGGCCGAGCCCGAGGTCGGGCTGCGCAAGTTGCTGGCCATGGTGAGGGACCGCATCCCGGCGCGGTTCGGACTGGACCCTGTTCGCGACGTGCAGGTGCTCTGCCCCATGAACCGGGGCGGGCTTGGGGCGCGGTCGCTGAATATCGAATTGCAGCAGGCGTTGAACCCGCCGGGCGAGGTAAAGGTCGAGCGGTTCGGCTGGACCTATGGTCCGGGTGACAAGGTGATGCAGATCGCCAACGATTATGACCGGGACGTCTTCGACGGGGATCTGGGGGTTATTGACCGGATCGATATCGAAGAGGGCGAACTGACGGTCTTATTCGATGGACGGGAGGTTGTTTACGGCTTCGGCGAGCTGGACGAACTGGTGCTGGCCTACGCGACGACCATCCACAAAAGCCAGGGCTCGGAATACCCGGCAGTAGTGATTCCGCTGGTGACGCAGCACTACGCCATGCTGGCGCGGAACCTGCTCTACACGGGCGTCACACGGGGAAGGAAGCTCGTCGTCCTCGTGGGCCAGAAGAAGGCGCTGGCCATCGCGGTGCGGAACCAGGGCGGGCGGCGGCGGTGGTCGAAGCTCAGGGAATGGCTTGCCGGTAACGTCGCATGATGGAGTGACGGGGTGAAGGGTGTGTCTCCATGTCGGCTTCCGCCTCATGTAGGACGTCCTGAAACCAAACAAGAAATTCTAAAAGCCGACGTTCTGAAATAAAAACAGCTTCCGAGACCGGCAAGGCGCGATTTTGGAGCACGGCTTTAAACTCAAGAACCAACGCATTCCAATGTAATCTGGAAGCATCGAACATAAGTGAACCTCGCAGGAAAATTTTCTAACGGCACTGCTCATCAGGTCTTTTCGTTGTAGTCTAAAATGGAGATGATACGATTCAACAAATACCTAGCAGTCTGTCGGGTTGGGCATTTTGAGGATCACGGCGGCGAGGCTGACCCGGCTTATGCTGTTTGAAGCCGTGCCATTCTTTTGCAGTTGTATGCGAGAGCGACGAGTGTCCATTCGGTCGTGACTTTTGCAAGGCCGCGCAGACTGAATCTTCTGAACCCCATGATGCTTTTGATAATTCCAAAGACCGGTTCAACGGTCTGTTTTCGTAGTCTGTAAACATCTCCGGCTTCTGTGGTTTCCAGCCTGTCCTTCATGGCAAGCCGCCAGGGTTCGGTGATCCGGCGTGGCTCCCTGTTTTCAGGAGGTGGCCGGAAATCATATGGCCTGCGGGCGCGAGGCCGTCCGATGGCGACCAGTGGATCGATGCCTTTTTTCCGCAGGTCCCGGACCGCCTGCCCGCTGGCGTAACCGGTGTCGGCGAGCACCGTCTTTGGGAGACCGATCGTGTTTTCCATCGACAGCACGGTATCGGCAAAGGATGGCGCGTCCGCTGACGTGGCGACAACGCCGGTTGTCACGATCAGCTGACTGCCTTCGGCGCAGACCACGGCCTGGGCATTGTAAGCCTGTCGGAACTCGTGGGCGTCCGAACGTCGCATGAGGCGGCTGTCGGGATCGGTCAGACTGA
>NZ_WOSX01000097.1 GCF_011516735.1 Acetobacter fallax | reverse complement strand
TGCTGCGTGGCTGGGGCTGGTGCCCCGTCAGTTCTCATCTGGCGGAAAGGAAAGGCTGGGGAAGATATCAAAAGCCGGGCAGGCTGATATCCGCAGGCTTCTCATCATGGGTGCCATGACCCTGGTGAACTGGGCCAGCCGTAAGGCCCCTGCACCGGGAAGCTGGCTGGCGCGGATGCTGGCCCGCAAGCCCCGTATGCTGGTCGCCATTGCCCTGGCCAACAGGATGGCACGGGCCATCTGGGCCATGGCAACAAAACAGGAAGATTATCGGGATCCGGCCCTGTCCGTGGCAGCCTGAGCGATGGCTTGGCTTCTGCGGATGGAACCGGTAGGGGTGTGAGAGGGCGATGACCTGAATGGGCGCATGATCGTTTGATCCGGATCGGAAAAACCAGTGGATTTCTCTGTGCTTTAAAGCACGCCTGTGAGATTTGGATCTGATCCGCTGATCACCATACCGGCCAGTGGCTTCTGAAAGGCCACATCAACAGGCCTTACAGAAGACCGCACACGATCACACGTCAATATTGGTCAGAAAACTCTTGCATAACGGACGACAACCACAGAAGAAATCCGCGTCGAACCCTCCATCTGATGCCCTCAGTATCGTTAAAAATGGGCCAAAAGCATTTGCTGGCCGTAAAATGGGTATTCTGGCGACAGATGGCGTGGATGCAGACCTTTTTGCTGCGCTCATTTCCGCTCTTCAGGCAGAAAAAGCCAATTACGAAGTCATCGCCCCCAAAATTGGCGGCATTACACTTTCAGATGGTACCAAGGTAGCTGCGCAGCAGAAAATAGACGGCGGGCCATCGGTATTATACGATGCTGTAGCCATTCTGGCTTCCAAGGAAGGCACAAAAGTGCTGGCCAGCACTCCTGCTGCCAAAGATTTCCTGACGGACGCTTTCACACACTGCAAATATATTGGGTATTCTTCAGAAGCCTGCACATTATTCAAAAAGGCAGGTTTGGCAGATGATGTTGATAAAGGCTGCATTAAACTGGGCAGTCAAAACGATGCCAACACATTTGTAAAAACCTGCGGCAATCTCCGCTTCTGGCAGCGTGAAAAACTGGATTGAAGTAAAGAAACTCCCCCTCATGTGCATTTATGAACGTAGGTGAGGGGCTTTTACCCACCACTTGATTCTTTTTTCTGCGTCACGCTGTGGGCATATTTATCACCCCATTCCTTTAGTGCATGGATGACCGGCTTGAGTGTTTTACCCAAGTCGGTCAGTTCATATTCCACGCGTGGTGGCACTTCTGGAAAAACCGTGCGGGAAATCAGGCCATCGGCTTCCAGTTCTCGCAACTGGTTTGTCAGCATACGCTGCGTTACATTTGGCATACGCCTACGGAATTCGCTAAAGCGCAGCACGCCATCTTCAAACAGATGATACAGAATAAGCGCCTTCCATTTGCCCCCAAACAACTCCAGCGTGGCTTCTACGGTGCAGCCGGGGCTGCATGTTAGCGTGGTGTGGCGAATACGGGGCATGGTATCATTCCTGACACTATAGGCGGTTTATGTGCGTTCTTGCGCCTTAAACCTAATAGGCCAATGTTTACGAGCAGACTAGAGACTATTTCTGCTTCTGAACAAGGCTGATCATGACTTCAATTTCTCTTTTTGATCCCATAATACTGGGTGATCTGCCCCTGAAAAACCGGATCTTTCTGCCGCCTCTCACGCGCTGCCGCAGCACCCAACCGGGTGATATCCCCAATGCGCTTATGGCCGAATACTATGCCCAGCGCACACAGGCAGGTTTTCTGATTACCGAGGGCACGCAAATTGAACCACGCGGGCAGGGCTATGCCTGGACACCCGGCATTTACTCTCCTGAACAGATTGCAGGCTGGAAACTGGTAACAGATGCAGTGCATGCCAAAAAGCGCCCCATTTTTGCACAGCTTTGGCATGTAGGCCGTGTTTCTCATCATCTTTTGCAGCCCAATCACCAACCTCCTATTGCACCATCTGCTGTGGCTGCAACGGGTGTGAATGTTTTTATCCCAACTGGCCCGGGCACAGGAAAACTGGTGCCGCCGGATACTCCGCGCGCTTTAACCATTCCCGAAATTCATGAACTGGTAGAACTTTATGCGCAGGCCGCCAGAAACGCACTGCAAGCCGGATTTGATGGCGTGGAAATTCACGCTGCCAATGGGTATCTCATCAACCAGTTTATTTCTGAACGCGCCAATTTTCGCACAGATGCCTATGGTGGTTCACTCTCCAACCGTCTGAGGTTTCTGCGTGAAGTGGTTGAGACCGTTTCTGCCGTGGTTTCCCCTGAAAGGCTGGGCGTCAGGTTTTCTCCACTGTTCAGCACAACTGCGGAAGAACGCGTTTATCTTGGCTTGTTGGAAAGCAATCCGGCAGAAACCTATACACAAGCAGTAGGTGTTTTGGCGGATGCAGGCATTGCGTATCTCTCTCTGGCAGAAGCGGACTGGGATAACGCGCCAGATATGCCGGATTCATTCCGTGCGGCCGTAAGAGATATCTTTCCGGGCCGCATTTTGTGCGCGGGCCGTTACGATAAAGCCAAAGCAGACCACGTTTTGCAAAACGGCTGGGCAGACATGATTGGGTTTGGCCGTAAATTCATCGCCAACCCGGATTTGCCTGCGCGTTTGCAGCACGAATGGCCCCTTAACGCCATAGACCCCACAACCATGTATGGCGGCGGCGCGCACGGATACACCGATTACCCTTCCTATAATCAGGACGCCAAAAAATGATTACATATCAGACAATTAACCCAATAAACAGAAGCTGTTGAACGCACGTTTGAGCTGCATACCCCAGAACAGATGCGCCAGATCATAGACAAGGCAGACCATATCTGGCGCACAGATTGGAAAAAGCGCAGCATTGCCGAGCGTAAAGTCATCATGTCAAAGGCGGCTGATCTGCTGCGTAAGGATCGGCAGGCCCATGCGCGCCTGATTGCCACGGAAATGGGCAAAGCGCTGCCAGATGCATTGGAAGAAATTGATATTACGGCAGATATTCTTTCCTTCTATGCCAATGGGGCAGAGGAGTTTCTGGCTCCCACACCGCTTAAGGTGAAAGATGGCAGCGCAAAAATAATCAATCAGCCACTCGGTGTTATTTATTGCATCGAACCTTGGAACTTTCCCTATTACCAACTGGCCCGTGTAGCCGGCCCCAACCTGATGGCGGGCAATGTGGTAATAGCCAAGCATGCCCCCAACGTGCCGCAATGTGCCTTGGCGTTTGAAAAACTGTTTCATGATGCCGGGGCGCCAGCAGGCGTTTATACAAATATTTTCCTAAGCAATGACGCGGATTTCTTCTGTGATGGGGTGGACGGCTCCCAACGGCATCGCGATGTGCCAAGGTGAAGTCGTTGCAGAATTCACAGAGGAGGCCACCCATGGAACAAATTATCCGTAT
>NZ_WOSX01000096.1 GCF_011516735.1 Acetobacter fallax | reverse complement strand
TGCTCTGTGGGACACCGTCGGCGCTCTGCTTCACGCTTTCACTCCCAGCCAATGCGCCAGTTTCTTTACAGCCACAGGATATGAACCAGATTAAAGTGGAAAAGCTCTAGCATTAAGTACCGGTGATTCTCAGGGCTCCTGCCAGGTCCGCGCAAATTCCGGTTCTGCAAAAGCCATCGTTGCCAGCACAAAACTCAAACCTCCTGATCGCGAACGTCATTCCGGTCAAAGAGCAGCCAGCAGGTCGCCATACAGCCGCTGGTAATAAAAAACAGACTGCCGATCACCACGATAATCGTGGGAACTCCGAAAATAGTTTTTCCGAAGCAACCAACAACCGGAATCATACCCAGCGTTGCCACTGTCGGAAGACCAAGACCAGTCATAAGACGAAGAACCTGCTTCATGGCACGGTGTCCTGCGTCAGAGTTCTGTCTGAAGAACCCGGGAAAGAGCGGTTTGCCGGAAGCTCAGGCCATACCGGACCAATAGCTTTTTCAATCGTCGCCCCGGCAAAGAGACAAAGATCTTCACGGAACCGGTCCGCAACAATCTGCACACCCGTGGGAAGACCGCAGGCAAGACCGGTCGGAACAGACAAACCAGGCAGACCGAACAGCGCCGTTGCCAGCAAAGGAAACTGAGCCTCAAAAACTGCTGTCGCATCCCCGGCCGAACGAAGATCTCTGTCGACCGTGAACGGCGGCACGAACGAAACCGGCAGCAGCAGAATGTCATATGTATTGAGAAACACGGACCATTCACGCGCCATGACAAAACGCTGCCTTAGTCCCGCCTGCAGGTCATCCTGTCCCTGCGATGCCGGCGCGAGTTCCAGCAAACGACGAATGGCTTTACCTCCAAGATCCTCCAGCACACCACGCCCAACACTCAGAGCATCGAGCGAGGCAAGGCTGTACCAAAGTCGCGCAGCCGCCTCGAAATCCGGCGGGACAGCTTCTTCGACACGATAACCGGCATCAATAAGAGCCGCTGCCGCCGCATCCAGCGCCGCAAGAGCAGAGGGATCAGTCGCACCGGCATTCACGCCGCGAAACAGCGCAACACGCCGTCCACATCGGAACGGTTCAGCGTAATCGAGTGGAGCAGGCACAGAACCGGGATCGCGCGGATCGGGACGCATCATGGCGCGCAAAGGCAGCCAGAGATCATCGACACTGCGGGCAAGCGCGCCCTGTGATGCCATGAGCTGGTGCGTAATACCGCGCTCACCTTTCTGGCTCGGCGTGGCCATGGGGATGCGACCTGTCGTCGGGCGCAGACCAGCGACACCACAACAATAAGCCGGATAACGGATCGAGCCGCCAAGATCATTGCCATGTGCAATGGCGCCCATTCCGGTGGCAACGGCCACCGCTGCCCCGCCGCTGGAGCCGCCTGGCGTAACATCATCCCGCCAGGGATTGAGGGTCCGCCCGTAAAGATCATTATCAGTAAACCACCGGAGCGAAAAAGCAGGCGTATTTGTGCGTCCGATGATGACGGCGCCAGCAGCTTTCAGACTGGCAACCTGAGGAGAGTCTTCCGTCGCGATATTATCGCGCAACGCAACAACACCATTCGTCGTCGGGTAACCTTTCTGATCGACATTATCCTTGACGGTGACAGGAACACCATGAAGAAGACCTGCGGAAGCACCATTCCGGAGAGCCCGATCGGCCTCATCAGCGACAGAAAGCGCCTCTCCTGCCATTTCATCCACAACAGCGTTCAGCGTCGGATTGAGCAGACTGATCCGTTCCAGCGCCGCCGAAACACATTCGCGGCTGGAGACATCACGCTTCCGGATGGCGTCCGCCATGCGGGACGCTGACCACAGACAGAGTGAGCTGGACATAAGTGGCTCCCCGGATCATTTGTGCCCGGCGAAGTTAACGTAAGCTCCCACCCACGGCAAACCGGCAGGTTTCCGGCTAAAGAAAAACACTCTGCGGAACATCGCTTCATCGCGTGTCAATCAATAAGGGCCAGACCGCTACGATGGACAACACAATGCGAACAACATGGCTGTCACAACGCGCCTTACCATTATGGTCGGAAAACGGATACGATCCGAAACGCCGGTTGTTTCACGAGCGCCTGACATTCTCCGCAGAACCGGTCAGCATGCCCGCATTGCGTCTGATGGTGCAGGCACGGCAAATCGCAACCTACGCCAGAGCCTCTCTGGACAATATGTTCGACGCCTCAGCGAAAGCCCTCACCTGCTTGGCGGAAGTCGAACGCCGCTATTACCGCGCCGACGGCGACGCCGGATGGATCTTCTCGCTCGCTCCGGACGGCCACCCCGCAGATCGACGCCGCGATCTCTATGCACATGCGTTTATTCTTTTCGCCTATGGCTGGGCTTTCCGGCTGACGGGAGATCCCTCCTTTCTGCGCATCGCCGCCTCCACCACCAGCGATATCGACCGGATTTTCAAAGCATCATCGCATGGCGGATATCTGGATACTGTCCCTGCAAAAGACTCAATTCGCCGACAGAATCCACACATGCACCTTTTCGAAGCATATCTGGTACTGTTCGAAGCAAGCGGCGACGATTCATATCTGCAACGCGCCACCGATCTCGTCACCCTGTGTCTGTCTCACTTCATCGATCCGGACACCGGCACACTCCGCGAAAATTTCGACGCAAGATGGCAGCCCCTTGAAGCCCAGGGCAAAAACCGTGTCGAACCGGGCCACATGTTCGAGTGGTCCTGGCTTCTCAGTGAATATGTGCGCGTGGCCCCCGATACACAAAATACTCACCATATTCAGGCCTGTGCCAGACGACTGTTCGACTCCGGTATGGGGCCGGGCACAGACGCCGGCACACGTCGTGTCCGCGACGCCATGACTGAATCAGGAACAATTCTGGAAACATCAACACGGATATGGCCCCAGACCGAATGTCTGCGGGCTTTGTGCCTCTTTGCCCGGCAAGGCGACACCTGCGCCGCTCAGGCAATAAGCCCGCAGGCTGTCGATTTTTCTGACGCTTATTTGCCGGAAAACCTGAACGGTGGATGGATTGATCGCCTGGATGAAAATGGCCATTCGCTCATGGACCATATGCCCGCCAGCTCGCTTTATCATGTCTATGGCGCATTTTGTGAAATGCCTGAGCAAAGCGCTCCGAATCATCAATGCGCCACCGCCTCATAAAGCCGCTACGACAGCAAATACTTCACCGCTGGCAATACCAGTTGTCAGCATCGACACAATAAAAGCAAAACTCCACCTGATGCCGGTGCTTACCGGCATCTTTCAGGCAGAAATTCCGCTCAGAACAGGTTGGGCAATGCTCTGTCGACACATAATACCAGGGGGGCTGGCCTTTGACCTGTGTGAAGCTGACAGGGGTCCACAGGCCTCCTACACCCCGGTTTATTGATGATAAAGCGGTTTCCAAAGGCTCTGTTGTTGTTACGTGTTGAGGCCTCCTGGCTGGCTGCAGGCGATGAGGATAGAAGCGGGAGCGAGGGTGTTGTGGAGAGCCTCGATCATGCGGCGCCATCCGAGATAGCTTGAGAGATATTTT
>NZ_WOSX01000095.1 GCF_011516735.1 Acetobacter fallax | reverse complement strand
AAGATCATCACTCAATGCTCGTGCCATCACCGTCTCCATCAGGGAAAACGGTGAATCACATTCCCCCTGCAGTGTCACCTCTCGATTCAGAGTTCAGTGGAACTGCTCTAGAAGGGCTGTGTCCCTGATTGCTACGCGGTTGCGCTGACGCTCTCGAAGAAGGGAAGCAGCGTGCATTGTAGACGATATTGGCCTGACCGATCTTCATGGAGGTTCGCATGATACCGACCGTGCGGATGGACAGTCCCGTTTGTGATTTCTGATCAGCAAAGATGTGCTTGACACGGGAATGGATGATCGACTTTCCAGCATTGGCTTTTGATCGACAGGCCGTGTCGGTCCAGACGCTTGAGGCTATATTGGGTTTATCCAGCTAGGCCCTCGCGTAATCTGGCATCATCACTGGTGGCGTCGTCGTCGGCTTTTCCTTTCCGGATCAGCCTGAAATTCTGGTCTGTGGAGAGATGCGATTTGTAGCAAGAACGGAATGGCAAGGTCCGTTGCGGGGAATGTTCCGTCATTCTGTCCCTTTGCTTTAGTGACTTCAGTGTCCAGCGTGCACGACAACCCTTGTGGGTTCGTCCTTCCCGCAGATCCGTCGAACTGTGGCGTATGACGCAGGCGGTACGTCAGGCGGGTCGTATGCCCGAAATGGCCGACCTGTCCATCGCGGCGACAGCGATGGTGAAGGGCTATGTCGTGCTGACCCGCAACCTGCGACATTTCCAGGGAATGGGTGTCACAGCCCTCGATCCCTTTGAAAGCCTGCCATCTCAAAGAGGCTCGTTTTACTCAAAGCTGAGGCGAAGCGCGTTCGCGTTGCCTGCACGCTTGTAGCCTATGGAAGTTTTCATCCGGCATCCGGATCACAGGGCCAGTGCTTGTCTGAGATCGTTATGCTCGAATGCGCTTGCCATACGCTGGATCTCCGCTGACCGGGCGCCGACTTCCCTGGCGGTCTCCCGCCATGTCGCGGTGACCGTCGCCACCTCCTTGATGACGGCGCGTGCCTGAGGCAGCGTAAGGGCGAAGAATTCCGATGCCGCTTCAAGAAGATCGACGGAGCAGGTTCCTTCATCAAGATCAATGTTTGTGGTCAGTACCCGGGCCTTGAGATCGGCCGGAACAGGGTTGAGATCATAGGCTGGAGAAAGCGACCATCCGGCCTTTCCCTGCCACAGGAAACCATGATTGCGCAGATGATCGTCGACATTCGAGATCAGAACATTGAAAACCACGCGCCGATAGAGGGCGTGGGCGTCCGTCTTTCCCTGTGCGCCGTGTCGTGCAAGGGCGTCCACGATTTCCGGGTAACTCCCCCGTTCTCCGTCTCTGGCGCCCATCATCGCCATCGCGGACAGGAACGGAATACGGGTGGCGCCGTCACGGTCGAAACGCTGTGAGAGAAGAACCGCTTTGCCGGCGACGTGGATCAGTTTGTGTCGTGGGGTAGCAATGCCAGCCTGCCCGGCCAGTCGCAAGGCGATCTCCTCCCAGGTTTCCATACTGTAGTCGTCAGTCTCTTTGGGAAACTTGGCGATGGAAAGATGGCCGTGCTGGTCTATGACTGAGGCTTTAGGCCGCGCGCCACCAAGGGAAGAGCCGGGAGCGAAAATGAGCTGAAGGTCTTCGTCAGTTTCCTCGTCACGAAGAATGCGCTCGGTGATATGAAGCAGGCGGCCAAGGTCGATCAGAGCAGGGACGCCACCCCGGATGGGCGCCTGAAAGACCGTGTCTCCCATCCAACGGAAGCGGAGTGCTCCAAGCCGGGTTTCATCAGCCACTCCGAGCAGATAGTCACTTTCCGTGAGGGTGCGAACGGCGCGACCTTCACGGTTTGCGAGGCGACGTTCAGCCCGCTGCATGAGACGACGCCCCCAGGTGTCCGGAGCTGAGTCGCCGATGGACCCGAAAGTAGACAGTCCGGCTGGAGGCGCGAAGGCCCCGCGTGTTAGCGCGAGCGCCGGTTCCAGCGAAAAGCGTCCAGGATTCTGGAGCCATGCGTCGTCATATTCGAACAGGATCGTCTCTGTGCCCCGGACGCGATTGCTTCTTGCAATCCCGACTGACCGTGTCTGGCCGTTCAGATCAATATGCACTTCAAAGTCAGCCATCGCGTGACGGTCCAGTGTCTCGTTTGAGATGGATGTGTTTCGGCAAAGCCGCGCTGGCCAGTGCCTGTCCGACACTATCATGGCTGATGTCAGCAATCTGGCTCAGGCCGTCGAGCAACCCGAGGGCCTGGAGGACGCTGGCATAGATGCCGATGCTGACACCGGCATCCCCGGCTTCGATCCGCTGTAGTGTCGAGCGTGAGGTGAAGGCGCGCTCTGCCACCACGGCCATGGGCAATTTGCGGCGGCGGCGAGCGTCGTGGATATCAGCGCCCAGCTTGCGCAGGGCGCGACGGACAGAGGCGGGCGGGATATGCGGGGTTGGCATTTGTCATCTTCATGCTACATTAACTACGAATGTGTAGCACGAAGATAGCGTTTTTTCAAAAATCTCTCCATGGCTGTGGATATTGCATAGTCTTCAGGAATCTGCGGCCAGAGAGAATGCCTGGCGGGTTATCTGTGCGGTGTCCTGAAGCGGGCACATATGCCGACAGGCATACAGAAACCTTCGTCCCAAGCGATCAGTTTAATGGCCCAGTGGCTGTGATGCGGCCCGGTCGTTCGATAACAATGCAGGCTCGTCCGCAATCGTCTCCGTGACGTCCGGCACGCGACGGAGGCCTGTGACGGCGAGACGCAGGACAGGCAGCATGAGAGACTGGTAATCAGGAACGGCCATGATGCTGGATCAAACCTCGTATTCGTATTGCCATCGTGGTTGAAAGCGGTTTTTATAATCCGCTTTGGATTCATCGAAATAAATGACCGTCCAGTCCGCCAATTCCGCCTTGATCGCGCGGGCGATTTCCAGACCGTCTTGGGCGAAGGCTTCCATATCGAACGGTGGGCTGTTTTCCTCAGGCTGGAAGTCATAGTCATCATAGCGTTGCGCCCATGCACGAAGCCGCTCCCGCAGTCCCTCGCTGACGGGGAGTTCGTCTGCACATGTCGAGCAGCCGTCGCGATGCCAGACGCCTTCACAGCCGTATTCGCCCATGATGCGAACCCATTTTTCGTCTGCGAGGGACGGTTTCTCAGCCATGCTTTTCTGTCTGCCGTTTCCTGGGAAGTGACATGTCTTGAGTGGACTGTTTGCGGCCTCTTTTCGGTTTCGTATCCGCAGCACGTTCGGCCCGGATACGGTTGAGCAGGACGCTGGCGGGTTCGTCGTTCGGGTCTTGAGGCACGAGTTCGCCCCGGAAGGCTTTGGCGATAAGGGAGGATTCTAGGCGGTCGAGGAGGGTTAGGGCACGTTGGGCCTCGGTTTCGAGGCTCACTTCGGCTTTAATAGTCGCCGTGAGTCTAGCTAAGCGTTGCTGGCGAATAGAGGCTGTAGGGAGAGGTATATTTATTTGTCTTAGTGTCTGACCGAAAATGAGTTGAGTGATTTCAGCGGGTTATGATTCATGGGTTTGCGATAACCTGATGAGATCAAGATGGCCTGGACTGAAATCACCCGAGCGCAG
>NZ_WOSX01000094.1 GCF_011516735.1 Acetobacter fallax | reverse complement strand
ATACTCTGTCTGCATCGGGTTTTCTTATAGCTTACGAAAATTTCTTTTGTGCAAAACAGACTTTTTCATAATCTAACCCGATGTACAACCCTTCTGTGAGATTTCCGCGTCCAGAACGACCGGAATTTCCGGCACAGGCGCTGCCGAATGACTGACCCACCAAAGGCGCTTTTCCAGCCGGTCAAAAGCGAAAAAATCATCACACAGCATGGCAATGAGTTCGGGTTCATCGCTCATGTGCCGTGACGCAATCCGCTCCAGCCGCATGCCCGCTTCATAAGACGCCAAACCGATCACGCCTCCGGGAAAAGGCAGATCTTCCGCACTGCGTGGACGCAACATCGCACGGATACAAGACCAGACATCCGTCCCCTGCGCGATTTCCACACCGTCACGCTTCAGAACCCCCTGTCGCAACACGAGTGTGGAGACTGGTCGTGGACAGAGCCATGACCAGCGCCCCTCAGGCGACTCTCCACCGCTGTCCAGCATGACGCAGGACGATGCTCCGGAAGCAAATCCGAGAAAATCCTCGGGCGGGCGCCAAGCAAGCTCTGTCTTGAAAATCTCGGAACATATCATTCGTGCTTTTTAGCCCGGTTCGCAGCAGAAGATTAAGCGTCTTTGTGCTGGTCTTTCTCCTCTTTCATTCCATCTCTGCTATCAGGGCCAAAGTTTCAGACAACCCCATGGGTCATGCATGTCCGTTCCCGAAATCGCACCGTTCCACGCCATTGAACTCAGCGCTCTGGCCCACCGTCTCGCAGCCGAGGGACAGGACATCATTCACATGGAATTTGGCCAGCCCTCCACCGGGGCGCCGACCAAGGCCATCGAACGCGCACAACATGTTCTGGCCACAGATCCGATGGGATATTGGGAAAGTCAGGCCCTTCGTGAACGGATCGCCCGGCATTATCACGACACATATGGCGTCAGCATCCGCCCGCAGCAGGTCATTCTGACCTGTGGCGCGTCACCGGCTCTGGTTCTGGCCCTGCTGTCCAGCCTCACACCCGGCATGCGCGTTGCTCTGGCCCGGCCGGGTTACGTTGCCTATCGCAACACGCTGAAAAGCCTTCACATGGTCCCGGTTGAAATCCCGTGTGGCGAGAAAGAATGCTTCCAACTGACAGCGCGCGCCATCGAAGCGCTTGTGCCCGCACCGGACGCCCTGATTATCGCCAGTCCCGCCAACCCTACGGGGACCATCCTGCCGGAACAGGAATTCCGCGCCATCGTCCGCGTCTGCCGCGAGCGCAATATCCGGATCATCTCCGACGAAATTTACCACGGTCTGAGCTATGATGAACCAGCGCACAGCGCTCTGGAATATGAACCGGAAGCGCTGATCGTGAACAGCTTTTCCAAATATTTCAGCATGGCACCCTGGCGTCTGGGATGGCTGATCATTCCCGAAGACATGATCGACAAGGCGCGTGCCCGCATGGGCAATCTGTTCCTGACACCTTCTTCCCTGAGCCAGCACGCCGGGCTGGTCGCCTTTGATTGCAGCGAGGAGCTGGAAGGGCATCTTGTGACCTATCGCAAGAACCGCGATCTTCTCCTGCAAGCTCTCCCACAGATGGGCTTGAACAATATAGCCCCCCCTGATGGCGCGTTTTATGTTTATGCCGATATCGGACATCTGACTGACAACAGTCTGATATTTTGCGAAGAACTGCTGCGCGATACAGGTGTTGCAACTGCGCCCGGAATTGATTTCGACCCGGTCAATGGCCACAAATTCATGCGCTTCAGCTTCGCGGTTTCAACCGACAGGATTGAAGAAGCTATTGCCCGCATGATTCCCTGGTTTTCAGCGAAAACGGACAAATAAAGGGGCATACTCCCCCCATTGTTCGTTAAGAAAATTATGCCGAGTGTTCTTCTGCCGCTTCCAAAGCCGGAAAAACACTCAGTGCAGACCACTGGAAACTGCAATCCTTATTCGCTTCCGGCGTCTAACTGATGACATTCTGCAATTCGCATGAAAAGGATGCGGAATGTCATGTTTTTTCAAAAAATATTTGAAAACATAGACGAAATTACAGAAATCATTATCTGGCATATTTCACGAGGCATATACCGGCATCCATACGGAAAGACACTTTACGATTTGGATTAAGTATTTTAGATATTGCTAAAATAGAATTCTGCAATAAGGTATCAACGTGGAAAAACGAAACCTATCCCTCTCCCATGAAGCCATGCAGCGTCATGCCTCGGAAGCAGAGAGGTTTCTCAAGGAACTCGCCAATGCCAACCGACTGATGGTGCTGTGCCACCTTGTCTCCGGTGAAAAAAATGTCGGAGATATCGCTGAAGCCGTTGGATTATCGCAGTCGGCCCTGTCTCAACATCTGGCGCGACTTAAAGATGCTGGTCTGATTACTTCAGAACGACGCGGCCTGATGATCTATTATCGACTTTGCAGCGCTGAAGCACAGGCAGTACTTGCCGTGCTTCAGCTGATCTTCTGTCGCGAACACCCTTGATTAGGAAGTTCATGTAAAATGACAATGCAGTCCGTGGATGCAAAAACCCTGAACGATTGGCTGGAGCAGAAGAAAGTCGCCCTGGTCGATGTGCGAGAGCCCTCGGAATTTGCATCCGAGTCCATTTCCGGCGCGACCCTTCTGCCACTGGGCTCAATCAAAAAGGCCATTCTGCCGCCTCATGCTGACAAAAATCTGGTCATTTATTGTCGCAAGGGTGGTCGTGGTGCTTCTGCCTGCAAGAAACTATTGGCCGAAGACCCCAGCCTCACTCTCTATAATCTTGAAGGAGGCATCGAGTCCTGGATGAAGGAAGGCCTGCCATTACAAAGAAGCGGCCGGAAAGTCCTGCCCCTCGACCGTCAGGTGCAACTCATCATCGGATTACTTGTTCTCACAGGCAGCCTTCTCGGCTTTTTTGTAAGCCCATGGTATTTCCTGCTGACCGGCTTTTTTGGCGCGGGCCTTACCGTTGCTGGACTGACAGGTTTTTGCGGCCTGGCACGGGTCGTAGCTCACGCTCCATGGAACCGCTAAGCGCAGCCACAACAGTCAGTCCAACAGCCGATCAGATTGCATACCCCTGCGCTGCGATTTCCATGATTTCTTCTTTCCTGTTTTCACAGGGAGAGGAAATCCCGGAGTCGTGAAGTTAAATATTATGCAATGCTAATATATAAAATGACTGGAAATTCCGGAAAAACCTACATCCGACGCTCCGAACGTTGAAATTGAAAAAATAATCTCACACCCGCGACCTTCATGACGGGAGGACAGCCACAAATTTCAGACTGGATCCGGCAACAGAAAAGTAAAAATCATCTACAGGACAAAGAAATGACAGACATATCCCCCTATGAAGGGATCACGACACGAAAGTGTATTTTACGTACGCTTGGAGTGAACACCTGTAGAACTGGCCACATTGAGGCTCACGCAACAAGTAGGGATGCAGGTACCCAAAGCGGTCGTAACGCGCCAGCTTCGGGCTGCTCATCGACATTCCAGCGATAGTCGCCTGTCAGAGAAATATGCTCCCAGCCGAGGGGGGCGATATGCTGGGCCAGGTCATCTGAAATACCGAGCGTCGTGATGGCAGACTGAAGATAGCGCGTATTCCATAGGATGACCGCTGCCACCAGCAGGTTCAGACCTGACGCC
>NZ_WOSX01000093.1 GCF_011516735.1 Acetobacter fallax | reverse complement strand
TGCGCTCGGGTGATTTCAGTCCAGGCCATCTTGATCTCATCAGGTTATCGCAAACCCATGAATCATAACCCGCTGAAATCACTCAACTCATTTTCGGTCAGACACTAAGACCGGTTACTGTTTAAAGTGTGAGTCTTCCGGGCTCTGTATCTCCCCGCTGGTATCAGTCTCGCCGGATGTCCATACTGCCTCCATGGACGATTCCAGTATTCACGCCGGTGCCCCCTCCAGTCCGGACATTGGCTCGCGCCTCCTGACCCGCGCGGAGCGACGGGCCCGAGGCGTATCTCTCCGTAAAACGGTCTCCCGCGCCAGTCAGGCAGACTGGACACCACCAGCTGACCGGATGAGTCCGACAGCCACTCTTGCTGCCCAGGGCAGGAGCCGCATTCCTGATCTGCTGCCGGTGCGTTACGCCCGAATGAAAGCTTCACCTTTCGCATTTTTGCGTGGTGCTGCTGCCGTCATGGCGGCCGATCTTGCTCACACACCCGCAACCGGCCTGACGGTGCAGGCCTGCGGCGACTGCCATCTTGCCAATTTCGGGAGTTACGCTTCTCCCGAGGGTGTCCCGGTTTTCGACATTAACGATTTTGATGAGACTCTTCGGGCTCCCTTCGAGTGGGACGTCAAACGTCTTGGCACTTCTCTCGTTCTCGCCGGTCTTGAGGCCGGAATGCCAGACAAAGCGGCTCGGGCGCTCTCTGAAGAGATGGCGCTTATTTATACAGGCGAGATGACACGCCTTGCCGGACTGGCCCCGATTGCGGTGTGGACCGACCGCATTGATCTGACAGCTGCGATCGCACATTTTGCAGATCGCAAAGTCCGCGATCGTGTTCAGGCGCAGCTGGCCCGTCGTCTGGACAGTGCCCGAAACCATTTCGGTCTTGTCGTCGATGACGGGCGTGCGCCTTCTTTCCGGGAACGTCCTCCGCTCGTCATGCGCCTGCCCGCCGAGGAGGATACGATTCGTCACGCCTTTGCGCGTTATGCTGCCACGCAGCCGCCCGAGCGTGCCATTCTGCTCGACCGTTACCGTCTGCGGGATGTCGTCTTCAAGGTTGTCGGTATTGGCAGCGTTGGCACTTTCTGTGCCATCGGGCTCTTTGCTACAGCCGATGGTGAAACGCTGCTGCTTCAGATCAAGGAAGCACAGACCTCCGTTCTGGCTCCTTTTGCAGGGGGCACCCGATTTCACAATCAGGGTGAGCGCGTTGTCACCGGTCAGCGCATCACTCAGGCTGTCTCGGATTCCTTTCTCGGCTGGACTCATAGCGACGGGCAGCCTGATGCCACTCCGGATCTGTCCGGCGCGGGCCGCCAGTTCTATGTCCGTCGTCTCAAAGATGCCCGCCTTGCTGCCATTGGTTCGGATTTCGCGCAGGAAGGGCTCGCGGATTACGCCCGACTCTGCGGCCGCGCTCTTGCCCGGGCACATGCCCGTTCCGGCGATGTCGTGACAATCGCCGGTTACCTGGGCAAAGGCGCTGCGTTTGCGAATGCTGTCAGTCGGTTTTCCGTCGCATATGCAAAACAGACTCACAGAGACTGGGCAGCCTTCACTGCGGCACTCAAAGGAAATGAGCTTCCGCCGCCAGTACCGGTATCCGGGGACAAAACTCTGGCCTGAACTCAAAACTCCATACCGTGTGTGATAATCAGGGCCGCCCGGTCCGCCTTCATCTGACTGCGGGGCAGATCAGTGACTTCAGAGGCGCGGATGTTCCGCTGGCAGATCTTCCCGATGAGACAGAAGACGTCATCGGAGACAGAGGCTATGACAGCAACAGCTCTGGTCCGGAGCGCGTTTCCCGATCACTCTGCCTGATGATACGTGATGCATATCACCACGATCAGGCCTTTCACCAATAAGTGTGCCGAACAAAGCTGGCAGGCTGGCTTCTCTCTCCACCATCCGCGCCGCCCTGGAATCCGCTGCGTGGAGTTCATCGCGGAGAACGGTGGGAGAGCCGGTTTACGGTTGAGAAAAGAATGAAACGAACTCTGACACTGGCATCAGTGGCGGTCCTGCTGGCCGCATGCTCCGACCACACTCCGTTAACACCGCATCAGGAAGTGCATCGTGATCGCGCGACACTTCACCGCTGCAATGAGATTTCCGACCGGGCGGCCCGCGGGCGCTGCCTCATGGCTGAATCCCGCCGCCATTACCTGTATGAGCATCCACCGGGGCAACGCACACGCCGTCGCTGATCCGTCACACAACCGGGGGTGCGGACGTGCCATTGAGGAAGAACCAGCAGTCATGAAGCTGACCATCATCGGAATCGCATCTCTCTGCATGCTCACTGGCTGCTCCCATCCCAGGCCCATGGATGACAGGGCCGCGCTTCTGCGCTCTCCTCTGAACAGGACTAACGTCCCGCAGGATGACAGCACGCCCCCGGATGGCAGGATGCACGGCCAGATGAGTGTCGGAACAGGCTTTGGTGCAGAACGAGGTTACGGTGCCGGAGCGGGTGCCTCTCCGATGGGTGCCTCGCCGGGCGGCTGGTAAGAATACCGTCTTCAGAGGGCGCGGATATGACTGAAAAAGGACCGGTAAGCATGAAGAAGCAGAGCATCCTCGTCATGGCAATTCTCGCCATTCTCGCAGCTTGCTGTCAGAAGCCCGACCCGCATAATCTGCCTGTGGATGGCGCGATCAGGTGCAATTTCGACCATCTGCCCGGAGAAAAGACGACCTGTCCGATCCTTCACTGAGCGCAGTGTCCGGGACGCACCCGGTCACTGCGACATTGTCCTTTCGCGGCGGCAGAGTATCGCCTTCACACAACGGATGTCGCAGATGATCGGAGCAAGGAATCCCTGCTCAGTGGCCAGGCCAGATCGCTCGCATAAAGGACTCTCACCTGTCAGGCTTCGCTGTTACCGCACCATGAGCCGTTCCTGCGGCAGGCATATCATGATCCATGTCCGGGCCGGCATTGGCGGGAGTTGCACCGCCGGGTCCGCTAACGGGAGATCCGCAAGTGGACAGAAACGCTGTTGCCGCGAGCACGATGAGCAATTTTTTCATGATGACGTTTCCTTCAGTCAGCCAGTTGACCTGTAAGGCGAACGGACAGACCTGCGGGTGGTTGCTGATCAGAAAAACGTTTGCGGAACCGGAAAAGGATTTCGGAATTAACGCACCCGCGCCGGAGTCATAAGGTCATCGGACAGACAAAAAATGCTGTAGCAGGATGGCAGTCTGTCGGCCGGGCAGGGAAGGCCGATCTGTCGGCTGTACCCTAATGTTCCGGAACTTCGAGTATTCTGGCCTCGCTTTTCAGCTCTGGTCCGTCTCCCACTACTGAACGCGACCTTACAAAGAAGACTATCTTCCTTCGGGGGCGATGCCTTCAGCCTCTGCCACAAAGGAAATATGCGAGCTGCGGGACTCGAAACTACACAATCCCGTAGTGCAACCAATTAAAGCTTTGAAAAACATAAAGATTTTTCAAGCGGTGTAGCACGTGAGTGTAGCAGATTTTGCTAAACAAACAAAAAATATAGCCTCTCAATAAGGTTCTTTATTTTACGTTTCAAAGCTTGTCAGACGGTATCGAAAAGGCAAGAAGAGGTGGTCCCCATTTTTCGGACAGGGCGATAAGCTATCATCTGGCCTGAACGAGGACGGGTTTTATGGGCAAGGTTACGCGGAAACGGTATGCGGCAGAGTTCAAGTC
>NZ_WOSX01000092.1 GCF_011516735.1 Acetobacter fallax | reverse complement strand
GATCAGGAGGCAGAAGATACGGCTGAGACCGGTCAGACGGGATGAAGCTGCTCATCTCACCACCTTACAACCTTACCCCTTCACAGGGTACCCCAACCCGACAGGCTGCTAACAGGTATTAACACGCTGTTATTACTCTGTCAGAATGAATGTGTGCCATAATCGGATGCGGCCTTTGGCGTCTGTTTCAGGCAATGCTACATTCACTATACCTCACTCAGATTGCAGGGAGACAGAGCAACTCATGCGCCTTCGTCAGATTGAAGTCTTTTATGCGATCATGACGACGGGATCGCTCCGCAGAGCGGCGGAAGTGCTCCATGTGTCGCAGCCAGCGGCGAGCAAGGTGCTGCGTTATGCCGAGCAATCTCTGGGATTCGCGCTGTTCGAGCGGACCGGTGGTCGTCTCGTGCCGACCCGTGAAGCTCGCATCATGCTACCGCACGTGAATGCAATCTTCGAAAAACTATCCGATCTGAAACGTCTGACTGACAACCTTCGCTATGCCCGGAATGGTCATTCAATCAGTATCGGTTGTGTTCCCAGTCTGGGCCTTAGTCTGGTTCCCCGTGTTGTCCAGCGTTATCATGCCGCCCATCCCGGCACAGAACTGACGATCGACACACTTCATGGCACCGAAATCGTTTCGCGCATCCTCAATCATGATCTCGATCTTGGAATCGTGTTTGGTGATTATACCCGCGACGGTCTGACTGTGGATTATATCGCCGATGTGCCGTTACTACTAATTGATGCCGAACCTGTTTCTTCTGCCCCCGTTAGTTTGGAAGAGATTGATCCGCAACGTTATATCGGTCTGAGTGAAAATGACCCGACCGAACGGCTGCTTGACATGGCCATGGAGGAAGCCGGTGTCTCCGCCGCACCGTCCATCAGAGTCCGTACTCATTATATGGCTGCGGAACTCGTAAGGCTTGGTGCGGGATGCAGCATCGTGGATGCTTTGACGGCACTCTATCATCCGGGTCTTCCGAAGCCACAGGAACTCAATCCGCCATTGAGTGTCTCCTGCACAGTGCTGTCTCGCGCGGACTATGCCTTGTCTCATATTTCACGTGATATCCTCATATTCCTTCGTGCAGAACTCGATGTTGATCTTGCCAGACTGGCTAAGTGAGTGACGGGATAACTTATTGTGGACATAGTACCCACACGGGAGCCGTCGAATGTTTTTTCACGCTGATGAAAACGAAACGCCAGGTTAAGGGTGGAAAGCCTTTCGTTATGAGACAAAATCGAATTTTCATGCTTTCCTGACTGGAGCGCTCTGCTTCTGCATGTTCATGCGTTTGTCAGTCTGAAATCGTTTCGTTTTTCAAAGTTGCTGGATATCTGTTGGTGATAAAGCTATTTGCAGTATGTTCAGAGGCATTCCGATCCGTGTTTTCCGGTAATGGTCGCGGTATCAATGCACTGATCCTCATAATGTTTTCTCTTGTTGCGTTGCCGGCTCAGGCAGCGCCGTCTCTGCCGAAAGGGCTGACGCAGAGCGAGATTGACAGTGTTGTCGAACGTACGCGTGATGCTTTTCGGGTGCCGGGTATCGCGGTTGCAGTCGTACAGGACGGACAAGTCGTCTTTGCCCGTGGCTATGGTCGTCGTAGTGAAAATACTCATAGCGAAAGCGTCGATGCGCGCACATTGTTTGCAATCGGTTCTAATACAAAGGAGTTCACAACGACGGCGCTCGCGCTGCTGGTCGATGAGGGAAAGCTGAAATGGAATGATCGCGTCATCGATCATATGCCGGAATTCCGAGTGTCTGATCCATGGATCACGAAAGAGTTTCGCATCAGCGATCTGCTGACTCACCACAGCGGCATGGGGTTGGGTGCGGGAGATCTGATGCTTTTCTCTCACAGCACAATGTCCCGTGCGGAGGTTGTTGCTGCGCTGCCTTACATGCCCTTTACCGCACCATTCAGGTCAGACTACGCATATAATAATCTGTTATATGTAACAGCGGGTGCGCTCATTGAGAAAATCACTGGAAAAAACTGGGAAGAATTTATTCAGACCCGTCTGATTAATGCTGCGGGTCTTCCTGCCTGCCAGAGTACGCCGCCCGTTCGGGGTGAAGTGGATGTTGCTACGGGTGAAGGTGAAGAAGATGGTCATCTGCCTGATCGCGCTTCATTGCGTCTTCCTGCCGTGGCGCCTGCGGGCGGAATCTGGTGCAGTCTGGATGGTCTGAGCCGCTGGGTACAAACATACCTGAATGGCGGCAAAACCCCTGAAGGTAAAACAATTATCAGCATGGCGCAGCGAGACGCAGTCTGGGCTCCTCACGTATTATTGCCACCAGCCAGCACTGCGGAAGCCACGGAAAGTCATTTTCGTGCATATGGCTATGGCTGGTTCGTGGAAGATTTTTTCGGAAAACGACGCGTCTGGCATACCGGTACAATCGACGGCATGGTCAGCTATGTCTCGTTCCTTCCTGAATTGCACTCTGGCATCATCGTTCTTACTAATCACGATGACCACCGCGCAACCTTTGCAATTGCGACAACTCTGAGTTCGCTTGTCGCAACAGGAACAAGTGCCGACTGGGTCCGTCACTGGAAAGATGAGGAAAATGCAACTGCGGCTACGCAGGCCCGTTTTGCAGCTTCAACCGGACCCGGTTCGCCGATACGTCCGTTTATTCATCTGTCGTCGTCTGATCAGCAGGATTATGTTGGGCTTTATCATGACAACTGGCGGGGTGACATCCATGTGACAAAGCAGGCAGATGCGCTCCGACTCTCATTCGACCGATCTGACGGTCTCAGTGGCGCACTTTTCGCTCTGCCACACGATCTGTTTGTTGTGCGCTGGGATAATCGTGCTCAGGACGCGGGTGATGACTGCTACGTGCAATTCCATCGCGACGTTACAGGAAAAATCACGGATATGAGTATGCAGGTCATTGGTTCCGATTTCAGTTTCGATGCACAGGATTTGCATCCGTGGAAAATTTCGGATCAGCCATGACGTGCCTGAGTCGAAGGTGTTTTCCGCAGGGCGTTTGTCTGCTGTGCACTGGTCACTCCTTACAGCCTGCACAAGCCTTGCTTCCGGTAATCGCTTTGTCGCGGCGATGCTCTGATCCACAAGGTGATCACTGCAGGAGGTTGTGCTGGAGCTGTTCTGGTTGTCGGACAGCATGGACAGGTCGTCCATCGGGGCGTCTTTGGCATGCGATCCGTTGTCCCGAAGCGGGAAGCAACGACGTGGGATACGGTGTTTGACATGGCTCCTCTTACCAGGCCTGAAGCCACAGGGAGGCTGGCAGGGCAGGAACGAAAGCTTTTTGCGAGTTATGGAGGTTACACCACAGATTACGGCTGGGACTGGTTTCATCTATAGTGATATTAATTTCATAGCGCTCGGATCTCTGGTCGAGCATCTGTCGGGTCAGACCCTCGCGGATTACGCCCTGCAACATATTCTGGTTCCTCTGGGTGGGATTCATTTTTGTTTCACTCCATCGCGTGAGATGCGGCATGTGATTGCGCCCACTCAATACGACGAAAATGGCATGATGCTTCGCGGTGTGGTACATGATCCGACAGCGCGACGCATGGGAAGAGTTTCCGGGAATGCCGGCCTGTTTTCCGATGCTGACGATATCACGCTGTATGCCCAGACGCTGCTCAACTGACGGGTCGGCCGACTTAGGTCCTGTTAGATCTTGAAATTCTTCCCATATTGTAGGGATGGAAGAAGGAGACAGAACAGGCATCTTTACGGACGAGGCATGGACGATCTGGAAACCTCTGATTGAGG
>NZ_WOSX01000091.1 GCF_011516735.1 Acetobacter fallax | reverse complement strand
GCTCGTCCCACCGCGGGAGGCGATGGCGGCAAAGTGAGGTGAAGAGGCCAATCAGGCTAACCCCACGGTGCTTTCATCCGCAATCACAACAAGGCTTTTTCAACACAATCAAGCGAGAGCGGACACCAGAATTCTGATTATTGAATATAAATAATTACGCCTGCCGGGACGGCGAAGGGCCATCTAGGCAGGCGTAACAATTGCATAACCGAAAACGGTCAGTGGCAGGCATCTGGGGGAGTGACTTCCCGAGTGCCTTCCTCTGAAAAAGATTATTTATTGCGGAATTCAGCCACTTTCTCTGCCATCACATGCGGATCGCCGCTGCCAAAACTAGCCATTACATAATTGACAAGGCTAGCGATTTCGCTGTCACTCAGGCGCTGCACCTGTGAATGTGCGGCGAAGCCGGGCATCGCCGCATGATCTTTCCCGGCCGTCCGGTCAACACCGTTCAGTATAACCATGATCAGGTTGTCAGGTCGCATCGTGCCCACCGTCGAGTTGGTAAACAGAGACGGTGCATAATGGTTGGCAGTGCCTGCACCATCACGCCCGTGACACGCCGCACAATTGGCGTCAAAGATGTGTGGCCCCGTCATCTCAGACAGATCATCAATCCGGGTCGGTGTTTTAGTGCGAATATCGGGCTCATTCACGGCCTGGCCAAAGCTGTCCCGCGCCTTGTGTTCAAGATCATCTTCTATGGCGGGGACCTGCTTTATATAGGCCGCGAGAGCCTGCAGATCGCTGTCCGTGAGTTTACTTGTGCTGTGTTCAACCGCCTCGCCCATCGGGCCAGCTGCCTGTCCCCGGCCCTGAACACGACCGGTACGAAGATAAGCGACAACGTCCTCCTCGCTCCAGTCCCCGATGCCACTGGTCGCACTTGATGTAATATTTGGCGCATACCAGCCGCTCAGTGGTGCGCCTGCCACATAGCGATCGTGCTTTTCACCAAGCATGAAATCGCGTGGTGTATGACAGGTGCCGCAGTGCTCCAGCGCATTTGCCAGATACTTCCCCCGGCGCAGTTTGTCATAGGTGGCAGAGTCACCCGTTTCCTGTGTTTCCTTCGTGGCGAACAGATTCCACGCAGTCATCGATGACCGCATGCTGGCCGGGAAACTGAGGGATGTTGGCGGAGGGCTTTCCGCAACGGGAATCACCTTGTGCATAAACCATGCATACAGGGCGCGTACATCCTGATCGGTCATTCCTGAATACGAGACGTAAGGCATGACAGGATACAGATATGATCCATCGCCGCGTACACCATGTCGAACGGCCTGATCAAACTGCTGTTCAGTATATTTCCCGATCCCGTGCTCCGGATCAGGAGTGATGTTGGTCGAAATTACATCGCCCATTGGCGTGCCGACTCTCAGACCGCCTGCAAAGGGTTTGCCTCCTTTGCTTGTATGACAGGCAATGCAGTCCGCCGCTGTCGCGATATACGCACCGCGCGCCAGAGTGGCCTCATCATCGGGGCCGGCTCCCGGGATGGAAGCGCCCCGACCGGCCGGGGCCGGATCGGCGTCTGCGGCAAGCGCTGTGCCTGCGCCGGCTCCTCCAAGGAAAGTCCCTGCTACCAGCAGGGTATAAAAGGCTCTTCTGAAATCAGGCATGAATGAGTTCTTTTTTCAGCGTGTCGGCAACGCGTAGCGCCAGAGCCGCCACGGTGAGGGTAATATTGCCGGTTCCCACGGACGAAAAGACTGAGGAACTGGCAATAAACAGGTTCTCGTGATCATGCGTGCGGCAATGCCCGTCCACTACGGAATCCTTCGGATCCACGCCCATGATGGTGCTTCCCGCAGGATGGTCCTGAGGGAAGTAGCCTGGCGTCCACTGCTCATCCGTGCCGTGCATCAGGCCAATGAGCTGACGAAAGACTTCACGTGTATTGTCGCAGCTGCGAACCGTATATTCAGGCAGTTTATAATAAACATCCGGATGTGGGATGCCGAGCATATCCTTCTTTGTCGTGCTCAGCGTCAGGCGGTTATCCGGATCCGCCAGGCCTTCATTATGACTGAAAAGTCGAACCGTATGAGAAGCGAGGTAGCGGATCTGTTCTTCCAGTTCGCGTCCCACATAGCCTTTTGAAATCGCCAGCTGGGTCGCCAGATCCACCTGGTTGTCATCGACCATATGAACGAGATATGCTCCCCGTTCGTTACGCCAGGAGCCATCCCGGAAATTGTCGATCACGTTGGTTTCAAGTGGCCCGCGACCCGGCCACCAGGCTCCATCACCACTGATGAACGTGACCTGCACGCCTGTGTGATCCATCATATTCCGACCAACATGCCCGGAACTGTTGGCTACACCATTCGGGCTCTGCTCATCTGCCGACACCAGGAGTAGTTTCGCGGTTTCAATGCAGTGCGCTGCGATGACAAAATATTTGCCAGTCACGCGATGTGATCCTTTGTCAGGATCAAAGTAATGCACTGCCGTCGCTTTCTTGTTAGCACTGTCACGCTCAATTTTGTAAACAACAGCGTTCGGGATGAATTTCGCTCCGGCTGCCTCTGCATCGTAAACAGAATAACTTCCGTTATACATTGCCCCGATCGGGCAGATCGGCATGCAATTGTTATGTCCTTCGCAGGTCGGACGCCGATCATAAGGTCGGGTGTTTCGGGCCTGGGGCTCATGCACGACGCGCCACGGCGTCTTTTCCGTAATCAGAGTACGAAACTGCTGAGCTGCATAAGATATAGGCAGCGCATCCATCGGGTAGGGCTGCTTGCGCGGTGAACCCAGATCCTCAACTGCCGGGTCAGGGCCACAAACTCCCATCATGACTTCTGCCTGAAAGTAGAACGGCTCCAGATCGTCATATTTCAGGGCCCAGTCGCGACCCTGTCCATACCGTGTCTTTAATTCGAAATCAGACGGCAGATAACGCCAGGCGCAGCCAGCCCAGTGCCAGGTCGTACCACCCATCATACGCAGATAAACCTGCTGATACGCTTCAGCATCCGGCCCTGAAGTATGCAGATAGTCATTCGGTGTCTGCTGATCAGGTGGATGTCGTGCCCACGGGACGGCCGGGAAAGGTCCCTGATAAGACGGTTTGTTTTCCAGATTGCGGAAGTTCTCGACAAAATGCTGGCGATCCACGCGCGGACCCGCTTCCAGCACAATGACCGAGATACCCGCCCGCGCCAGTTCGTTGGCAATGGAGCTGCCTGCAACGCCTGATCCGACGATCACGACGTCAGCGGAAAGATTCTCTTCGGAAGACATAAACTGACCGATCTCGTTCTCAGGTGGGCTCTATGACGAATTTTGAAGGTGACAAAGCAGGTTGCCCATTGGGCAGAGCCACCTCAGGAGGTTTCGTTGTCCAGTAAAACGGACCACCTGCGGCATAGGTCTTCGGGTAAACCGCATCTTTGGTGATGTCGAACATCAGCGCAGAGCGATAGACCACGACTTTCCCGTCCGCCACGCCGCGATACCAGCCAGTCATGACGTCATGAATGGTATCCTTCAGAACCGCATCCTGTTTTTCTGCTGCTCGCGCGAAATCGGCAGCACTGGCGAAGCTGCCTTTGGTCAGAAGATCATACAGCGTCTGAATTTGCTCTTTGCGAGCCGGATTGTTCTGAACAACTCCGGCGCACAGTGCCACTCCGATCCGCTGATCAAGTGTGTCGCGATCTGTCAGCCGATGTGACACCGCCATAAACATTGGAATGAGCGGGTCGGAGCCTGTGGCCTGCACGTCATGGGCATGCTGATTCTGAGCACTGGCTTTTACAGCACTACCAACAAGCGCAGCACTCATGCCCCTGAGCAGCGTATCGCGTCGTGACATGCGCAGAAGTCTGCTTAGCCGCATGGCATTTGGCGAGATATGCCACTGGCAACGAGACTGACCGTCCCGATCCTTTCTCATAACGTATACCCTTCACGTGGGTGCCTGCGCGACAGAATGCGGCATGCAGCGTGTGCTAACTTCATTAGCTTCGGGGTAAAGCGAGACTGGTCAATCCGCAACCTGCGGGAAGCGAAAACAGGGTATGACAATCTGATGACCTGATATTTGAAAACTCTTTGAAAGCCCTCCATACATCGATCGTGATCTGATATCCCTGAGAGTCCGATCCGAAAGTTTTTGAACAATACCAGCCTGTTGTGATTCATCCGTCTTTACGAAGAGATGGAGTGAATGGTGACATGGACTGGTATTGCCCGACGTGAAC
>NZ_WOSX01000090.1 GCF_011516735.1 Acetobacter fallax | reverse complement strand
CTCGTCGCTCTCGCATACAACTGCAAAAGAATGGCACGGCTTCAAACAGCATAAGCCGGGTCAGCCTCGCCGCCGTGATCCTCAAAATGCCCAACCCGACAGACTGCTAGAGCGTTTTTCTCTCAATCTGGTTCATATCCTGCTGCGGTGAAGAAGTTTGCGCATTCTTTTGGTGAGATCTGATCGATCAGTGTGCCGATCCTGTCCCACAGAGCATCACGTGTGCGTTCTGCGGCTTTGCGGAGATGGGCCTTGAGTTTGGAGAAGGCTTTTTCGATGGGATTGAAATCGGGGCTGCAGGGCGGGAGATAGCGCACGGTCGCGCCTGCGGCTTCGATGGCAGCCTGGATGCCGGGGCCTTTGTGGGAACCCGGATTGTCCATGATGACGATGTCGCCGGGTCGCAGGTCGGGCACAAGGATACGATCAACATAGGTCTGGAAGCTGCGGCCGTTGATCGGACCATCGAGCACCATGGGCGCTACGATGCCGGTCAGTCGCAACCCGGCGACGAATGTCGTCGTTTTCCAGTGACCATGTGGTACGGCGGAACGCAGCCTCTGGCCGCGCAAACACCGCCCATAACGGCGCGCCATATTGGTGGAGGCCCAGGTTTCGTCGATGAAAACCAGCCGCTTCGGATCGAGATCGGGCTGGACATCGAACCAGTCCTGTCGTCGTGTCAGGATGTCCGGCCGGTCCTGCTCCGCCGCGTGAGCGGTCTTTTTTTCCATGTGATCCTATGGCGTGCGAAGAAACGCCACAGTGTGCCGATTGCAAAGTGATGGCCGTCCTCAGCCAGTCGGGCTCGGATTTCGGCCAGGGTCAGATCGTCTTTCCCGGCAATCAGCGCATGAATACGCGCTGCCTGCGCCTCGATCCGGTGAGACAGACGATCCCCGCCACGCGGACTGGCGGCGGCGCTGCCGGTCGCGGTGGCAAGGGCGCACCAGCGAACGGCGCTCGCCGGACTGACGCCAAACCGCTCGGCCGCCTGACGACGCGACAGACCATTCGATACAGCCGCGACAACACGTTCGCGGAGATCCAGAGACAATGTGCGTGATGACATCCAGAACCGGCCCCCATCCCGGCGGTCATCTTGAATCAGATCATCACCACTTTGGGAATCCCAACCAATTCATTCAGCGCAGAAAACGCTCTAACGGAATAAAAAGGGCGGCTATCCGGCTTTACGATTATCTCCATTGCTTCTTCCTGCTCATACTCCATATCGTAATGGCAGACTGTTTTCTTCGCTTGCTTCGTTGCCGTTTCCGCACCGATCAGTCACATTCTTTGATCGGACGCAGGCAAATCGCGCACGGACTACTTACGCCCGCCGCAATCCACGCTGTGGAAGCAAGGCAGGCTCCCGGAACCTGCGCATCCCTGCCCGTTGTCGCCGCGGGGCTCAAAAATCTGCAAGTATGCCGGATATGTGCCTCTACGTGACGTCAGGACCTGGCTGATTGCGAATGTTGCCCGTGCTAATAATACTCTACATGAGAAGCCAGACGTTTCGCTTCAAACTCTTTTTAGACCTGAGCATGAGTTGCTGGGCTCGGCAACGGTGTGCAGGCTTTCCGGACTATGAGAAGAAATGACCATTGTGCCGGCAGTTTTTATATCTGTCATTATTGCGGCCACGTCGACAAGGATCTGTAATAGCACTCTCACCTGACCTCGCCCTGCTCCGCGGGATAGTTTGCCAGGAGAGAACTGACGATTGGTATCAGTTGTAACGACCGGATACGATCCGCCCGTTCACCCATACACACGCGATCGAATGTATGCCGGCGTGACAAATGATTTTCTGGACAGTTTCTTCGGCATTATCCTCCTCACTAGGAAACAGCATACTGACACGAGGGTCCAGCTTGAGTGCGTCGAACATCATGCCGGGACGCAGCTGCCCGACCGGCACGCCGAGAGCTTCCGCGCCTCCGCGTGTTGCCAGCCAGAAAGCCTCAGTGAAATCTATAGCCATCCCCTGAGAACCGCGTTTTTGCTGAAGAAGATCCGGATTAACACCACTTGTGAGCATACGGGCCGCAACAACGGCCTGACGAGCATTTTCGAGGATGGAAGGGGAATAGCCACCTGAAATATCGGTACCCAGACCACAGGCAGTTCCTTCATCAAGAAGATGTCGAATCGGAAGAATAGCACCTGCGAAAAATGCATTTGAAATCGGACAATGCGCAATAGCGGCATGATGTTTGCGGATACGTTTCCTGTCATCTGCACTGGTAAATCCTGCATGGGCCAGCACTGTATGGCGCCGCAGCAAGCCAAATGCTTCAAGCGCCTCTACATCAGTGCAACGAAAACGGTCTTTGACATAATCATGTTCCCAGTCACTCTCGGATGCATGTGTCTGTACCCGTACGTCTGTCTCACAGGCGAGGTCGCCAAGGCCACGCAGGAGGGTTTCCGAACATGCCGGAATGAAACGCGGAGTGATAACCGGCTGGACGAGGCCACCTTCATTTCCAGGCAATTGTCGTACAGCATCAATGAAACGCCGTGTCGCACTGATTGCGGCTTCGGGCTCCGAATATCTGTACGTCTCCGGACAAAGTATCGAATCATCCATTGCGACCAGACCGACAAAACCTCTCTGCCCATATTTCAGGCACGATCGTGCAAGTTCCAGACTCGATTTTTCGTGAATAGTCGCGAAATAAAGTGCTGTTGTCGTTCCCTGTGCCAGAAGAGCAGGAACCAATTCTTCATAAACGCCTCTCGCAAAAGCGATGTCGTTGTAACGTTCTTCAAGCGGGAAGGTATAATTCTTCAGCCATTGCTCCAGTGGTCTGTCGAGTGCTGTACCGAGTTGAGGCCACTGAGGGGCGTGAATATGGAGATCGACGAGACCTGGCATCAGGATTGACCGCTCATCATGCCACGTAGTGTCATGATGCCGAAGAAGCTGATCAAACTGCGAGGTCCCACTCTCCGCACGTTCAACAATCATGCCCGTCTGATCGATAAGCAGAGCTGCTTTTGACAGCACGACTTCGCCGGGCGACAGCGCATCAAGCATACGACCCGCAATAACGGTCCCCACTACACTTTTTCTGCCGGAACTATCAGATAAGGACACTATGATTTTTCTTTCATAAAACTTTACTGCATTCTTAGCAGATTATCAGCATGGTCATTTATATCAAAATCAGAGCCAACAGCTCAGAGCCCTTTTGGAAAAGGTCGGTAACGCCGAAATAAGCTCGGAGGAGGACTTCCACATTAGGCTCAGGACTTGTCTTATGAAATCCGGGTCGCTGTATGCGACAAAGGCAGCAGTCAGGAGGTAGCCACCTCCTGACTGCTGGAGAGAGCGGGTCGAGTCAGGACAGGTCATGACGGGCCGCGAATGAGTATGACCGCCTCTTCTTTTCCTCGGACCTGAACGGATACCTGGGAGAAAATCCCGGATGACAAGCATAGGACAATGGGAAATGGCACAGACATGCTCAAAGCTGGAGAGTAATGCCGTTGTTGTTGGCATTGACGTTTCCAAAGATCATCTTGATGCGGCTCAATATCCAGATGGCGATCAGATACAGACCGCCAACAATGTGAAAGGGCTCAGAGCGCTTCTACGGTGGATTGGCAGGCAACAGGCCGTGCAGGTTGTCTTCGAGGCGACCGGCCCGTTCCATCGTCAACTGGAGAGCCAACTGGCAAAGGCCAGCATCCCATTCTCACGGATCAATCCGCGGCATGCAAGAAAGTTTGCTGAGGCAACCGGGAAGCTTGCAAAAACGGATCGGGTAGATGCCATGATGCTGGCCAGGATGGGGCACTTCCTGAACCCAGGACGTCTGAGATCTGCAGCGAGCAGCAGTCTGCGCTACAGGAACTGGCAGCTGCACGACGAAATCTGACCCGTGACAGGACTGCCCTGCTTAATCGCCAGAAAAACCTGCAGCTCAGTCTTCTGAAACGTCTGACACGCTATAGACTTCGTCAGACAGAGGCTCAGGTCGCAGCCATCGATCAGGCAATCAGCGAACTAATCTCGACAGACGGGAGCCTCTCTCGAAAACGCGCCATTCTGGTCAGCATTCCAGGTATTGGAGAGGCCACCGCTGCGATGCTGATTGCTGATATTCCCGAACTGGGAACACTGGAAAATGGACAGGTTGCTGCGCTCGCAGGTCTGGCTCCTGTCACCAGGCAGTCAGGAAAGTGGCAGGGTAAAAGCTTTATTCGGGGTGGTCGGATTCATGTCAGAAACGCCCTGTACATGCCTGCTCTGGTTGCTATGCGGCATAACCCTAATCTTCGAAGCATCTATCTTAGTCTGACGGATAAGGGAAAGCACGCAAAAATGGCTTTGACCGCTCTCATGCGGCGTCTCGTCGTTCTGGCGAATGTCCTGTTACGCAATGACCGGGTATGGGAACCACGCCATACTTGACCAAGACGGATACTCATTCTTTGAGCCAGAAGATGACGCTTGCTGCGATATGGATTGCGGACATGAAAGTATGAGCACATCTGTCATATCTGGTTGCCACCCGTCGCCAGTCTTTGAGCTTTGCGACCATGTTTTCGAGCAGATGGCGCTTTTTATACAGATGCCAGTTGTAAGGTGGCTTTGATTTCCGGTTCTTCTTTGGAGGAATGCAGGCGGTGATATTGCGGTCTGCGAGAGACTCTCTGATCCGGTTACTGTCATAGCCCCGGTCCCCGATGACTTCTTCTGTCTCGTCGGGGAAATCTGCCAGAAGCACGTCTGCGCCTTTAAAGTCACTGACCTGACCTGCAGTCAGATGCAGCCGGACCGGACGGCCCTGACCATCGCACACGACA
>NZ_WOSX01000089.1 GCF_011516735.1 Acetobacter fallax | reverse complement strand
ATCAGGAGGCAGAAGATACGGCTGAGACCGGTCAGACGGGATGAAGCTGCTCATCTCACCACCTTACAACCTTACCCCTTCACAGGGTACCCCAACCCGACAGGCTGCTAGCGAAGGGAGATGAGCACCCACGAGAGCTTCCAGACAGGCCGCTTAACCTCGGCCTTGGTTCGATCATCTGATTTCAATAACTGCTGGCCTGAGTTGACGAGATAGGTTGAAGCTTTTTGCAGACGAATGTGGGGCGAAAACCGTTTTTCTGGTTTTCGCCCTATGCTCTTGCTGAGCCATTTTGAGTGGCTGCGTTCGCAAGATGGCCAGAACTGATCAAACGACCGGGATGAAGGCGACTGCCGTATATCTGCTCTGTTTCTATTGAGCCGACATGCGGCTTCGGGGGGGAACCGGTCTGTCCGGTTCGGGATTATAATTTAAAACCCGGACATCTACTCGAAAGAGGAGGAAGATTAGACCCGGTTCGTCCAACGACATACAATTCATTTTTAAAGTGTTCAGGTGGGTGTGGAAAAGAAAAAATTCAGCTGCAAACACGGCGAAACTTACGGAGAGAAAGAGCAGAGATCTTATGCAGTGCCGGACGTGATTGCGAAAAGTGGGAAAGACGGCCCGCTCCTACCGTCTGGTTACCCAACCCCCAATTGATATAGGGGAAGAGAAGGCGCTTGTGTGTGGGCTGCCAACAGCCATTAAGGGTAAAGCGGAGCGCCAGCCTCAGTATACCTCACGGCTGCGCTTCGCGTCCAGTTCCTTTCCGAGGTCGAATTTGTCGCCCCAAGCGGTAAACCAGTAATCGTTGGCAAACTGAACAGATGCGAGGCTTTCTGCAGTCAAACCAACAATCTCGCCGATGATGCCCTTCGTGGTAGTGCTGATATAAGGACAGACCACGAGATCGAGCAGCATGATCAGTGTCTCCGCATCATTTGGACAATGAACCTTCATGTAATCGAGTTTGGCGATGATGTGCGCCTCTACGAAGACCTTCAACTTCCCATAACGAACCTTGTCTTTGATGTAGGACAGTAGGATCGTGATCGAAAAGTGATTCATAAAGCCCGATGGGCGAATATAATTCCCTGTACCCTCTTCCTCCTTGATCAGGAAATGCTCGAGAAGGACGGAAACCGGCAACCAATATTCTCGGCCGATCTGCGATAGGGAAATAAGCAGGTAGAGACTTTCGACCTCACGATGGACGCTCATTGTGTTTTTTTCGAGTTGTTGCATCACGTTATCGTGTACATACTTAAAGAGCAGGTGTTTAAGCTCGTATGGTAGGCCCTGCGCCTGTAAGAAGCCCACAGAGGTTGTGATCATTCTACAGAGGCGGATTGTGTGATTGACCTTCGGGCTCGCCGAGTAAGCGAAAAAAGCGAACTCCACGATCGCGAGCAGGGCACTGGAGAGGCACTTACGATCGCGATCTGATTTGTCACTCGCCACATATGCTTTGAAGAGCTTCTCGATTTTATTCTCGGCTATGGCGAAGGTGTAGTTCAGTAGATCACCATAGTTGACGCCCGCCTCCTTGATGGCAGCCTTGTACCGGGTAATCAGACGGTTCGCGTTTATGGCGCAGACCAACTTTTGCTTTGGTGGCTCGGAGAGAGCGTCCAGCGGCTCCTTCTCACAGACCGGATCGATCTCGTCATTCAGAAGGGTCGATATACGTTCTTTGGCGATTGTAATTTCGGTGATAATTGGCTTCTGATAATGCTTGATTTTAGCCGTATTGATGCTTAATTTTTTGGATCTGAGAATTTCTTGGAGTGTTTCGAATATCTTTAATTGCGCCGAATCTTCATTGTAGAAAACGAAGAAGTCATCCACATATCGGAAAATTTCGTAATCGATCTTGTGGATCAAATTTGCTCTCTCGGCCAGTTGCGTGATCAGTTCTGCATCAACTGACTGTAAAATGATCTCGGCGAAAATTCGGGAAAACTCTGGACCGATGACGATGCCGTTAGTCTCTTTGTGATTCAGATTTTGCATAAGGACATCGAATCTGCCCCCAAAGGTTCCCTTCGATTCCTCCAGACTGAATTTTGTCTGATCCTTGCCCAGAACAGCCCAAGGCAGCGAGTGAGTGTAGATGCTGTCAAAGCACTTGCTCACATCGATCTGGACCATCGCATCGTATTTTTTCTCGCTGCGATGATATTTATACGACTCAAAGAAGCGATGGATGTTCCGGTATTTCCGGTAAACGAAATAGGAGCCGAGTTGTTCGTACTCCCGGTCGTCCTCCTCCAGCCCCGCAACGGCATCGAGACGCTCTTCATGGAGCTTGTCCTTGAAGTAAGCGTAGCGCGACACCGACACCGGACGGCGGATCGAGAACTCGCTAACAGACGTGTGGTATATGATCAACGCGCTGTGCGTTGCGTAGAAGCTTGCGACAGCGACCTGATTGCGCGGGTGGACGACGCTCAGCGTGCGTCCATCAAGGTTATGTGAGACACGGAAATTGAACGGGATGGTCGTCATCTGGCATTTGCCGATGGATACGGAGCGGCGCGTTTTCTGCTTGCCCCATTCAGTTACAACCTCGGCCGCAATCACAGTCGTGGCCTTGATCCCGAACAGTAGCCGCATCGTGTGATCGAGATCGGTCGTCTCGCAAATCCAACGTAATTCGCCTTTTTCGATCTCAACGCTGTTGTCCCTCAAGAAACGATAATAGCCACGATTGGAGAATGTCGGAGGCACCTCGAACGGCAGCATGTCCGTAAGGACAGACCTTTGCTTTCGGTGGGTGAGCGAGACGCGGCGCTTAACCATGTTTCCACGCCCTCACGATCATCTGCAGCTCTTTCGTACTGAAATTATGGTACCGGCGTTGTTGGAAGCCCGTGGTGAATTTGAGCTTTTTCAGCTGCTTTTGCAGGCTGGTCCGCTTGAGTTCGGCGATGCGGGTCTTGAGCCGCTTATCAAGGATTTCGAAGCTCGACAGGTCGGTCGCAATCGAGTTGTTGTAGTATATACCTGTAACTGCGCGTGACTTACTGTTGGAAAGGCGGGTGTTGCCCGTGAGGAATTTTATGCGCCCGACCAGCTTTCTAAATGCACCTCTCGGGTTGACCGGCTTCTCACGCCAATAGTCCGCGAACGCAGCATTCATTCGCGCGCGATATTTCGCTATCTTAGAGCCCGATCCGAAAGTTTTTGAACAATACCAGCCTGTTGTGATTCATCCGTCTTTACGAAGAGATGGAGTGAATGGTGACATGGACTGGTATTGCCCGACGTGAACATAGCCGGGAAGGACTGCGATATCCATCGGATATGATGGACGGGGAATGGGCTTTGATCGTGCCATTTGTGCCCCCTGCGAAACGGGGCGGTCGCCCTCGCACGACTGATATGCGCGAGGTGGTCAACGCGATGCTCTACATAGCCTCGGCCGGGTGCGCGTGGCGCCTGCTGCCGAAATGCTTCCCGCCGGTCTCGACCGTCAGGCGCTATTTTTACGCCTGGCGTGATACCGGGTTGTTCGAGGTCATGAATACGGTGCTGGTCATGACCCTGCGCGAGATCGAGGGGCGTGAAGCCTCCCCGAGCGCGGGCGTGATTGACAGCCAGTCGGTGAAAACTACGGAAAGCGGCGGGCTTTCGGGCTATGACGCGGGCAGGAAGGTCAAGGGCCGCAAGCGCCATATCGTGACTGATACCTGCAGCTTCCTGATCTTTCTCCTCGTTCATGCCGCCGACATCCAGGACCGTGATGGGGCGGTTGATGTTCTGGCGGCAATACGCAGGCGCTTTCCCTGGCTGCGTCACATCTTCGCTGATGGCGGCTATGCTGGCGAGAAATTGCGATCCGCGCTCGCCTCCATGGGAAAATGGACGATCGAAATCATCAGGCGGCCCGATACGGCGAAGGGCTTTCAGATCCTGCCGCGCCGCTGGGTGGTTGAACGGACATTCGCCTGGCTGGGACGGTGCAGGCGGCTCGCCAAAGATTGGGAAAAGTCCATTGCTTCCTCAACCGCATGGACATTGATCGCCTCGATCCGCATGCTCACACGACGGACAGCAAGGCATTATCAAGCTTGAAAAACTTTCGGATCGGGCTCTTAGCCGCGCTCGGGCTGATTTCGCACTGGCCCGGTTTAAGGTGAAAGCGATAACCTAGGTACTCGAATTTTTTCGGATCGGTGTTGGCCAGCGTGAATTCCGAGGTTTTTGTCGCGTTGTGCGTAAGCCCGTTGTCACCGAAGATCGTGATGATCAGTTCCTTGAACGAGCCAAGGTTTTTGCCAGCGGACGGTCGCGCAAACACGGCCATGATGTCATCGACAAACCGACAATACAGAACCAAGCCGGGGATCGCACGGATCGCCTTGTCCACTGGCCTCAGATACAGCTCAGCCATGTATGCGCTAATGCCCACCCCACGGGGAACGCCGGTCGGCGTGCCAGAAATCAAACCGTATGAGTCCAACACCTGCTTGATGTATTTCTTTGACGTGGGGCTCAATAGCTGGTCTCGCTCCAGCTTCTCGACTAGGCGCTTGCGGTCGATGCCCTCATAAAATGACGAGATGTCAGTGCGGACCAGTTCGAAAGGAAACTTGCTGTCGAGCATATCGCGAAGCTGGCAGACTAGGTCGTGACGGTTCGCCTGTTTAACACCGTAGATGCGATGGATGTTACGCTGGAGTTGCTTGATTACAAAGAAGGTCTCGGGCTCCGCGTCGATGCAGAAAACGGGCTTTCCCTTCGGCCCGGTCTTTTGGGAAAGGTTGATCTTGAAGCTCGACTTGAGGACCCGCTGGCTGATTGAGGTGGTCCCGTCCGTTCGGACAGTTTTGCGGGCTTGATAAGCTATACCCGGTTGTTGTTATGCCGCCCTTCTGACGGCGTTGCTGTTGGCCATCTGGTCCGGGGT
>NZ_WOSX01000088.1 GCF_011516735.1 Acetobacter fallax | reverse complement strand
CTGCGCTCGGGTGATTTCAGTCCAGGCCATCTTGATCTCATCAGGTTATCGCAAACCCATGAATCATAACCCGCTGAAATCACTCAACTCATTTTCGGTCAGACACTAAGAACCTCTTTGGGAATTCACCGATGGGCGTTTCTGCGCATGAGATTGCCCCCATGACGATGAGAATCATGGTTTGTGACACGTCAATGCGATGCTCGCAATCGCGCATGAGACGTCGCCATCTCGTCATCCAGACGAATGTTCGTTCCACAACCCATCTGCGATGGCAGTAACTCGAAACCTTTCGCACCGTCGCGATGATGGATTATCTCAAGAACAAAATCGAGATAGGCCGCCTTGTCTATAAGTTTGAGTCGGTCATAAGCACCATCGACGAGCAGTGCTTCACCCATGGCCAGTGCCTGCGAAACCACCAGCAAACCGTCTGCCATGGGACAAAATGAACCGGCAGCATCTCCCTGCCGCAGCCTGAACGAATAAGATAGTGCAGCGCACTGATGATATCAGAGAAGTCTGTTGTCCGCTTCCACGTCGACGCGAAGGCGGCATCTGGGGGCGCTATACGCTCCCATTCCTCATTAGTCAGATCAGACGAATACGGTTTGCGAACAGTATTCATCCATCTGTTCTGCAACACTCACGACAGAAATTACATAACACCCTTGTCTTATGCGTTCCATGTCGCCGTGTGCGACGAAGGACCGCTGCATGTGGGGTGGCTACCCCACATGCAGCGGGAAGGGGACGGGTCGGGATAACGCAGGCCTTGTCGGGCCGAGCCAGCAAGGGCCATTCGATCTTGCTTCGCTGGATCGGTGATCCCGGGCCCCTACACCGGATGCTCGAGGCACGTCTCGCGACCGAAGGTCTGCGTCAGATCGCAGCCCAACTCATTCCCATGGACGCGGCCATCGAGGCGCTGATCGCCAGCGATGTCGACCTGTCGCGCCGACTGCAGGTGCTGGCGAGTATCCCCGGCTTAGGTGCCATCACGGTTTACGCCCTGCTGGCCAACATGCCCGAACTCGGCCTCCATGGAGGAGAGCCAAGCCGCGGCACTTGCCGGCCTCGCACCCATGACGCAGCAATCCGGCAAATGGTCCGGCAGGAGCGCCGTTCGCAGTGGCCGCGCCGTGCTCCGCCAGGCGCTCTATATGCCGGCGCTTGTCGCCATGCGCTTCAACCCGGACCTCAAGCGCGTCTACGGACCGCCTCACCACGGCCGGAAAACACGCTAAGCTCGTCGTCTTGCCAACACATTGCTCCGCGATGACCGGCTGTGGGCGCAAAAATCTGCTTGATCACCACGGATACTCTAGGGGCGTGAAGAGCGTTTCAACAGGCGTCTGATCAGACTTTTCGAAGCTGTAACAGCATCTGTTCTCGGCTTGACCGCAGACACGATCTCTTGTCCGGCGCCAGCTTTCATCACACCTATCTTTGCCAATCTCAAGCCAAGTTTCCGTGGATCCAGAATGGCGCCCTGAGTGGAGGTAACAGGTTCGGCATGATCCAGTTCAAGGCTGAACCTTGCCGCTCCACTCTCGATAGATGGCAAACGAACACTATACAGCGCCAGCTCCTCTTTGACCGTAAAGGTTTCGATTTTTTGATCATTTACGAACAATGTGCACTCCTGTAGCGCATTGTCCGTTTCACGATTGCGGCCCCCCATAACTAGCGCAATGTCCAGTGCCTCCTTATCGGAGGGAACGATAAACGTGAAACTACCCCTCTTGCCGTCGATCCAGATAAACTCATGTTCTGGATGCGAAAATCCGTCTCGGAGCAGATCCAATCCATCCCCACCTGCATTGAGCGAATACATATGATCCAGACGAATGCAAACAGCTTCACGACCTCTATCGGCCACCGTCTCAGCACCTGAGACCTGACCTTGCTGCAATATGGCAGACAATTTGATCCATTGCGGATTTCCGCGCAGGGCATCTCGCAGGAATGCGCTCTGCTCCTGCTCATCATAGAATGGCTTCGGAAGGGTATCAATTCGCCAACGAAGATCTACATAAGTAGCGTAGTTTGTCTGGATCAGATTACCGTCCAGCAACCCCTTCGTATTGAACCAACGGTAATGGAACCCATCCAGTATCGCAAATAGTTCGGTCGGCAGATCAGCAAGCAAGGATCTATCATATAAGAAACGACCTACATTTCTATTGAAAAATCCATCTGCGAGCGACCAGATATTGGAAAGAGTCAGTTCTTCGACATGTCGTATCAGATTTTCTCCATTACCCTTAATCTCCCCAATCCGTCCGGAGCAACTGAAACTGGATTTTGGTACCTTAGATAAGGCAAAGGCCAGAGACGAGAGATGATCGCTGAACCAGAAATCATCAGCCTGCATGAAACAGAAATAGTCCGTCTTGATGTCGCGTAGTGCGGCGATTATCTGTTCCCCAGTTCCTTTGACTCGTACCGGCAGCACATCAAGTTCGTCGTCAACTGAACAAAAATTGTCATCATAGTATCTGACCGATGCAATTTTTCCATGCAGTATTTCGAGGATATTGTCTTCGTAAGTCTCTCGAATCCGGGAATCGCAGACAATCAGCAGATCCACATGTACGCGCACCTGCCGGGTAGCATTTTCCAGCATCGACAGAAGAACGTCGATATCAAGGCCCGCGTATTCTACAATGACTGTTATGGTTTTAATATCATGGCCAGCAGTACGCTCGATGAAGGCTGCAACCCGCTCCGGATGTCTCTGAATGATATCCGTCAGGCCCTTCTCAAGGGTAAATGACTCTAAGAATCGCTTTTGGGCACGTATCGCCATATCCCGTGCCTCTTCAACATTTGCCCTGATGTGTAAAACCACATCACGAATGGTCGAGGCAAAGGCAGCGGAATTCAGACTGTCATCCACGCAATAAACGCAATCAGAAAAATATTTCATAATAAACGGATTTCTATTTGCAATAATAACGGCCCCAGCAGCGAGACCCTCGAAAAGTCTGTTGCTCATAATGCCGGATTTTTGGTGCGCTCCCGAAGACAGAACCAAACAAATTCCTGATGCGTTAATACTTTTGACGACGCTTTTTCCATCAAATGGCAACTCTCCGGAATAACTAATAAAGCCTGCCCAAGGCTCCACCCCGAGAAACGTCTTGGGACCATAGATCTGAATGAGGTTTTCTTTATCAAGAAGCGCAAGAAGATCATGATATCGCCCCTTCTCGCCATTAATACGTTCCCAGTTTATCCCAATATAAAAAAGCTTGGATTTCTCTGTTATATTCGGCGCGAAGCAAGGTTCTGGAACGCTGTGAAACAACGTTGGCAACGGTTTCTGAAGGTTACGACCAAGACCTTCAAAAACATTCAGTGCATGGGAATCTGCTATGTCAGAATGGCACGATAGCACGTCGCAGTGACTTGCCATCTGTTGTATTGTCCGGGAATAACCGGGTCCCGAATAAAATTCGGGCGGGTTCCATAGTGCTGTGTAACTAAAAATATCGTATAGCCGTGGTGACTCAAAGTGCAAAGATATAACAAAACTGCACTCACAAGGCGTTATTCGCTCATTCCCCGTCAGCTTCCCTCCTATTGTCGACCACAATTTATACCCATCATTATTTAAAATAAATAAATTGACACCTATATTTTCTGATGCTCGTCTAATACGTTGTACAACCTCGTACTCGGCGTTTTTTATGTCTGGCCACGTCAAAACAACTGCAAACGTGAAATTTTTACTTGAATTCGCATCAGAAACATCGTTCTGAGAGCAAGGATAATCTGAACGATGTTTCATTTCTTTGACCACTATTATACGTTGTTCTCTATGAGAATAAGATTCTCAGCTCTTCCAAAACGTCTATGCAACCCTTGCAATGACTTCTTTTAAGAAGCATCCGACGACAAAATTTTCGAAGCTCACCAAGTGAGAAACGACCTCCATATATCTGGCATCTAACGATGCCAGATATATGGAGGTCACCATCCTACCTTGTTATTACTATAGGCAATCAGGATGATCTCACAATCGAGCTGAAAGAATGTGGTTTTCAAACCACTCCCATGTTTCCCTGATACCCTCATCAAGGCCGTAGGAGCATCGGAAACCAATCTCACGAAGTATTTCATTCGATACGGACCGATCTGGGACACCTACGGGCTTATCGACTTCCCAGATGATTTCCTCTTTATAATGTGCCGCCTTCACAAGAGCTTCGACCACGTTTCTGATCGTGACTGATTCGCCGCTACTAATATTGGCGACACCAGAGAGTTGGTCCATGCCAGCGATGATCGCGGCAGCAGCATCACGGGCATGCATGAAATCACGCTTCGCAACACCACTTCCCCAAACTTTGAATGGGTCTCCATCATGAATGGCACGATGCATTTTTCTGATCAGTGATGGAATGACATGACCATGCGCATCATCAAAACGATCATTGGGACCATATAAATTGGTCAAAATGCCGTAGAAAAAATCGAGACCAGTATTGTCGCGAAGCAGCTCGAGATAGGCCAGAGCATGTCGTTTGGCGTGAGCATAACCAAACTCACCGGCATGCGGAACACCTTGCCATAACATATCCTCGCGCAACGGAAGAGACGTATAAGGAAATGGATATGACGCAACGCTACCCGCGAAGAATATTTTCTTTACACCCATCTCAGCTGAGGTGAGGAAAACATTATGATTAATGATTGTGCTGTCAGCAATAGCTCGAACTTGGTTTTCCATATTACCGAGCAAGCCAAAGACAACAGAAGCAAGATGAAAAACCACATGAGGACGATGTTCTGAGAAAAATGCACGCGTCGCTTCAAGATCTAGGTAGTCCAACTCATTACGCTTAGGCGCGATAATATTCTCGAAACCCTGCGCTCGAAGTTCGGATTGCAACGTCTTGCCAAGCAGTCCGTGCCCACCCGTCACTAATACGAGCTGATCTCGTTCTAGCCTTGATCCGTTTGCAACAAGCACCGTATCTACCACCTAAAGCTACTAATAATATCATTCGGACATTGCAACTGGATGTAATTTCCAAATAGCTTCCGGTCAAGGTAATGCTGTGACTTGATAGCTGTCCAGTGTCACCAGCGCTGTCTTCTGCTCGGCGCAGGCATGCTGATTTTGAGCTCTGTCCAAGCAGTGTGGACAGATTTGATGAGGATATGCGAGCATGTTGAGGGTTCGAAAAACCCTCTGGTTTTGAGTATGTCTCTGTGATTCCATCTCTCATGCCTTGATGGGGGGAGATGGCGGAATGAAGCAGCCAGGATTTTTTGACATTGATGAACGGCTTGCCCGTCTGAGCGATCTTGGTGTCCTAGGTGTTTAGTCCCGGGGTTTGGTGGTGTGATATTTTCACGTGAGTGGAAGGAAGCATTATGGGACAGATACGTCATGGCAGCGCCACGACCACGCACGCCGTGCGAGCAGCAA
>NZ_WOSX01000087.1 GCF_011516735.1 Acetobacter fallax | reverse complement strand
CCTTCACGGCGCACTCTTCACAGCCTTTGACAGGACGTGTGAACAGCACTGCAATTTATGAAGGTATCGAACGGGCAGAGAGGAGTGCCGTCCCCTCTCCGGGTATACGCGGTTCGGTTTACGCTTTTCGGGCAGCCCAGCCTGTTTCGCGCAGGAAGAAGGACAGGCCGATGGCAATGACGATGCCAATGATGAGCGGCATGAAGGCGTGCCGGTATTCTGCCATGCTCAGCACCTCGCCTTTGCCCATGAGAGCAGAAACGAGGGGAGACATGATGCCGGTTGTACCGAACACGAGGAAATTCATGACGCCGGCGGCGGTGCCTTTGACCTGGGGCGGGTTGACCTCTTTCATGGAGGAGAACGGGATCATGGCGGCGCCGGAGGCGATGCCCATGACGAGGGCGACCACATATTTTGGCATGATGCCGACGGGCACGTAGAGGGCGCAGAGCGATGCTGCCAGCAGCACGACGGCGCCTCCGAACAGAACCGGTTTACGTCTTCCGATCTTATCGGAGATCCATCCCAGCAGCGGGCATCCGATGACCCAGCCAATGGGGACCATGGAGACATCGGAAGCGGCGAAGCCCATGGTGGTGTGTTCGCCGACACTCAGCATGGAAGCGCCCCAGCCGAGTGCGCCGATTGTTGTGGGCACGAAGAGAAGGCCGCCGATGAGTCCGGCACACCAGCTCTGGGGGTTGGAGAAGATGATTTTGAACGGACTGAGAAGATTGGCGGCGGTAAGGTCACCGTGATGCCGGGTGCTGTCCCCTGAATCGCGCGGCATGATGACCCAGACGGCAGCGGCGAGGATCAGGCCGATAACGCCGAAACCAAGCCAGATATGTGGCCATGAGACGTGCCAGCTTCCCTGCGGATCGATGAGCATGCGGGTTGGTTTGGAGCCGAAAGCGGCGCCTGCCATGCCGAGGCACTGTGTAAGGCCGACGAAGAGAGCCAGCGTTCGGGCCGGGAGGTATCGGGCGGCGACGTAGGAGGCACCGACGAAGGCGCAGATGGCTCCGATGGCCTGGATGATGTAGCCGCCGACGCCGGCGGGAGCGCTGCCCTGAGCGAAGATGAGGCATCCGACGCCGGTGACGGCGATGAAGCCCGGAAGGATGGCATGGGCGCCGTAGCGGTCGAGCAGGACGCCGACGACGAGGGCCATGAGGGCGTAGACGATGTAGTAGGACGCGATCATCAGCCCGAGATGGCTGTTACCCCAGGCCGCTGTCAGCTCATTCTGCATGATGCCGGGGGCAGAGCGGATCGCGTATTGATAGAAATAGAACAGGGCGCAGAGAAACCAGGCCAGCACGTAGAGGGGCTGAAGTTTCTGCGGCTGCGGAGCGGGCGTGGCGGAAGCTGCGGGCGATGCTGTCGCCGGGGGCGGAGTGGCGGTCATGGGGGTTCCGGAAATCGGGTTTGGCGTTCAGACAAAACAGGCGACCCGAAGGTCGCCTGTCTGCGGCGAAGAGCGTTGCTTATTTCGCGGGCGGGCGGGCGTTGGCCGTGGCGACGTGCCGTCCCCAGGAGATGAGTTCGCTCGTGCAGTCATCACGCGGGATAACGCATTCGATCAGGGTCGGGCCGTCTCTGTGCGCCAGTGCGGTTTTCACGGCGTCATCCAGTTCTCCGAATGTTGTCGCACGGAGGCCTTTGCCTTTACCGTCTTCGGCGTTGAAGCCTTCGATGACGGCGCCGTAGTTCCAGTTTTTGATGTTGTTGTATGGCCCGTCGTGAATTTCCACTTCGATTGTGTAGCCGCCATTGTTGATGAGGAAGATGATGACCGGTAATTTGCGGCGGGTCATCTGGCCGACTTCCTGAGCGGTGAGCTGGAAAGAACCATCACCGACCATCAGGATATTGCGGCGTTCCGGCGCTCCGACGGCGTATCCGAACATGGAGGGCACCGACCAGCCGATGTGGCCCCACTGCATTTCGTATTCCACGCGCGCGCCACGGGGAAGTTTCGTGCGGTTGACGTTGAACCAGGAGTCTCCGGTTTCGCCGAAGATAGTGGTGTCAGCTGTGACGATGGACTGCAGCGCGCGCTGGATGTGCTCGCGGGTGAGTTTGCTGTCTTTTTTGCCGGCTTCAGGCGCTGTTTCCGTCACGCCGCCACCGACACGGCGGTATTCGATCATGGTCGCGTCTTTTTTCGCTTTGCCGGCGAAGTGCTTTGCGACACCGTCGATAAGATCGCGCAGGTGGATATTATTGAAGGACTGATCGCCAACCGTTGTCGTTTCTTTATCAGCGTTGACGACGCCGGCACCTTTTGGCCATGCGGTCCAGCCTTCGGTCGAGTAATCATTGAAGATACAGCCGAGAGCCAGAACGCTGTCTGACCAGTTGAAGATGTCATTAACCTTCGGCGAGCTGGCATCACCCCAGAATGTGCCGATATAGTTTGCGTGATCTTCGGGGAAGAAGCTTTTGGCGGCGCCCATTGTCGCGACACAGGAACCAAGGGCGTCGGCCAGACGGATTGCGGCGTCTTCGGCTCCGGCGGCGCGCAGTTTGCTGCCGATGAGGATGACGGGCTTTTCCCTGCTTTCAATGAAGTCGGAGACAGCTTTGACGGCGGCGGTCAGTGTGTCAGCGTCGGAAGCCGGTTCATTGATGACGCTGCTGATCGGGCCAGGAGCGCGGCAGGGCTGCCCGGAAACATTGCAGGCGATTTCGATATAGGCGGGCTTTTTCTCACGCAGGGCAGTGCGGATCGCGTAATCGATTTTCTCCGGTGCGTCTTCCGCGGAGATGATGGACACGGCGGCACAGGTCAGCTCCTTTGCGATACGGAGCTGGTAGCCGTAATCGGTGCTGCCGATGGTGTGGTGGAGGATATGGCCGCTGCCGTGATCGTTGGAGTTTGGTGCGCCGGAGACGAGGATGACAGGCAGGTTTTCGGCATAGGCGCCCCCAATGGCGTTCAGAGCCGAGAGCGCGCCGACACTGAAGGTAACGACGGCCGCCGCGGCGCCGTTGGCGCGGGCGTAACCTTCGGCGGAGAAGCCGCAGTTCAGTTCGTTCGAGCAGTAAACCTGTTCGCAACCTTTATTTTTCAGAAGCTGATCGAGCAGGACGAGATTGTAGTCACCGGCTACGGCGAAGTGATGTTTCAACCCGATCTGCGCGAAACGTTCTGCGAGGTAAGTGCCAACTGTGTAGGTCATACCTGTCTCTCCGGTTTTAATTCTGATTTTCCATTACTGGAAAGGAAGATATCGGAACGTGACATAGACCGTGTTACCCGTGGTGGTCGGGTAGACACTGTTGCCCATGCCATCATTGCCGCGAAAGGCAAATTTCCGGATATAAGTATACTGAACACCTGCCATGACGCTGCCATACTGGCCGTCAAGGAAGTGCCACCACCCACCGGTCGTAAACGAGGCGAGTGTCCGGGTCTGCGCGTTGCAGGTTCCGAATTCGATGTCGCAGCCGCTGAGATTCTGGTCGGTGATCCCGTATCCATACTGGCTTCCGTTGGCGGCGGTGTATCGCCGGCGTCCTGCCGTTTCGACACCACCGTACAGATAAAGCAGGACCGATTTGTCGGGGTGTCCGATCAGACCCAGCGCACCGCGCAGTTCCGGGACAGGGGTAAGCTGTCCGCGACTGTTGAATGTTGTGTCCGGCAGGAGAGTGGGTCCGTAACGACCAATCCCTTCGCCAGCAATGACGTTGCCGGTCAGCTGGAGTTTTGGCGTGCCGAGCGGCACGGTCATACCGCCGCCGACGCCTCCGCCGAACTGTGTGTCCTTATGTGTGCGGGCCGCACCGGGGGACTGGATGACCGAGCGGAACCAGCGCGCCAGCCCGAAAACTTCGTAATGGCCCACTGACGTATCGACCGCGCTTTTCAGAATGATATCCGGCACCGGGTTATCAGTGTACTGGGTGTCGGGATTGAGGAGGGCGCCGCCGGCGTTTTCGTAATAGACGCGCGGTCCGACGGTATTGCTTCCCACTGCGGGCAGTCTGTCACCCGAGGCGACGGTGGAGGAATAGGCCACGGTTGCCTGCGGGTCTTCGATGGAGAGGGCGAGCCAGTATTTCTGCCCCCAGTCCTTACCGATCCGGATCTGGGGGACACGGGTGAACGTGATGCCAGGGATCTGGTTGTTATCGGTGACGGCGGGCAGCTGCTCATTTCTGGGCAACACGCCTTTTGCATAACCAGTCGCGAGGCTCCAGGCCTGCCCCATGAGAAGATGGAAGCCCCAGTCTTTTTGCGTGAAGGTGAAATATCCCTGACGCAGTCTTGGGACATATCCATTGATCTGCACGCTGTTTGTTGAGCCCCCCGAGCCTCCGAAGTCGGACTCGATATAGGCCTGAAGACGGGTGGACGGGGTCGGATTAGCCTCAAGCAAAGTGGACAGGCGGCTAAGCTGAGCGGAGAGGCGTTCTTCGCTCAGCCCGTGATTGGGACTGTTTGCGTAGGGGAAATTATTCCATGCCGTGGCGGGGCCGCTGGTCAGGTTTGAGTCACGCCAGATATTTGAGAGCTCAAGAAAACCGCCAATTCTGACAGAAATATTGCCGATGCTGAACACGGGTGGCAGGCGATCGACCGATGTCTGCGTGATGGCCAGGGGGCTGGAGGAACTGAGATCGACTGATGATCTCTCATCCGCCACAGCCTGTTGCGATCCGCCGGACTGTTGCGGGCTACCGAAATAAAAGAATGGCTCACGTGGTTTTCCGGCAGAAAACTCTGCCTGTGGCTCAACCGGGGTCTCTCCGTCACCGTTTGCCGGATCGAGTGGTTTCTTGAGGCTCGCAGACGACTGGCGTGTCAGGCCGGAGATACTCTGGCGCCCTTTACCACTGGTTACCCGCTGTCCGTGGCGATGCTTTTCGATGGCGACAACCCTGCTTTCAAGAGCGTGGATCTGCTCTTTGATGGCGGTGAGTTCATCGTCGTCATCGTTTGCCCGGGCGGAGGGGCTGAAAAATGCCAGCATCCCCGCACCCGCGCACAAAACGAAAATATTTCGCTTCAAAAAAACACGGAGATGGGGCTGCGATGGTTCTGTCATTGGCGCGTGTTCTAACGCCCTGCGACGGGCGCGTATTTGATACGCATCAAGAAAAGAGATTTTTTTTGAAATGTCATCATTCCGAATTCGCTATCAGTTTCGACAGGGTGGCGGCCACGAGTGGCTCTGACAGGGCCATTGGAAAAACGAGAAATATTATCAGATCTGCGGAACGAAAACTTCCTGCGCATTTCGGAAACGGGTTTTCCGAATTTAAGAAAGCATCACATCTGAATACATTAAATCGAAAAAATACAAATGATCTTAATATTACAGAAAGAGGCCAGGCAACTCTATTACACCAGAGGTTGTGAAGACTGACCTGCGGTTGAGAGTATCCGGACTCAGCCCGGATCCGACAGGGACCGCAGGCCCCTGCACCCCGGTTTGCTGATCATAAAACGGTTTGCAAAGGCGAGCCTTTGCCGGGTTCCAGGGCAGAGCCCTGCCGGGTCCTGCACCGGCCTGTCTCACACAGATCAAAGCCCAGACCCTCCGGTATTA
>NZ_WOSX01000085.1 GCF_011516735.1 Acetobacter fallax | reverse complement strand
ACTCGTCGCTCTCGCATACAACTGCAAAAGAATGGCACGGCTTCAAACAGCATAAGCCGGGTCAGCCTCGGCGTTATCAGCCGCAAAATGCCCAACCCGACAGGCTGCCAGGGTGTTTGGTTTAATGCCATAATCTACACTTGCCCGCATTTGGCACAAGTTAAGTGGCGCGAAAGAATACGGCAGACGATGGGTTTTGATGGAATTATGTCTTATTTTTGGATATGAAAAACAGGATTTCGCGCTTTAAATCGGAGTTGAGGCGATGGTGGCTATTTCCCAAGTCCGAAGGAATCTACGTTCACACAACATCAATCCCAACTCGCAGTAAGCAGTTTCGGGGCAGTGAACGTGTAAGCAATCCGCCAGCTATTCTGCCAAATATAGGGATCAGTACTATAAGTTTTTTTGCTCACACATCTGTTTTTACTTTTCCAAAGAATTATTGATCACAGCAGTATGGTGGCCAGACCAACCTGAGGCCCTGCTTCGGCAAGGCGACGATCCAGAGTATACAGGGTCGCGCCCTGATCCGCACAAACCGCCAGATGAAGGGCATCTCCGGCCCGCAGCCCCAGAGCATACTGGTCCGAGAACCTTGCCGCCGTCCGGAAGTTCTGACTGGTCACTGGCAACACCCCGATACTGTCGGCACATAGACGTGTGAACATGGCCAGGCTGTTCGCGCGATCGGTGACGATGATCTGTCCCGTCCGAAGCTTGATCGACAGCGCAGAGGAAAATTCCGTCACGACCCAATCGCTGATGAAAAGATCTTCAGGTGTCTGACCGCCAAGCCAGTCCTGCATCCGGGAAGTTTCCCGCTCATTGGTCAGAGCCGCCACCAGAATCGATGTATCAATATAGAGGCTCAATATCTTGCCTCATCACGCATCTCGCGGATAACGTCCGCAGCAGACTCCTTTTGCGGCGTCATGGTGTCGGTCAGTGAGCGCAGAGCACTCACTGCAATCCGTTTACGCACCGGCTCGACTTTGACGAGTTGTGCGACCACCTTGCCGCGACGCAGAATCCGGACGGATTCTCCATCCTTTGCCAGATCGACCAAGCGACTGAGATGAGCTTTGGCCTCCACCAGATTGACGGTCTGCATCGTAGACTCCGAACCATTAAACTGGTCACATTATAGCGTAAAACAGTCGGCATGCCTATTGGAATATGTGTGTGGTGGTGAGCGATGGCACCTCCCTCACACACTCAAACGGAGCAGCGCCAACTCACAGAGATGTCGTTAGATACCCCAAAAGGGCGGTAACTCTTTGGGCCCATCTTGGGCCCACCCTGATGTGATATCCAGTTGTATCCAGTGACACTCAGTGATATGAAATACCCTGTTATCAACAGTTTAAACGAAAGAACCTAGCCATTTAGCCACTACTTATCGCCCTCTCACGGCGGCAACAGGGGTTCGAATCCCCTATGGGACGCCACTCCCGTCCAAAACTGGGAACTTTCGGGTTCAGTTTAGGACGGTCTGAGACGAGCTGGTTCATCAGCCTGTCTTTTCTTCCAAAAATATGGATTTCCCTGTCATCGACCTCTATGCGATCGACGATTGCACGGAGATATTCCTTGCGCATGGCGACGGGACCATCGGCCAGCTTCGCCCGCAGGTCACAAGAGAAGCGTCCGATCATGTCATCGGTAATCACCGGTATGACCATCGCCGGGGCTTCCGCCATCGCGCAGAGACGGCTGGCCTCATCCCGCTGGACCTTCAGTGCATCAAGTCTTCCCCTGAGCGTGGGATCAGTAGCATCGACAACGCCGTTTTCGATAGCCGCATACATTCTCTGCAACTTCTGTTCGGCTTCACGGGACGCGTTACGCAGACTCTCCTGACGGGCGGCATCACGATTCTGATTGGCGGCATAGTGTGCCAGGAGCGCTTCCAGTATCACCCCAAGCCCGTCTTTCGTGAGCAGACGGGTGGCGAGATGCTCCATGACCAGCGTATCGAGCAGATCCATGCGGATGCTCCGCCCCTTGCAGGCCGTCTTTCCCTGCCGGGCCTGTGTCGCGCAGGTATAATAGCGATAACGGCCGTATTTCCCTGTCCGCAACGTCATCCCGCCGCCGCAGGTGGCGCAGACTGCCAGCCCCGTCAGCAGGCATGGACCATTGACGATCCGGGGTGCCGTCACACGCGGTGCGTTCTGTTTCAGCCGCTGCTGCACCTCCAGAAACTCACCACGGGGAATAATGACAGGGGCATCCATGGTGATCACCTCATCCGATGCTTTCTTCCGCCCTGTTTTCGCTTCAATCACGTTGAACGCATGCGTGCCGGCATAGGTCTCGCGCGTCAGCACGTCATGAATGAATTTGCAGGAAAACCGTGAGCCCGTCTGTGTGCGGTATCCCTTTGCATTGAGATGGCTGACGATCGCCTTGATGCCGAGCCCGCCGGACTGTCCGTCTCCATCACGGTAGAGCCCGAAGATGAGCCTGACCGTCTCAGCCTGAATGGGGTCGATCTCCAGCTTCTTCTTGATTTTCTGCCCGCGACGCTCCGCTTCTGCCGTCCGATAACCGAAGGGCGGGCGGGAGCCGTTCCAGAACCCCTGCCTGGCATTCTCGTTCATGGCGCGCAGTGTATGCTTGGCATTTTCACGAGACTGATATTCGTCGAACAGCGCCATGATCTGACGCATCATCACAGCGGAAGGATTATCCCCCAGTTCCTGCGTGATCGAGATCAGCCGGATCCCCTGCTTCGCAAGACGTCTGACGTTGAACTCCAGCTCGAAATGATCCCGGAAAAAACGGCTAAAGGAATGCACAACGACAACATCGAACCGCCTTGGTTTTTCCGAGGCCACTTCCATCAGTTTCTGAAATTCCGGTCTCCTGTCATCTGTTGCCGAGGCTCCCGGCTCGATGAAAACTTCGGCGACATCCCAGCCTTTCGCAGCACAATAGGCTTCAGTCTGTCTTTGCTGATCGGGGATTGACAGGTCGTGCTCGGCCTGCCGTCCTGTTGACACGCGCAGATAAAGAGCCGCGCGCAGGGACGGCAGTGGCCGGAGGGGGCTCGAAACAAGGGACAAGGATGTCACGGCAAAACCTCATCAGAATATCGATTTCCGCTTTGTCGACGGGGATTTCTGGCGGCAGATCGTCCTGCACCCGCCAGTTCTGTGCTTTGTGGGAGAGTGCCACAGACCGCCGCCCTGAGCCAGAGTCGATCTGCCTATGCCGGACTGGTTCGCCCCGTCCGGGCGATATCGCGCGTTTCATGAGCGCGTATCCACAACGGAAGTGCCGATAGTCTTCTGCCTGAAAGTAATCGATCTCTGAATGTGATGATGAATACTTTCAGTTACTATAAAACACGATCTGCCTATTTTTATCGTTACTATCCTGCTTGACGTAGCAAGGCGGTATGCTGTTTCACGTGAAAATCCGAAGAATTCAGCAGTCTTCCCAATGCCAATTACGTCCGGGAAACCGACTATTTCCTGCATCGTCCTGCTCTCAACCTGCACTTTGTTGAAAGCAGCATCAATGAAAGCACGATGAGCAAAAACTGCAAAAACCGCTGCATTTTTCCGGCATCGGAACGGAAAAGGCTCGGCATGATGTGCGCGGCCTGCCGTTCCGGTCACATCGCACTCGTATTTCCTGCGCTTATTCTACGAAAAACAGACTGGAGAGAGATTTGTCCGTTCCCGTGTCCGGTCGGACCGCTTTACGGAAAACTGAATTCTGGCTTCAGGCCGCCCCGGGCACACGGCACCTGCGCAGCATGGCCGGCGTCAGGAATTCATTTCTGCCTGCTATGCTGCGGTTCATAACCATCGAGTATATCGAGAATTTTTTTTGGGAAGTGGTGGAAGAATCAGAGCCGGTAGTTTCATGTACGCAGGTTTTTCTTTTTCTCCCATGTCCGTTGCTACCGGGGAGACATCCGGGGAAGGTAGCTCGGGAGCAGCGATGCCTGCCCTGTCAGCAACGTCCTCTGTCCGGTCGTCATACAGGTGTGGATCATAAGCGTAGCCATAGACCGGGTCCTGCCGTGCAGTGAACCCGTAATCCCGAATGACATCCAGTTCGTGCCCGATCACCTCTGGCAGAGAAAGATCACTCTGCAGCCACGCGATATCCGAATCCTCGAGCAGAGCCCGGCTGTCCGGGGCGGAAGGCTTTTTCAGACCCCAGTCCTGAAACCACAGCGCATAACCAAGCGTCGCCCGGGTCATAGCCCCATCCCGCGGATCGTCCATGAAACTCCGGCCCGCTGTCAGAAAGCCAGGATCGGTTTCACATATCGGACGGTAGGGAGGCCACACCTCGTCCGCGGGATGTATCGGCAGATAGGCACGGCAGGCCAGAACATCCATGGCGGCAAGAATATGCGCGACGGGTCCGAGATGTTTTTTCATTTCGTCAAGTGTACGTTTGCTGAGATGATTCTTTTCTCTCTTGCTGGCTTCCCATTTCTCGCTGGCTTCCCGTTTTCTTTTTCTCAGCATGCGCGAGGGGGTGGAGGGCTCCATCACATAATCATCAACAGTGCTGAACGGATCAATCCCCCTGCGGCCAGCCTGAAACACGCGCAGGCAACGCTCCCACGATATGGGTATGTCGGGATGATGCAGCGACAGACGGGCGGCGATATGCACCGCCCGGCCAATGTAGCGGCAGCCCTCTTCAATAATGGTGGCCCGGATCGCACTATATTCTGAAAAACCGTACCGTGGCATGGCCGTTTTCAGTCTCGTTCCGATATCGGCAATCCGCATCTGCAACCGCCAGAGATCATGCTCCTGATAAAGGTTCTGGAGTTCGAGAGCCCTGTCGAGACTGGTGAGCGGCTGCGTGTGAATCTGGTCGTGCAGTTTCCGCCTGACCGAGCCAAGATCATCCAGCGTCTGGAGGTCGAACGGCCTGAGAAAATCCAGGAACTGCCGCCCCGATTTACGCTGACAGGCCAGCAACTGCAGATGTTGCCGTTCGAGAAGCATCATTTCCAGATGCAGATAGTCGTCCGTGACGTGAAATGACCTGTCGCAGCTATCTGAGCACATGGTGCTGTGTTTCTGCACCCTGCTCCGGCGCTTGGCCGTAAAATTCCTTTCGGCAGCGACGAGAAGACCTTGAAGAGCAAAATTGTCGCTCTCGCACAGTCGGTCGGAATCGAAGAAAACCGGAATTTTTTCTGACGTTTTTCCCGTTTTGCTCATGGACACAACTGATCTCTTCCGGTTAGCATTTTTCAATGTCACGGCGTACAGCCAACGAGACTAAATTCCCGTGGAGTGACGTGATCGTCTGCTTGAGCACATTATTGTTCATGTATTTGACGCGCTTGCGCGGATGTCTCTTCCGAGCTCTGACTTTCCGTTTCATCATATTTGTAGCCATTTTGAACCGGCATAATAAACTCGTGTAGTAGCTGTCGTATGTCTTCTTTCAGAAGACGGGAATCCTTATCATCTTCTGACACGCGCACAGGAAGTGGCTCCTCGCTAACCCCATCTTATTCACGGGGGCGGTCGAGACTGGGCGGCGGGTATCGCCTAAGCTTTTGATTGGGTTTACGAATTTGGGTGTCAAAGCCATCCGTTTCTCCGATCACGCCGAGCCACACCCGCCATGTCCGACGATACGAGCCAGCCGTTCCTGTTTCCAGCCATCCGACACAAGAAAATCACGG
>NZ_WOSX01000084.1 GCF_011516735.1 Acetobacter fallax | reverse complement strand
CTGCGCTCGGGTGATTTCAGTCCAGGCCATCTTGATCTCATCAGGTTATCGCAAACCCATGAATCATAACCCGCTGAAATCACTCAACTCATTTTCGGTCAGACACTTAGACATAACGAGACAGGATACGTTCGATGCAAGGCACGAACAACTCCGTAAACTCTACGAGTGTTGCGAAGCTCTCGAGAAAGAATTAGAAAGCCGGAGGGCCGCTTCGTCATAAGAGAATAGAGGGTTCATTTCTTCATGGAAGTCGTCCGTCACCTGAATCGAAGTCGCCAGATTGTCTGATTCTGAAACCAATCGGGCTTTACTCAAACGATCAATTTAAAGTGCGTAGGTGTTGCCAACGACGATTACATGAACGGCCACTTTCCAGATTATATCGTCCAATAGCCGACCTTCCGCTCTCCCCCCATTGCGGTCAAAGCGCACTATTTTTGCAGCACCATTTCCGCCATTCCCCCCATTGCTGTCCATATCTCGGCCTGCTTCCGGATGATCTGTTCCTGACGTTCTGCAATTTCGTCCATCCGGGAAACCGCCTTCCCGATAGCGCGACTCAAGTCATCGAACGCTCGCAAGCCCGCCTCAAGATCGGCAGTCGTCTGGTTTTCAGTCATGCCAGATCCTCCAGCCAGTTCTCGACCTTCAGCCCTCTGATGCGGCTAAACTCGCGAATGTTGTTCGTCACCAAAGTTACTTTGAGAGTGTATGCATGGGCCGCGATCAGCAGATCATTCATGCCGATTATCTGCCCTGCCGCTTCGAGTTCGGCGCGAATGCCGCCGTATTCGCCATCAGCCGGAATATCGAGCGGCAATATTGGTACAAAAGCCAGCACGCTTTCGACGCGGGCCAGGAGTTTCGCGGAGCCTTTTTTGGCGCATCCGTATCGCAGCTCCGCCGCCACGATGATGCTGGTGCAGAGATCTCCCGGATCGAGATGTTCGATGCGTTGCGCGGCAGGTCCTGATGGATTGCGGACGAGATCGCTGATGATGTTGGTATCGAGAAGATAGGCGCTCACAGGATGTCTTCCGGTCTGGCGGCTACATCGTGAACGTCGGGAAAATCGTCCTCGGGAGCCAGCGGCGGTTCTGTGCGCCATGCAGCGAGGAGTTCCTTCAGTGTAGATGGTGCCTTGACGGGCTCAAGAACCAGCCTGTCACCGTCGCGGCGGATAAGCACGCGGTCTCCCGGCAGTTCAAATTCGACCGGAATGCGTACTGCCTGACTGCGATTATTCCGGAAGAGTTTGACTTCACGGGGCCGTGGATGGGTTTCAGGGACTGGCATGGGGGGGCTCCTGATTGTATATCCCAGATTGTATATGTCTTGGGGGAGGAAATCAAGGTTTTGATTGTCTCGGCGGGTGCGGATTAAATCCAAAGGGAGGAGATTCGTCAGCCTTTCCAGTCATCCTGCGGACACCGTTCGCTACTTCCGACGAAGCTGCCCCTGCTTTCGCAATCACGGCCTGAGAAGTGAAACTATATAAATTGCGCCAGCATATACGGCGCCGGGATCAGGACCAGTGCACACACAACGGCGCGCAATCGTCTGTCTGCATCCGGCGTCAGGATTGCGAGACCGGCTTCAAGATTGAAGAGCATCCAGATCAGCAACAATCCGACGCGGTACCAGCCGGGACTTCGTTTAATACCGCTATAATGAGGACAGCCTGCCCAACCATAAGCGGCGTGACGATTGAGATCGCGCGGCGTGTCGCTGTTCGCGCAGGCTCAAAGACGGGTCCAACGATTTCCTGCAGTATCGGATCCGCTGTTTTGGCATCAGTCATCGGATATACCTCTGTTTGCAGACACAATGGTATAATGTCGGTCGTATTGCTGGCGGTCGTCATTCAGTTTTTAGTCTTTACTTGCTGATCACCGTGACCGAACGTCCTGCGACCGCAAAGGGCTGACGAAGAGGAAAGTTTTCTCTGTCTTGTGTAGCGCCAGCCGAAACGGCCGAGGCGAACAAACAGATAAGCGGCCACGGCCATGCTGAGCAGAAGGCCCCATGCACCGAGGATAGTGTAAAACCGGAAAGCCGCACGAAACTGATCAGGATGCATGGCCATCTGACACAGGTTGAACTGCTCCGTGGTCGCCGGGGCACGGTGAGGCACTGACAGGGGCACAGACGGTAAAGGAAGAGGCCTGGTCCAGGCCCGGCACGCCTCGACAAAAGCCATCGTTCCGTCCCGCATCTGCTGGCTCACTGGCCCCTCGGGCGTATCGATCGTCGGCCGGTTCAGAGGCGCTGGTCCGACGGATGGGCCTGCCATGGCTGTTGCGCAGGGCACGGGCGTCGCCACGAGGATGAGGACTGCCGGAAAGGAAGCGCGGAGCAGCATCACATCGTGCTCCTGGGCGCAGGGTGAGTCGGCGTGAGGCCGTAACCCCATGCCGGGGTCATATCTGTCCGGCGTATGCGTCCGTGCTGCGAAAGCTTTGACCGGACGGCGGTATAGCCGGAGTGAGCCCGTCGGATGACCGCGCATTCGCCTGGTGTGCGTCTGTGCAGCAGCGCGGTGAGGCGGTTATGAGATGTCATGAAGAAGATCTCCTGCTTGTGCGAGGAGATCAGTGTCGGCCACCATCATGCGACCAGTGATAAGAAAATGCGCGGAAAACGTATTGGCCGGTCGCTGATTCGTCAGGCAGCAGGCCTCGCGGCAACGACCGCACGCTCGCTACCCGCTATCTTTCAGGTACCCGCTATCCGTATGGTGGCGCTTGTGTGAAGCCGCCCTCAGGCCGTGCGCCGAGCGCGGGTCTTTTCCGCGGGAGCGGCTGCCGTATCCGCAGCGGCGGCGCTTTTGGCCGGTGATTTCGTGGATGTTCTGACTGACGCCCTGGTCGACGCTTTCTTTGTCCTGGTCGCAGGTTTTGGTGGCGCAACACGCGCCTTCAGCACGGGGGACGCCTTGAAACGAACGGTCCGTCCGGCCTCGACCTGGACCGTTTCCAGAGTGCGGGGATTCAATGCCGTGCGCGCCGGGGTGTCTTTCACCCGAAACGTGCCGAAGCCGGGCAGGGTAAAGCTGCCGGTTTTCTCCAGCTCGGAGACAAGCGCCTCGATCAGATCGTCGGCTGCCTTACCGGCCGCAACGCCGGTGCTTTCCATGCTGTCCTGCAGAACCGCTGCGATGAACGCCTTGCTCATATTGGTGTCGTATCCTCTTTCGGACGGCATTGACGCTGGTGTCGGCCGACACCTCGAAATGCCACAGAAATAGTCTGCCCGTCATCAGGGACGAGGTTTGCGGTCGCATATGACGGATGGTTCCGATCTTTCACGTGGCAGTCGCATGATTCCCGGCCACGCAGGTAGTCCCGAACAAGGAGACATTCATGCCTGTCGCCCATGCCGTTCCATGTCGTTTCGTAAAGACCACACGATGCTGACGGTTCAGCATATCCTGATGGAAGAGGGCTTCCGCACAGCGGTCCAGCTCAGACCACCCATGACGCCGGATCGAAATGAGGGGCTTGCCTGGATTGTCCGGGAGGGTTCCGGGCCGCTTCCCTATGAAGGCTTCTCCGGATGGTGGGCGACGGTGGATTATCCACGCGATGCGCGTGGCCGGATCCTGCCTGGTGGCGCAGCGTTTAGATTGCATTACGGGCGGTATCGCACCAGGCGGCCGATTGTGGTCGGTGCAGTTGCATGGTGCGGGGCGGTCGGTGTGGATCTGTGGCAGGCGGTGAAGACGCTCTTCGAGCAGGGTCGAGAGTCTGGCCAGATCAGCCCGCCTCTCGACGCCCTGCCGTTGCCTCTCGGTCTGGTGGCGCCTGTCGACGCGCCTTGGCTCGCCACCATTATTTCGTCATTTGTGCAGGGTATGGATTACGCGCGGCTGACCCCGCTGCCGCGTATCGTGCATGAGCTTGCCGCCGTTCTGTTTGCCGAGGCCCCGGTTCTGGCGGGGCAGATGTATCCACCCGCGTCACGATTTCCGCTGCCGCTGTTCTGAAAAGGAGATGGCCCTTTGCGTTATACTTCCGGCGTCGTCGCCGTTCTACTCGTTGCCGCGTCTTTCTCCGCCAGCCCAGCCGAGGCCCAGTCCGTCATCGGCAGCCCGGTGACGCCGGCAGGCGGCCGTGCGGCGGGCAAGATGCCCACAACATTCGCAGCCCTTGGCCAGTCCATGGCGCAGCTGCTCGATGATGGCTTCCAGATCGTATCGCTTGCCGGTGAAGATGGTGAAATGGTGGTTCTGCGCAAGGCGTTGCCCGGGCAGCCGGGAAGCAAATGGGTTCGATGCGAGCTGGCTGGTGGCGGTCAGTCAAAACTGATTTACAGCCGGTCGGTCTCATCGGATTGCCGTGCGCTGAACTGATGACTCTCATCCCCTCTGGTTCCGGCCGGGACTTCGGTCTTTAACTGTATCTGTTTTGTTATAAGGACGTCTGATTCATGGCGAAGAAGCCTGCGCCGGCGATTGAGCCTGAGGACTGGTCTGACGAAGAGGCAGGTTTTCTCCCGCCACTTGAACCACCGACGCCGGTGCGGGATCCGAAGGATCTGCGCCCACACACCCGCCAGCTCACAGATATTCTGCGTGCCAAATTCCCGAAACGGTGGGTGGGCGTTGAGATTGGCACGCTGCCGCTTCGTTGCGAGGATGACCTGTTCTCGGATTTCATCAATCTTGGTGATGGCCTTGGAGTGCGTCTGGACTACGATCCCAATGAACCGGATCGGGTTCTCTGGATCAGCGCTGGCAACCGTGATTTCGGCGGCGAACCTGTCGACTTCCCCCGCGACAATGATGCCTGCCGGGGACTGATGCTCACCGACGAGGAAACGACCGAGCTGCTCGACTACCTCGAAGAAGAAATGACCGGCTGAACATCGCGGGACTTCCTGGCATGGCGGGCGAGTTCGATGCGCCGCCATGCTTCCGCCAGCGACCCCTGAGAATCATTGCGCCCGAGACTGCCAAGCAGGGTCTCCAGCGCCGATAGCGAGAGGGTGCGGCTTGCCAGTGCCGGCGACAGGATTGCGGATCCTGCCATTACGACGTGGTTAAAAACCTGAATCGCCGGATCCACGAGACGGACCAGCGCATACACAGCCCGACAATGGCCGGCGTTCTGGATCAGGGGACTGTAGATCAGGCGAGCTGGCGCGTCGGCGTCTTCCCCGGCGAAACGCTGGCGCCATCTTTCGGCCCGGTCAGCTCGCCGCCATAGCGCTTCGTTTCCACGACATGGATGCCGGCTGCGCTGAGAAACAGGTGGTCGATCTGGGTGGTCCGCTCATTTTGAGCGGGCAGGATGACATCGTGGAGAACGAGAAGCCCGCTGCGGTTGAGAACGTCCGCGACGGCGTTCTCGCCCTTGTCACCCTGAATCTCCGCCCGGAAGGACCGCCAGACCGCCTGTTCATGGGGCGTGAGGCGGGGATGTCCGGGGTTTCGAATGCCGCGCCGGCGTAATCTCACCATGAAGCCCACCTGCTCTTGTTACGAATGTCTCCTGCTGGTCTGGCTTAGCTGACACTCATGCGACCCGCCTGGTGGCGGTAATAGGAACGGGAATGGCGTCCTTAGCCGTGCAGAGTAGAGGGACCGCCGCCCAGCTAATACCGGAGGGTCTGGGCTTTGATCTGTGTGAGACAGGCCGGTGCAGGACCCGGCAGGGCTCTGCCCTGGAACCCGGCAAAGGCTCGCCTTTGCAAACCGTTTTATGAT
>NZ_WOSX01000083.1 GCF_011516735.1 Acetobacter fallax | reverse complement strand
ACTCGTCGCTCTCGCATACAACTGCAAAAGAATGGCACGGCTTCAAACAGCATAAGCCGGGTCAGCCTCGCCGCCGTGATCCTCAAAATGCCCAACCCGACAGACTGCTAGACCAAATGACAAATCCGCTGCCCGAAAAGTTCCTGTTCCGGAGCCGAACAAAACTCCGAAACTTAAGTGGATTGCGGCGTCAGGGATCTCGATCGTGACGCTACGCTGCGTCCATGCCGTCGTTCCCGTAATCGGTCCGGCAGGATCTTCTCCCTCCAGCCCGAGATTTTCGAATGTCAGGGGTTTCTGATTATACCCCCGGGCAGAAATCCATATCCGACCGCTGCCAGTCGCATCCGCACAATTCACCTGTGCGCGGAAACTCACTGACTGACCGCGATACCGGACCGCAGAGATGCGCTGCATGACTGTCAGGAAATCACCAGGCTTTGCGATTTCTGCTGAGCCGGACGATGCCCGGCTTTCGATCACTATGGCAGGTATGTTTTGGGGGCCTGCACCTGGCAGAAGGTCGTAGCGGAACAACTCCAGGCGCCCGCTTGCAGACCACCCTTCCGGCAGCCTGTTGGCAGCTTCGGGCTCATAAAGTACCGGCTCGGCCCTTGATGTACGGCCCCCCAGCCGGGCGGACAACACATTCCAGTCACTGTAGCCAAGCTGTTTGGCAACCAGTTCCAGAGAAGCCGAGTGGCTGATTACCAGATGTTGCCCGGCAAGCGTTTCGCGGAGAATGCGAGCCATAGTCTTTGGATTCGGGGCCTGCATAAGTCACGTCTCCGTCAGTGACGAACAACGGATTTGAGGTCAGTGCCTGCATTCCTGACATCCGTTCGTCGCATCCGGAGGGTACATGCGGAATACGGATCGACGCATTCACCGAACCGGAAGTAGTCCCGGCGCAGGCGGCGGGCTGCGTCATAAGCCCGTTGGTACCCTGCATAAAAATGCATCTTCAGACAAGAGCAACAGATAGCTGCACAGACGATTGTCTTATTTTCGGATGCTTCACGGGGAATGGAACGCAGCCAGCAACCCCAACCCGAACAAGGCCCCGGAAACAATCCGTGACACCCCCTCAGATTACCCCCGACCCATCTGGAAAACTCGGCCCCGGAAAGACTGCAAAACCGGATGACCCGGATCACCAGTCCGGAATCGGGAGCCCTGCCCACACCCAGCAGGGAGCACGACTCCCTGCACCCTGATTTATTGAACAAACCGGCTCCCAAAGGTCCGCAACCTTTGGGAGGTGCAGGGCAGAGCCCTGTAAAGACAAATAAATCTGTCTTACTTCGTCGTGATCAGCATGATCTCAACCAGCACCCGAGGGTCAGCCAGCGTCGCCTGCACACAGGCGCGGGCAGGGGCCATACCAGTCGGAAGCCATGCGCTCCATACGCGGTTCAGTGCTTCCCGGTCCGCAATGTCCTTCACCCAGATCTGAGCCTGAAGAATGCGCGTGTTGTCGGTGCCATGCTCTTCAAGGATCGCGTCGAGCTGCGTCAGAACGTCCTTTGTCTGCCCTTCGGCATCCAGCGACAGGTCTTTCGCCACTACGCCCTGCGTGAAGATAAAGCCGTGATACTCAACAGCTTTGGACAGAATGGCGTTCGGCTCGTTCCGCAGAATTTTACTCATGAAAATCTCCTGATCTGATGCGCAGATGCGCTGCCATAAACGGCGGGATACTCGCACGCGTCGCCGGGAAGGAGAAGCGCAGGTCCGAAATTCAAAGCCCTGAAAACCGATCCAGCGCTTCGGGCGTATCAAAATCGACGAAAATCGAAGCATCGGCAGCAACAGAAGCGCGTCGTATATCCGGCAGCCGCAGCAGCTTTCTGGCTCCTTCGTCACCGCGCAGCGCCATTAGCACCCCGAATCGCCGCGCATCCCACAAAACAGGATTGCCAATACGCCCGTCGCACTCCGGAACCACAACATCAGCACCCGTCGCAGCATGACAGTCCACCAAAGCATCAATCATGGCAGACCGGATCAGCGGCATATCGCCAGGACAGATAACAGCACCGTCTGCCTGCCAGTCGCGGGCACACGCAATTCCCGCCCGAAGGGACATCGAAAGCCCCTGCGATACGTCAGCCGACTGCCGGATCGCAAATCGCACGCCCACCATCGGCTCCGGCACTCGCTCGGAAGCCTGCGCCACCAGCCCCGCGATATCCGGCACCACGACACAAATCCCGGACACTTTGCTTGCCGTAATCTGCGTTAGTGTCCTGGCAATCATCGTCTGCCCCGACGCATCCGTTGCCAGAAGCTTGTGCCGGTCACCGGTCCGCGATGACCGCCCCGCCGCAAGAACGACAGCAACCACCCCCGGCACGGCTATAAAGAATCCCGCCCGGACCCGACGCTGCACGAGGCATCGCTGCTCCCGGAGCCTCCGACCGATGACCACCAGTCCTCCTCCCGAACCGCCAGCGGAGAGCCTCGCCGCACAGCAATAATGTCAGCCAGGATGGAGACAGCTATTTCCGGCGCACCGATAGCCCCTATGGGCAAACCAACAGGCCCGCGAATCTTCTTCAGAAGATGTTCCGCCAGCCCCTCGTTTTTCAGACGCTTCAGTCTCGCCGCATGAGTCCGCCGCGAACCCAGCGCCCCGATATAGAAAGCGGGGCTCTGAACAGCCACGGAAAGAGCCGGGTCGTCGAGTTTGGAATCATGAGTAAGGGTGACAACCGCTGTCCGCGAATCGATTGCCAGAGCAGCCAGCGCTTCATCCGGCCAGTCAGTAATAAGGGACGCATCCCGAAATCGCTCTGGTGTAGCGAGACTGCTGCGCGGGTCCACAATGATCGTTTCAAAGCCGATGGCCGATGCCATGGTCGTCAGCGTTTGCGCAATATGCACTGCACCGGTGACAATCAGCCGCAAAGGGGGAGGGATGCTCTGCAGGAACCACGATTGCCCGTTCGCGTCGTCCTGTTGCAGGCATTCACCTTCTGCAAGTTCATCTGCTTTGCTCATAAGAGCGAGCGGCACGCAATCCGATTGCGGTTCTGTTTGCGCACCCGTGACAACAGCGTGGCTGCATCCATCCAGGGCTCTGATAAGCGTCACCGCATTCCGCTGACCCATACCGGAAATGACCTGTTTAAGGAGTTCGACACTAAAAGTGCCGAGCGGATACGATGCAGTGCGGATCGCTTCCACAAAGACTGTCAGAGTGCCGCCACAAGCGAGGCGCACCGCCCATTCCCCGGCATCCGAACCGCCGTAATGAAGCAGCGCCGGCGGCGCGCCCGCAAGGATATCACGTGCCACCGTGATGACAGCACCTTCAACGCAGCCACCACTTACAGAGCCTTCAATACGACCGCCGGATCCGATCACCATCGTGCTGCCGGGAGGGCGGGGAGCGCTGCCAGACGTCCCGACAACGGTCGCCATCACCACGCCCTGGCCCTCAGAAGCCCAGGAAAGAGCATAATGGAACGGATCGGCAGGCAGTCCGGGAAGCGCGCTGTCAGGCATGCAAGTCACTGTATCAGATCGCATGCGGGGCACTAGCATCGTTCTCGCATTGGGGGGTTGCCCAAACGAGCCACAGGGCTCATCTCTCCCCGCAGAAGAGATCCGTGCTCAGGGTAAGACATCAGAGCACCAACCGATGGAAGGCTATGATTATGGTAAACAGTTTTGACGGTGAGACAGCCTATGTCGTCGTCGATGGCCAGAAGGCGAAGTTTTTCAAACACAAGGAAGGACGGTTTGAAGAGATAGCCTCCATCAACTCTGCTAAGCACGAAGGGACGCCGGGCATGACGCCGTCAGGCTCATCTCTCGGCGAGCAGAAAAAGGATGCATTTGCTCGCGTGGTCGCAGACCGCATGAATGAAATTACACAGAAAAGCTCAAACCTGGATGGTTTCGTAATTGCTGCTCCGGGAGAGGTTCTGCACGATCTTCGTGAGCACCTGTCTAAGCCTGCTCAACAGAAACTCATCAAAACGCTGGTGAAAGATCTGACAAATATCCCTGTGCATGATCTGCCATCTCATTTTGATATTCCGGAAACGGGCTGGAAGTCAGCCTGATCTGTAAAGTATTGAATGTCTGTCCTTCCTTCTTGTCATAAGGACAATGCTAATGAGTAGTACGGGTCGCTTCGGGGTGGAAAGGGTGCCAGTCACCCCTTTCCAGCAGAATTGTTCTCTTGTCTGGGATCCGGCGACCCGGCACGCTTTCGTTATCGACCCCGGTGGCGATGTGGATAAATTGCTTGGCCGCATTAAAGCAGCAGATCTGACCGTGGACGCTATTCTTCTGACTCATGGCCACCTGGATCACGTGGGTGGCGCGAATGCTCTGCGGAATGCGCTTGAAGCACGCCAGGGAAATGGCTCGGTAAGACTGATCGGGCCATCGAGGGAAGATGATTTTCTTCTTAATTCGGTAGAGACGCAGGCCGCTCATTTCGGGATAAACGACCTGCATAATGCACAACCGGACTGTTATACCAGTGACGGTGAAACATTTACTCTTCTAAATCGCGTTTATGAAGTAAGACACGTCCCTGGTCACACACCCGGACACGTCGTTTTCTTTGATGCCAAAGATAAAGTGGTATTCGCCGGGGACACTCTGTTCAGAGGAACAGTAGGCCGCACAGATTTCCCATACGGAGATAGTAAGCAACTGATTGATTCGATCCACGAAAAAATTATCCCTTTAGGAGATGATGTTGTGGTGTTGCCTGGTCACGGCGCGCCTACAACAGTGGGGGCGGAACGGATCAATAACCCTTTTCTGCAATGACAGGATCATTCAGACCTTATTTTTTACAGCCTGCTTCCGGTAAAATAGCTACCGAATAATAGTAAGCCCGCGCTGGTCACGATATCAAGGAGTTCAATCATCGTGTTTGTGTCTTCTGCTTCCAGAACCGCTCTGATTGTCTGCTGTCTGATAGTAGTATACCGAAGCGCCCTGGGTATCACAGCTTATGCAGCTGATTTCGGTGACGTTCCTGTAAAGGCACAGCCTCAACTGATGCGGGAGCCGCTGAGCATCGAATCAAAAAATGGGAAACATCAGTTTTCTATTGAGATTGCAAAAACGCCGCGAGAACAGGAAGTCGGTGAAATGTTCAGGCCGGACCTACCTGCGGATCGTGGGATGTTGTTTGTGTGGCCGTATGCGCAGCAAAGCGACATGTGGATGGAAAACACGCTTGCTTCACTTGATATCATTTTTATTGGGGCTGACCGGCATATTCAGTCAATTATAGAAAACACGGTTCCGGGAAGTCTGGCTCATTTGAGCAGTCATGGGCCTGTTCTGGCGACACTTGAACTGCAGGGTGGGATAACCGGGAAACTGGGAATTTCAGTTGGTGATGTTGTTAGCGTGCCATCACTTGTTCAAAAGAAATCCTGATCTCTTTTGAGACGACGGTGCTGGACGCCATGAGTGTCCATTCAGGAACATCTTGAATCATTGGAATCGCTTGTGATTCGATGATGGCGAACCGCTTTGCGGGAGTTGCCGAATGTGGGCCATTGAGAGCCGAGGTCGCTACGATGGCAGCAAACTGCGCTATCCGAGCGACCTGACGGACGCGGAACGGGCGTTTATTGATCTGTTGATTCCATCCGCCAAACCGGGCAGCAACAAGCGCCACGTCGATGAGCGGGAGATCGTGAACGGGTTACGGTGTATCCTGATTACGGGTTGCCAATGGGCGGCGCTGCCGAAAGACGCTTCCAGCGCACTGCACGGTGAATTTCAACTTCCGGCGCTGGACCGACGACCGAACGCTCGCCAGTATCCACCACTCCCTCTACATGCTGTGCTAGAGCACAATCCGATCTAATAGGTTCATTTTAAGATTCCCATACTGGTCGAAATCTGATTCATACTATGTGCCGGTATGGAGGCCGGCCCGTATGACCCGAGCCCTGTCTGCTGACCTTCGCCGCCGCACGATTGCGGCTGTTG
>NZ_WOSX01000082.1 GCF_011516735.1 Acetobacter fallax | reverse complement strand
TGACTTGAACTCTGCCGCATACCGTTTCCGCGTAACCTTGCCCATAAAACCCGTCCTCGTTCAGGCCAGATGATAGCTTATCGCCCTGTCCGAAAAATGGGGACCACCTCTAGCAGACGGATGGCCCGGGCCGCTTCGGGCATATCTTCGGTGGCCTCGTCGAGGCTGTTGCCCAGGCGGGCATACTCCTCCCGGGTGAGGAAACGTTCTCGTCTTTCTTCCCGGTAGCGTTTGACGCCCCGGCATGGATTCACACCGTCCTGGCGGATACCCCATAGATCGGCAAGGCTGAACATCTTTGACAGAACGCCCAGCGTTCGGTTGGCCTGATAGGGGATATGCCGGAAACTGCCATGGAATTCGACGACTTCAGCCCGCGAAAGGTCAGCCATCCGCCAGCTTCCGAATTTCGGGACAATGAACAGTTCCACCGAGCGCCTATATTCTCCCCGTGTTCTGGGTTTCAGGTGGACATCGACATATTCGTCGAGAAAGCGCCTGGAGAAACTCGCGACAGTCATGGCCTTGCGGTCATCGGACCGTTTATTCGCCGGATTTTCTCCGGTATGAACCCGTGCGAGGATCCTGATGGCTTCATCACGGGCGAGATCCGCCGTCCACGGGCTACCATGCTGGCCAATCGTGTAACGCCGCAGCCTTCCGCCAGAGCGGTAGTGAATGACGTAGACCTTGCGGCCCGATGGCCAGACCCGGACCGCAAAGGCCGGGATGCTGTCATCCCACAGGAAATAATCTTTTGCTTCGGGCGTCGCCGCCGTGACGGTTTTCTTGTTGAGCCGGGCCATTCTCGCCTCCGCCGCAGGAAACACATAGGAAACAGATGAGAGCGCAACCGAGCGTAGTCGGTGAACGAATGACGTATCCCGACGAGGTCATTTTTCAAGGAAAAACAAAGGGTTTTCGCGGTCTGGCGCTATTCTGTCGGCAGGAGCGCTGGTCAGCGTAGGCTAAAAAATCTTTCTCATAACCTGAAGGTCATAGGTTCAAATCCTATCCCCGCAACCAACGATACTTGCGATACGAACGCATCAAGAACGCCACTGTCCGGATGGACCGTGGCGTTTTTCTTGTGGGCGGCAAACTGCAGGATCGCGGCCAGATCACCGCGCAGGATGATCGCCAGTTCGCCATCGGCTGGCTGGAGCGTGATCTGCGAGATGAGCGTGCGCAGGCGTTCGGCCGCCTCGGTCTTCGTCTCTTCCGCCTGAAGGCTCTCGTAGAGAGACGCGATCCGCCTCTGGTAGATATCGGCCATATTCGGATGGAGCAGGGGAGGCGGCTCTTCGGTGTTGGCCAGACGCTCTGTCACTTCGGCCTTGCGCGCTTCCAGCCGCTTCATGTCGTCGACGATTGCCTGGATTGGTCCACCAGCCTTGAGCGCGGTTAGAAGTTTTGCAAGTTCACGATCGATGCGGGGCAGTTCTGCCCGCATGGCGACAAGGTCCGCACCGTGTTCCATGCGCAGTCGGTTCACCTCGCGGGTGAACTCATTGCAGAACTCCTTGAACAGGTCCGGTTCCATCAGGTGCGTGCGTAATCCACTGAGGACCGATGCTTCCAATGCGTCGCGGCGAATGTTCAGACGGTTGTCGCAGGTGCCCTTGTTGCGCGCCGTCGAACAGCCAAGCAGATCCTTCGAGATCATGCTGTACCCACCGCCACAGCAGCCGCAACGGATCAGTCCCGCAAAGAGATGGCGCGGACGGCGCCGGTCATTGAGGGCTTCGTTCCCCCGTTCCGGCTGGCTGAACGTCGTCTCGACCTGCCGCGCCTTTACGGCATCCCACAGATCCTGCGCGACGACCCGCAGTTCCGGCACCTCCTGGATGACCCATTCGGATTCAGGATTGAGGCGCGAGACGCGCTTGCCGGTGTCTGGATCTTTCAGGTAGCGTAGCCGGTTCCACACCAGACGCCCGACATACATCTCGTTGTTGAGGATGCCGTTGCCGCGCTCCCGGTTGCCATGGATGGTGGATGGTCCCCATTCCCGCCCCTGCGGACCCGGAACGCCGTCACGGTTCAGTTCCATGGCGATCGTGCGTGACGACTTGCCGCGCGTGTAATCGGTGAAGATCCGCCTGACCGTGCGCGCTTCTTCCTCGTTGATGGTCCGGTCGCCCCGGATGCGCTCGCCCTTCGCATCGAACTGGCGCACGACATCATAGCCATAGGAATTGCCGCCGCCGGATTTGCCGTCCTCGATCCGGCCGCGCAGGCCTCGCCGGACCTTCTCGGCCAGATCCTTGAGGAACAGGGCGTTCATGGTGCCCTTGAGGCCGATATGCAGATGGGTGACATCGCCCTCGGAGAGGGTAATGATCCGCACCCCGGAAAAGGTCATCCGCTTGAACAGGCCGGCGATATCTTCCTGATCGCGCGACAGCCGGTCCATGGCTTCGGCCAGTACGATGGTGAAGCGGCCGCGCGTGGCGTCCTGGATCAGTTCCTGAATGCCGGGGCGGAGCAGGGAGGCACCGGAGATTGCCCGGTCGGTATAGCTGTCGACGATCGTCCAGCCCTGTTTCTCCGCGTGAAGCCGGCAGAGGCGCAACTGATCCTCAATCGAGGCGTCACGCTGGTTCTCGGATGAGTAGCGGGCATACAGCGCGACTTTCACAATCCCATCTCCCTAATCCTGGAGATCGCGTCGCCTCGCGGCCTCCACTTCAGCGTTGACGAAATCCCGGGCAGCCTGACGGGCCAGAAGCCGGACCAGACTGACCAGCCGTGGATCGGCTCCACTGCGCAATGGTGTCACGTTGGCGTCCGGGGCGTCGAGAACAAGCCGCAGCCTGCCCGCTATCGTATCGCGTTGGCGTGCCATCTTCCCGTCCTTTCTGCATGGATCGTCGGAACGTCCTGAACCCACTGTGGCGGGCGGATTTGCAGTGTGTGAACAGAAAAACACACGGAAACAAAGAGATGGATCGTCCGAAGAGGGCTTCGGGATAGTCACGAACACGCACGGCTATCGTGGTCGGCACTATCACAAATCGGTGATTACGCGACTATAATAGTCGCAATTTATCGCAGCGTGCATCGACTCGCGGGTTGGCTGGCACCGACCTGCGTTCCGTAAAGTCGTCTCTACGCGGTTCCGTGGATACGATCTGGCGTCTGGTGGGGCCGGGAGAGAGGAAGAGGGAAGTGGGGTTTTCGTGACAGATTCAGGGGTGGGAGAGAGGCTTCCGCCCGTCCGTCACGGAGTGTCCCGCCATGGCGAGCGCCATCCAGAAAATCGCCCTCAATGCGTCCCGTGATATCCCCTTCAACAGGCTGGTGCTGTCGCAGTCCAACGTGCGGCGCGTGAAGTCCGGCCTGTCGATCGAGGAACTGGCCCGCGACATCGAACGTCGTGGGCTGCTCCAGAGCCTGAACGTCCGGCCCGTGCTTGACGGCGAGGGGACGGAAACAGGGTCTTACGAAGTGCCGGCCGGCGGCCGCCGGTTCCGCGCCCTCGAACTGCTGGTGAAGCAGAAGAAACTGGCGAAAACGGCCCCCGTACCCTGTGTCGTGCGCGAGGCCGGATCGGCCATTCTCGCCGAGGATGATTCCCTGGCCGAGAACGTCCAGCGCGTGGCCCTGCACCCATTGGACCAGTTTCGTGCCTTTCGTGACATGCTGGAAAAAGGCATGTCCGAGGAAGAAATCGCTGCCGCGTTCTTCGTCGTGCCAGCCGTGGTCAAACAGCGTCTGCGTCTGATGACTGTGTCCGACAAACTGCTCGATATCTACGAGCAGGATGGCATGAAGCTTGAGCAGCTCATGGCCTTTTCGATCAGCGATGATCACACCCGTCAGGAACAGGTCTGGGAGATTATTGCCCAGAGCCACAACCGCGAGCCCTATCTGATCCGTCGCATGCTGACGGAGAAAACCGTGCGGGCGTCAGATCGCCGCGTGCGTTTCGTCGGACTGGACGCCTATCTTGCCGTTGGTGGCCATGTCATGCGTGACCTGTTCGAGGCTGATGATGGCGGATGGCTGGATAATCCGACCTTGCTTGACCGGCTGGTCATGGAAAAACTGCATGCGGCGGCAGAAGATATCCGTGCCGAAGGCTGGAAATGGGTTGAAACGGCTCTGTCCTTCTCCTGGGGGCATACACGGGATTTCGCGGAGATTGACGGGACGCCTGTTGCGCTTTCGGACGAAGAAACCGCCCGTCTGACTGCGCTGCATAGCGAGCAGGAAGCGATCGAGGCGGAATACGCGCAGGCCGATGAATTTCCCGAAGAGATCGATACCCGGCTGGGGGAAATCGAGCGGGCCATTGAAGCGCTGGAGGAACGCCCGGTGCCCTTCGATCCAGCGGACATGGCGCGGGCAGGGGTTTTCGTCAGCCTGGACACCGACGGCACGCTGCTGGTCGAGCGGGGTTTCGTCCGGCCAGAAGACATGCCACTGGAACCGGAGGATGTCGCCAGCGATGGCTACGCAATGGATGGCATTGAAGGCGATGATGGCCGGGATGAGCCGGAAGGCATGACATCCCAAGAGATCGAGCCAGAAGAAGAGGACGGATTGAAGCCGCTTTCCGACCGCCTGCTGACCGAACTGACGGCGTGGCGGACACTGGCCCTGCGCGACGCTTTCGCGGCCAATCCGCATATCGCGCTGACCGAATTCCTGCACACGCTGGTTCGCGACCTCTACTGGCAGGTCTCGGGTGTGGATTGCCTGGAAGCCTATGTCCGGGAAATCCCGCTGCCGGTCCATTCTCCCGACATGCCGGGTAGCCTTTCCGCCCACGCGCTGCGCCAGCGCAATGAGGGCTGGAAGCACGATCTGCCGGAAAATGAAGACGCACTCTGGCAGTGGCTCGACGGGTTGGATGAGACCAGTCGCATCGCGCTGCTGGCGCATTGCCTGTCCTTCGGGATCAACGCGCTGCATGAATCGTCCCATGGTCCGTCTCTGGCACGCAGCGTCAGGGAGCGGCTGACCCGCGCAGACCGGCTTGCCACCGCGCTCAGGCTCGACCTGGCCGAGGTGGGCTGGCAGCCGACGGTGGAGAATTATCTCGGTCGCGTCACCAAGGCGCGCATCCTCGAAGCCGTGCGTGAGGCGAGGGGTAACGAGGCCGCCGACCGCATCGCCCATCTGAAGAAGGGCGACATGGCGCAGGCTGCCGAGCGGCTTCTGGACGGTTCGGGCTGGTTGCCAGAGGCACTGCGGACGAGGGATGTGTCGGGGCAGAGCGAAGGGGAAGATGGGCTGACCGACATCTCCGACAGCCCCGACGCGGTTGCAGCTGAGTGACATCTGTCCGTTGACCAGTATTGGCGGCTTCCGGTCTCCGGAAGTCGCCTTTTATATGGGAACGATGTCGCGCCCGAATGGCTGTCGACGGTGGTCAGTGACGGGTCACTGGCCGCAGGTGTCGATCCGTTTCGAGCCTGAGGGCGGCTGTCCATAAGGGTGTTTTGGTATAGAAATCCCGCCTGTTGAGGCCAGTGCCGGTTCGGTGCTCGTTGAGCAGTCCTGCCCAGCACAGCGGACGCAGGACATGGACGTAAAGACTGGCGGTCAGCTTGAAATCCCGGTGACGGATATCTTCCTCTTCACCCCCGTAGAGAACCGAACACAGCCGCTCTTCTGTGACGGCAACCTGGGCCTCGATATTGATGACGTTGAGAAAGATATCCCAGTTGCCGAACAGCGGCTCATCGCTTCGGGTGTATGGACTGTGGTCGACGACAAAGAGGAGATGGGTCGTCAACAGCATCCAGAGCCGGGCAGGCTCCGATCTGAGCTTTCTCGCCAGGTCGGTCAGCCGCAGGGTGCCCTTGAAATGCCGTGCGAGCTTCGCGCTGAGCAGAACCTCATGCAGGATTACCAGCGGCGGGAAATCATGTTCATTGAGGACTTTATTGACGGCATAGAGGTATTCAACCGTATAGCCGGGCCAGTCAAAGGCCTCGGCGGCCCATGCGACAAAATAGCGTTTCAGCGCCTTGGTGGGCGTGAGGCCGATCGGGCCGTTTTCCTCAATATAGCCGATCGTCAGCAGCGCAGCCTTCAGGATGAGGGCATGCGACAGGGGGAGGTCGGTGTCGGGCGAACGAAACGGATTCATTACATAAACAATGAACCAGGTCGGTGCGAGTTGCCAGTCTGGCTTTGCGGCGCAGGAACGATCTCCGTCCCGCGTCCTTCATTGTAATGTCGGCTATCGCCTACATGCCGGACATTCCGTTCGGGACTTCCGGTCTTCCGAAAGCGGACCAACTGACATGGTAGGCATTGCCGACTGACGTGCCGGGCCGGATAAGGGCTATCCAATGCCTGAT
>NZ_WOSX01000081.1 GCF_011516735.1 Acetobacter fallax | reverse complement strand
GGTCAAAACTGAGAGACTGGCTGGTGGGTACGTCAGGTACAGGTCATCTATCCCGCCTAAAGAAACCTTAAAATTGCTTTTTTGAGGTTGTGAAATTGTATTCCACATAAATGCCTTCCGGGCCGCGACCGTGCGCAACATCCTCGATTTTCCCACGTCCTTCGATCCCCCGGCCTGCATCGTGACGCTGGACCGGAATTATCGCTCGACAAAACCCATTCTGGATGCCGCAAACGCGGTAATCAGCGAGGCAGCCGAGCGATTCACCAAGGATCTGTGGACCGAACGGGCTTCGGAGGAAAAACCACGACTGATCACCATCTGGGACGATACTGCCCAGGCAAACTATATCGCCGACCGGGTGCTGGAAGAGCGTGAGACCGGGACACCAATGAAACAGCAGGCGGTGTTGTTCCGGGCCTCGCACCACAGCGGCACGCTGGAGGTGGAACTGACCCGGCGCAACATCCCGTTCGTGAAGTTCGGTGGCCTGAAGTTTCTCGACAGTGCGCATGTGAAGGATGTGCTGGCCCTGCTGCGTTTTGCCCAGAACCCGCGCGACCGCATCGCAGGCTTCCGGATATTGCAGCTTCTGCCGGGTGTGGGGCCGACCTCGGCCCGGCGCGTAATGGACACGATGGGCGAGAGTGCCCATCCCTTCGAGGCTTTGAAGGATGTCAAAGCGCCACAGCGGAGTGGTGAGGCCTGGGCGGGTTTCGTAAACCTGCTGACCGCTCTCAGCAGCCATCAGGTCGGCTGGCCGGGCGAGATCGCAGCTATGCGATACTGGTATGAGCCGCATCTGGAGCGGCTGCATGAGGACGCCTCCACCCGTCTGGCCGACCTGGTGCAGCTTGAGCAGATCGCCGGGGGCTATCCGTCACGAGAGAAGTTCCTGACCGAACTGACGCTGGACCCGCCAGATGCGACATCCGATCAGGCAGGCGTACCGCTGCTCGATGAGGATTATCTGATCCTCTCGACCATTCATTCCGCCAAGGGGCAGGAATGGGAGAACGTGTTCGTGATGAACGCCGTCGACGGATGCATTCCATCTGATCTAGCCACGGGAGAACAGGACGACATCGAGGAGGAACGTCGGCTGCTCTATGTGGCCATGACGAGGGCGAAGGACAATCTCGATATCATGGTGCCGCAGCGCTTCTATGTGCACGGTCAGCACAGCCGGGGCGACCGGCATGTCTATGCCGCGCGGACACGTTTCATTGATCGGGACATGCTGCCCTTGTTCGAAGCGGTGTCATGGCCTGTCGTGAAACCGGAGGAACAGGCCCGGCAGGAGGCGGTGAAATCCGTAAGGATCGATATGGCAGCCAGATTACGCGGCATGTGGTCGTAAGGGAGCAGGGCCGATGTGCAATCTCTATTCCATGACCTCGAACCCGCAGGCGATCCGGGATATTGCGAAAGTCCTTGAGGATCGCACGGGCAATCTCCAGTCGCTGCCGGAGATCTACCCGAACACGATGGCGCCGATCGTGCGGAATGGCGAGAACGGCCGTGAACTGGTCATGGCGCGCTGGGGCATGCCGACGCCGCCTGGTTACTTGAAAGGCCATAAGGTGGATCGCGGTGTGACCAATATCCGCAATCCGACCTCGACATGGTGGAAGCGCTGGGAAGGCGTGGCACATCGCTGTCTGGTGCCGCTGACCGCCTTCTCGGAACCGGAGCGCCTGCCCGACGGGAAATCACGGCCAGTTTGGTTTGCGCGGAATGATGGAGAGCCGCTCGCTTTCTTCGCCGGGATCTGGTGTCGATGGACCTCAGTACGCAAGCTGGCTGACGGGGAAACGACGGATGACCTGTTCGGGTTTCTGACCACAGAGGCGAACCGGGAAGTAGGCGCGATCCATCCGAAGGCCATGCCGGTCATTCTGACGCAGCCAGATGAACTGGATGTGTGGATGGATGCACCGGTGGCAGAGGCTCTGCGTCTTCAGCGGCCTCTGCCGAATGGCGTAATTGCCCGTGCTGTTGAACCACTATCACCCTTGGAATGACTGCAAAGGGGGGAAGAACGAACCCGCTGTGCGGGATTGGTACGGTGTGTAGGTCTGTCACCACGGCGTGAGCGATCTGTTTTATTTGGAACTGTCCTGATCGGGCCAAGCACTCTGGCTTCTTCCCACCAGAAGGAGCCGGATGATGACAGAGTCCCTGTGCATTGCTGCAATCAGTCCCCTTCGCCAGCGCCTGCTTGATGACATGGCGGTGCGGCGGTTCTCCCGGGAGACGCAGCGCAATTACCTTCGCGATGTCGGCCGTTTCGCCACGTTTCTGGGCCGCTCACCCCATACGGCAACAGCCGAGGATGTGCGCCAGTTCCAGATTGCGCAGAACGAGGCTGGCATGCCGACACCGACCATGAATGCCATCGTGTCGGCCCTACGTTTTTTCTTCACCCAGACACTCGACCGACCCGACCTCGCACGCAAGCTGGTCCGGGTGGCGCATCCCCGCAACCTGCCCGTCGTGCTGAGCCGCGATGAGGTTGCCCGTCTGCTCAACGCGACCGTATGCCTCAAACATCAGGCCGCCCTGTCGGTCGCCTATGGGGCAGGCCTGCGGGTGGCCGAGGTCGCAGCTCTCAAGATCAGTGATATCGACAGCGAGCGCATGCTGCTCAGGGTCGAACGGGGCAAAGGGGGACGATATCGCAACGCCATGCTTCCGGCAGACCTTCTGCCCCTGCTGCGGGAGTGGTGGAAGGCCGGACGCCAGCAGGGCGTGATGCATTCGGGTGGCTGGCTGTTTCCTGGGCAGGACACCATGAGGCCCATCAGCACACGGCAGCTCCATCGTGTGGTTGTCGATGCGGCGCGGGCCGCTGCGATCACCAGACGTGTGGGGCCTCATACCCTGCGGCACAGCTTTGCCACGCACCTGCTTGAGGATGGTGTCGATGTCCGCGTGATCCAGGTCCTGCTGGGTCATTCCCGTCTGGAGACCACGGCCCTTTATACAAAAGTTGCGACACGGACCGTGCGGGCCGTCATCAGTCCGCTCGACAGACTGGGCATGCTGGCGACAACGCAGGCGAGGCCCGACGGCTGATCCCCGGGCGGGGGCGGTCATGTCCGCCTCCCTCGAACTGGGGGACATCTTCCGGGCTGCCGGCCCTGCCTGGCGGTCAGCCCATGCCGGCCGTCTCCCCCTGCAGCAGCTCAAGGTCATGTCGGCGATCGAACACTGTCGCACCGCGGCCCTTGGTGGCCATGTCGCGGCCTGCGGGGACTGTGGACATTGGCGGATCGCCTATAACAGCTGCCGCAACCGTCATTGTCCGCGCTGTCAGGGGAACGCCGCGCGGACATGGCTGGCCGAGCGGGAGGCCGATCTGCTGCCGGTTGGGTATTTCCATGTCGTCTTCACCCTACCTGCGCGGATCGCCGACATCGCGCTCCAGAACAAGGCCGTTCTCTACGCACTGCTGTTCCAGGCCGCCTCGGAGACGATGATGACGATCGCCGCCGATCCCCGGCATCTGGGCGCGCGCATCGGCATCACCGCCGTGCTGCACAGCTGGGGTTCGGCGCTGACCCACCATCCCCATGTGCATATGATCGTGCCGGGCGGCGGCCTGTCGCCCGATGGCCAGCGCTGGATCCCATCGCGCCCGGCCTTCCTCCTGCCCGTTCGCGTGCTGGGCAAGCTGTTCCGCCGCCTGTTCCTGACCCGGCTTCTCGCGCTTTTCGACACCGACCGGCTGGTCTTCCGGGGCCAGCTTGCCTCTCTGGCAGACCGTCGTGCCTTCCTGCGGCATCTGGCCCCAGTGCGCAGCAGGCGCTGGGTCGTCTACGCCAAGCCGCCTTTTGCCGGTCCCAAAGCGGTGCTGGCCTATCTGTCGCGCTATACCCACCGCGTCGCCATCTCGAACCGCCGCCTTCTGGCGTTCAACGAAAACGGTGTGACGTTCCGCTACAAGGATTACCGACGGGACACGGCCCACCAGCAACAGGTCATGACGCTCGGCACGGATGAATTCATCCGCCGCTTCATGCTGCATGTCCTGCCACGGGGGTTTCACCGCATCCGCCATTATGGCCTGCTCGCCAGTTCCAACCGCAAGGCCAGTCTCGCCCGGGCGCGGGAACTGCTGAATGTCATACCCACGCCAGCGGCAGAAGCGCCGGAGCCCGAACCGTTTACGCCACAGCCCTGCCCATGCTGTGGTGGTCAGATGGTCGTCATCCAGGTTTTTGTTCGATGGTGCCAGCCCAGAGGACCGCCACGGACGACCGATCCGGCCGGAGGATCAGCATGATAACCGGCAGACATGACCGCATGACCAGATGCCTGCCGGAACCAACCCGTTCCGGCAAACCGACAGGTCTGTGTAAAACGCGAAAAAACGGCAGAAAGCGCGCACCTGGCGCTGACGATCCTGTCATCTTCATGTGTAGAATCAGCGGGAAGAACCCTTCGCCGCGCCACGAATGCCGTCACGTGACCCCGCTCAGGGGCGCCTCAGGGCAGCGCCAGTTGCAAATTCCCCATAACTGAGTCTCGGTGTCGCGGGTTCGGTCCTCCCCGACTTTCGTACGCCTCACGGCGCCCGAAACTCTTCAGGGAAGCGGAATGTCCGGTGTCGAAAGTAAAACCGAGAAATCGGACATTGTAAAAGAAAAACACGAGGAGATTCCAAGCGTGAATTTTGGAAAATTACTTAAGTTACCAAAGAAGGTAAAGCAGCGAATTCGATAAAGTCCTGCAGATATCGGACCTCTTCATCGGTTTCGCGGCAACCAAGAAATATCTGCTTTGCAATGCCCTTTTTACCAAGCTTCACCGGGCAAAGGTCAAAGCGTGGGGCATACTCTTCCACAAGCCAGCGTGGAAGTGCTGCAACGCCCCTTCCATGCGCCACCATCACCAGCATGATATCCGTGGTTTCAATCTGTTTCTGCTGTCGTGGGCCAATACCAGCAGGCTGTAGAAACTGCGTATAGATATCCAGCCGCTCGGACGGAACAGGGTAGGTGATCAATGTTTCGCCAGCAAGCTGTTCCGGCAAGACGAACTTCTCATTCCGAAGAGGATGTTCAGGGCCAACGGCCAGAACGAGTTCATAATCGAAGACCGGTGTGAATTTCAGGCCGGGTTTGTAAAGCGGATCAGGGGTGACCACGATGTCAATCTCATTGCTGAACAACGCGCCAATACCGCCAAACTGGAACTTCTGCCGTACATCCACGTCAACTTTGGGCCATCGCTCCAGATACGGGGAGACGACTTTCAGAAGCCACTGATAGCAGGGATGACACTCCATGCCGATGCGGAGTGTACCAGGCCCGCCATTTGCGAACTGTTCAAGGCGGCTTTCCGCCAGCTCAAATTGAGGAAGCAGGCGGTTCGCCAAAGCAAGCAGCCATTCGCCTGCCTGATTGAGCACAAGGGAGCGTCCCTCCCGCCGCCATATCTTTACTCCAAGCTGCTGTTCAATCTTGCGGATGGCGTGACTGAGCGCCGGCTGGGTTAGGTTCAGACGCATCCCTGCAGCCGTCAAAGAGCCTTCTCGCGCGACTTCCCGAATAATTGTCAGATGACTGCGCTCCAGAACGCCCATGGTCTACCTCGCGAATGCACAGGATTCATATAATCATAAAAACATATCATTTTAGTTCACTCTCATAAAATTTTATCATGATGGTGTACATGATTCTTTTGGGACAGCTTTCCATCATCCCGACCAATAATCGTGGCCTCTTGTGCACTGAATCTGAATACAAATTCGACCTCCTACATGAAACATGCAGGGAAAGGTCCGGAGACTGTGTTTTCTTGACCACCGACACGAAGCGTCTCCTGCTTGCTCTGGGAAGACCGCATCGACATGGTCGCCTCTGCGTTTCTCCCTCTCTTGGCGTCCAGCTACGGCAGGTTGTCAGGTCGAAAGTTCTCTGCGAACGATTTCCGCACCCGCGCCCAGGGCATTGAGCTTGCCCCGCGCCACGTCGCGTGGCAAAGGAGCCATCCCGCAGTTGGTGCAGGGATAAAGCTTGTCGGCATCGACAAACTGAAGCGCTTTTCGCAGGATATCAGCGACTTTTTCGGGCGTCTCAATGGTGATGGTGGCCACATCAATGGCGCCCACCATCACCTTTTTCCCACGAATGAGTTCGATCAGATCCATCGGAACACGGGAATTCTGACATTCCAGCGAGATCAGATCGATATTGGATTTCTGGAGCTTGGGGAAAATCTCTTCATACTGCCGCCACTCTTCTCCAAGAGCATTTTTCCAGTCGATATTGGCTTTGATACCATAACCATAGCAGATATGGACGGCGGTTTCGCATTTCAGCCCTTCAATAGCCCGCTCCAAAGTGGCGATGCCCCAGTCATTCACCTCATCAAAGAAAACATTGAAGGCAGGTTCATCGAACTGGATGATATCGACGCCAGCGGCTTCCAGTTCCCTCGCTTCCTGATTGAGGATTTTGGCAAATTCCCACGCCAGTTTTTCGCGGCTTTTGTAATGGCCGTCATAAAGCGTGTCGATCATGGTCATGGGACCAGGAAGCGCCCATTTGATGGGCTTCTTTGTCAGCGTGCGCAAAAACTTCGCATCCTCGACAAAGACAGGTTTCTCACGTGCCACAGCACCGACAACTGATGGGACACTGGCATCGTAACGGTTGCGAATTTTAACCGTCTGACGGTTCTCAAAGTCGACGCCGCTGAGATGCTCGATAAACGTCGTGACGAAATGCTGGCGCGTCTGTTCGCCATCGCTGACTATGTCAATGCCGGCCCGGTCCTGATCGTCCAGGGTCAGGCGCAGCGCATCCTGTTTACCTTCGACAAATTCCTCACCCTGCAATTTCCAGGGCGACCAGAGGGTCTTAGAGCCTGAATCAGAAAGCGGTTTGATTGATTTTTCGCAGAACTCTGCGGATATGGGCAATCATCAACCATGCGCAGGATGACGAGATTGTTGTCTCGACATCCTTC
>NZ_WOSX01000080.1 GCF_011516735.1 Acetobacter fallax | reverse complement strand
CGTATTCACCACCAAGCCATGGGCGTGTTCGATGTCCGAAATCGATTGGGCAGCTGAAGGTTTTGAGGGCACAAAGCTGCACTACCTAGCTGCTGGCGCAGGCTTTTTTTATGACCGACACCGGGCGGAGCATGATTGCCGTGCCGTAATCGAGTTGCTCGCATCAGTCCTACCGGTATCGAACAGAACTGCACTGGCAAGCCTGCTCGACCGGGCGCGTCAGTCTACGTGGCGGATCTGGGCAGAGAATTCACCTTACGATCTGAAGGAAGTGCTGAAAGCGCGCGGATACCGCTGGAATGGTGATGGCAATCCAAATCCGCGTGCTTGGTACATCGATGTCGACGATGCACGCCGCGAAGCGGAGATCAGCTTCCTTCGTAAAGAAATATATCTGCGCGACGTCGACCTGCTCGTGCACCGGATGGATGCCTATAACCGCTTCTCGGACAGGCAGAATTAACAGGCTCTGGTTTAAACGGGGGTAAGTCGTTCGTGCATATTTCAAGGTTGCAATTGGTCAATTATCGGAATTTCCAGCGTGCGAATGTCGTCTTCCACAAAGGCATCAACACGATCATCGGCGAAAACGGGTCGGGCAAAACCAACCTGTTCCGGGCGCTGCGCCTTCTGCTTGACGATACGTTGCTACGCTCGGCATATCGGCTTGACGAGAAGGACTTCCACCGGGGCCTTGGCGACTGGCGTGGTCACTGGGTGATCATCAGTCTCGAGTTCGATGAGGTGTCCCAAGACGAGGCGATCCAGTCCCTCTTCCTGCATGGGACCGGCAACATCGCCGACGGCGAGATCGGCAAGGCGACCTACAATCTTATATTTCGGCCAAAGGCAGCAGTCCGGCGGATCATGGCCGACCTTGCCGTCGGTGATGTCAGCGGCCTCGCCGAGGCACGTTCGAAGATTACTATCGCGGACTATGAAACGATCTTCACCGGCAAGAGCATCGCGGATTTCTGCAACCCCGACACCTATAGGCAGTTGGTCGGCGACTTCGATGCGGTAGACTTCCCCCAGGAACTAACGAACCCCGCTATTGGGGGCATCATCCCGGGCATGCTTTCGATCTCGCGCGAAGTGTGTTTCACCTTCGTGCAGGCACTGCGTGATGTGGTCGCCGATTTCCAAAATAACCGTACCAATCCACTGCTTACCTTGCTCAAAGGCCGGAGTGGCGAGATTGATCCGCAGAGCTTCGAGCCGATCAGCGCACTTGTCAAAGGACTCAACGACGCGATTGAGAGCCTGCCCGATGTCGGCATCATTCGCACCGATATCCGTGATACCATCACCGATGCTGCAGGTGGGACCTACTCACCACGATCGCTTTCGATCCGTTCCGACCTGTCCGACGAGGCCGATCGCCTGTTCCAGTCGCTCAAACTGTTCGTCGGCGAGAGCGAGGAGCAATATGAGGGAGCGATCCACGAACTGAGCCTGGGCGGCGCTAACCTTATCTATCTGACGCTCAAGCTGCTCGAGTTTAAATATCAGAAACAGAAGGAGGCCTTCGCCAACTTTCTTGTGATCGAGGAGCCTGAAGCGCACATCCACACTCATATCCAGAAGACGCTATTCGACCGGCTAAACTATGACGATACGCAGGTCATCTATTCGACCCATTCAACTCACATTTCCGAGGTGAGTAACGTCGAAAACATCAACATCCTCGGCAGACAGGGTGGACGATGCGAGGTCTTTCAGCCGTCTGCAGGTCTCGACTCCGGCCAGATCGGCAACATCCAGCGCTACCTTGATGCGGTCCGCAGTAACCTGCTTTTCGCCAAGAGCGTAATGCTGGTCGAGGGCGACGCCGAGGAGATCCTGATCCCGATCCTTGTGAAGAAGGTCTTCGGACTCAGTCTGGACGAACTGGGGATCAGCTTGATCAACATCCGCAGCACCGGTTTCGAAAATGTGGCAGTACTCTTCCATGACGATCGCATCAGGAAGCGCTGCGCAATCATCACGGACCTTGACCGCGCGTTTATCGACACGGCTGAGGATGTTCTCGTAAGCATCCGGCGGGAGACGCGGGCATATTCAGGCGGCGATGGTATTGTGGACCTGCTGGTGGGCTTTCCAGTGCCAGGGCAGGAGTTCATGGAGGCGTGGATTGGGGATGTCATTGATCCGTGCCAGGACATCGGCGAGCCATGCGTGGGGATCGACATCGTTCAGACGCGCGGTGACGATCAGGGAATACATGGCGGCGGCACGTTCTCCGCCCCGATCGGACCCGGCGAACAACCAGGCTTTCCTGCCCAGGGCGATGCCGCGCAGAGCGCGTTCTGCTGCATTGTTTGAGAGGCAGATCCGGCCGTCAGTGAGGAATCGTGTGAATGTATCGGCACGTCTGAGAAAATAGTTCATGGCGTGGGCAACGGGATTTTTTGTCGACATGCGCCGGCAACACTCCCGCATCCAGTCGAACAGATCGTCGACCAGAGGGGCTATGTCTGTTTGACGGACTGCCAGCCGATGTTCTGGGGGCGTACCGTTGATGGTGCGCTCGGCTTGGAATATGGCGTCGATCCTGCCTACTGCCTCTATGGCGAGGGGCGCCTTGTCCCTCTCGGCGATTTTGAACAGCCCTCTGCGTCCGTGGGCCCAGCATCCGGCGGAGACAACCGGCGCGGGTTGGCGTCCCGGTTTCGCCAGAGTGTTATAACCCGCATAGGCGTCTGACTGCACAATGCCGGTCCAGCCGGTGAGATGGTCCGTGGGATGTTCGCCCTTGCGGTCCCGGGAATACCGGAACCAGACGGCTGGCGGTGCTGGCCCACCAAATGGACCATCATCACGCACGTAATTCCACAATCGTCCGGTGACTGTCCGGCCTTTCGCCAGAACAGGCACGGTGGTGTCGTCCGCGTGCAGGCGTTGTGCCGCCAGCACATGCGCCCGGATCAGCGTAGTCAGGGGGGCCAGCGTCGCGGTGCAGGCTCCCACCCAGTCGGCCAGCGTTGATGTGTCGAGATCGATCCCTTCGCGGGCAAAGGCCCCGCTCTGCCGGTTCAGCGGCAGATGCTGCAGGAACTTGTCGCACAGGATGGTCGACAGCAGCCATGGGCCGGCGCGTCCGCGCGCGATCGGATGGAAGGGGGCGGGTGGCTGGGTGATGCTCTCGCAGTCCCGGCAGGTGTACTTCTCCCGCACCGTCTGGATGACCTTGAACTGGCGCGGCATCACCTCCAGCGTCTCGGTGACGCTCTCCCCCAGTTTGCTCAGACGATCGCTGCCACAGCACGGACACTGTGTCGGTGCGGGGATGACGACCCGCTCGCGCGGCAGATCGGCACGCAGGGGCTGGCGCCCCCGGTTGCTCCTGGGTGCTGTCGCACGGACGGCGGGATCCGCCGCATTTTCGGGCGCGTCCTCGGCGAGTGTCGTCTCCAGCTCTTCCAGTTCGAGTTCGAGCTGGGCCAGCAGGCGGCGCCCCCGTTCCGACGAGGCGCCGAAACGGTCCTGGCGCATCCGCGCGATAAGATGTTTGAGATGGGCAATCTGCGCTTCGGCGCTGGCCGCGCGTGCTTCTGCATCAGTGGCCCGGATTTCGGCAGTAGACGCCCGGAGTTCGGCGACCTGGGCACGCGCCTCGGCAGCGGCAAGTGCTGCGCGCAAGGCGATGATGTCGTCCGTGTCTCCCGTCATGAAGGCAGTTGATCACATGGGCGCTCAAAAGGGTACCAGTATATGCTGACCTGGCGCGGTTTTTATTATCCCGCCAGTTCAGGTCTCCATGTTTTCTGCGGATTGCGCCAATCCACACCCTCCAGCAGACAAGTCAATTGTGACGGGGAGAGATGGATCGCTCCGTCCTTTGCCGAAGGCCACAGGAAACGCCCGCGTTCGATCCGCTTCGCATATAAGGAAAGGCCGATCCCATCGTGCCAGATCAGTTTCACCAGGTCGCCGCGTCGGCCCCTGAAGGCATAGACGTCACCCGCGAAAGGGTCACGACCCAGTGCTTCCTGGACCTTCAACGCCAGCCCGGGCATCCCCAGGCGCATATCGGTCACGCCGGCCGCCAGCCATATCCTCAGCGTGGAAGGAAGCGGGATCATGACCGCAGTGCGCCCACAATCTCACGCAGACGATCAGCGGACAGCCCTGTGTCGAACTCCAGCCGCACGCCGTCCGGAAAGACCAGGCTGACGGCTTGGCCGGACAGCGTTCCCTGTTCTCTCCGACGCTCCAATGGCTGCGGCTCGGAGACCGGGGCCACCATGACAGGTATGAACGATGTCCCGCCTTTGGCCCGAGCCTCTCGCCGCCAGCGAAACACCAGACTTGGATGGATCCCATACTGTGCAGCCACCTCCCTTATGGGGCGCCGGTTCTCGTAGGACGCGATGACCACTCGCGCGCGAAATTCAGGGGCGTGCCAGCGGCGGCGATCTGAAACGATCTCGATCCGCGAGGCGCCCGCCAGCCTGTCCCGCTCGCATGTCTCTCTACCGCTCCTTTGGAGCCTCTCTGCGGTACTACCTGCGACACTCGCAGGTAGTACCGCGTCCCTATCTCTTAAATCGCTCATGCTTCATAGCTGAACCAGACCAGAAGTATTCAGCAAGGCGTCAGTCGCCGGGAGCTTACATGTTCTCGACAATAAGGACGAGATCGCCACGAAGAAGAAGGCGTTGGCGTCACAGCGCGCAGGACTTCGGCGCGAGGCGGCGCTCAAGCAGATGTGCAACGGCAATCGCTGGCTGACGGCGCATTTTGCTGATCACACCTTTGAGGTCGATTTCGTCTCCACCGGCAACGCGAGCACAATCGTTTCGGTTCTGGGCGATGTCTACAAAGACGCAGGCACCATAGCGACGTCGAAGGCGGAGTTGGAATCCGGCGATATCGCTCTCTTCGGCACGCGCGTGCTGACGATGGCACGTAACGCCGGCAAGGGTTGGTTCGCACTCATCCTCGGGCGTATGATCACGCCAGAGACCGTTATCCCGGATTATATCCTCGACGCGATTTTTGAAGTGCATACCCCGGTTTCGAGCCAGACATGGGCGAGTGTGCTAGACTACCGGCTCTCGGTGCTCGCTGCGTCTCATCTTCACGCGCCGACGGACATAGCAGCGATGCGTGCACATATCGGTCGCTACCGTCGCGACGAGATCGACTTTGCCGAAATCCGGGCCGAGATGCTCCAGGCATTCCCGGCCGACGGTATCAACGCGATTCTGGCGAGCTTCTGAAATGTTCGTCTGGGACAGAAAGGATCTGAACAACGCCCAAGTTGCGGCCATCGAGCATCCCGGCAGCGTTTTTCTCGTCGCATGCCCGGGAAGCGGGAAAACGAGGACACTCACCTACAAGATCGCCCGCCTGCTATCGCAGCTCAAATCGGACAAGAAGCGCGTGGTCGCGATTACTTACACGCACCGGGCTGCGGATGAAATCCACGAGCGCATTGAGCAACTCGGCGTTGACACGGGCCAGTTGTGGATCGGCACTATCCATTCCTTCTGTCTAGAGTGGATACTCAAACCCTATGGGATATATCATCCGGCGCTCAAGCATGGGTTTCGCGTAATCAACACCCATGACACTGAACGTATACTTGAGGATCTGTGCAGCGCGGTACAGGGCATCAAGCTCACCAGCTTCGACTGTGGTTATTATTTCAAGCCGAGCGGCTATGTCCTGACCAGCATCAAGTCGGATAAGCATGAGGCGATCAAGGGAGTCTTGAGGGCCTATTGGCGGACGCTTCGCGTCCATCGACAAGTCGATTTCGAACTGATCCTTTTCTATGCATACCAGCTTATCGATAAGAACCCCTCAGTCAGCGTGCTGCTCGGGTCGATCTTCGAATGCGTGCTCGTCGATGAATTTCAGGACACGCGGGAGATCCAATATGCGATCCTCGCGTCGATCCTGAAGGCGTCGAAAGGCCAAGCGTCCGCCTTCGTCGTTGGAGACCCAAATCAGGCAATCTACGGTTCGCTTGGCGGCTACGCGATCACGGCGGCGGATTTCGGGCGGCAGTGTGGGATAGCGTTCAAGGAAATGAACCTATCAGACAATTACCGGTCGTCATCCCGCATCGTAAGCTATTTCTGCAACTATAACGTGTTGCCCGTGAAGATCGAGGCGGTCGGCAAGGACAAGAATTATGCGAGTGTCGTGTCGTTTGACCAGAAGACCCGCCGCGATGCGCTGGAAGATGAACTTGTAAGGCTCATCAAATTCAATGTTGAAACGCTCGGTATCGCTCCGCACGAGGTCTGCATCGTCGCACCTTGGTGGGTCCATCTCGCGAGCATGACGCGCCGACTAGTGGCAGCTCTTCCGGCCTATTCGTTCGACGGGCCAGGCATGGTGCCTTTCGCGTGCGACGTCGATAATTTCTGGTACAAGCTTGCCCGAATCATCCTGACAGAGGCATCCCCCCAACTCTATGTGCGTCGGATGCGGTGGGCTGGCGAAGTGATTGCCGGTCTCAGCGAAGCAGGCATCGAGATTCCGGGCTTGGACCGCAAGGCGCTGTTGCGCAACTGCAATGCCATCACCATCCCTGAGACCGATGGCCTGGTCTTCCTCCGGGCGTTCTTCGACCAGTTATGCGCCGTTCTCGGCATAGACCGCCGTGCTTGTGCCTTGCTCAAGGAGCATTACGACGCCTTTTTCGAAAGCTCGCAGAAGCGCATCGATCGGCTCGTTAAGGAGGGCTCCGAGGCTATCGCGGAACTGGCAATGTTTAGGAAGGTCTTCGCGGGCCGCACAGGTATCACCGTATCGACGATCCACGGGGTCAAGGGCGCTGAGTATGATGCGGTGATCGCCTATGGATTGCTGGAAGGCATGGTCCCACATTTCAGCGATCCAGATCCGGTCGAGACAGCAAAGAAGCTTATATACGTGGTATCGTCGCGGGCCAGAAAGAACCTGCATCTGATCTCCGAGCGTGGTCGAACCCGAGGTTGGAGCGGAGACTATCAACCGACCGAAGTCCTCACCGGATGTGCATTCCGGTACGACCAGCTTTTCATCTAAAGTAGAGCTTTGCCCGCGCGATTAAGGGTTACAAGGATGCACTTTCACGAAGTGCTCCATAGTCAGGGCTTTATTGGACAGCCCACAGGTTTACCGTTTTAAAACCGTCAACGAGAGAAACGTGTTAGCGGCGGGTTTTGATCGGGTCTGTCGTTCAATTCTGGATAGCCAATTACAGGAACTGGTCGACACCTGTTACAAGCGTAAACACTCGAATGGCTGCTTTCGGTCGCACCTTTTCGATAAACGACTTTCTGTTCCCCCCAAAGGTAAGCATCCGGAGAGAGCCGCGGGCGTAATCAGGCTTTGATGGTATTATTGCTGTGGTGAAGGGTTTTCCAGTGCCATGGCAGGAGTTCATGGAGGCGTGGATTTGGCAT
>NZ_WOSX01000079.1 GCF_011516735.1 Acetobacter fallax | reverse complement strand
GACGCAGTCAGTTCAACCATCGGCGAACTCCTGCGCAGCTACACTCCCAGCGAATGCGCCAACTACTTCACCAACTCAGGATATGGACCAACATAAAATCATCACGCTCTAGCAGAAGATCGGGCTCTGCCCGCACCCGGAAGGGGTCGCGGACCCCTTCACCCCAATCTGTTGATCAATAAGCCGGTTTGCAAAAGCTCTGTTGTCATTAAGTGCTGGCTCCTTCCCAGGGCTTTGCCATGGAACCCAGCAAAGGTCACAGACCTTTGGAAACCATTTTATTATGAATCAATCGGAGTGCAGGGGCCGTCGTGCGCAGCCCGCCTTCGCGTGACGGTCCCTGCCGGGTCCGGGCAGAGCCCGGATTCTGCTAACCCTTTGAAAAATCACAGATCAACACGGAACGACAACAGAGCCTTTCCAGAGGTCTGAGACCTCTGGTGGCCGTCATGGGCAAAGCCCTGAGACAGTGCCCGCACTCAACGTGAACAAAGGCTTTGGAAGCTGGCCTCTGATAAGGATCAGAGAGCGCAGCGATTACTGATCGGCGCTGCGTCGGGCGTCGATATCAGCTTTCATGTGAGCCTGCACTTTTTCGAAAGAACGGCTTTCAATCTGACGAACGCGCTCACGGGAAATGCCATACTGCTGGGCAAGTTCTTCAAGAGTGACAGGATCATCTTTCAGACGCCGTTCCTCAAAGATATGACGCTCACGATCATTCAGAGATTCGAGCGCACTTGTCAGAAGCGCTTTCCGGTCGGAAAATTCTTCATGTTCGCCGAGTGATTTTTCCTGATTGTCCGTGTCATCAACCAGCCAGTCCTGCCACTCGCCTTCGCCGTCACTGCGCAGAGGCGCATTCAGACTGTGATCAGCCGCCGCGAGACGACGGTTCATATTAACCACATCCTGCTCCGGCACACCGAGGGCCGTAGCAATCTGGTTCACCTGCTCAGGGGCAAGATCACCGTCATCAATGGCTTTCATCTGCCCCTTGAGGCGACGAAGATTGAAGAACAGCTTTTTCTGCGCTGAGGTCGTGCCGATTTTTACCAGTGACCAGCTATGCAGGATATATTCCTGAATCGCGGCCCGGATCCACCACATCGCGTATGTCGCAAGACGAAAGCCACGTTCAGGATCGAAGCGGCGAACCGCCTGCATCATCCCGACATTGCCTTCGCTGATCAGTTCATTCACCGGGAGGCCGTAACCCCGGTAACCCATTGCGATTTTTGCGACGAGACGCAGATGCGATGTGACAAGCTTATGAGCCGCCTTAACGTCTCCGTCATCACGCCAGCGGCGGGAGAGGGACGTTTCCTCCTCGGGAGAGAGGAGAGGATATTTGCGGATTTCCTGAAGGTAGCGGGAAAGACTGACTTCAGGACCAGGGGTAAGGACCGATGTTGCCATGGGAGGAGTCTCCTTCATCCCGATCGCTGGCTTTATCGATATCCCGACTTCTTCTGAACGCCGGGCATCGGCCTGCTTTATCGGGCGACGCTGGGAGTGGACTTCAAATGTTCCCGGACCGCTTCCCCAACAGTGGCAGAAGAAGCCCGGAACATCCATTCCGGCGGCCCGACGGGCGCGTCGAAAAGATGGATCACCTTCTACGTTAATCGACCCGAAAAGTCAAGATTAACAAAAAATTATGTAGTTAAGATCTGGCCAGTTGCATTTCAAGGGCCTCGAAATCTTCCGGTGGTGGTGTCTCAAACAGCAGGGTTTCACCGGTTCGTGGATGCGTAAACCCAAGCCGTGCCGCATGAAGTGCCTGACGCGGAAAATCGAGCGCCGCATCGCGAGCTTCAGTCGGACATTTCCGGGCAAAAGCAGGAATCCGACGCAGATAAACAGGATCGCCCATCAGCGGATGCCCATTCGCGGAGAAATGCACACGAATCTGGTGTGTGCGTCCCGTTGCAAGCCGACACTCCACCAGCGCGGCATAATCGCCGAAAGGCCGCAGCACAGTGTACCGGGTCAAAGCCTCTTTGCCGCCATGGCTGACGAGCGCCATCCGTTTGCGGTCGCGACGATCGCGCCCGATATTGCCTTCATATTCCCCGAGGCTAGGAGACGGAACGCCCCAGCACAGGGCAAGGTAGGAGCGGTCGATCCGGCGCGCAGCGAAATCCTCGGAGAGAGCGTGATGAGCCTTTTCCGTCTTGGCCACCACCATCACACCTGATGTATCTTTATCAAGCCTATGCACGATACCGGGACGCTTCTCCCCGCCGATCCCGACCAGACTGTCGCCACAGTGAGCGATCAGGGCGTTGACGAGCGTGCCGGTTTCGTTGCCTGGCGCCGGATGAACGACCAGGCCGGCAGGCTTGTCCAGGACGATGAGATCACTGTCTTCGTAAAGAATAGCGAACGGAATGGCTTCTCCCGCAGGTGTGGCGGGCGTCGGAACCGGAATATCGATGACGAAAGTCACACCGGCACGGGCTGGCTCAGCCGGCTCATGAAAGGCCGCACCGTTGCGCGTGACGTGCCCCGCTTCGATCAGGCCCCTGATCCGGGAACGGGACAGGTCAGGGAAACAGAGCGCGAGCACACGATCAGTCCGTTGCCCGACGAACTCGTCCGTCACGATCAGAGTGCGGGGGCCGTGGGTTGTTTCCATCGCGGACGTCATCTACAGCCCGGACGCTACAAACGAAAGGCTGGATAACGGCATGGAGCAGAGCACATTTGCGCGGCGCGGACTTCTGGCGGCCGTCATTGGTATGGGACTTCTGATCATTGTCGGAACAGGCACTCTTCTTGCTGTTATTGCGCACAGGATGTCCCATCATGCCCGCGCGCTTCCGCCTGTATCATTGCAGCCTGTCGCCGAAAAGACGATTGTTCTTCATGAACCGGCGGGGACGATAATCGGGCAGATTTCGTGGCAGAACGGGTCTGTGCTGGCTGTCAGACTGACAGGCGGGGGGCCTGACCGGATTGTGCTGTGGGACACTGCGGGAAGGCGCATCGTCGGCAGGCTTGAACTGGCTCCATAAGCAAAACTCTGAAATGCAAATATTTTCCATTAAATGCTTGTGCTGCATCATTCCTTCCCGTAAGAAGCCCGCGTCTGCTGTCCCATTCGTCTAGAGGCCTAGGACGCCGCCCTCTCACGGCGGCAACAGGGGTTCGAATCCCCTATGGGACGCCAAATTTATTTGGCAATGTTATCAGCGCCTTACGGGTAAATCGCCCTATCCCATCCAAAAATTAAGTAGCGATTTTGGACCAATTCTGGACCAATGACGATTCCGTCCCCCTTCGGAGTTCGTCTCATGGCTCGTACAAAATCCGCCGAAAATGCCAAAGATCCTGCCACGGGACGTCCGCTGCCCGATGGTGTGAGTTGCCGGGGTCCAAAGCAGTATCGGGCACGCAAACTGGTCAACGGCGAGCGGATCGTCAGAACATTCGATACAGCCCGTCTCGCCCGCGCGTGGCTTGAAGAGACCTCGGTCAAGGTCCGCGAGGGCCGCAATATCGATGTCCGTACCCTCGACGGAATCATGCTGCGAGCGCTGATCGAAAGATATCGCGATGAGTGCATGGCTCATCGCGAGCGCGATCGCACTGGTCATATTCCGGCTCTGCTCCGCGACACGATCGCTGACCTGAAGCTCTCCCGCCTGACGATCCCGGCTGTCAGAGGTTTCCGGGACAGGCAGGCGAAAGATCTGGCCCCCGCGACCGTTGTGAAGAGACTCAATTTGCTTGCATCCATTCTGCAGCACGCCATGAGCGAATGGGACGTACCACTGCCGCAAAATCCAGCTTCAGGGCGCCTGATCAAGCGACCGGCGGGGGCAGACCGAAAGCGCAATCGCAGGCTGGAAGAGGCAGCCTGTTCCGCAGGGAGCGTCTCGCCGGGGGAGCACGAGCCTTCCGGAGAGTATGAGCGTCTGCTGGACGCTGTGAGATCAGACACCCATCCTGATGATGTCTGGCTCGTCAGGTGGTCCGTCGAGCAGGCCACCCGCCTGAGCGAAGCCACCTCTCTGCGTTGGTGTGACGTCGACCTCACAGCAAGAACCATCAGTCTGGCGCACACCAAAACTATCCATCTCGCGGAAGAGCGAGGCCCCGAAATCCGGCCCCTGATGCCCGGCGCGCGGGCTCTGCTTCGTGAGAAACTCGCTTCGTTCGACGCTCCGCCAGCACCCGAAGATCTGATTTTCGATGTTGGTGACGAACGCGCTTTTTCAGTGAGGTACGGCCGAATGGTGAAACGGGCCGGTCTTCACGACCTGACCTTCCACGACTTAAGGCACGAGGCAACCTCGCGACTGGCCCGTCTGTTTCCAAATCCGCTCGATTTATGCCGCGTGACCGGGCACCGCGATCTTAAAAGTCTGGATCGCTACTACCAGCCCGTGCTCACGACCCTTGCGGAGAATGCGGAAGAGCGCGCTCGTGTGCTTGGCTTCATTTATGACAGCGATGAAGGCGTGGCCAGGTAGATCCGGGCCACAGGATACAGATGTGAGCCTGACAAAACCCGCTTTGAAATATTTTGTTATCGTTCTTGCTGCTGCGGAAAATCTCTCTGGCCAGAAACCGGAAACGCCCCGCAAAAAATAATATTCGGAACGAAAGCGAAAATACTTCCTTCGGTTTTCTGTTGAATTTTACCGGATACTTCCGACTATCCTGAATGCGGCACAGGGAAGCAGTGAGGACGGACGTGGATCACCGGAATAACGGCAGCGCCTGCGAGGTCATGACTTCGAGAGAGGCGGCGGACTACCTGCGAATATCATACGATGCCTTTCGCACAATGCGATCCCGCGGCCAGGGGCCGACCATTTTTATTGCGATTGGTCGACGACTTCGCTTTCGCAAGCAGGATCTTGACGCTTTTCTCGCATCGCACGTTCAGCGCAATACCCCTGTACCCGACATGGATAACTCTGCTGCAGCTGACCAGCACGGTCTTGCGGTCAGGCGTAAAAGAGGTCGCCCGCGAGCGACAGGCCAGATCGAGGTCGTGACGGTCTCTGTTTACGTACGGGCGGCTGCTCTTCTGGCCCTGATCATTGCTGTGTATCTCCTCGGCCTTTCGTTATTCTGAACGAGCCGCTGCCAGCCTGTGTCATGCCTGATAAAGCGGAATTTTCGTTGCGCACAGATTCAGTTCAGGCAAAAGCGCTGACAGCGTCTGCAGACCATGAGATCACTGCACTTCCTGCTTGGCATGTCCGGCACCAGGAGTACTTAAAGGGCGCCCTGGCGCGGATTGGACAGAGTTCTTCACCCGCGATTTCTGCCATCGCACAAGCCTGTCTGCTGCGAATGCCCTGCCGTGTGCGCGCGTCGATGACCGAAGACGAGACGGCAGCGCAGATCATGGACCTCGTAGAGGCGATTTCACAGCGTTACGTCTCCCCGAACAGCCTGAGCGCTCGCAACGCCCTGCTCTTTAAGCTTGGCCTTGGCTGGAAGGAACGGTGGGTAGCCCTGCCGGACATGATCCGTCCGATGATCGTCACTGATGCCGTCGGGCCAGGCAGGTTCGCAATCCTGTGGCTGAGCACGCCCGTCATCACCAGCGCCAAGGGACGTACTGCCCCTCAGGCCCTCGCCGATCAGGCTGAAATTCTGATGGCGGAAGCTCTCGGGGCATCGCGCCTTGCTGCGCTGAGTCTGGTCGGGTCACCATGGGCAATCCGGCAGGATCTTCCAGACAGCGCTACACCTGCTCAGCCCGTCTGGAAGATCCTGCCAGGGGCGGGGCCGGTTGAACTACGCGCTGTCATCAAGCTGCTTTCGCCGCAAGCAGGCCCGGACTTCGGTGAGGACTGCGACAAAACTACTGAGTTCTACAACACTCCAGGAGCGATCCGGACCACCAACCAGCACCTGTTCGACGAGGTCCGGAAGCATTTCAGAAATCATCCGTCGCCTGATCTTAAAGATATTCTTGCCTATGCTCTCGCGGTCAATAAACAGTTTCCGCGCCCCGTCGCTCGACTGACTGTCGATGAAATGTGTGAGCGTATTCATGGCTATCTACAGAAAAAACGCGCATCTCGCGCCGCCCGTCCGACCAGACGCAGAGACCCCAGCGAAACACCCCGACAGGCGCAGGCACGTGCGGGACGCGAGACCGGGAAGATCCGATTTGAAGCCACATCGCGTCTGCTGGTGAGTCTTGTCGCCGAGTGGCCCCGTAATCGAGAGCTGACGCAAACAGCTCTTGCAATGGCAGCAGGTGTCTCCGAACGAACCATCCGAACGCACTGGAATCAGATAATCCTGACCGGCAGTTCGCTCCCTCTATCTGGTAGTACAAAGCATCTCACGAGGACAGAGATACTATTTAATGGAAAAACCCTTTCTGATCTTGTCTCACATCGGAAGACCGAACTGGAAGATCTGGCGTACTATGAAAGTTACAAGCGAGATCTACGGCGTTTTCCAGCGGTTCTGAATTGTCCAGACACGCCCGCTTCGGGCGGGGATAATCCGGAGATTGCCCAGGCTTATCGTGACGCCGAGGCCGCCTTTGAGAAAGCCAGAAAACGGTTCTGGAAAACGGCTTCCATGCAGCGTCGGTCAGGGATGAAGGCTGCTCGGCAGCAGCTGTTGCGCGAGGCTGGCATGAGGAACGACATCTCCGTGAGGGAGCGCGCTCTCAGCGCCGTCCCGGCACGGCTTGCGCGGCTTCAACCGTATCTCGAGAAAGAATATCATCAGGAACGTATTCCCGTTCTGCTGAAGATAATCAGAGCCAATATGGTGAACAAAATCGAGGCTGATTATCGTATAGGCGTCATGGCGAGAACACTCCGCGAAGCTCAGCCATCCCCCATCGCGCCAAGGCGCTGTCGCATGGTCCATCGCCCGAAACCGCTCGACCAGTACCTGTCCGCTATGTTTCGTGTTCTTCGAAAACCTGCATCCGGCGTTGATCCGGGCGAGAACGGTGGTCATACCCGTTTTTGCAAAAAACTCATGCACCACCTCGTTCATGCCTGCGGTTTCGATGTCCATGGTGTGGCACTTCTCAGGAAAAAGATTGTCGAGGCACTGCGGATTGGCGCCACAACACGGTCACTCCTCAGAGACAGTTCGCAGTTGCTCTGTAAGACGCGACGGAGCACCTCTCGACGTCGCCCTGCTTCGTTAACCCGAGATCACCGGCGGTGGCGTCAGCAGCCCGACCGCAGGTAGCGCCGTGTACTGCCTGCGGACAGGACTGAGTGTCTCAGCCGCATACCCCTATGCAAGTCTCACGGACCCTACGACAAGCCGCCGTAATGAACGGACCAAGCAAGCCTTCGTAATATCATATCCGCCATAAATCACTTGATTGCAGTCCCGGCTGTACTGTTGAGGCGACACTTCTGCTCATCGACGGAAAATGGAAAGGGGTAATCCTCTACCACCTGTTCCAGGGCACCCTGCGGCTGGCAGGCCTCACCTGGCTGGTGCCGGATTTCAGTACGCTCAGCCGTCGGCAGAAATCCCTGAGAGCCTGAATCAGAAAGCGGTTTGATTGATTTTTCGCAGAACTCTGCGGATATGGGCAATCATCAACCATGCGCAGGATGACGAGATTGTTGTCTCGACATCCTTC
>NZ_WOSX01000078.1 GCF_011516735.1 Acetobacter fallax | reverse complement strand
ACGCTCTTCAAGATACCGTCTGTGGAGCAATTGACGATATCTCTCATCGCCAGGCCGCAGCGTGCTTCACCGCCGCCGGATATGAACCAGACTGATCGGATTATGCTCTAGTGCCCACAATAAAGGATACGATATCCGCAATACAAGCTGGCTCATCGAGTCTAAAGTTGAAGAACGAGGTGTGTCCCGGACCAGCCGGGACAAGTTGTTCTGCGTCTGGATCATCCCTAACCAGTTCCTGGCGCACGAATGTTACCGGCGATGGGCTCTCCATGTAGTGCGGGGAATCATAGATGTGAAGATCGGCTCGGTGCTCCAGATTCGAGCGGCTGGTGATGATGAAACCTGTCTTGTTGGCGACCCAGCGGTATTTTGCCAGGCTTGCTCCCCAAATTGAGACAAAGGCATTTACGCGGCTGGCCCAAAGCACGCTTGTCGCGATAGGACGCCCCACCAGACTGACAATCTCAATCGGAGCATCCCGAAACCGTTCGGACAGGGCGGAAACGATAGCCTGTTCAATCCTGACAGGCCTTTCCTTCGCCAAATGCTCGGAAAAGCTTTCCGTGGCCACTTCCTGATCGGTTTCACTGCGTGAATTATGCCCGTCGAACAGAACGACGAGACCAGGAAAAGCATCCGCCAGAACAGCCAGAAGTTTAGAGAAAAATGCCTCCACATCCACCAAGGTTCGATTTTCAACCCGCAGCCCGATCAATACGGCCATACGGCCGTTGGCTATATTGAATTCATCGGAAGGAACGGCACTTGTCGCCAGTTGCAGAATACGTGAACGTAATCGATCAGAGATATATTCGCGGGTCGCCCGGAAAGCAAAATAACCGTTTTTGCAGATATGCGCGATAAATGGATCGAGTTCTCCCATAAAGCGCCGCTCGACCCGGCCTTCCATTTCCGGAAACAGCCTGTCGATCGGACCGTACAACTCGGTCTGATCAACGGCGTCGAGAACGACACATTCCGGCAGGTTATGACAACCGCCCTCTATGAGACTTTCGATACCGCTCAGTTCGTTCCAGAGCTGGTGCCCGAGATGCACAGACCCACGTCCGCGCATGATGTTCGCAAACCGGCAGGCCCCCTGAACCAGATACGGAATCAGCAGAGCACCCCACCGTGCCGCATAGATCAGTGTCCTGCTGCCAGCATCGTGGATAAAAAACTGCAGAGAGTGTAAAGGATGCCCGGGAACAAGCATGGTGTTTTGCGCGGGGAACCAGAGACCCATGACTACCGAGCAATGTCCTGCGACAAGGACAAAAAATGTGAGACCATAGCGCGGGTCGGCAAATCTGAATGCAAAATGAAAATCATCGAAGATAATCGTGCCCTGACAGGAAAGCTCTGTTCCATCGACCGGGCTTTCCCAGGTGAGGCGTCTCTGGTCGAAGCTGGTGGCAAGACGGTCCTGCCAGTCGGTGGCAAACCCCGCTTCCAGACATTGCCGCGATAAACGGACAGGGCCGGTCGCAGTGAACAGAGGAAAATCCACACCCAGATCGTTAACGCGCTGGACTATGGGCGTTTGCGCCAGGGCTGGCAGGCAAAGCCTGGCGATCGAGAGGCGGGTCGTATCACAGAGCTCGAAAAAAATCTGAAGTTCCGGATCCATGACAGGCGTGCAGCGTGCTGTCACCTGATCAAAAAGCCGCATCACGAGAGGCAGCGCTTTTACACGGAGCAGATCCTGAAAATCCTGAGACAGTTCTGCCACATTATCCGTAAGGCGTTCTAGCCTCCAATCGAGATACCATGTTGCGTGATCGCCGGTGTCATTCTGCAACGCCAGTAAATATAATGGCGCAAAACCCGTATAAAGTCCCACCGCTTTCCAGCCGGGCACAAAATTTGAACAAAACTTGCCGCCAACTCTGAGCGGCATATCAACATCAGCCAGATGAATATGCAGGATGCCATCGCGTGAAAAGATCGGATCGCGGATGTACAATCTTTCCGGACCGGGACGGAAATTATCGTCATTCACTTTATCATACTCCTGTACCCACCGACCTCTGAAGCGTATTATGACGGGACCGATCTGTCATAATAAATTGTCTAACAAGATTTTTTCGATCAGGTAAGTGTCTACACAATCGCAAGATTTTCTAAACTATTGACGGGAAATAACAATCGCGGGCCGTACCGATTGCCGACAGGATATGTTGATCCACGTTCTCGGCATCCGGCAGCGGCTTTCCGGCCTTCATCTCGATGACAACCCACCCCTCATAACCGATCTCATCAAGCGCCTTGCCCGCACGAGCGTGATCAAGGGTCGCGGGTGTGAAGCCGCCGAGATCCGGTTCAGCGACATGATAATGCGCCAGCAGTGATCCGGCCTCCAGAATCGCTTGACCAGGATCGTCTCCCGCCATCGCCACGCAGGCGGTATCGAGATGTACCCTCACATGCCCGTGCCCGGTCATCCGGACCAGATCAATGACGTCCTGTGCATGAGTGAGAAAATCGGCACCATAGATTTCAGGAACCGGCTCAATGCCCAATACGAGCCCTTTTTCCCGCACGATATCACCAAGTATCGTGAAACGCTCTGCCGCAAGATGCATCGCCGCATCGAGTGACAAGGCCCCTTTCAGTCGGTTGCGCGGCGCTCCGAATACAGCAATGCCGGCCCCCAGCGACCGGGCGATATCGGCCACGACCTTCATATGCTCCGTCATGGCAATGAATCCGGCTTCATTCCCAAGCAGGGATAATTCTGGCTTGCCGTAAAAAATTGCCTGAAGAGAACTTACAGACACTCCGGAACGGCTGCAATTTGCGACGAATTCCGCAAGCCGATGCGGCGTGATATCGCTCCATGGCGCAATTCTGGTGGGGGCAACCTCGATACCCTGTATATCGTGTTTCGTAAGAAAAGCGGGCATACGTTCGTCATCAGCGGCTGTCCATGCCAGATTTGACACGCCGAGACGTCTGGTCATGCATCATCTCCCGCAGTTCGACAAGAATTTAAAAAGATCTCCATTTCCGAAAGGACATTGTCCTGACTGAGGATATAGTTGGTCTCGCCAAACAGACTTCCGAATTTCGTCCGCAAGTCATAATGTTGTTCTGACGCGGCCTTATCACCGATTATGCGATTATGAAAAAAACGAGCACGAATGGTTTCTGTTGCAACTGGTTCCGTGACCAGATTAACCACCCCGCAGCGACGTGTCGTCGCCAGATCGTGAGCTAGACGCCGTAAGGGATACCACTGAAACGTGGAATAACCATTAATAACTTCCAGCATATGTCCGGTCATCATATCGAAAATAACGTTCTTTTTCAAACCAGTCCCGAACAGCGCAGGCAATCTGACAATCTGATGACTGTCGAAACGCTTTGCCACCCATTTCTCAAGCATGAGTCGATTGGCACCATAGGGGTGAAGCCCCTCCCGTGTTGGTTTGTCGTTTTCCGTAAGCCCCGCTGGAACGCCATAAACATCAACCGTCGAAATCAGCGTGAAATGATCGGTGGTGATTGTGTCCAGATCCGCGATGAGGGCCTCGATCCGCGCCTGATCCTCGTCCGGATTCTGATTGGCCCACCATTTGACTGCCATGACACCGGCACAGACGACGTCACCAAATTCCTGTCCCTTGATGTCCGCAATGTTTTTCGAATTATAGAGATTTTTAAAATCTCTTTGCTTGAGAAGATTTCCCCCGACGAAGCCCGTATGTCCGATCAGCGCATCCTGCGTCATGATTGCTCCACTTTATTTCTGTAAACACCGGTCTTGACGCCACGTGTCAGAATTTCTTCCTTGAGTGGCGTGCTCGCCGAAAGGAAATTTTGACTGTTCTTGGATTCGAGAAATGAAACAATTCGCTCCATGGCAAAGAAGATCGTGTCGATTTTTCCGGACATAACATGGAAAATACGTCCGTCACGAAACACTGAGCATGAACGGTCATCAACATTGCCGACAGGTTTGGTCTTGATCGAGAGCTGCGGTCCGATGAAACGGAAACTATCACGGAATGTCGGCAGATAGCGCGATATCTGCTCTTCCATCAGATGTCGCTTGTGCTCCACGGTGGCCCCATCCACAGCATCGCGTATCCGGCACGCTTCTGCGGCACTTCCCACTCGCGCCAACGGTGTGTGCGGCACGCTGGAGAGCGTATAGATCGTGGGATCCTCCGTGGGATAGACCGAGCAAAGCGGACCATCGACAAAGGTGCAGGCAGGAAATTCCTGAGCCGTCTCATAATACAACAGTAATGTAGGCTCGAAAAAATGCTTCAATGGAATATCGAGTTGCTGCCCCCATGTTGCGTCGACCAGCAGATCATAGGGCTCCCCTTCGACAGTTACCCCATCTGCTCCCTGCACAATAGAAGTAACCTCATGGCCGAGCACCAGAGAGTCACCCAGCACTTCCGTGAAATACCGGCGTGACTGATCTATGAGCAGAACGCGCTCTCCGGTCAGGATCTGTCCTTCCGCTCCCAGTATAGGAATCGACGCTTCGGTTTGCTCACGAAAATCAATCCCGGTAGATGTCATGATCAACCGATAGGTCGCAAAATCGATCAGACTGTCTACGCGTGGAACGGCATAGATATTCTCCGGGATTTCTCGGCTTAACAGAGGATACCGTTCCACAAAGCGCATGAAACCATCGCGTGATTGCACACGGGTGCCATGATGACGGGGATAATGAAAGCCGAGATGCAGCCGGAACTGGTTGTTTCCGGAAGCCTCATGCAAAAGGCGCTTGTGGCGCTCGAATAGTCGAACGTGGAAACCCAGCGCCTTGAGTGAACTCGCGATGTGACAACCATACCAGCCGCCACCGACAATCGCTATCCGGGAAACCATCCATCCTCCTTTATGCAACGCGGATCGCCTGCATCTGCGTCTGACATATTAGTTGGATTTCATGGACACATGGTTAACCGCCGCCAACTTCATCGCGCTGTTTACCAGTTGTGCATGCGCGTTCGATCACCGCACGGATGAACGCAAATGCCCGCCTTTCATCGACATGAAAATTGGCGATTGACGGGTTGACGCCACCAAGATCGACAAGAAGCGGAGCGTCGGGTGCGTCCGTTATCATATCCTCCGGCACGAACGCTAGAGGAGAGGCATCTTCCATGTAGCGCGGGCTGTGATACAGAGGCAGGTCTCCCCGATGATTGAGACCATATTTACTGGTCAGAACCACGCCGGGGATGTTACAGACCCAGCGATATTTTGCGAGCCCGGCTCCCCACATCGTGACCAGCACATCACTTTCCTTTCCGCAGGCCAGGCTTTCGGAAAGCGGCAGGCCAATAGTGCTGGCAATCAGCAGTTCCGTGCCTTCGGCTCTCGTCTGCATAGCCGCCACAAGATCGCGCTCGATCACGATGGGCGGTCGTGTGGCACCGTGTTCTCCATGACTCCAGACCACGTTTTCAGGCTCACCTGGATAGCTGTTGTGGCCGTCAATCACAAGAATCGCGCGTCCAAGGCTGGATGCAAGGCAATCGATGCGATGGAGACAGAAGTGCTCCAGTTCGACGACCGTCCGGTTTTCGACCCGCAGGCCGAACATAACCACCGGTATCCCCGCCTGATGGGCGCGAGCACACACAGCCGCCGGTGAATCGGGGGCCATCGGTTTGACGCAGGCAAGGATGCTGTCACGCACCATGCGCGACACGAAGAAGCTCGAGGAGCGGAACACAACCTGCCCACGTCGATAAAAGTCGGGAATCTCCGCCTCGAGATAGGTATGGCGTCGGTCAACCAACCCTCGCAAACGCGGGAATATCTCATCCAGTGGACCATACATCTCAGGATGATCGGCGGCATCATAAACAGCAAAACGCGGCAACTGGTCATCGCTGACCTGCGGGATCATCGCCGCTATTCCGGAAATATCGTTCCACAGGATATGCCCGAGATGGATTGACGTACTTCCTTGCCATGCATGGAGAGGTCTTGTTTCCTTCAGAGCAAAATAACGCACGAGCAGATCGCCGTGCCTCACAACCCGATTAGCGAACTCCTGCCACATCCCGGGCATCTGGCCCTGAATTGCGTCCACTGAAAAACTCACACAGAGTCGCCCTTCGGGAATGAACAGGCAGACAGGCCTGAGATAGGCCTCTCCCGCAATGACATACATCACCGTGCCGCTGGCCTCGTCGAGGCAGCGATAGGCGTACATGTTCCGGTTCAGAATCAGCGAATGACGGGCCGACATTGCCTTGCCGTCGATCGGAGAGGGAAACGCCATACTCCCTGTGCGCAGCAGTTCCACAATGCCCGACTGCACGCGCGACGTGCCAAGCAATTCATGCATATGCGTCCGGCGCAGGACTTGTCGGCGATTGCCAAGATCGGCCAACTGGCTGCCGGGATGCTGCGGATCGACCTCATCCCACGATACGAAACGGGTATTGCTGTCGAAGGCGGCCAGATAAAGGTCGAGGATTTCCACCCGCACGGCTTCTGGCAACCGGAAAAAACCGTCCTCCCGCGCATCCAGAGGCTCCGGCACGGGCGCGATCAGGATTTTCCCTATCAACCCGTCGATCAAGCCGCTCGCCTCCTCAATCAACAAGGATTGAAATGCCGGGGAAATCTCCGCGACACTCCCGCCGATCCTGTTCAGTTCTTCATCCAGATACCATACCGCCTCACGACCATCTTCGTGTCGCAAACAGAGGAGCGGGAGTCCGCTGAAGCCAGAAAAAACAACATCCGCAGTCCAGCCGGGCAGGTAAACAGCAGGCACACGATTGTGCTTTATTTCGCCCGCTTCATTTGCTGGAATAATGTAGCTTTTTGAATTCGAAATCATAAACTATCCGTTCTAATTAAGAATAAAATCATAATATCTTAAGAAATACCCCTGTCTTCAGGCAGATTTAAGCATAGAACAGACTATACCAGATTGATAACACGCGACCAACCTGCCTGAGCCTGGCGGGTGTTATGCACTTTGACTGAGCAGATTGGCGACATTTCTAAGCATGAAGCCTGCGAAAGCGATGGTGTGCATTGCGGCGAGGGTTGAGGCGCAGTGCTCGTAGTCTTTTACGAGCCTTCTGCATCGGGTTGTCCATGCGAAAGACCGTTCTACAATCCAGCGACGGGGCAGTAATACAAAACCACGTTTAGCCTGATGCAGCCGGACGATTTCGGGAGTGAAATCCTGCTCTTTGGCAGCTTTCGCCACTTTTGATCCGTTCTTTCTTTTCGCGCCATCATAGCCGGACCGTGGCCCGTTTTCCGGGGTCGAACGCAGTGTCCGGTTGTCGATGATCGCCGTCGTCGGTTCAGCCATTCTGCCGGCCGCAATACGCAGTATAACCCAAAGATCGTGGACAACAGCCTCGAAACAGCCCGCTTCCATCCATCGTCGGGATTGCTGGTAAACTGCAGTCCAGGGCGGAAGATCGTTCGGCATCGCTCGCCACGCAATGCCGTAACGGATCACATACCGAAGACCGTTGAACAGTTCCCGCAGATCATGATGGCGTTGTTCTGCGTTTTCTTTCATCAGAAGAAGATACGGAATAATCAGCGACGACTCTTCATCACTGATATCAGACGGATACGGTTGGCGGGCAGTAATCATCCATCTGTGCTGCAACACTCACGCCAGAAGTGCATAACACCCTCTATCAGCCTGTCGGGTTGGGGTACCCTGTGAAGGGGTAAGGTTGTAAGGTGGTGAGATGAGCAGCTTCATCCCGTCTGACCGGTCTCAGCCGTATCTTCTGCCGCCTGATCTGA
>NZ_WOSX01000077.1 GCF_011516735.1 Acetobacter fallax | reverse complement strand
GCGCTCGGGTGATTTCAGTCCAGGCCATCTTGATCTCATCAGGTTATCGCAAACCCATGAATCATAACCCGCTGAAATCACTCAACTCATTTTCGGTCAGACACTAAGGCAAGAGTTTCCGCGCCAGTGTCATTAACCTCAACTCCTACTAGCGCATTGGGCTGCCCCTCGACTTCTTCAATTCCAACAATCAAATCACCACCTTGGCTATTTGCGAAAGCAGAGATATCTTTGAGGAATTCTTTGTTTCCTTCTTTATTTCGCGGCCACAAATCACGCTTGTATTCAAGCCTGCGGCTTTCTGGTATCTGATTGTCTATAAGCGACTGTAATTCGGCTATTGTAATTTCATTGAGGGCTCTCGTGAGCAATGTCGCCTCGCGTCATTCAAATCCACGCGAACACCGATAGATCAATGCACGCCATTGAAGTGATTTTAAAACGTAGATTCTGATGGGGAAAGAAGATTTTCCGGGTATGATTCGACGTCTACTTTCAGCAATACAGATTATCGAGCCCTGCGCCTGAGATGAAGGCAGGAGCTGACTTTCTACCGGAAAGTAAATTCACTCTATCCGCTTTGATGCTAATTCATAAATCTCATTATCGGCTCTTCGGCCAACGGCAATCACATAGATGACGATCCGTTCGTCGATGACCTGATAAACAAGACGGTAGCCATCTTTCAGAAGCTTGATCTTGTAAAACCCTGATAGGTCGCGATGAAGCTCGTTTCCTGGAGAATGAGGGTTCCAGATCAGCTTTTCCAGCTTCTTTTCAAATTTCTTGCGAACACTGCCGTCAAGAGCGTCCCACTCCCTGAGCGCTCTATCGTCGAATTCAAGACAATACTCTTTCATTCCCGATGACGGCTCTTAAGCTCCGCGAAAGTCATACGATGCTTTTGGGCAGGGTTTTTGAGACGTTCGCGGACAATCTCAATAAGCTGCGTATCCTCGTCTGTGACAAGCGTGCGCTTGACCGGAGAGCGGCCCGTTTCAGCAATATATGCGAGGGTATCGCGCAATGCATCAGAAAGTGAAATGCCTTGAGCGGACAGCTTTTCAACAGCAGCCGCCTTCAGTGTTTCATCTACCCGGAATGTAACAGCAGACATACAAAGCCTCCTTGCGTGTATGTACACATGTATCACATTTGTTTATACGAATGAAGCAAAAGATGGCCGATGCCGATGTCCGCTTTAGGGAAGCTAGATCGACCGCGGAAATGGTAGAGATGAGGCGAATGCCGCCTGTCTGTTCTGGTTCTCTTGGGCCGACAGGCGAGTTAGGGGGGTGGAATGTCCGTTGTTGGACGCTAGGATAGAGAACCAGATATTGCCACATGAGTAATGTTCCGGGAGTGGATTGATAGCTCACGGAGCACGGCACCCACATGCAATTCCTTTCAGCGCACCGGTCGAAGCCTTTTTTCGTGGGGCAACATGTGACAGGCGTGAACTTCATGGACGTTGAGATGGTCAGCCGCAGCGGCGGTATACTCGCATAGCCGACCGTCGGACGTCATCGCGGGAACGGCAAGCAACTCGTCCGCCACATAACGACTCTGACCGGTCTGAAGCACGCGATTCCATCCTTCCCGCTGCCGTACCTGTAGCTTTTCGAGAATGATGATATCAAGCGAGCGACCAAGAGCCTGATCTTTGGTGAACCCGAAGTTTCTTACCGCGCCCGGGTTCCAGAATCGGATGATCCCCCCGGGTCGGCGGCGAGGATCGCATCAGCGCGCGTTTCAAGCAACGCCCGAGTGAGGCGTTCTGCGAAATCAACGTGTTGTGTTATGACTGATCCCCTCGTCCATGGCTCGAAGATTTAACCGTCGCGACATCGCACAGAAAATCCCGAAGAACGAGTGCATGGTTATGGAGAGGATCATGCGCCGCATAAAGAAGCGTGATCCTGCTTTTCTTCGCCAGTCCCACAAGACGGGCGATCTCGGCATTTCCGTTTGAAAGCTCATGACGGTATCGCAGCCGGAATTCGTCCCAATGCGCCGGATCATGGCCGAACCAGTGACGCAGGTCCGGACTTGGCGCCACGTCCTTCAGCCAAAAATCCATCTTCACGTCGGCTTTGTGCAGCCCTCGCGGCCAAAGGCGGTCCACCAGCACGCGCAGGCCGTCGCTGGGCGCGGAGGCATCGTACACGCGCTTGAGCCTCACATCCGGAGTGTCATGTTGCGCCGTCATGACACGTTCTCCACCGGACGGCTCGCGGCAAGTGTCCTCGAACCGGGAATGAACCGCCGCATCCAACCAGGATAGACCGGCGTAAGCTTGACAAGAAAATCCCACGCCATAATCAGTGCACCAGCCGCAAAGACAACGTCGCCCGGCAGCCGCATCCATTGCCAGAACAGGGTCTTGTCATAGAATTCGGCGCTGCGGGCGTAAGCATAGCCATGCTGATAGACTGCGAGCAGTTGAGGCCAGCCGATTGGGAAGAAATTGAGCAGCGTCCACAAAACCAGTCCCGCATTGTAGAGCCAGAATGCCCACAGGCCAGCTCGTTCGGAGAAACCGGCTTTTTCAGCATGAATGTAACGCAGGCAGAAATAGATCAAACCGATCGCGAGTTCGCCAAACGCGCCGAAAAGAGACGAGTGCGCGTGGTTGAGCGTCAGAAAGGTGCCATGTTCATAATAGTTCACCAGTGGCGCATTCAGTAGACCGCCGCCATAAACCCCGGCGCCCACGAAGTTCCAGAACGCAGCACCGATGACATAGATGGTCCCGAGACGATAGCGGAAATCCTTCTGCTTCCTGATTATTCGATAGTGGCTGATTCCCTCCATGATAAGCAATACAAGTGGCAGCACCTCGATGAAGGAGAACATCGTGCCGAATGGGATCCACAGGCTCGGCTCGCCCGCCCAGTAAAGATGGTGCCCCGTGCCGATCACGCCACCGAGGAAGATCAGGATGACTTCGAAATACATGCCTCGCTCGGCGAGGCAGCGCGATATCAACCCCGTGGCCATCAGCGTCCAGGCAGTCATCGCCGCCGCGAAGAACTCGAAGGACTGTTCAACCCACAGATGGACGACCCACCAGCGCCAGAAATCCGAGATCGTGAAGGATTTCTCAATGCCCGTCAGCGGAATCATGCCACAGGCATACAGCAGTGCGACATTAACGGTAGACGCCCAGATGAGATGTTCCAGCCGGATATGACCGGACCAGAAACTGCGCGCCGCACGAGTCCACAATGAAACCGATGGCCACAGAGCCCGCATCACAAGGACGCTCCACAAAAGCAGTCCTCCGAAGAAGCCAATCTGCCAGAAGCGGCCGAGCTGGATATAGGACAACCCCTGATTTCCGAACCAGAACCAGTTGCCGTCGATCACCCCCATGACACCGAGATAGTTTCCCACCAGGCCACAGACCACTACGAAGACCGTTGCCCAGAACAGCGCGTCCACGAGCCAGCCCTGACCTTTGGCTTCTTTTCCATCGGCGATGACCGGTGCAAGAAACAGCGCCGCGCCGATCCACGACAGGCCGATCCAGACAATAGGCGCCTGAATATGAAGATCACGCATGACATTGAACGGAACGTATCGATTAATATCGATACCGTAAAAACTCGTCCGGTCGTAATACATATGGGCCATGACGGAGCCGACCAGAATCTGCACCAGCAGCAGTGCCGCAACCAGAAGGAAATATTTCCAGACTTTCCTCTGACTCGGTGTCAACGGATGAACGACGAGAAGCTCCGCGTCCCGAGCCGCCGTGTCTGCGTCGTTGAGCCAATATTCGTAGATAAAGAGCACGGCACCAAAAGCCAGAAAAACAAAGCCAAAGCTCGCCCATGTCCAGATGAAAGTCTCGCCCGTCGGAGCGTTCTCCACCAGCGGCTCGTAAGGCCAGTTCTGTGTCCAGGAATAGTTCGTGCCAGGACGCCATGCGACGGTCGTCAAAGCCGAATAGATCAGAAAGTCGGCCGTCTTGACCGCGAGCGCGGGTGAGAGACTCTGTGCTGCGGTCCAGCCGGCCTTGCGGTTCGGATGGAGCAGACCGTCCGCGGTTGCCATGCGGACGGACACGATCGCCGCCACAAGCTCGCCAGGCAGCGTCACAGTCGAGGCAGTTAGATCGAGATGATGAAGATCGTCGCGCATTTTCGCCGTAATGGCGTCCTGCCGCTCTTTCGGAAGATATGCGAACGCCGCACCATCGTCTGCGCTTGCGATGTTATCGCGCGTGGCGAGCGCCAGCCGCTTCATGATTGAGGCAGTGTAATCCTCGCCATAATAGGAGCCCATGCCATACAGGCTACCATAGTCCATCAGATCGGCTTTCTGGAAACCGCCCTTTCCTGAAACGATATCCGCACCTGTCATGAGAATGGAGCCGTCGGCCGAGACGAATTTCTCCGGCTGCGGAGGCGCACCCTTGTAGGTCGCTTGTGTCGTCCAGATGAGAAGCGCCGCAGTCAGAAGACCGGTCGCAAGGAGAATCCATTTCAGGACGGTACTGACCGGATCCGCGACCGGCCTGACAATGGAAGATGAGTCCGACATCGCACTAGTGTCCTGATTCTGAAGTTTCGCTGATTTTGGTAGTACGGAGGCAGAATCGCTTGACGGCCTGCAGGATGTCGTCGGCGGATCTGGTCCATTTGAAGGGCTTGGGCTGTTCGTTATGGACGGCGATGAAAGCCCTGATGTCGGCCTCCAGGGCTTCGGTCGAACGGTGAATGCCGCGCCTGATCTGCTTTTCAGTGACGAGAGCGAAAAACCGCTCCACCTGATTGATCCATGAGGCCCCGGTCGGCGTAAAATGAACGTGCCAGCGCGGGCGCCTGGCCAACCAGTCACGGATCAGCTTCGTCTTGTGGGTGGCATAGTTATCCATCACCAGATGGATATCGAGGTCAGTCGGCACATTGGTTTCGATCTGGTCAAGGAATTTGCGGAATTCCGTGGATCGGTGCTTCGGATAACACTTTCCAATGATGGTGCCGGTGGCAATGTCGAGAGCTGCGAACAGTGAGGTCGTACCGTGGCGGGTATAGTCATGTGTCCGCCGCTCGACCTGGCCGGGCCGCATCGGGAGCATGGGCTGGCTGCGATCCAGCGCCTGGATCTGGCTCTTCTCATCCACGCACAGTACCAGCGCACGCTCCGGCGGTGCCATATACAGACCAACGATGTCGCGGACCTTCTCCACGAAGAGAGGGTCGTTCGACAGTTTGAAGGTCTCTGTTCGATGCGGCTGTAACCCGAACGCTTTCCAGATGCGATGGATCGTTGACGGTGCATATCCCACGGCCTGTGCCATCGAGCGCAGCGACCAATGCGTAGCACCGCGCGGGGTTTCTTCCAGTGTCCGGCGGATCGTCTCCGCGATTTCCCCGTCGCCGATCGAGCGTGGTGTCCCCGGCCGGGGTTCATCGTAAAGCCCGTCCAGACGGTCCGTCGCAAAACGCCGGCGCCACTTGCCAACCGTGTTGATGTCCGCGCCCGTCAGGTCACGGATCGCCTTGTTCTCATGCCCATCGGCTGCGGCAAGGACAATACGGGCTCGCCGCGCAAGCGCCTGGCCCGTCTTGCGCGCCCTTGCCAGAGATTCCAGTTCCTGACGCTCCAATGCCGTCAGTTCAATCGCAACCGCTACACGTCCCATTCGATTACCCCTGCCATCAGGATAATCATATAAACTTCTCGATCAGGACACTAGCTCCTGATAAGGTCGTGTGAGGGGGCGCGCCCCCTCACTGTGAACGCCCAAAAAAATATCAGGCTGCGGAGAGAACCAGATCGGGGTCGGCGGCGGAGCCGAAGAACTCGTAACGGATCTGCTTCGCCGGCAGATTCTCGGTCCGTAGCGCGTCGACCATATCTCTCATGAAGGAATCCGGCCCGCAGATGTAATAGGTCGCGGAACGGTCGAGGTTCTGCTTTACCCAAGCGGTCGTGACACGCCCAGCGTGGGCGGCAACACCATGACTGACAGCGGGCACGCTCTCTTTCGCATAGAAGAAATCCGCCGCCAGAATACCTCGGCTGGCAAGGTCTTCGATTTCCGGACGGAAAGCTGCCAACGCCTCGGTATCCGCGCCGTGAACGTAGTGAATCTTCCGCTTCACGGATGTCTGCGCCAGCTCGCCGAGCATCGACATCACGGGCGTAAGACCAACACCGGCCGTCAGGAACACGACAGGAGATTCACTTGTCTCGTCGAGGAAGAAATCACCGGCGGGATTGGCAACCTGGAGCATGTCTCCCTCCTTCACCGTCTCATGCAACCATGTCGAGACGACGCCGCCATCCTGTTGTCGCACGCTAATGCGGTAATGATCCGCGCCGGGTTCCGAGGAAATGCTGTAATTCCGGCGCTGAGAGCCATGACCGGGAACATCCAGCTTGAAGCTGAGATACTGTCCCGCCTTATGGCGAAAGAGCGCGCCGCCGTCGACGGGAACCAGTTCGAACGAGGTGATTGTCGGAGTCTCGGCGCGACGTGAGCGAACGCGAAAAGCGCGCCATCCGGCCCAACCTCCCGGTGCGTCCTTATGCTCGTCGTAAATCTGCTTCTCACGGCCGATAAGGATATCCGCCAGAAACCAGTAGGCTTTGCCCCACGCCTCGGCGATCTCCGGCGTCGCGGCATCCCCGAGAACATGGCCGATCGCGCCGAGTAGCGCCTCTGCTACATATGGATAATGCTCGGGCAGGATGTTCAGACCGACATGCTTCTCAGCAATTCTCTCGACCATGCCGCCGAGCGCGCCGAGGTCGTTGATATGTTCGGCATAGCACAGCACTGCCAGCGCCAGCGCCTTGGGCTGTTCGCCATCCTGCTGATGGGAGAGATTGAACAGGTCGCGAATGGCCGGGGTGGAGAGCAGGCGCTTGTACATTTCTGTCGTGATGGCCGTTCCGTGCGCCTTCAGCGCGGGGACGGTCGCGGAGATGATCGCGCGCGTCTTGTCGTCGAGAGGAGCGGACATGGTGCCCTCCTTTAGGGTTTACGATCCGCACATCTTTTTGACCGTATTGGAAAACATGTCAAGTTGGTGCATCTTTACCCGACCATGAAACTTACGTTGCAAACCGACTATGCCTTGCGCGCCCTGATCTATCTGGGCGCCCGGACCGAACGACTCTGCTCCATTCGTGAAATCGCCATGGCGTACGGGATCTCGGAGGCACATATGGTCAAGGTCGTCCACAAGCTGGGCCAGGGGGGATTCGCCGAAACCCTGCGCGGTCGTAACGGTGGCCTACGGTTTGGACGGCCAGCGAAGGACATCATGATCGGCGATGTCGTATGCTATTTCGAAGAAAACATGGCTCTGCTAGGATGTCTGGAAAAGAGCGCTGAGACGACGCTCTGCAAGTTAATGCCCGCCTGCCGCCTGCGGAGCGGCCTTAATCAGGCAACGCAGGCGATGATGGCGGTTCTGAATGACTGCACTCTGGCAGACGTCATTACGCCCTTCGAGATCGCCCAACTGACGAAACGTGAAACGTCTTAATCATTTATTATTATTGGCCAGATGTTGAGTGTTAGATGGCCCTCAAGCGAATTGCAGCAATCAGATATATCCTTTGAACCAGGAGCATGGCGCCAAGATTCAAAAGTCCCGTTTACCTATAGCGACGCGTTCGCGAAGCTGCAGGACAGCGAAGTCGAGAAAGCCCCTGATCTTCAATGGCAGTAGATCATGACAGGTATAAAGAAGGCTGACTGGAACGGGGTTTGACTGTAAAGCCGCAAGCACAACTTGCAATTTTCCCTCTTTGACGGCCTCCATTGCCTGATAGAATAGCAATCTTGTCGCACCCACCCCGCTGTTATCCCGCATATCTCACAGAAATCTTGAGGACATGGCCAACGCTACACTCTGTCTGCATCGGGTCTCCGATCTCGCTCGCGGATTTTCCTTTTTCAACAAGAACTTTCACCAATTTCAGAGCCCGATGCACCCACTCGTGTGAGATATGCGGGCTAGGGCCTGTTAGATCTTAAAATACTTCCTATATTGTATGGATTGAAGAAGGAGACGGAACAGGCACTTTCACTGATGAGACATGGGCGATCTGGGAACCGCTGATTGAG
>NZ_WOSX01000076.1 GCF_011516735.1 Acetobacter fallax | reverse complement strand
ACGCTCTTCAAGATACCGTCTGTGGAGCAATTGACGATATCTCTCATCGCCAGGCCGCAGCGTGCTTCACCGCCGCCGGATATGAACCAGACTGATCGGATTATGCTCTAGCAGACCGACAAGTATGGCGACACCAAACAGAGTCATGATCGGTTCGAAACGAAAACGTGCAATCAAAATAATAATCGTGAGAATGGCAAGCGCGCCCGTGGCGATAATATAAGCAGGACTCATCGCGAAAAAGTGCCGCCACCTGACAGTTGCAACGCAGTGAAACTCCCTTCTGTACCAGTCATTCGCGACAGACTGAACAGCACCTTCATCATATCCTCAGGGATATTTCGAGTGCGTTTCAATTCCACCATACCTACACGATCTTCCCTCGACCAGACCTGCATGACTGAAGACAACAATTTTTAACCGGAGGTGACACTTCCGGACATGAGTGGAGAAGATTACGGTAGAAATCTCAAGCCGTCCTCCTGGTTCAGAGCACGTCCACGGCCTTTGCACCTGGAGGAAGGATATGTGCGCCGGGGCAAGAACGTCGTCGCGTCTGTATGCAGTGTCCTGATAGAATGATGGCCTTAACGTAAGACCCGGCCGTCTGGTTATTAGTTGCGATGTACCAATATGCGGTCAAAGAAGCTGTCCATCCAGAGATAGGCCGTCAGCCAGTCCTGCATACGCAGAAAAGCGTGACGTTCACCAGAAAAAACATGATCTTCATATGGTATGCCACGGGTTGTCAGCATTCGTGCCAGAAGAACGGATTGTTCAAATTCGACATTACGATCGTCATCACCGTGCACCAGCATTACCGGCGCATGCCAGTGTTCGATATCCGCTACTGGTGATGATCGCCATTCCATGTCGTGCGCAGAACGGTTCTGTGCGGGAGACAGGCCGGGATGGTCCGGTTCAGTCATATCATGGACACCGTGGAAATCTGCTCCGGCAGCAAAAGTGTCACTGTTCCGGGCAAGAGCGAGGGCTGTGAGATAGCCACCCCAGCTTCCACCCCAGATACCGATCTGCGCCGGCTCCACATCAGAACGGGCTTTCAGCCAGGCGGCAGCAGCCTGAACATCGCGATACTCGCTGGCTCCGGCACGACCCGTCCCGGGTGCATTGCGAAATGCTTCGCCATAACCGGATCCGCTCCGGTAATTTACCGACAACACAACATAACCCTGAGAAGCCAGCGTCTGATTCATCAGATAGGCGTTAGAATAGTACCCCATGGCATTGAAAGCGGGTAGCATTTGTCGCTGCGGGCCACCATGAACGAACAGAAGCGCGGGATGGCGTGCTGGTGTGGCGCCGGGCGGAAGGAAAAGCTGCCCATGAAGATCAAGTCCATCGTCGCTGCGAAAATGGACTGATTGCGGCATGGTAAATATCATACCCTGTGGAAGAATCGGGGTTACCGGCATTTTCTGTTGTGCCGCTCTCATAACAACCGGATGCGCTGTTTGCGTGGCATTAGTAGCCATTACGGCTATGTCAGGTCCCGCGACGATAAGTTTCGTAACCTCGTCATTATCTGTCATGAGGCGTACGGGCTGATTACCTGACAGCGACTGCGACCAGGCACGCCACTGATCCGGGTCGCCGACGTTCGCTGTGTAAAGCAGACTGTTTCCATCCTGAGACAGACGAGCTGACGAGACCTCCGCGTTATCGGGTGTCAGACAATGGGGTTCAGTGCTGCCGATAGCAGGGAGCACACAGATGCGCCTCCATCCGCTGCCTTCCCACGGGAACAGAATTTGCCCGGATGGCGTCCATTGCAGTGACAAGCCTTCAGGTGCGGCAAAGCGCGATCCATGCCCCTCCGGCGCGGTCCACAGGACGTGTTCGGCTCTGGCAGCAGAATCGTAGACATGGAGCGACCAGAAGCGGCCTTTATCAGGCGGTGCATTCGAAAGAGGCTCTCGCGTACGAACAAAAGCTATAAAGCGGCTATCCGGAGAGAAAGTCGGCAAACGGTCGGAGGCAAGTGCCGGAGGGATGAAAGTCAGGCGTGTAGAGCGCGCTGCGACATCCCACAGCGCTATGAGCCCATGGGAGCCGCGGTCCAGTTCCACGGCGAGGCGTGACCCGTCTGGCGACCAGCGAATGCCGGTGATAGCACCAGGTGTCGTGAAAACGGGTGCGGTTTTCCCCCCGATACGCCCGATAAGAAGTGACCCGCCGTTACTAAAAGCCAGCCGTGTTCCATCAGACGAAAACACAGGGGAATGCCCCTCGCCAGCCAGAACCTGGCGACCGGACGGAAGGATGAGGCGGACGGTCTGTTTTCCTGAAAATGATAACTGTCCAGCATTGGGTGGAGTATCTGTCGGATATTCCGGGTCTCCACCTTCCACGTAAGCGAGCGTCCGGCCATCGGGAGTGAGCGCGAGGCCCCAGACATCAGTGCCATCGTCCTGCGTGTAATTCGTGACGCGCCTGGGAACATTGCCATCATCGGAGATCAAAATATTGCGAATACCATTCCGACGTTCAACCCATGCGATCACGGGGGCATTCCGGGCGCCAGTGAGATCGGATGCGAATGGCATGGCGAGCAGTTCCGAGAGCCGGGTCCTGAAGGTAGCATCGCCCTGCTGTGCGGCGGAGGAGGCCGAAGCCACGAAGAGTGCGGCAAGGGCCCCCACACAGGAGGCCAGTAATGTATTCAACCGGGCATGTCGTCCGATCATCGGATTATTCCAGCAAGAGCTGTAAAAATTTTCTCTTCGACGCGCGTGAAGGATGAATACACGCCGGGACTTATGTGTTCTTCCTCAGGATAACCGTCGGCAGCGAAGAGAAAGGCGTCGCCGGTCCCCGGATCGTACCAGAAACCGGAATGGAGGCCGTACGCGTCCCCGAGATGTCCTTTCAGATCGCCACGGTAGCCGCGCCAGGGGACGGTCGGCCGACCATTGCTATCCTTCTGACCTGTAAGACTAATCATGCTGAGACCGTAGCTTGCGATCGGGTAGGAGCACATACCGTTATGGCCGTCATAGTGCCATGTCGGCGTTTCCATCAGTCGGATACTCTCTGGTGAAAGGAGATGCACACCATCAAGCGTGCCACGTTGTTCCATAAAACGGGCCAGCCGGACGAGGCCCGTGAGTGCGATACGCAATCCACCCTGAGGCGAGAACAGTGTGCCATTCGTGCCGGGCGTATAGGTATCGAGCGCCTCCTGGCTCCAGCCTCTGGACGGATCCATATCGACTTCGGCTTCGTAACCCGTGGCAGGGTGTCTATAGAGTGTGGCCAGCCGCTCGGGGTGGGTGAGTTCCGTTATATTATAGCCTCCGTCTATGGCGAGAGGCATCAGGACATGTGTCTGCTGATAATGGTCGAAGCGTTCGCCGCTGACCCGCTCGATGATGGTTCCGATCACCCCGTAGCAAAGATTGCAATATTGAAACCAGTTTCCGGGTTTATGCCCTTCGCCGTGCGCAAAGTGATAATTATCCTGACCCGGTTTGCGTGAGTCGCTGAACAAATCAGAAATTTTCTGACCCGGAGGGATCGTGTAACCATCAGCGTCACGGATTGTTGACGTATGATTCAGAAGCATACGCAGAGTAATGGGTGAATCCGGAAAATCAGGATTACGCAAACGGAAGCCGACATAATCCGAAGCGTCATGGTCAAGAGCAATCTTGCCCTGCTCGACGAGCTCCATCAGTCCGATAGTTGTGACCACTTTGGAGACGGATGCGATACGAAACAGCGTATCAGCGTTGACGGGACTGGCATAGGCTTCGGTTTTCTTGGCGAAGCCCCCATAATAACTATAAATGATCTGCCCTTTATGCAGGCGCACGGCGGCGACGGCGGCGAGCGGGCGGATGTCACCCCGCGTCAGCACGGCGTCCATCGCCTGATCTGCGTGGTTCTGCGTATCTGCCATCGCCGCAGTTACCGGACTGAACGCGAGCGCCCACAGAACTGACCTGGCAGCCCATGACTTCATTATCTGTCTCCTGGTTGCAGAACGATTCGATTCACAGCTGCGGCTCTGACGCATTTTTCAGAAAATACAAGAGGCTGCATAGAACCTTTCATCCATTCCGAGAGAAAATCTGCATAATGCGGAGATCGCGGATCACCGCACTGGCCGGGAAAATTCAGGAACAGGGAATAGTCCCACTCGCCGACATCACATACCATCAGATAGCTTGCTCCGCCGGTGACGGCATAAGGCGCATGACCTTTTGCCAGAGGATTATACCATCGTGCCATGACAGTGTACGGATCGCCTCCGCTTTCGGCTGACAGACCACCGATTTCCTGGAAGCGACCTTCCATATCAGGAGATTTCGATAGCGGATGGCGAAGCGTGATAGTATGGAGTTTCCCCCATTGCCATGCTGCTGGCATGGAACCCAGACGTTCTCTGAGTTCCATGATAGCCGATCCGAAAGCAGTCAGTAGCATCAAATCCCTGCTTTGAAGCGGATCAGTCCCGAAGCGTGTGTCTGGTGACTGAAAAAGAGCAAGCTGTACGGAAGCGTTGACGGGGCCGTGCAGCAGATCCTTCAGATTTTCCGGGATGATCAGAGCGTAAAGCGCGCGTTCCAGATGGGTCCACCAGACTTCATAAATGGCAGCCCCGACACTGCTGGCATCCACGCGACCATTCCAGTGCTTCAACAATAAAGCTTCAGCATTCAGCTCCTGTGGCACGGGCGGCAACAATCGGACCATTTCCATTGCCAGCGTCGAGAAAGTGTCATGCTGAAGAGCAACACTATCCGCCAGGCTGGCCCGGGACGTAGCATCCAGCATCTGTGCGACGCGTTCGTAGCGAAATGGATCTTTCCACTCGAAACTGACGCGCCGCTCCTCGGCCGGATAGCCCGGAGGCAGATTCATTTCATTGGATGTTCCGAACCAGCCACAGGCGGGATTGAATGTGGAAGGAAGCGCCTCAAGAGGCTGCAGTCCTTTCCAGTCATAGTGGCCATCTCCAGGAGCAGGCAGGAGACCGTCGTGACCATCGGCGCGCGCCGGCAGACCGCCCGCCGCTTGCCAGCCGATATTTCCGACCGTATCGGCATAGGTAAAATTGGTAGGACTGGTGTGAACGCGGAGAGCCTCGCGGAAACTTGTCCAGTCCTGTGCGAGATTGATACCGATATTGGCAAAAAGGCCGTTTGCTCCGGGAGCGAGCCAGGAAGCAGCAACGGCTGTGGCTCTGCTTTGCATGAGGTCTTCTGACACGACTGGTCCCTGCGCCGCGTAGCGTAATCTAACGTTCCGGTCATTTTCTTCACCGCGTACGGCAATACGTGTTTCAGCGATTTCGAACGGTTTCAACATTCCGTCGTGGAAATAATGATCAGGATGATCGGGATGGGTATGCAGGATGAAGAGATCTTCCTGATCAATATGAAAGTTAGTGCGTCCGAACGCGATATGAGAGTTATGCCCCTGCATGACGCCGGGCATACCGGCTCCGGCACCGCCAATGACATCCAGACCTGGAGCAGTCAGGTGAATGACATAACGCGGGCCGGGGAGTCCGAAGCTCAGATGCGGATCATTGGCGAGGATCGGTCGTCCTGTTCCAGTGCGCGAAGGCGCGATAACCCATGAGTTACTGCCGGAGTTCATCCAGCGATGCTCTGCATCACCAGGTTGCTGAATATGGCCGAATGAAACGGGCTCCTGCAGGACACCGAAAAGACCAATATCTTTTTCGGATACAGCTGCAACGTCAAGCCCCTCCGGCACCAGCAGATCATGAGCTGGTCGGATGGGCGTAATCAGCGTATCGTATGCTAGGCCGCCACGAGCGGCGAGGCGGGCACGCCGGATTTCTTCTTTGGTGTTTCCCGCTGGTTCGGCACGTATTCTGATCAGATCAAGAACTTCCCATTCAAGGGGAATATAGTTGAAAAGCTGAAACTCCGTTGGAAGCAGTGTCGGTATATTGCGCACCTGGGCCAGACGGGCGTTGATTCCTGCCACGTAGGAACGGGCACAAGCCTGTACCAGCGGCGAAAACCCTCCGAATTCCGCTTCGGTGTTACCACGAAAAAGGAAAAGTCGGTTTGCGGTATCAGATCTTACGAACGCAGGACCGAAAACTTCCGCCAGCCTGCCCAGCGACTGACGATGTCCGAAATCGAGTTCCCACAGACGATCACGCGCTATGAGATATCCGTTTGCGAAGAATGCGTCCGGAATGGTTTGGGCACGAACGTGCGGGACACCCCAGCGATCTTCGAGAATTTCCACAGGCTCCAGCAAGCCGTTGAGTCCGGGAAGGAGTTGAAGTTCTGTGCTCGCGCGTGAAGTGTTTCTTAAGCCGGATGCTACGAGGCCGGCGGCAACGCTTCCCAGAAGCATCTGGCGCCGGTTATAGAGATTTTCCCGCATGACCCGTCCTCTGCATCAGACTTTATCGTGAACAGCTGGCCTGGCGCCTGCCACAAGATCGCACACTTTCAAAGCCGATCCGACTGAGAGAGTAAAACCCAGTGCACCCTGTCCTACGTTCAACAGGAGATTATGCCATCGGGTGCGTGCGATAACAGGCACTCCATCCGGGGTAGCGGGGCGCATGCCGGCCCATGGCACGGCAGCGTCATATGGACCCGCTTCGGGCAAAGCGGCCGCTGCGAGAGAGCGAAGACTGGCGATGCGCCGCGGATCGGGTCGCATATTTCGTGTACCAATATCAACCATCGCAGCAATCCTGAGGGTATCGCCAAGCCGGGCGTAAACAACCCGGTTATCATAATCTGTGACACTGACATCTGGCATCGTATCAATACGAGGCTGATGCGTCAGGCTGTACCCTTTAAGACCATAAAGCGGCAAATCGAAACCGAGCGGCCTGACAAGCTGACGGGATGATATTCCCGCAGCCAGAACTACAAGATCAGTATCGTGTATCCGACCGTCAATCCGCATCAGACATTGTCCCCCCTCACCTGTGCTCAGGGATGCATTACCGTGAATCCGTCTGAACAACGAATGCCGGGACATCGAATCAAGCAGAGATTCACAAAAACGATAACAGTCAGCAACCTCATCTTCCGGCGAGAATATACCACCGGCGATCTGTTTCGAGAGGGATGCAAAAGCCGGCTCTACATCGGCACATTCAGATGGAGAAAGAACACGTTCGCGCTCAGGGTCAGTGACGCCTCCCCTCGCTTTCAGAAAATTTTTTTTGCTGCGATAGACAACGAGCTTCCCGGGGCGGCGCCAGAGAAAGTCTTTCAGACCGTCCGCGCGCCACTCGCTCAGACCCGCCTGACTGCGGAGAGCAAGATCGAGAAGAATGTTACTGTTTTTGTGATTTGTGGCGGCATTGCAGGCACGAAAGAATGCCAGCATCCAGCGCCACTGGTGCGGATCTGCTCGCAGACGGAGTGAAACAGGAGAATTGGACCGAAACAACCAGGATATAGCGTCCTGCGGCACACCGGCATCAGCAAGCGGGCGAACATAACGATAGCTAAGCTGGCCACCATTAGCAAAGCTCGCTTCCTGCCCTACATCACGGTGCCGTTCAGTCAGCGTAACATTGTGTCCGTCACGCAGGAGGGCCCAGGCAGTCGCGAGTCCTGTAACGCCTCCGCCTATAACCGTGATATCGCGTTTTTCTGCCATTAAATTACCGGTCCCGATGAACGCTTCAAACTTTGCGCCAGCGTGTTTCCACCCCGTCATATCTAAAAACTTAAAAACAGATACCGGGTCAGACCAGCTTTAAAAATACCTGCGTCCTATAACCTCTGGTTAAGAGCTGCTTTGGAATCACGAGACATGACTACTGACATCAAGTATTTTCACAATGGCCGCAGCAACGTCTTTCCTCAGACACACAACACCTCCGCCGCCATAAGGATGCACGCGATTGGTCAGGATCAGAACAAAACCGTCATTATCAGGATCGATCCACAGAGACGTAACGATAAAACCTGTATGACCGAATGATCGGGCGGAAAACAATTCACCACATGGAGATGCATATCGCGAGGAAATATCCCATCCGAAGCCTCTCCGTTCTTTCTGACAAGCAGACTGTTCGGGTGTCGTCATACCGAGTAATGCAGCCTGAGACAGCGGAAACAGACTAGAGGGTGTTATGTATTTTCTGGCGTGAGTGTTGCAGAACAGATGGATGAATACTGCGCGCAAACCATATCCATCTGATGTCAGTGACGAAGAATGGTCTCTGATTGTT
>NZ_WOSX01000075.1 GCF_011516735.1 Acetobacter fallax | reverse complement strand
CAATCTGCTCAAAACGCAGACTGGACGCCATCGCAAAAACCGTCAATCAAATCGCCAAAACCCAGAAATTACCGGCCAAGCACATCAATCAAGGGTTCTTCGATCCCTCCACCTGAATCGCCGGATCCACGAGACGGACCAGCGCATACACAGCCCGACAATGGCCGGCGTTCTGGATCAGGGGACTGTAGATCAGGCGAGGTGCCGCGTCGGCGTCTTCCCCTGCGAAACGCTGGCGCCATCTCTCGTCTTCCGGGTGCCCGGTCAGTTCGCCACCATAGCGCTTCGTTTCCACGACATGGATGCCGGCTGCACTGAGAAACAGGTGGTCGATCTGGGTGGTCCGCTCATTTTGAGCGGGCAGGATGACATCGTGGAGGACGGGAAGCCCGCTGCGGTTGAGAATGTCAGAGACGGCGTTCTCGCCCTTGTCACCCTGAATCCCCGCCCGGAAGGACCGCCAGACCGCCTGTTCATGGGGCGTGAGGCGGGGATGTCCGGGGTTTCTAACGCCGCGTCGGCGTAATCTCACCATGAAGCCCACCTGCTCTTGTTACGAATGTCTCCTGCTCTGGCTTAGCTGACAATCATGCGACCCGCCTGGTGGGGGGTAGAAGTAACGAAAATGGCCGCGTTGGGGGGGAAGCCGTCCGGCCGCTTTGGAGCGGCCAGACAATCTTTCCAGCCGTTCACTCGACGACGTATGACAGCCAGTGTGCGCCCATGGCGGTCGCTTTTGGCACCACTCTTCGCGCTCATTACCGGGCGTTCAAGGTCATCCTGCCGCCGAGAGGAATAGAAATCGGTCTGGGGACAAAGCCCAAGTGTAACCTTTCGAAAAAGTTTCATTCAGCGTTGACGAAACGAAATAATAAATCAAGGAACTAGTTCATCGATCGCTTGCACGACGGCATGGATATATTCCGAAGCCTGCCGCGCTTGATTTGGATCGCAGGCGCGAAGGATGCCAGTAGCTTCATCAAAATCAGCATTGTGAACAATCATATCGCGGCGATACGCGATACTATTTAGTCTACGTTTTGCAGACTTATTTTCAACGCCAAGCTTAGCAGCGATCGCATTCCACTTGTGCTGTTCGTTCCAAACGAAAGCGAGCCCGTCGGCTACGTCCTCAGCCTTCTGAAATGTTCGGAATTTCACAGCCAGCGAAATAATCTTTCTAAACTCAAGAACCTGCTGCGCAGGCGTTACCGAGTGCAAAGCGAGAAGAGACGCCATAGGCACTGTTTCATTCAATAGCTTCTGGGATAGCGGGATGCTATTGGCAAAATGAAGCGTTCCCTTCTCGACGATCAATTCCGAGATGTAGAAGTCGAGCGCAGAAATTGACGCTACCCAAACAAATCTTAGGCTAAAGTCCGCCGCGTAACCAACTCCCTTAAGATGATTATAGATTTCGATTGCTTCCGCACATTGTTTAATGTGCTCTTCAAATCTGTCAAATGCGGCAGTCATTGCTAGCAAGCATCTCTATCTTGGAAGCAATTGCTTCATAAATTACATCAAAAGATTCGATGTTTCTTACGGCCTTTTCTTTGACAATGCCCTGAATGTTGTCAGCCTTTAAAGCTGTGTCATCAAGTTTGAAAATTGGAAGATCAGCAAGATTTGCTGTGTGAATGAGACCCTGAAAATCTGGTATACGCGCCAAGGCATGCAAGCCCTTATTGTCGGCGGCGAGTTTGTCCTTCCACTCGTCAAAAGCTCGCTGATAGCACTCCGGCTTGGCCGTCATTCCCGCAGCTTGTAAAGTGGGTACCAATCGCTGCTCTACCTGCTCATCGATTTGCGCGATCCGCTCGTCAAATTTTCGGGCAGCTTTGCTGGCGTGTTTGTTGAACCTGGAATTCAGGGTACCAAGAAAAACTGGTCTTGAAGCATGAAGAGGATAGTCCGCGTCTTCAAACTTATGGAAGTTCGCGTCTTTCCAATTCATCCAGCGAACGAGATGATTGCCTAGTGTGCCCACAGCCATCAGCGAGAATGGATCCGGGTTCGTTGGGACAATAAAAGCGTCCGATGCGATGAAAAGGTTTTGATTAATTGCCCCTAGACCAGGATTGAGATCGATTAAAGTGTAATCAATCTCATGTTGGGCTTCAATCATGCCAATAAATGCTTGGAGTGCACCGGGCAAATTCTTCATCACTGACAAGGTGCCGCCTGTCTCTTGCGCGAGACTGATTTGTCCTTCGTAAGCAGCGAGTTCAGCGTGCCCCGGTAAAACGAATAGGTTTGGATTATTGGCGGCGCTCGGACAATCGAATGGCTCTAAAGCTGATGGCTTTCCCTCTAGAACTGGCGAAACTCCGTCCTTTATGTTTTTGCTTTTTGTAGAATCGTCTTCGTAATATTTGTCGAATACGTCAAAACCCAATGCAAGTGCAGTCAGATTTACCTGCGAGTCACCGTCCACCAACAGGACCTTATTTCCGTGCTCTGTCAGCTTCCAGCCTATATTATACGCGGAGACGGTTTTCCCAGTCCCGCCTTTATGATTGAAAATGGCAATTCTCGTCGACATTGGACCCCCAAAAGCTAATTTCTCTATCGGTAGCGAGCGTATCCTAGGAATGGACACGGCGAAAGCCATGGACGGCCAGCTTTCGCTAGCATCCGTCCGCTAGGCTCAGGACTCATTCTTTGAGATAGAAGATGAAACTTGCTGCGATATGGATTGCTGACATGAATGTGTGAGCGCACCGGTCGTATCGTGTTGCGACACGCCGCCAGTCTTTGAGCTTTGCGAACATGTTTTCGATGAGGTGACGCTTTTTATACAGATGCCAGTCGTAAGGCGGCTTTGATTTCCGGTTCTTCTTCGGCGGAATACAGGCGGTGATATTCCGGTCTGCGAGAGACTGTCTGATTTTATTACTGTCGTATCCCCGGTCCCCGAGAATTTCTTGTGTTTCTTCCGGCAGATTTGCCAGCAGAACATCCGCGCCTTTGAAGTCACTGACCTGACCTGCGGTCAGATGCAGCCGGACAGGGCGGCCCTGACTATCGCATACAGCGTGAAGCTTTGAGTTCAGTCCGCCTTTCGTGCGTCCGATATGGCGGGGAAAAGCCCCTTTTTGAGCAGGGAGGCCGCGGTCCGGTGTGCTTTCAGATGTGTTGCATCGATCATCAGACGCTTCGAACGGCCTGCCTGCTCCGTCAGGGCGACGAAGATCCGGTCAAAGACACCCAGGCGGCTCCACCGGATAAACCGGTTGTATAAAGTCTTGTGCGGGCCATACGCTTTCGGGGCGTCTTTCCACTGAAGGCCGTTGCGGATCACGTAAACGATCCCGCTCAGGACACGACGGTCATCGACACGCGGCACACCATGCGCCAGTGGAAAAAACGGCTTAATCCGTTCCATCTGGTGCTCAGACAGCAAAAACACGTCACTCACAGCTTCACCTCCTTCGGTAAACCTGTGAATCACAACAGCCCGCTCAACTCAAGAAATTAACAGGTCCTGAGCCTAGGTATGCCAATGTGCCGAAGAGAGAGCCAACTCGGTGTTTAGTCCCGGGCTTTAATTGTGTGGCATTTTCACGTGAATGAAGGAAGCATTGCATTATGGACGGTCGTCACGACCATGTATGCCGTGCGAACAGCAGTACAGCGATCGCGGGCTTCGCTCACGGCGCTGAGTGAGGAGTTCGGTATCAACCCGGGAACGGTTGCCACGTGAGGGACGCGTCAGACTGACGAAGGCCAGTAGACAGGACCAGAAGCCAGCGTTTCAAACGTTCCCCGATTGGGTTCTTTCATCTCGGTATCAGCGGAAATCGAGAAAGCTGAGGGCAAGCTGTGCCTCTTCGTAAGCCATCGCCCGGACCAGCAAATTCACTGTCACACGACTGGCCGAAAAAGCCGATGAAGACTTCATGGAAAAGCAGGGTTTTGTTTGCTGAGTTCATCGCAAGCAGCTTTATCTCAAACCGATGCCGAAGCATATCCAGAGATCCAGTGCCAGAAAATCCGTTATCAGATCCCATATCGAGCATGTCTTTGCCGATTGAAAATCACAGACAGGACTGTTTGTCCAAAACTTGAAATTAGGGGCTGGACGCATATACTAACGGCTCTTCGATCGCTACATTTCATCGCACGTTGCGCATGGGAAATCTCGTGAAAAAGCTTTACGAGCCTGACCTTCCACTCCTACGGGTAGATACGCTTTCTTGGCGCTGGTGATGCTAATTTTGAAGCTGTGATCAAGGTTGCACACCCAGGATCTTAAAATATCAGTTCCAGATTAAACGTTGCGCGATCGTCTTCGCCTCGTCTAGAGCGGTTCCACCGAACTCTGAATCGAGAGGAGACACTGAAGGTGAAATGTGATTCACCGTTTTTGTTGATGGAGACGGTGATGGCACGAGCATTGAGTGATAATCTTCGGGAGCGGGTTGTGGAAGCTGGAGTTGCGGGAGCACCGGCCCGCTCGCTTGCAGCGCAGTTTGGAGTTGAGATTTTGTCAGCGATCCGCTGATTGCGTCGGGAACGTGAAGGCGGCGATCGCCAGGGTAAGCCACGCGGGTCACGGCTGGACGCGCATGAAGCGTTCATTGCTGGCATGATCGAGGTGCTGAAAGACATTACGCTCAACGAGATGCTGGCGCGCCTGCAAAGCGAATGTGGCATCGAGATTGGCCGTAGCATGCTCAACCGCTGGCTGCGGCAGCACGGCCGGACATTCAAAAAAGACCGCTCATGCACTGGAGCAGGAGCGTGAAGACGTCTTGAAGCGACGGCAGGAGTGGTTCGCTCTCCAGCCCGATCTCGATCCGCAGCGACTGGTGTTCATTGACGAAACCAGCCTCTCAACGAAACTGGCCCGTTTGCGCGGGCGTGCCTTGCGCGGGGAACGCTGCCGCGCCGGTGTGCCGCACGGCCACTGGAAAACCACGACCTTCACCGGTGGGCTACGTCTGACAGGCCTGACCGTGCCCTTCGTACATGATGGTCCCATGAACGGCACAATCTTTCAGGTCTACGTCGAACGGGTTCTTATCCCGACACTGAAGCCGGGCAATATCGTCGTGTTGGACAATCTTCCGGCGCATAAGCTTTCTGCAATACAGAAGGTCATTGAGCAGGCAGGGGCGGAACTGATGTTCCTTCCGCCATACAGCCCGGACTTCAATCCCATCGAGATGACCTTCTCAAAACTCAAGGCCTTGCTGCGCGCCAGAGCCGAACGGACTGTCCGTGCTCTGTGGGATACCGTCGGCGCGCTGCTTCCGGCTTTCACATACAGTGAATGCGCCAGCTTCTTTACAGCCGCTGGATATGAACCAGACTAAAGTGGAACCGCTCTAGAGCACTCAAATGAGCAAAACGCTTCTCAAAACGGAAAACAGACCTTTTCAGGACTCATTTTCTCCAATCAGTGCATGGAATTGTAATCATAGGGCAGGTCTTAAAACCAGAGAACTTTTCCAATCATCTATTTTTTTGCGTTATATCCACTCGCATATAGCGACAGTGGCGGGAATGACGACGACCATGCCGAGCGTCGTGAGCAGCATGATGCTGGCTGTTTCTACCTCGCACTTCCCATACTGCTGGGCAAACAGGGCAGACGGTGTGGAGGTAGGCATCGCACTTGCGACAAAAGCTGCTTTCGCCATAGCGGATTTTAGTCCCCATGCCTTGAGGGCGACGAAGAAGACTGCTGGTTGCAAGACGACACAGACGAGCGATCCCAGTATAACGGTCCTAGATCTGAGATTAAGGGAATAAGACGCAAGCGCGAGCCCGCAGGCGAAGATCGCCGCTCCTGGTGCGCAGACTGCTAGAGGCTTGAGCACGGACACGGAAACCGGCGGCATCGTCAGACCGGACAGAGACACGATGGTGCCCAGCACCGGTGCCCACACAAGGGGGTTCTTGATCGTTTTTCCAAGCGTTCGGGCCAACGAGGGTCTCGACGTTTCTGACCTGGACGCGCTCTCGAGCAGGTAGATGACGACTGAAACCTGTAAGAGGTTTGTGACAACCGCAGCCAGACCGACTACGCCGCCGCCGACCGTATCGCCATAGATTGGATCGAGGACCGTCAGGCCATAGATCGGTGCGGCTGTGGAGGACACCGCATAGCCGAGGAGGACTGCGGTCAGCCGGTCGCGCGTCATCATGCACAGGACGAGATAGCTCACGCCAAAGAAGAGCGAATATCCGATGATCATGACCACAACGAGTGGCCCCTGCTGAAGGAGCAAGTCGCGTTTGAAGGTCGCCATGCTGAGGAAGAGCGCAACCGGCAGGGCATATTTCAGCGCGAAATGACTGAAACCGATGGCCTGATCGTGATCGAAATCCTTGTACTTCCCGGCCAGATAGCCCAGCCCGAATATGAGGACAACCGGAGCGATGGCGGCGACGAGTATCACGAGATTCACGGATCTGCTCCGGGTTGGTGAGAGAAGGCCTCATCATCCCCGGTGATCGGCTCGAGCCGATCACCGGGGATGACTTAGGTATGTCAGAGTTCCTTGTAGACCGGCTTGTAGAGCAGCCCCTCGATCCAGGCGCGGATATTTTCCGGACGCTCGACGGTGGCCTGTCCACTATCGAAGATATGCTCCGCAACCCGCGTGGCGGTCGTCACTTCGGTCTCCAGGATGTTGGCTTGGAGCGGGAACAGCATGCCATGCTCGCGTGCGCTCGGCCCCACCTGATCCGCTGTCGCGGCGGCGGCGGTGATGAACATATCGTCCGTGATCCGCGCGGGACGGGTCGCGTAAACGGCGAGGCCGATTGCCGGAAAGATATAGAAATTGTTGGCCTGTCCCGGGTGGTAGCTCTTTCCCTGATATTCGAAGTCCGGAAATTGGACTCCAGCGGCGTATAATGCTTTGCCTTTTGTCCAGGTATAGGCCTGCTCGGCCGTACATTCCGCCTTGTTCGTCGGATTGGAGAGCGGGAAGATCACCGGCCGCTCGTTCAGTTTTGCCATCTCGCGGACCACCTCCTCGGTGAATGCGCCGCCGATGGTGCTGACGCCGATCAGAATGGTCGGCTTGAAGGTTCTGACGACCTCGAGAAGATCTTTCGTCGGTTTCGCCTCGTGCGCGAACGGCTTCTGCCACTCGTTGAGATCGGTCCGGCTGGTCTCGATCAGACCGTTGACATCGATCAGTACGATACGCTCACGCGCTTCGGCCTCGCCCAGACCCGCTTCGACCATCGCCGAGACAATCATACTTGCGATACCGATCCCGGCTGAGCCTGCGCCCAGAAAAAGGACGCGCTGATCGGCGAAAGTCTCGTTCTTGATCTGCAGTGCCGTGGTCAGGCCTGCTACCGCGATCGCTGCGGTTCCCTGAATATCGTCATTGTAGCACAGGACCTTGTCGCGATAGCGGGCGAGAAGCCGCATCGCATCGGTACCTTTCCAGTCCTCGAAATGAATGCAGACACCGGGAAACACGTCTGTAGCGGCTTCGATAAATGCGTCTGAGATCAAATCCACCTCCGCTTCGTCTGGCGGGAGCTCGCGCAGACCAAGATAAAGCGGATCGGCCCGGAGCGCCGCGTTCGTGGTGCCTATGTCCAGTAGCACAGGCAGCAGCGCCTCGGGCGGCACCCCCGCGCAGGCGGTGTAGAGCTGGAGCTTGCCAATGGGAATGCCCATGCCGTTAGCGCCGATATCGCCAAGACCGAGAATACGGCCGCCGGTGGACACACAGATGAACCGAACGTCTTTTACCGGCCAGTTGCGCAGAATTTTTTTGAAGCGACCTTTCATGTCGCGCGTGAGATACATGCCCGCGCTGCCGCGATAGATATGTCCGAATGCCAGACAGGCATCAGCCACGGTCGGATCATAGACAATCGGCACAAACCGCGCGGGGTCGGACATCAGCGTGTGGTAGAATAGCGTCTTGTTCCTGGCCGCCAGGCTCATGAGATAGATGTAGCGTTCGAGATCATTCGGCTTTGCGGCGAGTTGCGTCTGAACCCTCTCCAGTTGCCGGTCGATGTTTTCCACAGTCGGAGGAAGCAGACCTTCAAGGCCGAGCGATTGACGCTCAGTCATTGTAAAGGCGGTTTCCTTGTTGAGGGCGGGGTTGTTGAGGATTTCCTGTCCCCGGATCGTGCTGGCGTGGCTCATGTGTTCTCCTCGCGGTTCGGTAATCCCCCCATTTTTAGTGGGGCATTGAATGAGAATTCAGGCAGCTGTTTTTAGTTTCTGGGCGGGGGTTAGCCCGCTGTTCCCCATGTTGGGTCTGTCATGGTTATA
>NZ_WOSX01000074.1 GCF_011516735.1 Acetobacter fallax | reverse complement strand
CGGGATCGCCACCTCCTCGCCCTGCTGCTCCTGGTCGGTCTTGCTGCGGGCGATGGTCAGGATCAGACCTGTCGCGGTGACCCGGACCGTCCCGCCGGTCAGGGCCACCAGTTCCGAGCGCCGCAACGCCGCAGCGAAACCGATCAGCAGCAGCGCCCGGTCGCGCAGGTCGGTCAGGGTTTTCTCCGGCGCGACCAGTTTCCGGATTTCCTTCGAGGTCAGCGCCGCCGCCTGTTTCTGCGGCCGGCCATACAGCCGCCCGATCGCCCGCAGCGTGGCGCGGATCGCCGCATGCCCGCCGCTCCACTCGAGATTGTTCATCCGGTGCGCATAGCCGATGGCCGCCAGACGGCGGTTCAGCGACGCACGGCTGTAGCGCGGCGCCAGTTCGTGCAACCAGGCCGCCACGACCGGCGGGGCGGCCGGAAGCGAAACAGTGCCGTGCCCGTGGCACCAGCGGCAGAAATCCTGCCAGTCATGGGCGTAGGCCCGCAGCGTCTCCGGCGCATGCGCGGCTGTCCGCGCGGTTTCCTTCGCGGCCTCGATCGCCTGCTGCAATGAACCCGGGGACGGCCCACACGCCACCCCGGCGTCAGACGCCCTGTCAGCGGGCGCCGGTGCGGGAAGATCGTCTCCGCTCTCGCTCACAGAACCGCACGACGTTCAGGCAGCTGTCCCGGGTGCACTCCACCTCTCCTCACCTTGTTTACCTGCAGGAGTCTGCCCTTCTGCCCCGATTAAGGCAAGCCTGTTCTGAGGCGTGGTAAGAGGGCATTACCACGCCTCAGAAACCCGGCTCCTGATTAAAGGAAACGGCGGAAAACCGCCCGGCCCCGCCTCAGAGCGGCCCTCTGAGCCCCTCCAGCAGCGGATCCAGATCAGTCAGCGACCGCACGCCATACAGAGCCAGAAACCGCTCCGTGGTCACCCACAGCAGCGGCTGGCCCGGCACCGGCTTGCGGCCGGGGCTGCGGATCAGGCCCTGCGCCTGCAGCGTCGCCAGCGTCTGCTGCGGCAGCGGCGCATCCCGGAAGCTTTCAATCTCCGGCCGGGTCACCGGCTGGCGGGCGGCAATCAGCAGCAGCGCCTCCAGCACTGCCCGCGGCAGCCGTTGCGGCCGCTCCCGGGTCGCGGCCCGCAGCGCCTCGCCGAGATCGGCGGCGGTGCGGAACATCCAGCCGTCTGCGGCCGGCACCAGCTCAAAGCCCAGCCCCGCCGTCCGCGCCGCCACCCGGGCCATGATGACCCCCACATCCACGTCCTGGCCCAGCGCCCGGGCCAGAGCGGTCTGCGACACCGGATTGCTGCTGCGGAACAGCAGGGCTTCCGCCAGGCGGACCAGCGGAAGAGACGGATCATCCATCGGTCAGGGTGCCGGCGCGGGCCTGTGCGGCCTCGATCCCGAGGATTCCGGGACGATACGGCCCCTCGAACAGATCGCCCAGCGCGGACCGGGATTTCCAGGTCAGGCGGCGCTGGGCTGCGTGCCAGGCCCGGTCATGCTGCAGGTGGCAGCGCTGACACAGGGCGCGCAGATTGCGCCACCGGTTGTTGCGCGGGTCGTGGTCGAGATGCGCCGCCGCCAGCACCACCCGGGTCTCGTGCAGGCCGATCAGCCCGATCAGGTCGGGACAGCGTGTCACCCGGCCCCGGGCATCGCGCCACACCCCCTGCCCGGCGTCGAACCACAGGCCCGGGGCGACCGTCCGGACCCGCTCACCGTGCGGGCGGCCGCACCGCTGGCAGCGTCCCTGCGCCCGTTCAAAGCGCACAGACCGGCTGATCTGCGGCCAGTCAGCCGGATAGAGCGGCTTCAGTTCAGGGCGGATCGGCACGGCCTGTTATTCCCGATATAATCACCTTTTGTTCTCATAGCATAGTGTGGACAGAAATGCAGAGAAATGCCGGAGCGACAGGCAGCTATCGCCTCATGTCGGACAATCCGAAGCACAAACAAATGCTCCCAAAGCGGACGACGTTGGCCAAGCTTGTCTGGGTGACTTTTATTTTCTCAGGTGAGCATCCATGCCGACGGTTCAGGACAGTCCGATCTGGTGTTTCTTTTCCGAAGGCTTGATGAAGCGCGTGGTGAGCAACAAAGCGCCATGACATAACGCGAGCAACCCAAATGTTTCGGCATAAGCGTCTGATGCGACATGAGACGGACCGACTATCGCAAGCCGCCACCCGAGGAATGTGGCGCACGCTGTAATCAACATCGGCCCTCCGATCCTTTGCATGATGTTCAGCGCAGTCGTTGCCATCGGGATATCCGCGCGTGCGATCGAAGCGTATCCCGCACTCATCGCCGGAATGCCGACGGCACCCGCGCCGCCGCCACGCAACAACAATGCTATGGTCAGCAGGACGACGTTCAGACCGCTATAAGCAAGCACCACCAAAATCACTGTTCCGACCAACGACAAAAGAGCCCCGCAACCGGTCAGATTGCGCGCGTCAAACCGGTCACTCAGACGGCCAATGAGCGGATAGACGCACATCATCCCCAGACCCAGTGGCGCCATGAAAGATCCGATCGCCGCGACGCTCAAGATTTTCCAGGTGCCTGGAGGTAGTCGATCCGAGCCTTGGGTAGGCGACGATGTTCCGACGTTCATGAACGATCTCGCCGGGAATCGCGAGACGCGCAGACGTCCGCCATGCGCTCACGCATCCAGCGCGATCGCCTCGCTGGTCGTTACGCGGCCGAGGCGGGGGACAATGGCAGCGCCGATCCCGCGCGATCCGCCGGTAACAAAAGCAACTTTTCCGGTCAGTGAAAGGCTCATTGTTGAAAACTCCTGGTCGATCTGCTGGCTGTTCGTTTATGGTTCTGGAACGAGCAGTCAAATAAAGAGCAAAAAAGGGAGCTTTCGCCTAGCCAAGACAGCGCAGGGCCATCTGTACGGTGGCGCGCAGGTCGTCGTGTGTTGCGCCCCCGCGTGCCATGACTTTCAGCCCGATGAACGTTGCATTGATGAACCGTGCGGCATCCTTCGGGTCGATCTCCGGCGGGATTTCGCCAAGATCCTTGCCGCGCTGGATCGTTGCGGCAAAAATGTTCTGCAGGCTCGCGGCCGATGATTTGCCAATGGCGGCCACTTCCCGGTCACGTCGGCCAAATTCACATATTGAGCCTACGCCAAGACACATGGTGTCATCCTGAATGCGGGTCGCGAACCCCAGCAGGGCGGCTTCAATTCTGGCCAGAGGAGAACCGGCCGACTGGAGTGCTGCCGCGAGCTGTCCGACACTGTCGAAGCAGTAGTGCTGCAGCGCTTCAAGATACAGCGCATGCTTATCCCCGAAAGTGTCGTACAGGCTCTGACGGCCGATCCCCATGCTTTTGACGAGTAATGCGGTCGACGTTCCTTCGTACCCGTAGGTCGCGAAAGTCTTCATTGCTGCGGCCAGGGCCGCATCCCGGTCAAATGCCTTGGGTCTTGCCATGTCCTGACATATCGGCGTTCTGGAATGATATGTCAAGAACAGGAAGCGCTGTCTTACTCGCCATCCAGCGGAATCATGCCGGCAACTGCACGATCCAGCGGATCGCTGCTTTCCGCCAGCCCATGGGCGACGCCCGCCCGATCCTCGGCCGAGCGGTTCTGGCTCATCTTGCGCTTGCCCACCAGCCGGGTGATCGGCAGGCGCAGCCCGACGATGCCCTTGAGCTGTCCCTGAATGAAGGAATCCGGCGCATCCGTGACATGCCACGGCGTTTTCTGGTGCGCTTCGTGCCGGTCTGTCAGGCGTGTGACGACATCGAGCAGGCGGCTCGTATCGCTGAAGAACTCTACCGGACCGAATGCCTGCACGGCTTCGTAATCCCAGGTCGGGACGACCTTGTGGTTGACCTGCTTTGAGGGATACCAGCCAGCGCTGACATAGGCGTCCGCGCCCATGAAGATCGCCAGTGCCTCGCCGAGCACGGGTTCCTGCCATTGCGGGTTGGGCCTCGCGAGATGCCCGTAAAGCACCCCGAATTCGCCCTCATCCGGGTCCAGAAACATCGGCAGCGGTGTTGCGATCGGCCCCGTGGCCGTCGCGGTGACAAACTGCGCCAGACGGACGTTGCGGATGATCGCACGCATCGTATCGGGGTCGTCTTCTCGAAAAGCGGATGGAACGTACATGGATTACTCCTTGGCTTTTCGGAAAAGTAGCGCGAGACTGGACTATTCTTAACGTCCAGTTCCGGTAAATAATGACAGTCCAGTCCGACGATGCCGATCCGAAGCCATCCCGCACAAGGCGGCTGGGCGGGCGTCGGATCTACGAGGCGCTGAAGGCGCAGATCGGGGAGGGGCTGTATCAGCCTGGTGCGGCCATGCCCTCCACCCGCGCGCTGGCGTCCGAACTCGGTGTTGCGCGTACGACCGTGACATCGGCCTACGAACAGCTTCTGGCCGAAGGCTTCCTTGAAAGCCGTCAGGGTGCGCCCACGCGGGTTGCGCCGCTTCTGCCGATCCCGGCCGAAGATGCGGGGAGCGTGCGTCCCCGGTCCCGGTCCCGGCATCGGCTGTCCGCCTATGGCGAACGGATGAAAATGCTGGCGGACTGGGCCACCCCTGCGGCAGTCGGTCGGGAGCCGGTCATCGACTTCCGCTATGGCGACCTGTCCACGGCGGATTTCCCGACCCTGTTGTGGAAGCGCGCGCTCTCGGCCGCCGCATCGCATCGGCCAGACCGGCTGACTTATGGCCGTCCGGAAGGCTCGCTAAGGCTGCGCACGGCGCTGCAGGGCTATCTGTGGCGTGCGCGCGGCATCCGCTGCGACGCGGAACAAATCATCATCGTCAGCGGCTCGCAACAGGGTCTTGATCTGTGCGCGCGCATCCTGCTTGATCCTGCGGACAGGTTTGTCGTGGAAAATCCCTGCTACCACCTGGCCCGGCAGGCATTCGCGGCGACCGGGGCGGTGCCGGTTGCCGTTTCCGCCCGCGAAGACGGCCTTGATACGGGCCTTCTGGCCCACACGAACGCACGTCTGGCCTATGTGACGCCTTCCCACCAGTTTCCCCTTGGCGGCGTCATGCCGGTGGCCCGACGTCAGCAGTTGCTCGCATGGGCCAGCGCGACCGGAGCCTATGTGGTGGAAGACGATTATGACGGCGAGTGTCGCCTCTTCTCGGCCGTGTTCAGACTTGCTCAAAGTTTCGATAAGCAGACCTTCTATATCGGCGACGCAAGCCAGGCCGCCAGTTGCCGGACCATGGATCTGGCGACACGGCCGGCGCCCAGCAGCGTGGCGGATGCGGGCCCACACCAGGAGCCATAACCCAGCAGCCAGAGACGTGGCTCCCTGACGGCCTGCTGCCCGTTAACACGGATCAAGCCGTCCGGCTCGATCACGTCGAGTGATGCAAATACACCGAGCGCGGGTCGGAAGCCGGTACACCAGATGATCCTATCGATGGCTTCTTCCCGCCCGTCGGGCCAGACGACGCCCGTCGCCGTCACACGTCCAAACGGGCGCACCGCGTGGAGCACGCCTCGCTCCCTGGCGGCGCGCACAGGTGGGACCATGACGATATCGCCAAAGCCGCTGGTGGGCATGGCCGACGGGCCGCCGAGAACGCGAGCGGTCGCCCGCTCGAACAGGACCCGTCCGTCCACGTCATCGGGCAGAAAGATGGGATCATGCAGCGTGACCCATGTTGCCTGAGCGACAAGCGACAGCTCCGCCATAATCTGTGCCCCGGAGTTGCCCCCACCCACCACCAGTACACGTCGGCCGGCAAAGGGCGCGGCATTCCGGTAATGGCTGGAATGGAGTTGCGTCCCGCCGAAGAGGTCACGCCCCGCGACATCGGGAACAAAGGGGGCTGACCACGTACCGGTCGCCCCGATAACCGCACGGCCAAGAAAATCACCCGCGCTGGTTCTGACAGTCAGAAGTTTTCCGTTCGCGCGCTCCACACACTCGACCATGACCGGACGGCGGATCGGCGGCGCATAGCGCGCCTCGTAGCGGTGCAGATAGTCCAACACCTCGTCACGGGTCGGATAGCCGCCATCCGGCGTGTCTGGCATCGGCCAGCCGGGCAGCGAACTGTAGGACGCGGGTGAAAACAGATGCAGGGAGTCCCAGCCATGCACCCATGCACCACCCGCCTGCGTCCCGTTATCAAGAATGACGTAACGCAGTCCGGTCCGTCGTAGAAAATACGACGCGGCGAGGGCCGCCTGACCGCCTCCCACGATCACAACATCGAACTGTTCCGCCATTGCCCGGCTCACAGACTTTCCGGGAGACGGAATTCCGCCTTGCGTTCGCTGTAGCGATCAACGAGGTAGTCGGCCCGGTCGCGCAGCAGCCATGTGAACTTCATCAGCTCCTCCATGACATCTACCATCCGGTCATAGAGGGGGGATGGCTTCATCCGGTCATCGTCACCGAACTGGGTATAGGCCATCGGCACGCTGGACTGATTGGGGACGGTGAACATCCGCATCCACCGGCCCAGCACCCGTAGGGCATTGACGGAATTGAAGCTCTGCGATCCGCCCGAAACCTGCATGACCGCCAGCGTGCGGCCCTGCGTCGGGCGGATCGAGCCTTCCGTCAGGGGCAACCAGTCGATCTGGTTCTTGAACACGGCAGTGATGTTGCCGTGCCGTTCGGGGCTGCACCAGACCTGGCCTTCAGACCAGATCGAGAGTTCCCGCAGTTCCCGCACCTTCGAATGACTTGCGGGCACGGAATCCGCTACCGGCAGGCCGGTCGGGTCGAACACCCGTGTCTCGGCCCCCAGCACCTTCAGGATGCGTTCTGCCTCAAGCACCAGCAACCGGCTGAAGGATCGGGGGCGTAAAGAGCCATAGAGCAGAAGGATACGCGGCGGATGGTCCACACGCGGTTGCGGTTCCAGCCGCGCGAGATCGACCTGTTCAAGATATTCGGGGTGAAGGGCCGGCAAGTCAGGTTCAGTCATTGTGATATCGGTCCATTCATGCATTACGGCTGGCTGATTAGAGGCAGCCACAGGGCCAGCGCCAGGAGTGTGACCAGCAGGACGGGAGGTGTGATCACCAGACCCACCTTCATATATTGCCCCCACGTGACCCGATGGTTCCTGGACGCCAGCACATGCAGCCAGAGCAGTGTCGCGAGACTGCCGATCGGCGTGAATTTCGGCCCGAGGTCGCAGCCGATGATGTTGGCATAGACCATCAGGTCGCGTGTCAGCGGCGTGATGTCGTGCGCCTGCTGGATCGCCAGTGCCCCGACCAGCACACTCGGCATATTGTTCATGATGGACGACAGAACAGCCGCCAGAAAGCCGGCGCCGATGGTGGCGATGAACGGCCCCTGATGGCCAAGCCAGACCAGTGCGGCCGCAAGGTAGTCGGTCAGCCCGGCATTGCGCAGGCCATACACCACCAGATACATGCCCAGCGAGAAGATCACGATCTGCCATGGTGCGCCCATCAGCACCTTGCGAACAGGGATCACCCGGCCATATCCGGCGACGAGCAACAGGGTTCCGGCGGCCAGACAGGCTACAACACAGACCGGGATATGAAACGGCGCTGTCAGGAAATAGGCCGCCAGAACGAGGACCAGCAGCGGAAATGCCGCCCGAAATACATGGTGGTCACGAATTGCCGCAGCGGGTGCTGGCAGTTCGGCGACGGGATAGGTCGCAGGCACCTGCCGCCAGTACCACAGCCAAAGCACAGCCAGCGTCGCGCCCAGCGCCACCAGATCGACAGGGACCATGATCGCGGCATAGCGATCAAACGCAATGCCAAAGAAATTGGCGCTGACGATGTTCACCAGGTTGGAAATGACAAGCGGCAGGCTGGTGGTATCCGCGACGAACCCAGTGGCGATAATAAAGGCCAGCGCCGCGCCATGGCTCAGGCGCAGTTGCGTCAGGATAGCGATGACAATGGGCGTCAGCAGCAGCGCCGCGCCGTCATTGGCGAAAACCGCTGCAATGGCCGCTCCCAGCACCACGATCAGCGGGAATAGCGTCCGGCCTCGCCCTTTGCCCCAGCGTACGACGTGCAGGGCGGCCCAATGGAAGAACCCAGCCTCATCCAGCAACAGCGAGATGACGATCAGCGCGATAAAGGTGAAGTGAATTGCCCCGGGTTTTGTGGAGACGTTTTTTATCTGATTTAAGCGGCTAATGCATGTGATTTCTGTTGTGCATAAAAGCGTGCCTCAGCTTCTGCTGGCGGGATGTTTCCAATGGAGGACAGGAGCCGCCGATTATTGAACCAGTCGACCCATTTAAGTGTTGCCAGTTCAACAGTTTCCCTGTTTTTCCATGGCCCCTGCCGATAGATGAGTTCGGTTTTGTAGAGCCCGTTAATGGTCTCTGCCAAGGCGTTATCATAGGAATCCCCAACACTGCCGACAGAAGCAACGAGCCCCGCTTCAGCCAGTCTTTGCGTGTAGCGAATGGACACATATTGACAGCCGCGGTCGGAATGGTGGGTCACTTTTCCCTCAGAGCCTGAATCAGAAAGCGGTTTGATTGATTTTTCGCAGAACTCTGCGGATATGGGCAATCATCAACCATGCGCAGGATGACGAGATTGTTGTCTCGACATCCTT
>NZ_WOSX01000073.1 GCF_011516735.1 Acetobacter fallax | reverse complement strand
AACCCCGGACCAGATGGCCAACAGCAACGCCGTCAGAAGGGCGGCATAACAACAACCGGGTATAGCTTATCAAGCCCGCAAAACTGTCCGAACGGACGGGACCACCTCAATCGCCCTCATCCCGGTCATAAGCGGGGCTATTCGACTTTCCGGAAAGCGGACATGAGTATCTTAAACCTCGCCAGGCCTTGCGATTATCCGCATTGACGTGAGATGCTGTTACAATCAGTGTCAAGAGCGAATATAATTGTAGCTTCTGGACTGATGACCGACCTTATTCGAGACCTTATCCTTCGCTGGCGTGATGATCCGGCAGGCACCTATCAGAGCTGGTTTTTGTGGGATGAACGCCTCAAGAACTTCCGGTCTATCCGCCGTGGTCTGCAGCAGGTCGTTACCGAGATTACCGCTGGCACATTCGGGGTCGCCTATCGTGGCTCATCCCTGGAAACAGTTGTTCATTCGATCGCTGAACAGCGTCAGATATTCAAGGGTGCGGATCATGCATTCCTGTGGAAGCCGAAGCTACGCATTCCCGATATCTACGAAAATCCTGCAAACCAGAAAGCATTCGGGCAGCTTCTCGATACCTGCCTGTGTTGCAATACCGACGAGCACGTGGTCTCGGCCATCCACGCGATCGATGCCCGGAAGATAAAAGGGCTGGGACCAGCCGTCGCCAATCTGCTGTATTTCCTGCATCCTACGATCATGCCGCCTTTCAATACGGCAATCGTGAACGGCTATAACGCCTTGACCGGATCAAAGATGAAGTTGGGCCGATGGGAGGAATATCTTGCCATGCGGCAGGGCATTCTGAAGCTGAATGCGACCTATCGTTCGCTGCTGTCCAATGATCTGGGCGCTATCGGAGGACTGCTGTTTGATCTCGGAAGCGGACGCTATACAGCGCCACCTCTCGAGGATAACGAAACAGCGCGGAAACTCTGGGAAGCCGATCTTCACCAGGTGAGGGAGCAGAGCGCAAAAGAGGCTCGGATACTGGCAGCAGAGCGGGAAACGGATCATACCCATACCGAGATTCAGGGCTGGCTTCGCGATCTGGGGCATTCTCTGGGTTACGATGTCTGGATTGCGGCCAATGATCACAGTCGTCCATGGCAGGACGGTAAATTGGGGGATGGCTGCCTGTCGGTGTTGCCAGGGTTCACGACGGAAACGCAGGGAGCGGAATCCGTGCGTCTGATCGATGTCCTATGGCTAGACCGGGACAGCCACAGGATTGTGGCAGCCTTCGAGGTCGAGCATTCAACGACCATCTATTCAGGCATCGTGCGCATGCTGGATCTTGCTCTTGGGTCGGAGGCGCAGGCTCTGGAAGGACTGTTCCTTGTTGCTCCAGACAAGCGGGAAGCCGATGTGCGCGAACAGTTGAAGCGACCGGCCTTCAGCAGGATTGCCGATCTGAAAGTCCGGTATCTACCTTATGGGGCGCTGGAGAAGGATCGCGCAGCTATCGCCCGCTTTGGTCACGGACTGAAGCCTGTCCAGGCGATTTCGCATGCTTTGACACCGATCTGATGTTGTTATCGGCATAAGAGCAAAGATGCTAAACTTTTCTCAGACTCCGGGGTCGGGTTTGCAACGATGATAATCCGGCAAGAAGGCGATGGCAGACACCACTCATAGTCAGGAAACACAGCACGCGGTGATGATCCAGCCGCCTAGCAGTCTCACTGTGCTTTCCCTTCTTTCCATTCTGACAGGTGTCGTTGTCGGAGCGGTCTGTGGGACATTCCGGCTGTTACTTGAACATGCTGCGGGGTTGAGAACGGCATTGGCGCTTGATGCCCTGCACCCGTTTTCCGCCAGTCTGTTGCTGATTGCGATCGGCAGCATCACGGCCTTCATCGCGGCCTGGATGGTCAGGCGGCTGGCGCCTCTGGCTTCTGGAAGTGGGATCCCTCATGTCGAGGCCGTCCTGGCCGGACTTGCAACACCAGCTTCTGTCGGCCTGATCCCGGTCAAGTTCATCGGAGGATTGCTGGCCATCGGCGGAGGACTAGCGCTGGGGCGTGAGGGGCCGAGCGTGCAGATGGGTGCCACGGCTGCCAATACGATCGGTCGGCTGTTACGGTTGGGACCGGCGGATTGCCGGTCATTGCTGGCGGCTGGTGCCGGAGCTGGACTGGCGACAGCGTTCAATGCGCCAGGCGCTGGCGCGATCTTTGTGCTGGAAGAGCTGGTCGGCAAATTCGAGGCGCGAACCGCCTGTTCCGCACTCGGTGCTTCCGTGTCCGCCATCCTTGTCGCCCGCGCGTTGCTGGGCGGTGATCCTGATTTCGTGGTGGCCGACAGTCCCATGGTCATCAGCGTTTCAACGCAGTTGCTGTTCTTGCTGACGGGGCTTGCAGTTGGCCTGCTCTCGGTCGTTTACAACCGGACAGTTCTGACCACGTTACGGCTGGCTGAACGGATGAATGCCAGCGTGGAAATCCGGGCTGCGGCAATCGGCGCGATCGGTGGGCTGATCGTCTGGCTTACACCTCACCTTGCTGGTGGAGGCGACTGGATCACGCAAAGCGCCATCGATGGAACGCTGATCTGGACAGCGCTGCCAGGATTGTATGCCCTGCGTCTGGTCTTCGGCTCGATTTCCTATGCTGCAGCAACGCCGGGTGGCCTCTTCGCTCCCATGCTGGCTCTGGGTGCTCTGGCGGGCCTGGGCTGCGGAGATCTGGCCCATGTTCTGGCGCCCACGCTGGCGGGGCGGACCACACCCTTTGTTGTGGTCGGTATGGCGGCAATGTTTGCGGGAGCGGTGCGGGCACCTTTGACCGGGATCATTCTTGTGACGGAAATGACCAATACGCCCAGCCTGCTGCTTCCGCTGCTTTCGGGCAGTTTTGCCGCGATGTTCGTGGCCGACGGCATGGGGGAAGCACCGATTTATGAGGCATTACGCACCCGCGCCGCGGCCGAAAAACGCTAGGTTCAGTCTTTCCCCCGACCAAGCCGAAGCGCGTTAGTGACAACCGTCACGGACGACAGAGCCATGGCCGCGCCGCCGATAACCGGTGAGAGAAGAAGCCCGCAGATCGGATAGAGCACACCGGCGGCGATCGGAATGCCGATCCCGTTGAACAGGAAAGAGAAAGCCAGGTTCTGCCGGATGTTGCGCATGGTCGCATGGGCAAGCCGTCTGGCCCGGACCAGTGCTTCCAGGCTGCCATGCGCCAGAGTGATCCCGGCGCTTTCGATCGCTACGTCAGTGCCGGTTCCCATTGCGATCCCGACGGATGCGGCCGCAAGAGCTGGAGCATCATTCACGCCATCGCCCGTCATCGCGACATGTGCGCCCTGCGCCGTCAGGTGTTTGACGATATCGGCTTTGTCCTGTGGCTTCAGACCGGCATGGACTTCCGCGATATTTCCCGCCTGCGCCGCCACAGCCTTCGCCGTCGCATCGCTGTCACCCGTGAGCATGATGATCCGCAGACCATCGGCGTGGAGCGCCGCAAGAGAGGCCCGCGTATCCGCGCGGAGAGGGTCCGCCACGGCGATCAGCCCGGCGAGCCTGCCGTCTACCGCCACAAACATCACCCCGGCTCCGGCTTCACGATGCGCCGTCGCGCTAGCTTCAACAGGGGACGCATCAGCGCCAGCCTGCTTCAGACACTCGGCATTGCCCACGACGACGACATGGCCCTCAACGCTGCCGCTCACGCCCAGTCCCGGCTGCGACTCGAAATGGGTAAGAACGCCGGGCTCCCCATGGCGGTCTTTCAGGCCCTGAACGATAGCCTGTGCCAGAGGATGCTGGGAGTGTGTCTCCACAGAGGCGGCATAACACAGCACATCGTTTTCCGGCCAGCCATTGGCTGCCTCCACGGCGATGAGCTTGGGGTGTCCTTCCGTCAGCGTGCCGGTCTTGTCCACAACCAGCGTATCCACCCTGTCGAGCGCCTGAAGCGCTTCGGCATTGCGGACCAGAACGCCCTCGCGTGCGCCCCGCCCTGTACCGACCATGATTGACATGGGCGTGGCCAGCCCAAGCGCGCAGGGACAGGCAATGATCAGCACCGAGATGGCATTCAGAAGAGCATGCCCAAAGCGCGGAGCCGGTCCAACGGCGTACCATACGATGAAAGTCAGCACGGAAATAGCCAGCACCAGCGGGACGAACCATCCGGCCACCCGGTCGGCCACGGCCTGAATGGGTGCGCGGCTGCGCTGGGCGGTGGCAACCATCTTCACGATCCGCGCCAGCATGGTATCGCTGCCGACGGCCTGCGCTTCGATTTCGAGGCTGCCATTGCCGTTGATCGTACCGCCAGTCACCGTGCTGCCGATCTTTTTGGCAACGGGTGCTGGCTCCCCGGTAATCATGGCTTCGTCAACGCTGGATGTGCCATCGAGAACCCTGCCGTCGACAGGGATCGACTCTCCCGGCAGCACCCGCAGTCGGTCTCCGACCACGACAGCGTCCACGGCTATGTCTGTCGGCTGCCCGTTCTCTCCGATACGGTGAGCCTGTTTTGGTGTGAGATCCAGCAGGGCGCGGATGGCATCACCAGTGGCGGCACGTGCACGGAGTTCCAGAACCTGTCCCAGCAGAACCAGCGCAACGACCACGCCCGCCGCCTCATAATAGACCGGCAGGGCTCCGTCGGGCATCCTGAAGCTGGTTGGGAACACCCCTGATGCGAGCGTCGCGGCCAGACTGTAGCCAAACGCGGCGCCGACGCCGAACATGATGAGCGTGAACATGTTGAAGTGACCGGTCCGCAATGAGGCGAGCCCACGCTGGAAGAAAGGCAGTCCTGCCCAGCAGACAATCGGAGTGGTCAGCGCAAGCTGAACCCAGGGAGACCATGGTCCCGGAACCAGATGCAGGCCGACATCGCCACTCATGGCAATGAGCATCAGAGGAACCGCAAAAAGCACGGAGACGATCAGACGACGTCTGAAATCATGCAGTTCGGGGTTTTCCGTCTCTGCTCCCGTCGGTTCCTCCGGCTCCAGCGCCATGCCACAGAGCGGACAGTTCCCCGGATGATCCTGCCGGATCTGCGGATGCATCGGGCAGGTCCAGATCATCCCCAGCTTGTCCTGTTCGGCGGAGGAAGGCTGTTGGGGCTCATGATGGCAGTTCATGCCCTGCATGGGCGCCGCCTTTTCCTGCGCTTTCTTCGCAGGTTCCAGCGTCATGCCGCATTTGGGGCATGTGCCGGGATGTGCCTCCCTGATCTCGGGGTGCATGGGACACGTCCACACCATGGGAGGTGCGCTATCAGTCTTGATGAAGGCTGCCGGATTGGCTTCAAATTTCTTCTCGCAATGTGCGCTGCAGAATGAATAGCTGTGCCCATTATGCTCGCGCTTGAACCGGCTAGTAGCCGGATCAACCATCATGCCGCATACAGGATCGCGTGTTTTCATGGGGACTGACGGGCTCGTCGGCATTGTTTTCGTCCTGACCGTGAGAGTTGAGAATTTCGGAAGCGTCAGCGAACCGCCGGAAGTTGCGACGGCGTCATTTTACGATCTGATTCCGGGATGAACGTGATTCAAAATCTGGGCAAGCATGAACCCGAAGAAAACCGCGATCATGCCGAGCACGAGTGAAATCCCGACATTCAGACAGGCCCTGCCGGGATGACCGTTCTGGAGCAGGTCAAAGGTCTGGAGGCTGAAAGAGGAAAAAGTGGTGTAACCACCGCAGACCCCGACCATGAATACAAGGCGCGTCGTGTCAGAAATATGCACCCGTCCTCCTGCCGCCGTCATTGCTGCAAACAGGGCTATGGCGAACGAACCGGTGAAGTTGATCAGGATTGTGCCCCAGGGAAGGCTATGGCTCCAGCGGGCGGTGGCGAGACCCACCCAGTAGCGAAGCAACGTCCCTGTGGCGTCTCCAGATGCAATCAGGAGGGTCGGCAGTATGTTGGGCAGCATAGCGCTTCTTTCCTGCGATCTGCGGTCAATGATGGGTCAGGATCGGAAGCGTGGCGTGTGAGAGGATATCCTGTGTCGGTCCGCCAAACAGCCATTCGATAAAATGCGGGCGGCTATAGGCCCCCATGACCAGAAGATCGCCTCCAGCCTTCAGGGCGTGCTGTCGGATTTCTTCTCCCACATCAGATGAGGCAATGACAAAGCGATCAATGCTGACAGTCACACCTTTTTTCCGGAGTTCTTCCGCGATGGGCGGTTCCGCTACCTCGTTTTCACGATCCTCGCCGATTACAATGCTGACATGGGAGGCCCGGTCCAGAAAGGGCTGAGCAGCGGCCATGGCCCGGTCAAGGGCTGATGAAGGATGCCAGGCAATCACCGGATGCCTCCCAACGGTCCCATGATGCTGCAGCGGAGCCACGACCACCGTGGTGCCCGCATCATATAATGCTCCGCTGAACGCCTGCGTGACCTCCTCGGGATCTGACGAGCGCGGGCGGCTGAGAACCGTAATATCGGCGTTCATAGCCTCACGCGCGACGGTTTTGCGGACATCCCCTGCGATTTCTATCCATTCGGCCGCGTGCTCGCCGGTGAGTCCGGCTTTCCATTTCTGGAAGATGTCGCGCAGGGCGTCCGCTGTTGCGGAGACTTTCTGAGCAAAACGTTTTTCTTCTTCGGGGCTGGGCATTCCTTCATCAGGCATCTGATAATCGGGATTGTCCTGAAGTTCAGGATGGAGAACCCTGATCAGCGGATGACCGAGACGGGCGGCCAGTTCACATGCTGTCTCAAGAGTATAGGTCGCGGTTTCGATACGGTCGAGAATGGCAAGAATACGCATGGTCTGTGCTCCTGAAATGATGATGGCGCACTCTCTGTCAGGGCGTCGGCTGCATACCGAAACGCCAGGATTCAGCGGGCTTGAAATAAAGCGACGTACCTCTCAGCAGTGCCTCATGGGAGAGGCAGAATGCTTGCAGTTGCTCATGATCTCCCAGAATATCGACATAGACCGACAGAAGCGTATTGGGATTTCCCCAGTGTCTGCTGGATTTCACCACTTCTCCAGAAGCCGTAATGTGAAAAATGGGCATTCGAGCAGGTAAAGCCTGCTGCCCGGGCCGCATGGACGATGTCACGATAGAGAGGCCGGCGCTGAAACAGGCGGGCAAAAGGCTTCTGCTGCCTGTTTTGCGCCCGTGATGCGGACGTCATGAAGATCCGAAGGATACCGGCAGGTTCTGTCAGAAGTGTGAGCGTCTCGTGCATGGCTTATTTTCCGGTTTGTGCTGCTGAATCACATGAGGTCTGTGTGTCGGTTTTCCGGACGCGTCGTCCGATGAAACCTCGCGCCTGCCGGAGTGCCATGCCCGCCGTAATGTGGGGATGTGAGGCCTTTGGAACGCCGATGCGCTGGGAAAGGTAGATCCCGGAATGACCGGAGCAGAGATAGGCAATGAAACAGCCGGTCGCGATGTAGATGACGTCTGTGGCGCCAAACAGTTCGCCCCCCATGAAGGTGCAGGCCAAGGGTGTATTCGCCGCTCCCGCAAAAACAGCCACAAACCCGACGGCGGCGAGAAGATCGGTCGGCACACCGAGAAGGGTGGACAGCGTATGTCCCAGACCGGCGCCAATGAAGAAAAGCGGCGTGACTTCCCCGCCCTTGAAGCCGGTCGACAGGGCTGCGACCGTGAAGACAAGCTTCTACAGCCAGCTCCACGTGTAGTCACCCAGATGGAAGAAGTTGAGGATTGAGGCGCCATCCGGGGTGGCCGCCACCACACCGAGGCCGAGATAGTCCCGTGTTCCGGCGATGAAGACGAGCACGATGGTCAGCACGCCGCCAATGGCCGGACGCAGCCAGGCAATAGGACAAATTTGGCGGAAAACCGGGCTGAGGCGGTGAATAGATTCCGCAAACAGCAGGCTGGTCAGGCCAAAGCAGATGGACGCCACGCCGACCTTCAGCAGCAGAAGCGGATCCGTATGAAAGATCTGGCCGGAAAGATCAGGATAGCCGGCAAACCCGATCTTGTAAGAGACGTGATGAATACCCCAGGAATGACACACCATATCCGCGAGGATTGAGGCTGCCGCGACCGGAACAAGAGCACGGTAGTCAATACAACCGATACTCAGCACTTCCATGGCGAAGACGGCACCCGCGACGGGTGTTCCAAAGACCGCGCCAAATCCTGCCGCGATCCCGGCCATCAGGATGATGCGGACCCCGTTGTCGTCCAGACGGAACAGGCGGGCGAACCCGGATGCGATACTGCCACCGATCTGGACCGCTGTTCCTTCCCGGCCGACTGAGGCCCCGAACAGATGGCTGACGACGGTGGCGATCAGAACAAGAGGAGCCATACGCAGTGGCACACCGCCACCCGGTTCATGGATCTGATCGACGATCAGATTGTTACCCCCTTCGGCGGAACGCCCGAACCAGTGATACGCCAGCCCAACGACAACGCCTGCCACCGGCAGGAACCACAGCAGGCCGGGATGGGCGAAGCGATAGTCGGTGACATGATCGAGCGCCCAGAGGAAGACGGCGCATAACGTGCCGACGCAGGCTGCCATAGGCAGCAAAAGCCCGCTCCAGCGCAGAACGGCGAGAATATTTACTACGATGGAATTCTGAAACAGCGGAAAACGACCCATGACCCTGAACACACTCCTCCCTCACGTGCCATTATGGCGAGGTAGGAGTCATCAGCCCTTGGGGCGGTTCGACTTCTTTACGAAGTCAGGCAGAGTCCATTGCCGTTACGTCACACTACGATTTATCCGTTGCCTCATGTCAATGATAAATCTGTAAGGGGAAAAGAAACTTTGATAGCCTGACGAATAGGTTCAGACATTGCGCTTCCGCCTCTTCTCGGACACTTAGGTAAGAGTTTGGCCTTTCGTAAAGCAGACATTATTGGTTCAAAACTTTACTATCGAGTTTGGGGCGATGGCGGACTAGGGCCTGTTAGCACTTGATCCAGTCTGCGGCGGCAGCGATGTGGATGACCGCGAGGAACGAGGTTGCTGTTTTTTCGTATCTGGTTGCGACAGCGCGCCATTCCTTGAG
>NZ_WOSX01000072.1 GCF_011516735.1 Acetobacter fallax | reverse complement strand
CTGCGCTCGGGTGATTTCAGTCCAGGCCATCTTGATCTCATCAGGTTATCGCAAACCCATGAATCATAACCCGCTGAAATCACTCAACTCATTTTCGGTCAGACACTAAGGGCAGGAACCATTAAAAAAGCTTCATCCCAATTTTCACGATGTCTGTTAACCGCTATATTGAATTCTAAGCATTTGGAGTACGCAGACTTTAACTCCATTAGGTGTGGGTCTTTGTCTATTTCTGCCGACAAATTAACCAATTTGTCTTTTTTTATACTTTTAAACACTTCAAATAATGCATCGTTGAAATTTATCTTATCCACCACCAGACCTTTTTCAGATTACAGTCGATCTCCTGTAATCCGGCATGATGGAGCTTATGTCCGCTGTTGACAATGGCCATTTCACAACCGGATGGGCCGCTCTCCCCCCATCGCAGACATAAAGGCGCAGAAATAAGCACTTAAAATCCTTTCGCCGTATTTGTTTTCTCATGTGTGTTTTGCAGCGCGGCCCACTTGGCTATCTCTAGCGCCGTGGTTTTTCAGTAAGCATGTCAGATTGGAAGTGTTTTTTGGTGAAAGGTTATAATGGGCAATGCTTGATTCTCTTCTTCTGACAGGCTCTTGGCCCGATCTGCTCCCTCTTGTTCTCGAACAGGTAGACCGCCTTACGCGTCAACGCTTGATTCATACTGAGGTAACGGGGGACGGTCTGCGTCACATTCTCTCGACTGCCCGTTTCTCCCCTGCCAGCCTGTCGGGTTGTCCGCTGTCTGGAACAGGTTATGGAGTGGCGTGGCAGGCCAGAAGCCATCCGAATGGATAATGGCCCTGAATATGTCAGTCATACGTTGGTTTCATGGGCCGAAAAACAGGAGATTACCCTGATCTATACGCAACCGGGTAATCCGCAGCAGAACGCCTATCTTGAACGCTACAACAGAACTGTCCGGCAGGAATGGCTGGAGCAGTATTTGTTTGAAAGCATTCAGGACGTGCAGGAGGTCGCAACACAATGGCTCTGGACATATAACCATGACAGACCCAACATGGGGAACAGCGGGCTAACCCCCGCCCAGAAACTAAAAACAGCTGCCTGAATTCTCATTCAATGCCCCACTAAAAATGGGGGGATTACCAATTTTTCGAGATCGTTTGTTTTTATGCCTACATTTTACCTTCAGCCTCTGGAAGTGTTTATTTGTGGGTAAGTAATATGACGGCTACTATCAATAATCGCAGATTCAGTAAGGTGCGCGGGAACGGCATCCGTCATGGACAGAATATGAAAGACTGTCACCCCGTGGGCCAGAAGATAGTCAGTAACGATGCGCCTGTGACAGCGCCACCAGAGCACCTCCGCGCACATGATCGCAACAGTTGCCTGCTGTCCCGCCTCGATAAGCCGGGCAAGACCTCGGTGAAAATCTTCTCCAAGCGCATAATCCGCATAATTATGAAAACTCTGGACACGCCAGAATGCGTTGGTCTCCGCAGGCATCGTCTTCGACCGTGGCCGTCGTCCACCAAGCTCTGGAAAATGACTATATCCGATCCCCTGTGCCGCCAGTTCCGGCTGGAGACTGGTGCCATCATAGTCTCGATTACGCCGGGAATACGGAAAAGCCCTCACATCCGCGATCAGTGTCACGCCATAATGACGCAAAAGCGCGATAAAATCAGATAGCGCAAGCGTGGAATGCCCAATGGTGTAGAATGGATGACAAGAAGATGATCTTGCCTCCCCTGCGAGGTTCACATTGGATACGGAGTTTTCCATGCCGTCACAAACTTTCCAGATCGGAGACATCGTATCTTGGAACTCGGAAGCGGGATACGTCAGTGGACGGATCAAAGCCATTCATACGGCGCCCTTTCTGGTCAACGGCTATCAGCATCACGCGACGGCAGAACACCCTCAATATGAAATAGAAAGCCTTAAAACCAGTCATATCGCCTTTCACAAAGGCACGGCCCTTACACTTGCTGAGTGACTGGATCATCTCCTGAGCCAGCATCATGTCTGCGCCGCAATATCCATCAATGTAGAGACAGACGGATTGGCTGAGGTGATCGGAGCACAGAGCACCACATCCAGCGTCGGGGTGACAGACGTGAGTGTCGCAATAAGCCTCTCATGACAGAGATCATCTGGCCCAATCACTCTTTTATTGGCGCGCACATGCTCTGCTCTCATTATAATTCATAATTTTTCTCTTGGTAGATGGATTGTTCGCAAATGCGGAGAATATTCCTCTCGCTGCACAACTTTATATAAGCTGCAGGTAATCCCCCCATAAAAAGAGTGACTTTTGAATGAGAATTTTCTCAGCGTAAGAATTGAGGAGATTCTGATGAAGAGTGATCGCTTTACTGACGCCCAGATCATGGGTGTGATCCGCCAGGCTGAGGGCGGTGTCCCGGTTCCTGACCTGTGCCGGGAGCATGGGATCAGCAACGCCACGTTTTACCGGTGGCGCGCGAAATATGGCGGCATGGATGCTTCGATGATCAGTCAGATGAAGGCTTTGGAAGAGGAGAACCGTCGGCTGAAGCGCATGTATGCGGATCTGAGCATGCAGACGGATATCCTGAAGGAAGCCCTTGGAAAAAAATGAAGCGGCCAGCCCAGCGCCGGGAACTGGCCGCACAGGCTGTGGCGCATCATGGGGTCAGCATTGCGCTGGCCTGTCGGATTTTTGGGATATCCGAGACCTGCTTTCGCTATCGTCCGCGACTGGCAGCGGAGAACGACAGGATTGCCGATCTTCTTGTGGGACTGACCCAGGCTCACAGGAGATGGGGATTTGGTCTGTGTTTCCTGTAACTGCGCAATGTGCAGGGACAGCTCTGGAATCATAAGCGGGTTTATCGGATCTATCGGGAACTGGAACTCAACCTGCGGATTAAACCCCGCAGGCGTCTTGTTCGCGAAAAGCCTGAAAAGCTGTCGGTTCCGGCCCTTCCCAACACGGTCTGGTCCATGGACTTCATGGCGGACAGGCTTTTGGATGGACGCGCTTTTCGGCTCCTGAACATCCTGGATGACTTCAATCGTGAAGGACTGGCGATCGAGGTTGATTTTTCCCTGCCGGCCTGTCGGGTTGTCCGCTGCCTGGAACAGGTTATGGAGTGGCGCGGCAGGCCAGAAGCCATCAGAATGGATAATGGCCCTGAATATGTCAGTCATACGTTGGTTTCATGGGCCGGAAAACAGGGGATTACCCTGATCTATACGCAACCGGGCAATCCGCAGCAGAACGCCTATATTGAACGCTACAACAGAACTGTCCGGCAGGAATGGCTGGAGCAGTATTTGTTTGAAAGCATTCAGGACGTGCAGGAGGTCGCAACACAATGGCTCTGGACATATAACCATGACAGACCCAACATGGGGAACAGCGGGCTAACCCCCGCCCAGAAACTAAAAACAGCTGCCTGAATTCTCATTCAACGCCCGACTAAAAATGGGGGGATTACCCTATGAGCCAACTCATCGACAGACTTCTCTTTTTCAAAAAATATCAAGGTAAGTTTGCGGGTGGCCATGGCGTCAATACAGATGAAAGCCGGGCATGGGAGGATACCTACCGGTCCCGGTGGGAGAGTGAGAAAATTGTCCGGTCAACGCATGGCGTGAACTGCACCGGCAGTTGCAGTTGGAAGATCTATGTTAAAAGTGGTCTGGTCACGTGGGAAACACAACAGACCGATTACCCGCGCACGCGACCAGATATGCCCAACCACGAACCACGTGGCTGCCCGCGTGGCGCAAGCTACTCATGGTATCTGTATAGCAGTAACCGTATTCGCTACCCGCTGGTGCGCAAACGGCTGGTTGAGTTGTGGCGCGAAAAACGTAAGACGCTGGATGCGGTCTCAGCTTGGGCAGCCATCCAAAACGACCCGGTCGCCCGTCAGAGTTATCAGGCACAGCGTGGGCTGGGGGGCTTTGTTCGAGTGTCTTGGGATGAGGCAAACGAACTGATTGCCGCAGCAAATATCCATACCATCAAAACATGGGGGCCTGACAGGCTTGTGGGCTTTTCGCCCATTCCAGCCATGTCTATGCTGAGTTACGCTGCCGGAACACGCTATTTAAGCCTTCTTGGCGGAACATGCCTGTCTTTTTATGACTGGTATTGTGACCTGCCTCCCGCGTCCCCTCAGACATTTGGTGACCAGACAGACGTGCCAGAAAGTCTTGACTGGTATAATTCGGGCTATCTGCTGGTCTGGGGCTCCAATGTGTCCATGACCCGCACACCCGATGCTCATTTTTATACAGAAGCACGGTATCGGGGCGCAAAAAGTGTAGTCATTGCTCCGGACTATGTTGAAGTCGCTAAATTTGCAGATTTATGGCTGCACCCTCGCCAAGGAACGGACTCTGCACTGGCATTGGCCATGGTGCATGTCATTCTTCGTGAGTTCTATCTTGAACGTCAGGTCCCTTATTTTCAGGACTATGCAACCCGGTACACAGACCTTCCATTTCTGGTGATCCTGGACCCCAGCGATGCAGGTCAGAAACCCGGCAGGCTGCTCCGCGCGGCTGATCTGGCGGATGACCGGTACCACACCACAGAAGCTGACTGGAAGCCTCTGGTTTGGGACCGGGAACAGGCCTGCCCTGCTATGCCGCGCGGGTCTGCCGGTTTTCGGTGGGAAAACGAGGGGAAATGGAACCTTGAACCATTTGATGCCGTAACAGGTGCGCCCTTAACACCGTCTCTTTCTCTGGGTGAGAGTGGAGAGATGGCCACAGTACTGTTTCCATATTTTGGTGGAGACGGGCGCTTTGGTTTGAATGAGGCCGAGCCAGTTCATGCCCGTAAGGTTCCGGTACGAAGCATAGCCCTGAAAACAGGCGAGCATGTCCAGTGCGCCACTGTTTTTGATTTAATGACCGCACATTATGGGCTTTCTGCGGACGCTACCGCGTGGCCGGATTATGAGAGTAATGTGCCCGGTACGCCCGCTTGGCAGGAGGCCATTACCGGTGTGCCGCGTGAAAGATGTATTGCTGTAGCACGCGGCTTTGCCCGAAATGCGGAAGCTACGCAGGGGCGCTCCATGGTTATTCTGGGGGCAGGCCTCAACCATTGGTACAATATGGACATGACGTACCGTGCTATTCTGAACATGCTCATGCTGTGTGGGTGCATAGGGCAGAACGGCGGCGGCTGGGCGCACTATGTGGGGCAGGAAAAGCTACGCCCGTCCGCAGGGTGGGGGGCCAGTCGCGTTTGCGGGGGACTGGGGCGGCCCGCCACGCCGAATGAACGGCACAAGCTTCTTCTATGCACATACAGACCAGTGGCGTTATGAGCAGTTAACACCAAGGGAGCAGCTTTCACCTCTGGCCTCGCCTGAAAAATGGCCTCAAACCGTGCTTGATTGTAACATTCAGGCTGAACGACGCGGCTGGCTGCCAAGTGCGCCACAACTTGCGGTCAATCCGTTACAGCTTGGTCAAAAAGCCGCTCAAAGTGGGCAGGATCCTGCAACATATGTGAAGGACGCTCTTGTATCCGGTTCCATCAAGCTGGCTTGTGAAGACCCCGATGCACCGGAGAACTGGCCGCGTAACATGTTTGTCTGGCGGTCAAACTTGCTAGGTGCCAGCGGCAAAGGACATGAATATTTCATGAAGCACCTGTTGGGCGCGCCTAACAATGTCATGAACGAGGATAGTGACCAGAGGCCGGATTTTGCAAAATGGCATGATAAGGCTCCAGAAGGAAAACTGGACCTTCTGACAACTATTGATTTCCGCATGAGCACAACAGCAATGTTCAGCGATGTCGTTTTGCCAACCGCAACATGGTATGAAAAATCAGACTTGAATACGTCTGACATGCACACGTTTATTCATCCGCTGCAGGCTGCTGTTGACCCGGCATGGGAAGCCCGCACGGACTGGAGCATTTTCCGTGGTTTGGCTGAGACGTTCCAACGGTTGGCAAAAGGCCAGTTGGAGAGTGAAACAGATGTTGTTCTGTCACCCTTGCAAAAAGACACACCAGCCGAGCTGGCGCAGCCTTATGGTGACGAGATCTGGCGGTCAGAGCACCCGATAGCTGGTGTACCGGGCAAGACAATGCCCCAGATTGCTATTGTGCCAAGACGTTATGATGAGGTCTATGATCGCTACATTACGTTAGGTCCGGGTTTGGAAAAGAAGGGGAACGCAGACCACGGGTTACAGTGGGATACAACAGCAGAGATACAGGAACTTAAGCAGACACATCCGTCAGTCTCAGTGAAATATCCCGAGAGGTCTTCTCTTTTTCAGGATACCGATGCGGTTGAGACGGTACTTATGCTGGCACCGGAAACAAATGGTGCAGTTTCAGCCAGAAGCTGGAAGTCTCTTTCAGACAAAACCGGGCGTGACCTTTCTCACCGTCTGGGCGGAAGAGACGGTGACCGGATTACATTTGCAGATATCATTACACAGCCTCGGCAGGTCATAAACTCGCCGGTATGGAGCGGTGTCTCGTCAACGCAGGAAGCCTACACCGCTAACTGGCTGAATGTGCACGAATATGTACCATGGCGTACATTAACAGGTCGGCTTCAGTTTTATCAGGATCACCCTTGGCTCCGTGACTTTGGGGAAACCTTTGCCACATACAAGCCACCTATTGAAACACACTCAACGCCAGAGGCCTTAGGGGCTGCACATGATAACGGAAACCCGGTTATCCCGCTGAATTTCCTGACCCCTCATCAAAAGTGGGGCATCCATAGCACCTATGCTGAAAACCTGATTATGTTGACACTTGGTCGTGGTGGCCCGGTTGTCTGGATTAGTGAGGATGACGCAACACGGCTCAAGATTGTCGATAATGACTGGGTAGAAGCTTTTAACTGTAACGGGACATTGGTGGCGCGTGCTGTTGTCAGCCAGCGTATTCCGTCTGGTGCAGCGTTTATGTACCATGCGGCCGAGCGCACCGCCAATGTGCCGGGTAGTGAAATTACTGGCAAGCGTGCCGGTATTCATAATTCAGTGACGCGTGTTGTCATGAAACCCACCCATATGGTGGGTGGGTATGCACATCTTTCATGGTCATTCAATTATTACGGGCCGGTTGGGTCTAATCGTGATGAATTTATTTTCTTACGTAAAATGAACGATGTGAACTGGTTTGACACCACCGAAAAAGGGAAGGGATGAAGATGATTTTGAGTAATTTTCCTGCTTCTCCCTGCATTATAGGTAAGTAACCGTGAAGATACGTGCGCAGATAGGTAAGGTTCTTAATCTCGATAAATGCATCGGGTGTCATACATGCAGTGTGACGTGCAAACAGGTCTGGACCAACCGTGACGGTGTTGAATACGCATGGTTTAACAATGTCGAAAGTAAACCCGGTGTCGGTTTTCCGCAGCAGTGGGAAAATCAGGAACTGTGGCATGGCGGCTGGCAGTTGGGAAAGGGAGAGTCACTCCGCCCTAAAATTGGTGGAAAATGGCGTATTCTTTCGAAAATTTTTGCAAACCCAAACCTGCCCCAACTTGACGATTATTATGAACCATTTGATTTTGATTACGCTGCATTGCAGAACGAAAAAAGCGAGCAGGTTGTTACGTCTGTCCGGCCGTATTCCCGTATTACCGGGCAGGTCATGGATAAAATTGAACGAGGCCCGAACTGGGAAGAGTCTCTGGGCACAGAATTTAAACATCGTTCCAAAGACTATAATTTCCGTGATGTAGAAAAAGAAATATATGGAAAGTTCGAAAATAGCTTTCTGATGTTTCTCCCGCGACTGTGTGAACACTGCCTTAACCCGACTTGTGTTGCATCATGCCCATCAGGTGCTATTTATAAAAGGGAAGAAGACGGCATTGTTCTGGTTGATCAGGAAAAATGTCGTGGGTGGCGCATGTGTGTCAGCGGTTGCCCTTACAAGAAAATTTATTACAATTGGCACACAGGAAAATCAGAAAAATGTGTGTTCTGCTACCCCCGTATAGAAAGTGGCCAGCCTACCGTCTGCTCTGAAACCTGTGTGGGGCGTATCCGCTATCTTGGCGTCATGCTGTATGATGCCGACAAAATTGAAACCGCTGCGGCTACAACAAACCCTGAAGATGCGTATGAGCAGCAGCTCGACCTTTTTCTGGACCCACACGACCCGGCAGTGGTTGAGCAGGCACGTCGGGACGGCATATCTGACGCATGGATTGACGCGGCCCAACGCTCGCCAGTGTACCGTATGATCAAGGAATGGAAAATCGCCTTTCCGCTCCATCCTGAATACCGCACCCTGCCTATGGTTTGGTACATCCCGCCCTTGTCGCCCATTCAGGAAGCAGCTTCTGCTGGTAGTCTGGAAACCCTGAATGGTATTCCAGATATCAACAGCCTACGTATACCGGTCCAATATCTGGCTAATATGCTCACTGCGGGGGATGAAGCGCCCGTCAAAGCGGCTCTTAACCGGCTGCTGGCGCTCCGGGCCTATATGCGCCGTTTCCAGATTGAGAATGTACGTGACGCCTCTCTCTTGCAGGGGGCAGGGCTGTCAGAGCAGCAAATTCAGGACATGTACCGTCTTCTGGCTATTGCGAATTATGAAGATCGCTTCGTTGTGCCAACCGCGCATAAAGAAGATGCAGAAGACCCTTACCATCAGCGCGGCATCGCGGGTTTTCATTTTAACCAGAGCACAACCTCCGGGAAAAGCCGCTTCAGCCTATGGGGGCAGCAGGGTGTAAGACCGGAAATTCGTCGTCATACGGTGAAAGGAGGATAACAATGTCTCAGTCTCTGTCATTCCTCTGTCAGTTAAGCGCTATTTTTCTTCGGTACCCTGATGAACTTATAAAGCAGGAAAGTGTAGAATTAGGCACGCTGATTTCGCTTTCCAATCTCTCTATAGAACAGAAGAAAGCTTTCGAAGAAATCAGGATTTTTCTTGAAAAAACACCACTTCTGGATGCGCAAAGCCAGTATGTGCAGCTTTTCGATATGTCCCCCTCCTTATCGCTCTACCTTTTCCAGCATGTGCATGGGGATTCCCGTATGCGCGGGCAGGCAATGGTGGATCTGTTAGTGTCTGACCGAAAATGAGTTGAGTGATTTCAGCGGGTTATGATTCATGGGTTTGCGATAACCTGATGAGATCAAGATGGCCTGGACTGAAATCACCCGAGCGCAGTA
>NZ_WOSX01000071.1 GCF_011516735.1 Acetobacter fallax | reverse complement strand
TTTTCCGGGCCCGGCAGCGTCTGGTGCACCAGCGCACGGAACTGGTGAATGCCCTGCGTGCCGTTCTGTATGAATTCGGTCTCGTCGTGCCACAGGGGATTGCGCATATCAGACACATTGAAGCCATGCTGGATGAGGCGGTTCTGCCAGAGGCTGTGAAGCAGGAATGCCTTGATCTGCTGCGACAGATTTCGGAGCAGAGTGTGCGGATTGATGTCAGAACAAAGAAGATCAGGATGCTTGCCCAGGAAAGTGAAAACACCTGCAGATTGCAGAGCATGCCTGGAGTGGGTCCTCTGACCGCTCTTGCGATTGAAGCTTTTGCGCCTGACCTGCAGAGCTTCCGGCGCGGGCGCGACTTTGCTGCGTGGCTGGGGCTGGTGCCCCGTCAGTTCTCATCTGGCGGAAAGGAAAGGCTGGGGAAGATATCAAAAGCCGGGCAGGCTGATATCCGCAGGCTTCTCATCATGGGCGCCATGACCCAGGTGAACTGGGCCAGCCGTAAGGCCCCTGCACCGGGAAGCTGGCTGGCACGGATGCTGGCCCGCAAGCCCCGTATGCTGGTAGCCATTGCGCTGGCCAACAGGATGGCACGAGCCATCTGGGCCATGGCAACAAAACAGGAGGATTATCGGGATCCGGCCCTGTCCGTGGCAGCCTGAGCGATGGCTCGGCTCCCGCGGATGGAACCGGTAGGGGTGTGAGAGGGCGATGACCTGAATGGGCGCATGATCGTCTGATCCGGATCGGAAAAACCAGTGGATTTCTCTGTGCTTTAAAGCACGCCTGTGAGATTTGGATCTGATCCGCTGATCACCATACTGGCCAGTGGCTTCTGAAAGGCCACATCAACAGGCCTTACAGAAGACCGCACACGATCACACGTCAATATGGGTCAGAAAACTCTTGCATAACGGACGGCAACCATATGTGGACGGCTCCCCCTTGCAAGGGGCTAGGCAAGAAAATGATCGGATCTTTGCTTCCATATGTCCGGCCTGTTGATGCGGCCATAGGGTCGCTGGCCAAGATGGCTTCCGCAGCGTGAGCCCCAAACACAGAAGCGGTCTTTGATGACCACTGGTTGCCACGGGTTTTCTCACGCCATGGATCGATCGATCACACCATCTGCTCTATTACTTGCAAGCCACGACCTCAGCTCGGCACGAGAGCGTCAAATGTCAGCGCATCGTGCCAGGCTAAGCTCAAACAGCAGCTGCGCCGGGTTGCTGCAGAAGGCGCTTATAGTGTTCGCCGCTGACCATCAGTTTCCAGGCAATCCGCGCAATCTTATTGGCAAGGGCCACCGCTGCGAGTTTCGGTTTTTTGCGCTCCAGCAATTCACGTAACCAAGATGAGGCATTCTTCCCATTGGTCCGCCGGGCATGCGACACGACTGCGGTCGCGCCAACCACCAGCGTGCTTCGCAAGACCTCATCGCCAGCGCGTGTGATTCTGCCAAGCCTTGTTTTTCCACCGGTTGAGTGATCCCTGGGCGTCAATCCGATCCAGGCCGCAAAGGCTCGACCCGATTTGAACAGATGCGGATCAGGCGTTTTCATCATCAGCAGCGCTGCGCCGATCGGGCCAACGCCCGGAATTTTCGCAAGACGCTGACTGCATTCGTTGGCGCGGTGCCATGCCATCACCTTGCCCTCAAGCTGTTCGATTTCACCTTGCAATTCAGCATATTCCTTTGCGTGAAGGGCAAACAACTCGCGCGTCAATGTGGGCAGGCTTTCGTCCGCAGCGATCCGATCAAGGAGTGCCTCAATCCGGCACATGCCTTTGGGCGCCGTGATCCCAAACTCGGCAGCATATCCCCGGATCGTATTGGCGAGCTGTGTGCGGTTCCGGATAAGTCGTGCCCGCATTCCAATCAGCATCAACGCTGCCTGCTCTTCCTCGCTCTTGAGCGGGACGAACCGCATTGTAGGCCGACTCATCGCTTCACAGAGGGCTTCCGCGTCGGCGGCATCGTTTTTCCCGCGCTTGACATAAGGCTTCACGAGCTGCGGCGCGATCAGCTTCACTGTGTGTCCCAGACACGAGAGCACCCGCCCCCAGTAATGGGAGGCGCCACAGGCCTCAATCGCGATTTCAATCGGGGGCAGTTTCTCAAAAAACTTTACCATCTCCCGGCGGGATAGCTTCCTGCGCAAAACAGGCTGCTCCTTCGCGTTTACACCGTGCAATTGGAAAACACTTTTTGACGTGTCCATGCCAATACGGATAATTTGTTCCATGGGTGGCCTCCTCTGTGAATTCTGCAACGACTTCACCTTGGCACATCGCGATGCCGTTGGGAGCCGTCCACCCCATCACAGAAGAAATCCGATACCGTGCCGGAAGCCGTTCAGCAAACGGTTCTTCCGCACTTTTCGTGATGGGTATCTTGTACTGAGGTTCCGGAACTGGGAAATCCAGAAAGTCGTTCACTTTCATGGATATTCCCCAGTGTCACGCCTTCGGTCTCTTGATCTTCCCCGTTCCCTCGTCGTTCGTCGTGTTGTTGCACTGGATAACAGAGTGGAGATCGAAGTCGGTCTGCGAAAACGGAGTGCAGTGTGTCCGGACTGTCAGTGCCCGACACAACGCATTCACAGTTTCTATCAGAGAAAACTCGCGGATCTTCCATGGCAGGGCCGTCCAGCCACGCTGATCGTTTCTGTGCCGCGCTTTTTCTGCCAGACGATGCTTTGTCCACGTCGGACGTTTGTCATGCCCCTCGAGGGGATAACCGTGCGTCATGGCAGACAGACCACACGTCTTGCCGATCTTCATTATTATATCGCCCACACCCTGGGCGGTTCCGCTGGAGCACGAATGACCGTGCGCCTGTGTTGTCCCATCAGCGCGGATACTCTTGTCCGCCGTCTTCTCTCACGTGTGCAGAACACCACAAAAGGCACGGCCCTTACACGTGTGGTGGGGGTGGATGACTGGGCATGGCGGCGGGGACATCACTATGGAACGATTGTGGTCGATCTTGAGAAAAATGATGTCATTGACCTCCTGCCAGATCGGGACGCTGATACCCTTGCCCGATGGCTGCAGGTCCACCCCGGTATTGAAATCATTGCCAGAGACCGTGCCGGTACTTATGCAGACGGATGCCGCAGAGGCGCACCATCCGCTCTTCAGGTGACAGACCGCTGGCATCTGCTGAAGAACCTGTCAGACGCTTTTGTCAGCATTCTGGACCGTTTTACGACGACTGTCAGGACCCTGACACGACAGATGAACGTATCAACGGTCGTAAGCAAAATATCTGAAACAATCAGAGCGCATCCAGAAGAGGCGCAGGCGGTCGTCAGGTCAGCCTCTGGGGAACGGCGTGACATTCTTTTCAAGGAAGCTCTTGCCCTGAAAGCAGCGGGACACAGCATTCAGGCTATCGCCACAACGATCGGGGTAGAGAGAAAAACCGTGCGGCGCTGGTTTCAGCGGGGCCATGCACCACCATGGAAAAGAACGGTTCCGTCACGCAGCATACTCGTGCCTTACACAGCCCACCTGGAAAAGAGATGGTCCGAAGGATGTCGCAATAGTCGTCAGCTATGGCGGGAACTCCTGGAGCAGGGCTTTGCAGGACAATATGGCACCGTCTGGAAATGGGTGGCGACGCGACAGGGATGTTCCGCGAAACCCGTTCCTTCCGCGCATGTCGTTGCACCTCGGGGACGCAGACTTGCGCGGCTTCTTCTCGCAGAGGATCCGTTATCTGCCGGACAGGAGGGACTGCTGGTTCCTGCCCTTCTGGAAGCTGAACCGCACCTTGCCGTCACACTCTGCTGGCTCAGGAAAATGCAGACCCTGCTCTGTAAAAGGGGTGACACCTGCACGGGAGGCGATCTGAAGGCTCTGCTGGAAGAAGGAAAGACGACGCTGCTGTCACGTCTGATTCCCGCGCTTGAACGGGATGCGGCTGCCATTGAAGCGTCTCTTGTCACACCTTGGACAACCAGCCCGGTTGAAGGACAGATCAGCCGACTGAAAATGATCAAGCGAACCATGTTCGGAAGAGCAGGCTTCGAACTCCTCAGGGCGCGTGTCCTTCAGCCCGCATAATCAAAAAACATCATCACGAAAAGTGCGGAAGAACCCAGTTCTCAGTGAAAATCAACACTCCAGCGTCTCGGTGACGCTCTCCCCCAGTTTGCTCAGACGATCGCTGCCACAGCACGGACACTGTGTCGGTGCGGGGATGACGACCCGCTCGCGCGGCAGGTCGGCACGCAGGGGCTGGCGTCCCCGGTTGCTCCGGGGTGCTGTCGTGCGGACGGCGGGATCCGCCGCATTTTCGGGCGCGTCCTCGGCGAGCGTCGTCTCCAGTTCTTCCAGTTCGAGTTCGAGCTGGGCCAGCAGGCGGCGCCCCCGCTCCGACGAGGTGCCGAAACGATCCTGGCGCATCCGCGCGATAAGATGTTTGAGATGGGCAACCTGCACTTCGGCGCTGGCCGCACGGGCTTCCGCGACCTCGGCACGCGCCTCGGCAGCGGCAAGTGCTGCGCGCAAGGCGATGATGTCGTCCGTGTCTCCCGTCATGAAGGCAGTTGATCACATGGGCGCTCAAAAGGGTACCAGTATATGCTGACCTGGCGCGGTTTTTATTATCCCGCCAGTTCAGGTCTCCATGTTTTCTGCGGATTGCGCCAATCCACACCCTCCAACAGACAAGTCAATTGTGACGGGGAGAGATGGATCGCTCCGTCCTTTGCCGAAGGCCACAGGAAACGCCCGCGTTCGATCCGCTTCGCATATAAGGAAAGGCCGATCCCATCGTGCCAGATCAGTTTCACCAGGTCGCCGCGTCGGCCCCTGAAGGCATAGACGTCACCCGCGAAAGGGTCACGACCCAGTGCTTCCTGGACCTTCAACGCCAGCCCGGGCATCCCCAGGCGCATATCGGTCACGCCAGCCGCCAGCCATATCCTCAGCGTGGAAGGAAGCGGGATCATGATCGTAGTGCGCCCACAATCTCACGCAGACGATCAGCGGACAGCCCTGTGTCGAACTCCAGCCGCACACCGTCCGGAAAGACCAGGCTGACGGCTTGGCCGGACAGCGTTCCCTGTTCTCTCCGACGCTCCAATGGCGGCGGCTCGGGGGCCGGGGCCACCATGACAGGTATGAACGATGTCCCGCCTTTGGCCTGCGTTTTGGCCCGAGCCTCTCGCCGCCAGCGAAACACCAGACTTGGATGGATCCCATACTGTGCAGCCACCTCCCTTATGGGGCGCCGGCTCTCGTAGGACGCGATGACCACTCGCGCGCGAAATTCAGGGGCGTGCCAGCGGCGGCGATCCGAAACGATCTCGATCCGCGAGGCATCCGCCAGCCTGTCCCGCTCACCTGTCTCTCTACCGCTCCTTTGGAGCCTCTCTGCGGTACTACCTGCGACACTCGCAGGTAGTACCGCGTCCCTATCTCTTAAATCGTTCATGCTTCATAGCTGAACCAGACCAGAAATATTCAGCAAGGCGTCAGTCGCCGGGAGCTTACGTTGCAAAAGCAAGTCGCGATCGAAGCGCGCCATCCCGAGGAATAAGGCGACTGGCAAGGCGTAGCGCAGCGCAAGGCGACTAAACCCCTTTGCCTCCGCTATACTGAAATCCTTGCGAACACCTGCGGCAAATCCAAGGACGATGATGAAGATCACCGGGGCAATCGCCGTGATCAGAATGTTTATATTCACTAACTTCGCCTCGCAATCGGAACACCTTCGGGGAAATTGGACGCCTGTATCTCGACCGTCACAAAGGGGTAACAATGAATATCATCGTTACCCCCGAGAGGCTTAAATCTCGCGATAGCGGGGCTGATAGAGGAGCCCTTCGATCCACGCCCTAATGTCCGTCGGCCGTTCGACGCTCGCCATCCCAGTATCGAAAATGTACTCCGCAATACGCGTCGCCGTGGTGACCTCGGTCTGAAGAATGTCTGCCTGGAGAGGGAACAGCATTCCCTTATTTCGGGCCGTTTCATCCACTTGGTCCGCCGTGGCCCGTGCCGCTGCGATAAACATTCCATCCGTGATGCGTTCGGGACGCGTCGCGTAGACGGCTAGGCCGATAGCCGGAAATATGTAGAAATTATTGGCTTGGCCGGGGTGAAAGACCGTTCCTTCGCGCTCGACATCCGGGAACTGGACCCCGGCGGCATACAGGGCCTTTCCGTTGGTCCAGTTGTAAGCCTGTTCGGCAGTGCATTCAGCTTTGTCCGTCGGATTAGAAATCGGGAAAATGATCGGACGGTCATTGAGCCTGGCCATCTCTTCGATCACATCCTGTTTGAACGCGCCGCCGATCGTGCTCACGCCGATCAAAATCGTAGGCTCGAACGTCTTGACGACAGTCAGAAGGTCGTTCGTGGCGGCGGCATCGCGGGCAAACGGCTTCTGCCACGCATTGAGGTCCGTACGTCCACTTTCAATTAGGCCATTCACGTCCATTAGGCTGATGCGCGCACGGGCTTCGGCCTCGCTCAAGCCTTCCTCTTCCATCGCCGAAACGATCATGTTTGCAATGCCGATTCCCGCCGAACCCGCGCCGAAAAATGCGATCCGCTGATCGCGGAGCTTTTCTTTCTTGATCTGAAGAGCGGTGATCAATCCGGCAAGCACGATGCTGGCGGTGCCCTGAATGTCATCATTGTAACACAATATATTATCGCGATAACGCGCGAGAAGGCGCATCGCGTCCACGCCTTTCCAGTCCTCGAAATGCACGCAGACACCAGGGAAGACGTCGTTAGCGGCGGCGACAAAAGCATCGGCGATCGCGTCGATTTCTTTCTCCTCCGGCGGCTCCTCTCGCAGACCAAGATAGAGCGGGTCCGCGCGCAAGGAAGCGTTTGTGGTGCCGATATCGAGCAGAATCGGCAGCATGCAGCCAGGGGGAACACCGGCGCAGGCCGTATAAAGCTGAAGCTTGCCGATGGGAATGCCCATTCCATTGGCTCCGATATCGCCAAGTCCAAGAATGCGACCGCCCGTGCTCACACAGATAAACCTGACGTCCTTGACCGGCCATTCACGAAGAATGTCGACAAATTCGTCCTTCATGTGTCGTGTCAGATACATGCCCTTGCTACGCCGCATAATATGGCCGAATTTCAGGCATGCCTCGGCAACCGTGGGATCATAAACAATCGGCACGAAATAGGATGGATCTGACATCAGGGTATGAAAGAAAAGCGTCTCGTTGCGATCCGCCAGAGACGCGAGATAAATGTACCGCTCGATGTCGCTTGGCTTGACCGCAAGTTGATGGAGTACACGTTCGAGCTGACGCTCGATCGTCTCGATCGCAGGCGGCAGAAGCCCACGCAATCCGTAACGGCGGCGTTCAGCGTCCGTAAAGGCCGTTTCCTTGTTCAGTTCCGCGTTTACAAGGATTGCCTTACCTGTGAGGTTATGTTCGATCATTTTGGATATTCCTCCACGTCAGATTTTGCGATTGCGGCGCCCCACGCGTAAGGCCGCCGGCGACAAGCAGGCACGACCGTGCCCAGAACGCCTATTTCGCCACGTAAGTAGTCAGCATTTTCCTAGGATCGACGATCCGGTCGAATTCGGACGGCGACAGGTATCCGAGCTTCAAGGTTGCCTCTTTCAACGTCAGATCATGATCGCTCGCGTAATGGGCAATCTTCGACGCCTTGTCATAGCCTATTACGGGAGTCGGAACGGCATCCTGCAAATGCGTGCGTCCGATCTTGATGACATCCTTCCACCGCACGGCCTTTTCGTCGACGGACGCGCGCAGGGCGTCGAGCGCCGGCATCAGTCTTTTTTTGACCATTGTCGCCACAGCGACATGCATGGCGGTCGGAAACGTATCATTGGAGGATTGCGCCATGTTGACATGGTCGTTCGAATGAACCGGGCGCTTGCTGCCTAGCGGCTCACCAGCGATTTGACTGCATCGGTTGGCAATCACTTCGTTCACATTCATGTTGAACTGGGTGCCGCTTCCCGTCATCCATACGTGGAGCGGAAACATGTCTGCATGCTTTCCCGCGAGTATTTCGTCGCATACCTGCACGATCAGGTGGAACTGCTGATTCGTAAGGCGATTCTCACGATGGTTTACGTTCGCACAGGCTTTCTTTACTATTGCGTACGCATGGACCATTTCTTGCGGGACAAGATCCTTTCCGATGCTGAAATGCTCCAGCGATCGTTGCGTCTGAGCACCCCACAGCCGAGGAGAGCGCTGCCGATTTCAAAATCGTTCTTCTATCCATGTAATCAGTGCCTTTTTCACCATGACCGGCAATAATCGCCTCCGGCCGCTTCTAGTCGATGCCTGAGAAACAACCGGAGTCAGATCAACGTGTCGGTAATCGTGCGCCTGAAACGTATGATGCTGCGAGAAAGATGCTCAGGAGCCCAATTCGGCATCCTTCTCCATGGCGTTACGACGTCTGCATATCGCTCGGTCATGGAGACGGTCCGGCGCTGCTCGGTCCCTACCCATTCGGGAGCCCAGGCAGTCTGAACGTGGGTGATCCACTGATCACCCTCAATGCGGTAGCGACCGATATACGCCACCAGCGTTCTCATAAGGCTTGCGCGATCCGTGTCGCTGTGCGCCGGATGCCGGTCGCTACCCTCCAGGTTGAACGCAACCCATCCATCTTCGGTGAAAATCACGCGCCCCCTGGGGGTATTGCCCATAGGATTGAGAAGAGCGGAACTTCCTTTTTGTTCCACTTGGTAGGACACGAGTTCCCACGTCCCTATCAACCTTTGGCGCAACTCATCATTTTCGTGAATATCCTGATGTTGAGGAAGTCGGTGCAGATCCAGCATTCTCAAAAATCCTCTTCACGCTACTCTTATCGGAGATATTTTCGGCTTCCGATGGCGATATCGGAGCAATTCCTCATGTCAGGTAGGCGGCCGGGCGATCCAGGAATCATCGGCACGGCACAGTCCGACGTTGATACACGTGGAATCCCAAGTCAGTTTTTCAGGATTTTTCATGTTTCAGAGAGAACGAAAATCTCAGTTACGGAGGTTAATTTTGTTCGTCGTCAATTACGACGAGGCGTCGCCTAACCGCAACTAAATAAAGGCACAGGATACTAAATTCAGGTTTATCCAGAGGTGGTCCCCATTTTCCGGACAGGGCGATAAGCTATCATCTGGCCTGAACGAGGACGGGTTTTATGGGCAAGGTTACGCGGAAACGGTATGCGGCAGAGTTCAAGTCACGGGTTGCGCTGGAGGCGA
>NZ_WOSX01000070.1 GCF_011516735.1 Acetobacter fallax | reverse complement strand
GAAGGATGTCGAGACAACAATCTCGTCATCCTGCGCATGGTTGATGATTGCCCATATCCGCAGAGTTCTGCGAAAAATCAATCAAACCGCTTTCTGATTCAGGCTCTTAGGGTTGCGGACTTGAACCAAGTTCCGCAAACGAAATGTGATTCAAGACTATTCATGATATCTCCAAAAATCGTTTTTCTCACAGAGTTCGCTACCGTCACATCTGGCTAGCAGCAGTGCGGATTGCTCCACCAGTTCCAGCCTGCCATGGTCGATCCAGAAAACCGCCACCCCTTGCAGGGGCTGTTCTCGCAAAAAGGCTGGAACCAGCCGTGTATAGGCGGAGAGCTGTGGCCAATATGGGCCGAGCCCTTCGCCCGTGCCGCCGCTCTTGTGGTCAATCACGAGGCAGCCTTTGGAACCGATGGCCAGAAGGTCGATGATACCGGGGATTTCGGCACCTTCCGATGAATGGCCCAAAACCGGAACTTCACAGCGTAGATCCGTGTAGCCCTGCTCGGCGAGCCAGGTTTTCAGTTCTTCCGCGCGATCCGCCACCAAGGCGAGCGTCTCGACGTCAAGGCCGGTGGAGGCGGGCAACCTTTTCACCAAGCCTGGGCGCGTCAGATAGGTCCGCAGCGCCAAATGCAAGGCCGTGCCACGTGCGGCATCATTCACTGCACGTGGCCAAGGTGTGCCGAGAGGAATGCTTCGGCTCGCCGGAATATTACTGATGCTTCGGGTCTGTGATGGCTGGAGGCGCCAGGGTGTGAGCGGCGTGGCCGACAGGGCGATAGCCGCACCGAAGCAGGCCATACGCATGTCCTGAGCACCATCATATTTCGTCAACGGCGCGTAATTCGGTACGGACGTGATGACGGCAGGGCAATCAGTTCCGCCGATCCGCAGAGTGTCTGGACCGATCACGGGTGAGCAGGCATCCTCGAAAACGTGGAAAAGGCAGCTTGCTTCATGAGCAGTGTCTTCGCGAGCCTTCAGAAAATCGGGCCATTCCAGCACAAGTCGGTCACGCGCCCGCGTCAGCGCGACATAAAGAAGACAGCGAGCATTGGTTTCAAAGTCTGGACGTCTGTCCTCAATGAAACGCTTTTGTGCCTCGGCGGCGGCAAAAGATGGCGTATGAATCAGCCGAGCCGAAGCCAGCACCGAAGCCATGTCATCAATCCGATCAAGTGCATCGAACCGGGCTATGGTCGTGCCGGCCCGCTCCTTGATGTCGCCGTCGAATTCAGCGACCACCGTAATCGGCCATTCCCGCCCCTTCGAAGCATGCCAAGTAACAATCTCTACCGCTTCGGCGTTATCAGCGGCCGGATCCGGACGACGATCGAAATCACGTTCACTCGCACGGGAGTCCAACCAGCCAAGGAAAACCTTTATTGTTTCTCCGTGAAAACCCGAAGCCGCCTTGAGATCGCGATGTGCGGCTTCAAACTCTTCGGCCTCGGCTTCCAGTCGCAGCAGATCCGCGCGGGCTTGAGAGGCCCCCGACAGGCCCTGGGCCCAGCGTCTGATGCCTGCGCTTTCCAGAACCAGATCTAACGCCGCCGAAACCGGTAATACCCTCAACTGGTCTGCAAGCGCTGCCAGACGCTTCAACACAGCATCATTTACAAACAGGCCATCGATCTGCTGCGTAAGTGCTGTCTCCAGAGGGATAGGATCAGGACCAAGTGTCCGCAGCAGAAGTGCTGCGTGGATATCCTCCGGATTCGCAGCATATAGAAGCGCGGCGCGAGCGGTCTGTATCGCAGGACTTGCGGACCATCCATTTTCTGCAATGCGAACAGGAACGTCGCGTGAACGCAATTCCTCAGCATAGCGGGCAGCTGTGGCGTGACTACGGACCAGAAGCGCGATGTCGGAAGGACGCACTACACGTGCCTGACTGGTACGACGGTCAATAACCTTTTCCTGATCGGTCAGGATGCGCGCTATGCGCTCGGCCACATGCTCTTGCGGCGTCGAGGCGTTCCGCACTCGTCTGCCTTTGGTAATACTCAGCAGTTCCACCGCTGGTCCCGCCACCGGATCGCGGGTCGCGGACAACGGATTGTAGTCCGCGCCAAACAGGCCGGTTCCTACGGCATTCACGAATTGCATGACCTCTGGTGTCGAGCGCCAGTTATGAGTCAAAGGCTGTGTAGAATCGACATGTGCGGTAACCAGTGCCTGTAACAGTCGTGGGTCCGCCCCTTGAAACCCCATGATAGATTGTTTCACGTCACCCACCAGAAGTGTGCGTGACGCATGAGCCCCCAGTTGCCACAACAGGGCGAACTGCACGGGATTTGTGTCCTGAAATTCGTCGATGATGACGCAGTCGATCTCATCCAGGACGGCTTTTCGGACATCCGCGTCGGTACGCAGAAGACGCTCGGCGCCGATAATCATGTCGGCGAAATCAATTAGGCCAAGTTTGCGCTTGCAAGCATCGTAGACCTGCGCCACCTCCTGCGCACAAGTAACCAGACAACTAAGATGCAATTTTGCATCTGCAAGCGGACCGGGATGCATCGGCAGGACATCCGCTGCCTCCATGATTGCTGCCGCCCGATCATCATAGCCGGCCGGCGTCTTGGTGCGGATATTTGACGTGAAAAGTTTACGTAGTTTTTCCCAGATACCCCAGTCATGCCTGAGCAATTCCGGATTGTGCCGAACCTTGAGAAACAGAGTATGATTTTCTTCCAGTGTCTTGAGCGGTCCCGTGGCGGTAACACTAGCCATGCCACCCTCAGGAAAGTCCTCCAGTATGGTTTCGATTGCGGCAATCAGGCGGTCGTACGCGGCGGTGGGATTATCCAACACCGCACCATAAATCCTGTCCAGACGCGTCAAAGCCGGCTCGATCAAGCTCGGGGCGCACCCCGTGTCGCCAAGGCCACGCAGAAGCTCAATCATTGCCAGAACCTTGGTGCGTAAGGCGTCTTCGATTGTTTCCCCTTTCTGCCAACTGACGCGATATCCAAAACGTTCCGGTTCAGCCTTGATCGGATCGAGCGCCTCGGTGCGAGCAAGAGTCTGACGGATCAGAAGGTCTCGTTCCGCATCGCCCAAATGGCGCGGCTGTGGCGAAGCGCCGGCAGCCAGCGCATGCTCGGTCAGCAGCCGGAGGCCCAGCCCATGGATCGTCGAGACATAGGCACGTTCGACTGCCAAAGCTTCACTGATCAGTCCTTCCGCCAAAAGACCTGCCCGAATACGTTCGCGCAGTTCACTGGCTGCCACCTCGCTGTATGTCACAGCGAGGATGCGGTCGGGACGCACAAGCCTGCGTCGGACCGAGTCTGAGAGTTGACTCATTATCCGGTGCGTCTTGCCCGCCCCCGCACCCGCAGGAACGATCACCAGCCCATGATCCTGCGACATCCTCATTGCTCTACCTCGCGCATGAAAGCATGAACCAACGGGCTACCATCAGCCAGCGCATAGGGTGTGAACCCGCCTTTTTTCTCGAAGAAAGAGAAATCATCAGTGGTATTCAGCACAATCCGGCCCACTCCAAGTTCCGCCAGCCGTGTGGTCAACTGGGCAACTGCCGCCACATTGACCTCGTCGCCCATATCCTGGGCCAGCGTCCCCTTGACCATTGCAACACCGCTGCTCAACAGGCCGCCATCGTTCATCAGGTGGTATGCGATTCCGACCGGACGGCCAGTCAGCAATTCCATACTGTCCCCTTCCCGACGAACCGGCCGCGCTATCATGTCCCGGTACAAACCGGTCTGCAGGTCCCAGCCTGCATTCATCCGGTTGCGGCGACGGCGTGTACTGCTCTTCTTGTGGTCGACTACCAGCAGTGTGCCGTCGGGCAATTCAAGGATGACATCAGCCTTGCCGTGCAGGCGGACGCCGTGGGCCTCTCCCTCAAGCCAGAGTTCATTGCCGATGATTTTCGCACCCAGAGCATGCAGATGATCGCACCAGCGACGTGCAGCTGACAGAATGTCGCGTTCGAGACCACGACGCTCCATCTCCCATGATGCACTGCGAAGATATGAGGCATGACGTGTCAGGGCGCGTTCGTAGGCATCAGCTACAGCTGCAGCCAGCGCCTCATCCTCGGGGGGTGCCACATTGGGCAGGAACACATGCTCGAACACATCATGGGCGATATTACCCATGGTCAGCACATCCAGTGTATCGGCCGACCAGGACAAATCCGTCGCTCCGAGTTCATTGAGAAGCCAGGCAAGCGGACTCACAATCAGCGTTTCCAACCGGCTCGGGGATTGCGGTTTAGCCGCACCATCATCGTCGCGTCTGAGTGCCAGCAGATCATATCCGCTGAAATCCAGCGCATCAGGTAGGACCCGCAGATCCGGGACGGAAGGAATCTCGTGAAATATCACCGGCCAGTCCTGCGGTGCGACACGCGAAAGATCGATGATGAGATCTGCCGCGTCTGCAACGCCCTCAACCGCACGGGCGACAAGCGAAAGTCCTGCTGAAGGCGCATGTCGTACACCCGCCAGATCGCGATAAGGGACAAGGAAAGTTACACTACCGTTTGAGGCCTGAAGCTGTTCCGTGAAAAGATCAAGGCTGTGAGAGAGACTTTCGGCTCGGTTGCGCATCCTCAAGCCGGTCTTCTCGCGGATACGAATGATCTCACTGTCAAGAAACATGGGATTAGCGCGTGGCCGGACAGGATAAAGTCCTTCGGTAAAGTCGACGATGATCAGATGACGACAGGGACGCCACGGGCTTTCCCGAGGCGACCAAAGGCTGACTCCCTCCAGATTGTATGAAGACGCACCAGCTTCGGGAGATGCAATTTGCACGCTGCGCAGAATGACTTCCCAGTCCGGAGCACCATCTCCTGTGAGCAGGTGCTGCAGTGGAGCAAGACGTGCACGTATGATCTTGCCTTGTGGCAGACGGTCGCAGATCCGTTCCAACAGGAAACGAAGCTGCGCACGACTGCCAGCCGAAGCGCGGATATCATTCCAGAGAGTCACATGATCAGGGTCGGCTTCCAGAAGCTGACTGCGAAAATCTCCCTGGATCAGTTTTTCTGCCAGTTCGCGCCCTGTCTGCGCACTCCAGGGCATCAGGGGAGATAGCGCCAATGCAGCCAGCACCATTGCTGGTGTAGGCGACCGTTTTGCCAGAAGGAGATGCAGAACCATCTCACCCGGGACATCGCGTTCGGGCAGACATTCGGGCAGACCTGAAATCGGAACACCCTGCTCCCTGAATGCCCGGGCTACCTGACGTGGATCACCATCCACCATCACAGCAATTTCCCGTGCAGGGCACCCTGCCTCAATAAGCGTTCTGGCACGGGCGGCGGTAAAGTCTGCACACGCAGCAGGATCGCGCAATCCATAAACAGACAGAGTATCGTCAGCAGGAGCTGACCGCAGGTCCGGAGAGGATAACCCGTTCTGAAGGGCGCGGAGCCTGCTGCCTGCGGGCGCCGCTTCCCTTCGCTTCGACGGAGAAACTTCTCCGAATTCGGTGCGCAACCTGTCATACAGGGCCATCATGACACGAGGCGCCAACGGATCGAGCGATCCTTCAACGACAGGTAGTGGAGCGAGGAACTCTCCGAATGGCAGTTCCAGCACATGCCGCACAACCGCCAGACCGTCCGGCAATGCGCCTCCCATTCGGCGCCACAAGCCTGTCAGTGCGGCAAGATGCCGTTTCGCACGGCTTTCATCCAACTCATTAATCTGTGGCAACTTCAGATCAGACGTCGCCACGATCAGATCATTCAGTGCTGTGGATACCGCCACAACGGTTTCGGCGGGGGCGTTGGCAAGACTGTTTGCCCAAGTCGGATCAGGTGTCTCCATAATGACGCTCCCCGGATTCCATTCCGGGGGTATGGGTGCAAGCGAAAGCTCTGCCAGACGCACATCGTTCAGGCGATATTGCAGACCAGAATATGGGTCGGCAACCTGGAAGGAAAAAAACATCGGCACCCCGTCGAAGAATATTATGCCCTGAGCAAACAAACAGCCGATCAGTCGAAGCTTGTCACCGCCTGACGAAACAGTTTGGCCATTTCATGCTTCCGCTTCTGCCTTATTTCTTTGCCTGCTGTGCCTTTTGGCAGGGTGGCGTGTTCAATCCACGGGCCGCCGGAAACTTTCGGAGCCTGGAAAATTCCCGATCCGGACAGCCACATAATACGGTCGATTTCTGCCAGAGGGATGCCTGTTACGTGCGAAAAAAGCAGAATTTTTTCTATTGTTTCAAATGGTTGATTGTCGGGAATGGGATGCCCCGCTTTAGTAAAAGCGTATCCGACAACCTCGCAGGTATGAATATCAGGTTTAAAAAAATGTCTGTTCCCGAGATCTTTCAGGAAATTAAAAGCGAGCGCGTCTCCGACATACTTCACTCTGACCGCATTTACAGCCAGTTTAATGTTCTCTATCGTAACCCTGTTGACCGGAGTGTCTTCTGGAACCGGCCCGAATAAGGCCTCCTTCAGTGCAATCCCCGGGTGTTTTTTCTCGATTGCGCTAAATAATGTAGCTCCTTCCTGAATTGTGGTCAGGATTTTTACCCATGCCTTGGTCTTATTACGTAGTGGATCCTCCAGCGCCTGAATGTGATTCCGGGTATCACCCTTAATAATCTCCAGCCCGTTCTTATGTGCATTCAGAACATCGGCACAGAGGCTGACGAACCCCGTATCAGTGCAGGGATATTTTTCAGAAACATAGGTATAATTATAATCGCCTAAAACTGACTTGCCGAGAGCAGTCCAGTTGGAGTCATCAAGAAGATTTCTCGCACCGCCCCTGTTCTGTGAATTTATGCAGTACAGACGAAAAATATTATCATTCTCCAACGGTGGAGCCGTCGTCACCTGTCGTTCCACGAATTCTTCACGCGTTTCGCCTGTGCCTGCTTTCAATATATCGTCCGTAAGCCAGGACTCAGCAAGTTTCTTTGCATCCGCGAACGCCTGCAGTCCCTTTTTCTTATCGATATTCAACTACATATCTCCTTAAGCATTATAACACCTACAGAAAAACACTTGTTTTTGGGTGTTAGAGGCAAATAACCTGAGTTTTATCCTATATTTATCAATATATTATTGCCAAAGTATGTAGAAATATCAGCGAATAACGCCAGATACGGTCGTCATCGGAAGGCAGACATCATTTCCGGGGAACGCTCATGATGGTCTGCTGCAGAGCGTAGCAACTCATGCAATTCCGTGCGCAACTCGGCAGGAGCAAGAATCTGCACCGCTGTTCCCCACGTAAACAGGTGATAAGCTATTTCACGGAGACCACCTGCCTGGAAGCGCACCACCAGGCTTCCATCAGACAGAACCTCATGTGTCTGTGTCGGATGGAATATGTAATGTGCTGCCTGAGATGCTGATGTGGAAGAAAAACACAGCACGATATCACGGGGCGGCTCGTGATAGGCTCCGAAAGAATGACTGATAAAATTCTCTATGTTCCAGCCTTCAGGAGCAGGAAGCGCACGATTGTCAGATATTTCGATGGCCTGCATACGATCCAGCCGCCACAACGCCGGTTCCGTCTTTCCCATCTCGGGTCCGACCAGATAACAGGCGCTGTCATATAAAAGGCCCCATGGCGTGACGGTCCTGATCTTGCCCCTCGCGTTTGCGTAGAAAAAACGCACTGTGCATGCTGCCTTCAGCGCCATACGAATGGTTTCCAGCAATATCGGGTCAGTTATCGGTCTGGGCCCCGCCTGAAACGCGTGACCCTCAGCAAGTGTCAGAGCGCTGAGGTCCGGCGCCATACGGGCACGCATGGACGGGCGCAGGGCTGCCCTGACCTTATCCTGCAAGCTGGCCAGAAGATCGGCACGAACATTGCTGCCCCGGTTTGCCAGAGTTGTCACCGCAGTATGAAGTTCTGCCAGTTCATCCACTGTGGGAGTCTGCAGGAATCCGTCAAGTCCACCAGAAATGCGGAACCTTATGGAACGACCGTCTGTGATTTCCTCCATTTGCGGGAACAGTTCCGCGAGCGCAACACGCAGTCGGTCGGCAGTGCGGCGACTGACCCCCATTATCCGGGCCATATCATTAAGAGAAAGCCCTTCTGCGCTTCCGGCCATCTGACGCGCAAGGCGTAAAAGACCCACAGCTTTCTCATGACGCATGGCAACAGACTCCGGCTACGACCGTTTCTGTCGAAGATAGATCCTATTTATTGCAAACCGATAAACGGAGACACATTCACGGCACTGTGAGATTCTTTCCGTGCGAACACACACACAAAGGAATAAAAATGCGCCATGAAATCCGCGATCAAAACTATCATTTTCTCGGCGTAATCGAACAGGATGGAAGCCATCTCATTGCGCGCGACAGCAATTACCATACCGTGGGATATTATCGCGACGGAAAAACATACGACGATAATCATCATCTTGTTGCTTACGGAAATGTGCTTTCGTACCTTATTTACTGCGCGGATTAGTTTTGTTTACATAAAATAATAAGAAGTGCTTTATATAATTTGACCATTCTTTAAGAGGATGTTCGCAAAAAACGCCTAAGTATAACATTAAGGCAGCTACGCAAATATATTGTTTAAATATCGGGATCGAACCTTTTGCGGTTTGAATAAAGTCATACACTCACTGCCACTTCGGTAATGAAAGGACAACATGGTCTATTCTCTTAATGTGTCGGGGTACCCATGGCCCGTCATTTTTTCCGCTCTATATCTCGCGGATCAGGCAGGACATATTAAGAAATTAAATGTATCTCCAGAAACAATGCAAAGATACCAAACTGATAATTCTGCTATTGTACGAACAGAAGAACTTGGTTTCGATGCCGGGGCGGAAACAGCGCGGCGTGCGCTGAGACTCTGGAGATCTCTGACAGATACTGTTCTTGATAAAGCTGTCAGTCTTCTGTCAGAGTGCGGACACCGAATTCCATTTGGACCGATATTATTTATACTGAGAAGATCAAGGGATATGCTGCCTGAAATTGAAGCTATATGGCGGCTTTACGCACTCGACCGGGAAGGACTTGCCGATGTTATCAATCAGGCCCGGGAAAATGCCGACAGTTACAAAGAAAAGATAAAGATATTCCTCCCGGACTGGAATATGGCTCCCAAAATAGCTTCGGAAATGCGAACACTCGCCGCCAAGTGCGAATGGGACGATATCGTCGAATGGATCGACTGGTGCATGAAACAGGATGAAAAGAATACTCTATTTACTCGTTCCATTATGTCTCTGACGGGAAAGATATAAAATGTTCAGAATAAAAGTCATGTCTAGCCTGCGCAAACTGCGAGATCGTCATTTATGGCCATGGCGTCAGTTTCATCACATGCAACTTGCACTCATAGAGGCGCATGAACGCACAGACTGGCTAGAGCAGTTCCACTGAACTCTGAATCGAGAGGTGACACTGCAGGGGGAATGTGATTCACCGTTTTCCCTGATGGAGACGGTGATGGCACGAGCATTGAGTGATGATCTTCGGGAGCGGGTTCTGGAAGCTGGAACTGCAGGGGCATCAGCCCGCTCGATTGCGGCGCGGTTCGGTGTG
>NZ_WOSX01000069.1 GCF_011516735.1 Acetobacter fallax | reverse complement strand
CCGTGATTTTCTTGTGTCGGATGGCTGGAAACAGGAACGGCTGGCTCGTATCGTCGGACATGGCGGGTGTGGCTCGGCGTGATCGGAGAAACGGATGGCTTTGACACCCAATTCGTAAACCCAATCAAAAGCTTAGGCGATACCCGCCGCCCAGTCTCGACCGCCCCCGTGAATAAGATGGGCTAGTTCTGTGCCTATTATTGCCATCATAGGGTCCGACGGACGCGGCAAAACCACAACAGGATCTGCCTTGCTCGACTGGATGCGTCAGCATCGACGGGTCGCGTTCTGCCATCTGGGAAAGCAAACGGGATCTCTGGGATGGATCATCGCATGTCTGCCATTTGTCGGCAGTTGTGCAGACCGGCACATCTCCCATACCACAGAGCAGACCCGTCTTGAGGGTCGAACCCGTTTTTCCCCCGCCCTGATCATCTTCGCATTTTCTATGCGTCGCGTTTTGCGATTCCGGAGAATGCTGAGATTACACAATAAGGGGATTATCGTTCTTACGGACCGCTACCCACAGATTGCTTTGCCAGGGGGACTTGACAGTCCTGCACTCACATTTTCGCCGGAAAATGGCAGTGTGGTCCATATGTTAACCGCTCTTGAACGTCGCTTGTACGCGTGGATGACGCATTATAAGCCGGATCTGGTGATCCGCCTCAATGTTGATCTGGAAACCGCCGCATCCCGCAAACCTGACCACAAGCGTTCAACACTGGCCCGAAAAATCACGGACGTTCCGATCCTCTCATTTGAAGAGGCTCCCATCGCGGCTTGCCCTGGCGGCGCGCTACCCGTTCGCCGCTTTCACGCTCACGCCGAAGCCATCGGATCGCCGTCGAAATCCCGATCCCGCACTGCTTCGCCACTGAACGAGTTGACCCGCCCACTGCTCCAGCTTCCAGAACCCGCTCCCGAAGATCGTCACTCAATGCTCGCGCCATCACCATCAATAAAAATGGTGAATCACAATGCACCTTCAGTGTCATCACAACGATTCAGAGTTCAGTGGAGACGCTCTGACTGAAACTCCGATGGTAAAAATGATGGAGACCACAGCCTGTCTGTCTGCAAATAAAAAATCTCGACATTGAAGCAGATTTCGATTGTTCCTTCATATGCATCACGATGGCACTCATTATGCCGGAGACTGACGCGAGCGAATGAAATCTATGAACGCGCGCAGCGGCGGCGGCAACTGGCGGCGACCAGAATAGTAAAGCATCGGTCCTGAAAAAGGTGTGGCCCAGTCTTCAAGCACCACTTCCAGCGCGCCGCTGCGGATGTGAGGAGCCAGCCAGTCTTCAAACAGACAGACGATGCCAAGACCCGCTGTGGCCGTTTCAACCAGGAGATCGCAGGCTGATCCGGGCTGGACCAATAAAGGCCCTGGTGGATCGAGGCGAATAATCTCGCTGTTTTTCTCGAACTCCCACATGGCTGGCGCGCCGCTGGAGAAGCGAAGACGCAGACAGGAGTGTTCCAGCAACTCGCCTGGATGCCTGGGACGTCCCTTCGCAGACAGATAGGATGGTGCGGCCGCAGTAAGAACACGCTGAGTGCCCGGCCCGATGGGGACAGCAATCATATCCTGTTCCAGACGTTCTTCATAACGGATGCCTGCATCCGCGCCAGAGGCGAGAATATCGATAAAACTATCCTCGACCGTCACTTCCACGCGGATTTGCGGGTGAGCAAGCAAGAAGGGCGACAGAATGCCCGGTAGCACAGTCCGGGCCACATTGGCCGGCACATTGAGGCGGATCGTGCCCGCAGGCTGGTCGGTTTGCGTATGGACCGTATCGAGCGCGGCGCTGATCTCAGTAAGGGCTGGCGAAAGCCGCTCGAACAGCCGGGCGCCCGTTTCTGTCAGCGAGATGCTGCGTGTGCTGCGATGAAGCAGCCGCGTACCAAGACGGGTTTCCAGTCGCCGCAGAGCTTCGCTGAGTCCGGACGCTGAAAAACCTGAAACGCGCGCAGCCTCGCGAAAACCACCCGCCCGTGCAACAGCGACGAAGGCTGAAAGATCATCAAGCTCGGATGACATTGTGCGAATTTCCGTACAGCCCGTTCAGGATTGAACAACTTATCGATCATTCGAGCGTAGTCCATGTTTGGTGTGCACCCCTTATCAAGGAGATACCAATGAGCAGTCGTGCCAATGCAGGAACTTTTTCACTCGGCGACCGTGTCGTGAACCGCATGGGATATGGGGCGATGCAGCTTGCTGGCCCTGGTGTATTCGGACCGCCACGGGACCGCGAAGCCGCTGTTGCTGTGCTTCGCACCGCTGTCGAAGCTGGCGTCAATCATATCGATACCAGCGACTTCTATGGGCCGCATGTCACCAACCAGATCATCCGCGAGGCGCTGCATCCTTACGGCGATGACCTCATGATCGTGACCAAAGTTGGTGCGGTGCGTGGTGAGGATGCGTCATGGCAGCCAGCCCAGAACGCGGAAGATCTGACCAGGGCCGTGCATGACAATCTGCGCAATCTGGGGCTTGATCGGCTTGAGGTGGTTAACCTGCGGCTGATGGGTGACATCTTTGCTCCCAAAGAAGGCTCGCTGGCAGAGCCGTTTTCGGCACTGGCTGCTCTCCGTGAACAGGGCCTCATCCGTCATCTCGGCCTCAGCAATGCGACTGCCGCGCAGGTGGCCGAAGCGCAGACGATCGCGCCGGTCGTATGCGTGCAGAACCATTACAACCTTGTTCATAGAAAGGATGATGGGCTGATCGACGCGCTGGCCGCACAGGACATTGCCTATGTACCATTTTTTCCGTTGGGTGGGTTCAGTCCGATCCAGTCGGATGTCCTGTCCGGGATTGCAGCCGATATCGGAGGAAGCCCGTTGCAGGTTGCGCTCGCCTGGTTGCTGGCCCGTTCACCTAACCTGCTCCTCATCCCGGGGACTTCAAATCCCCTTCATTTGTTGGAAAATCTTGCAGCAGCAACGCTGGAACTGTCGGCTGATGTTCAGGCGCGCCTTGACGCTATTGCCACCGCTTAATTCTGGAAGCCTGTTCGAACCAGAACCGTTTTGGTGCGTGGTGCTGCAGGCTTTCCGCTTGCAGTACCCTCTGCCGAAAGACTTTTAGTTACGGGATGCCAGCCTGTTCAATCCGAAAATGAAATTCGTCGCTCACTTATTTGCGTTTTTCGGAAATCACAAAGAGCTGTTCTATGCCGGTGATACCTGGGAAGAACCGGGCAAGCCGGCGACGACCCTCGGAATATTCGCCATACAACTCCACCAGAAGCGGACGCTCACATGCTGAGCGTGACCCGGGCGTTTTTTAGCCCGGATTGCCATTTGCATTTCGCCGGACAGCCTGAGGCGGTTGGTGAAACTCACGCAGGAAGGCACGCCGCATCCGCTCGGGATCATGGAACCCGGTCATGACAGCAATGGTTTCGATGGGGAGCGTGGATCGCTCGACACGCTCCCGTGCGGCTTCCAGACGCAGTCGTTCGACTGCTCTGGCGGGGCTCATTCCCACGGCTGCCCGGAAGCTGCGTGAAAAATTTCGGGGGCTCATACCGACCTGGCTGGCGAGGACGTCCACGGTCAGGCGCTGTTTCAGGTTGGACCGGATCCACCCCGGAAGCCCGGCAAAGCGTTCCTCAGTGTTTCCCATCTCAAGGAGAGCCGAGAACTGGGACTGTCCTCCGGGGCGGTGATAGAAAACCACCATCTGCTGGGCCGTGCGGCGCCCGATATCCGCACCGAGATCTTCGGTCACCAGCGCCAGAGCCATGTCGATTCCTGCGCTGATGCCCGCAGACGTCCAGACCGGGCCATCCTGGACATGAATGGCATCTGCCGAGACCCTGACTTCCGGAAACTGTGCTGTCAGGGTTCCGGCCTGTTGCCAGTGCGTCGTCACGCGGCGTCCATCGAGCAGGCCGGCCGCCGCCAGCAGAAAAGCTCCTGTACACACGCTGCATATCCGACGTGCCGTGGTCGCCTGATATCGGATGAAGGCCAGTAACTCCGGGCAGGTCATGGCCTGTTTGTGACCTTCGCCCCCGACGACGACGAGCGTGTCAAAAGATCCCGCCGTCGCGAGCGGGACGGTCTCGATCGCCATCCCGGAAGACGACCGGACCAGGCCGCCATGTCGGGACAGGGGCGTCGTCTCATACGGAGCGCCCCCAAATGCACCGGCGATCTCGAAGGCTGCCGTCACTCCGGCCGCGTCGAGCAACTGGAAGTCAGGATAGAGAAGAATACCGATCTGTCTGGACATGTCCTGAAATGAGGGATCATTGTCCTTTCGTCAAACACTCTTCCGGGAAACACTGGCAGATGCCGGATCGATCCGTGATCCATCCTTGAATCAGAGGCGGAATTCCCAATGTCCCGACCCCCGTTTCCCCCCTTTAATGCCGAAACCGCTGTTCAGAAGGTCCGTCTCGCGGAAGATGCCTGGAACGGCCAGGATCCTGAAAAAGTGGCGCAGGCCTATACGCCCGATAGCCAGTGGCGCAATCGCTCGGAATTCATCCGCGGACGAGAGGACATTGTGACGTTCCTGACGCGGAAATGGGAGCGGGAGCAGGAATATCGGCTCATCAAGGAACTCTGGGCTTTTCAGGACAACCGGATCGCGGTCCGTTTTGCGTATGAATGGCAGGACCAGACCGGCCAATGGTTCAGATCGCATGGGAACGAGAACTGGGAATTCGATGAAAACGGGTTGATGCGTTACCGCGTGGCGTCAATCAACGACCAACCCATTTCAGCCACCAGCCGCCTGTTTCACTGGCCTGAGGGACGACGTCCTGACAGTCACCCCGGCCTTTCGGCACTGGGACTATGACTGTCCGGGAGCGCTCACCTACGGCGTTGACCGGAACGCCTTGCGTCCTTCCGCATCCAGAGCCGCGAAGTCCTCGTCGGAGAGTGTGATGTCGGCAGCGGCGACGTTCTGCTCCAGATGCGCGACTTTCGAGGTGCCGGGAATCGGCAGCATCACCTTGCTGCGCTTCAGGACCCAGGCAAGAGCGATCTGGCTGGGATGGGCGCCGTATTTCTTCGCCATGGTGTCCAGAATCGATCCCGGTTTGGCGAGGTCGCCGGCCGCGAGCGGGAACCACGGGATGAACCCGATGTTCTGTGCCGCGCAGTAATCGAGCACGTCCTCGCTCGTGCGATCGACGAGATTGTAGCGGTTCTGGACGGTCGCGACATCAAAGAACTTCGACGCCGACTTGATGTTTTCGACGGAGACCTCGCTCAGTCCTGCATGGCGGATCAGTTTCTGATCGATGAAGGACCGCACCGCATCGAACTGCTCGTCCGCCGGAACTCTGGGGTCGATCCGGTGCAACTGCCACAGATCGATCTGCTCGACGCCGAGATTGCGCAGGCTCTTGTGCACCTGCTGCAGCAGATATTCCGGTCGCCCGACCGGCTTCCAGATGTCCGGTCCCGAACGGGTCAGGCCGCTCTTTGTCGCGATCACGAGGCCCTTAGGATAGGGATGCAGCGCCTCTTTGATCAGCCATTCTGAGACATCGGGTCCGTAGGAATCGGCGGTGTCGATGAAGTTGACCCCGAGTTCGGGAAGGCGCTTCAGCGTGCGGATGGCTTCGTCATGGTCGGCAGGCGGACCCCATATGCCTTTGCCGGTAATGCGCATTGCGCCGAAACCGAGCCGGTTGATGTCAAGATCGCCGCCGATCCTGAAAATGCCGGACCGGGCGGCGCTGTCGGGTGAGTGAATCATGGGCTTCGTTCCTGTTTTCCAGCGAGTGGTTGGAGATCAGTCATTCCGTCAGGCGGCAAAGCCACCATCGATGTTGTATGCGGCGCCGGTGATGATGCCAGCCTCTGGCCCGGCAAGATACGCTACCAGCCCCGCGATCTCTGCACCCGTGGCATGGCGTTTGATCGCCATGAAGCCGTGCATTATGTCCTTCAGCGGCCCCTCAGCAGGGTTCATGTCGGTATCGGTGGGACCGGGCTGGACGACATTGACGGTGATGCCGCGCGCCCCGAAATCACGCGCCAGTCCCCTGGCCATGCCTTTCAATGCCGATTTGCTGGCACTGTAGGCAGCAAGTCCACTCATCGGCATACGGTCGGCATTGGCTGAGCCGATGAAGATGATGCGGCCTCCGTCAGGCATATTTCGTGCGGCGGCAACCGCCGCGTGGTACGGCGCGTGGATATTGATACGGAAAAGCCGGTCGATGTCATCCGGCGGCATATCCAGTGGATCGCCCGCGCCAAGAATTCCGGAATTGACGACCAGCACATCCAGAGGGCCGAGCGAGTTGATCAGCGCGATGAGGGCGTCCCGGTCGCCACTGTCGGCGCGCATGGCCTTGCTGCCGGTCTCGGCCGACAGGGCGTGAGCGTCATCAGGGGAGGACAGATACGTGAAAATGACTTTCGCGCCATCCGTTGCGAAACGACGCACGATGGCGGCCCCAATCCCACGACTGCCGCCCAGCACGAGAACGGATTTGCCATGAAAGCTGCTCATAACAATGTTGCCTCTGATGCCAGTATCATTGCGATTTTATCGAAGGCGGGTTGGTAGATGTGTGTCGGCATCCGGGCCTCCGTACTGGCGGCGTGATCGGCCGGCGCCTCGAATTGCCCCTGCCACCGGATGAACGTGCCGTTGATCGCCGTTATGGGAAGAAGGCTGATCGTAGAACGATAGTTCCGGATCGGCAGGGCTGATTCAACGATCGAGAACGTTACCGCATGATCCACGTCGGAAAGCGCCAGCAGTTGTTCACGGATAAGCCCGACATCCCCCATTTCAACACGGCGGATCGCACCGACGCGGTCGCCGGGCTCATCGCCTTCGATCACGCAGCTTTTCACGCCCGGCAACCAGCTTCCAAGGGCGCTGAAATCACGGATCAGCCTCCAGACGGATGAAACGGGCGCAGGAATGACGCTGCTGGCCATAACGTGGATCATAGGGACTCTCCCGGTTGTGACTGTCTGGCTGTCATAACGACTGACCTCCTGTCACCTCGATGCGTTGACCATTCACCCAGCGCATGTCGTCAGACAGAAGGGCACGGACCGCAGCTCCGATGTCATCGGGTTGTCCGACCCGCCCCAGAGGCGTGATTTCTGCGAGACTCTTGTTGATCATGGCATCGTCACGGACCAGACCGTCACCGAAGTCCGAGGCAACCGCGCCGGGGGCGACGGCATTGACCGTAATACCGCGCTCGCCCAGTTCCTTCGCTATATAGAGCGAAATGACCTCGGTCGCCGCTTTCATGGCCGAGTAGGGACCATGATCCGTCAGATAGAAGCGTGTTGCGGCGGAGGTAATGTTGAGGATGCGACCACCATCGCGGATCAGGGGCAGAAGGGCTACCGTCAGCAGGTAGGGGCCCTTGAAGTGAATGTTGTACTGATTGTCGAGTTGTTCGGACGTCGCGGCATCGAAGCGCGTGTGGATGATATTGCCGGCGTTCTGGACAACATAATTCAGTGCCTGCTGTCCGAACGCGTTTGCGAGAAGGGCTCTGACCCGCTCTGCAAAATCCGTGAACGACGCATGGTTCGCGATATCCAGTTGCAGCATGTGCAGCTTTGCGTCGCCCTGGCTGAGGGCAGTTTCGGCTGCTTTCGCCTCGTCTTCATTGGCGTGCCAGGTGCCGATCACGCTGATGCCGGAGGCAATCAGGTGCTTCGCAATACTGTAGCCGATACCGCGATTGGCGCCCGTGACGAATGCGATTTTTTGTTTGTTCATAAACGTGATTCCCTGACCGAGACACGGTGATATGTTCCGGAATATAATTCCGTACTGATCAGTCCATAATATGCATGTATATCTATGGTCAAGGAATTATGGAATGAGTAATACGGAAAATGGATGCCGGGCCCGGATGCCCTCGTCTCCTTTAGCTGCTCAGCGTTTTTTTGACCGTTTTTCTGTTTCGGGCTTCACTGCGTTGATATCCCACAATGTAAGAAGGGATGTGACGGCCGCATCCAGATTTTTTGACGTCATCCCGTCCCTGGCTTCGCATGTCATGCCATGGAAAAATGTCGCGAGAATATCAGGAAGAACTTTTGTTACTGTGGAATCCTGAAGTTCACCGCTGGCAATGGCGCGTTTCACGCAGGCCCGGATGCCTGCCCGCGTCCGCTTTCTCTCTTCGGCAAGAAGAGCCTGTACAGGTTCGTTTTCGGGTGAGCAGTTGCTGGCGCCGGACACGACCAGACATCCGGCCGGGTGTGTGCGGGCAGCCTGCATGCGTGCCGAGCCGCGCAACGTCCGTTCGATCGCATCGCGCGGTGCCAGGCTTTCGTCCCATAAGGGCGCCATGACCTGTCCGTAAGTCGCCAGATAATGCTGCACGACTTCGCGAAACAGGGCTTCCTTCGAGCCGAACGCGGCGTAGAAGCTCGCGGGCGAAATGTTGCCCATGCAGGACCTGAGTTGCGTCAGGGAGGTCGGTTCATAGCCCTGCGACCAGAAAAGCGCCGTAGCGGCGTCAATCGCCCTGTCCCTGTCAAACTCACGGGGACGACCTGTCCGCGCCATGCTGTCGCTCCTTCTGAAAGACTTTCATATTAAGTGATCCAGAAGTGGATTGCCAGGATTTTGCGGCTCTCATATATGTACCGATCGATCTATATATGAGAGCCACATGACCCTCGATATGACATCCACCAGCAAGAGCCCCGATGACAGACTACCTGTATCTGGCCTGCTCGCACTGGCCATGACCGGCTTTATCTGCATCATGACCGAAACTCTTCCGGCCGGTCTTCTGCCCGAGATCGGGGCCGGCCTGCGTATTTCCCCGGCGCTGGCAGGACAGATGGTCACGGCTTATGCCTTCGGCTCCCTCTCCGCTGCGATCCCGCTGACACTTGCCACACAGCGATGGCGGCGGAGACGGGTTCTGCTGCTGGCGATCATCGGCTTTGTGATCTTCAATTCCATCACCGCGTTTTCGACGCATTATGGCGCGACTCTCGTGGCCCGTTACGGAGCGGGTGCGGCGGCGGGTCTCGCCTGGGCGTTACTGGCTGGCTATGCGCGCAGGATGGTGACGCGCGCCCGGCAGGGCCGCGCTCTGGCGATTGCCATGGTGGGCACGCCGATCGCGCTCTCGATCGGGGTTCCCGCCGGGACGTGGTTGGGTGCTGTTCTGGGATGGAGGCTGGCTTTCTGGATCATGTCGGGACTGACCCTCCTGCTGATTGTCTGGGTTCTGGCAAAGGTTCCTGATTTTCCTGGCATAGCGCATCATGAGCGCCTGCCTTTCCGGCGTGTTCTGCGAACGCCTGGCGTGCGGTCTGTTCTGGGCGTTGTGATGGCCTGGATGCTCGCGCACAATGTTCTCTACACCTATATCGTTCCGTTCATCACACCTGCTGGGCTGGCAGCACAGGCAGATGGAGGGTTCTAAAAACCCTCCTTTTTCGATCACAGCAGAGTCATAACTCATTGATATTGCGCATTACACAAAAGCTTGGATAGGGGTTTTTCGAACCCTCCATGTTTTCGTTCGCTTCGCCATCATGTATCTGGTCAGCGGTCTCAGTCCTTCGACGATGATCGCGAAGCCGCGAACGCCGTAATCAAAACGGAGGAGCGCAAGGCTCTTCT
>NZ_WOSX01000068.1 GCF_011516735.1 Acetobacter fallax | reverse complement strand
CGAAGGATGTCGAGACAACAATCTCGTCATCCTGCGCATGGTTGATGATTGCCCATATCCGCAGAGTTCTGCGAAAAATCAATCAAACCGCTTTCTGATTCAGGCTCTAAGAAAATACCCGCCGACAACCGATAGAAGTTCGCCGGTCTCTATTGCCGGTCTGTATTGACTGTATAATCGTCAGTCGCCGATGGTCACGTCGATGCCGCAGCCCAGAAACTCGTCTGATTTTAAGCTATATTCTGCCAACTATGCTCGATATATTTTCAATCAAAAATAACTCAATTTCCATTTAACCCTGCTTTATACACGAAGAGTTACAGAGTCTTTTCTCTTCCCTCTCCGTGACAAAGAAAGCCAGATGACTTCGCTCACCAGAAAAATCTTTCCAGCATTAGGCTGCATGCTGGTTTACACCCTTCTCGGCGATATGTGTCAGTTTCTGATCAGCCGATTTTTCCTCCTCAAGCGTCTGCTTCAGGACGGCGGCACAGTCGGGACGGCCAAGCTGTATGGCATAAGCGATAAGGCTGCCATAACGGGTTATTTCATAATGCTCTACGGCCTGAGCGGCTGAAAGCATGGCGGCGTCACAAACTTCAGGATCATCACAATCACTAATAATGTCTTTTGCCTCGGCAAGGATTCCATCCATAGCCTGACACGTCACCCCTTTAACGGGCTGATCGTGCATATGGAATACCCGCTCCAGTCTGCGGACCTGCTCTTCCGTTTCCGTCAGATGATGCTGAAATGCCGCCTTCAGCTCCGGATCAGCAGCGTTTTCCACCATCGTGGGCAAGTTCTTGACGATCTGATTTTCAGCATAATAGATATCCTGAAGGGTATGCACAAACAGATCGTCAAGGGTCCTTATCGGTTTCGAAAAAAAGCCCATGGATTTTCTCCATTTTCGAAAGCCTGTCCTTTACCTGACTGGTATGGGACAGTTCGTAAGTTAAGGAAAGCATTCGGTTTCCGGGGACATCAGCGATATTGCCGATGTCCCCGGTAGCAGACACAGAGTCAGCTATTTTTGTGGCTCTGCTGGCCTGCTTTGACATGTTGCTCATGCGTGCCGCCCCGCGTGCCGGAGCCATGCTCGCCTTCCTCTTTCTCGCTATGCGATGTGCTTGCATTCTTGTGGCTCTGCTCACCAGCTTTGACGTGCTGCTCGTGAGTGCCGCCTCTCGTGCCGGAGCCATGCTCACCTTCATTCTTTTCGTCATGCGACGTGCCAGTGTTCTTGTGGCTCTGTTCGCCAGCCTTGACATGCTGTTCGTGACTGCCACCTTGATTTGCCATTTTTCTATTCCTCGTTTCCAATATTAAGACGGTCACGGATACGACCGTCATTACAACAAACCCTTCTGTTTGAAGGAGGTTTCAAGATTCATTGAAAGTTACAAATTTTTTAGAAAGGTGACGCATTACAATAAAACACGAACGCTTCTTTTGCAATTCATGATCAATAAATTTTCTATACAATATTGATTATGCTACTGGGATATGCAATCTGACTGAACATGAATACATCTGAACATAGCTAATGTTTTTTGAATACATAAAGAGAACGCAAGCGGAATGCATCTCGGTATCGACTTGAGAAAAGCACAACATGACAAGATGCGCTCATTCAGGCACCTACGGACGCATTTTCTACATTATTCATGAAAGAAATATCAAAAACTATATATAAAATACTCTAAAATATCCCCTACACGTTCATTCATGGAGCATAGGAGTTTGCCGATTATGGTAACGGCTGGCAGCTAAACATCATCCAGTAGAGAAAAGAAACTTTTATTCATCGTTTTCGCATGCGAAGCGCAACTCATGGCTTCTCAAATCCTTAAACCTGCAGAACCTGATATCCGCAGGAGCAATTTCTCATGAACCACGCATCCCCCACGGCTCCCTGTCGTCTCCGGATCAATGGACAGCACTATGCCGCTGACCTGCCGCCATCCGTCACATTGCTGGACCTGCTACGGGAACGGCTCGACCTTACCGGGACCAAAAAGGGATGCGATCACGGACAATGCGGTGCATGCACTGTGCTCATTGACGGAAAACGCGTCAAAAGTTGCCTCGTACTTGCCGTCTCGATACCGGACGCTGCCGTCATAACCATTGAAGGCATCAATCAGGACGGTCAGTTGCACCCGATGCAACAGGCTTTCATCGACGCTGATGCATTCCAGTGCGGTTACTGCACACCGGGACAGATCATGTCGGCCATCGCCTTGCTGGAAGAGGGCCATGTCCATTCCCGCGAAGAGATCCGTGAGTTCATGAGCGGCAATCTCTGTCGATGCGGGGCCTATAACGGCATTGTCGAGGCTATAGAGCACGTCATTGCTCAACAAGATCAGGACAGCAAGGGAGAGGCCGCATGAGGAATTTTTCGTATTCGCGGCCCGGTACTTTTGATGAAGCATGCCGTGTCACTGAGCACACGCGCTTTCTCGCTGGAGGAACGAATCTGATCGACCTCATGAAATCGGATGTCGAGCGGCCTGCCCATGTGACTGACCTCAAATCCCTGTCCATGAACCAGATTGAAGAACTGCCTGATGGCGGCCTGCGTCTTGGCGCTCTGGCAACCAACGCCGATACCTCAGCTCATCCTCTTGTCATCAGACACTTCCCAGTTTTGGCCTCAGCTATTCTCGCAGGTGCCAGTCCCCAGATCCGGAATGTAGCGACCAATGGAGGCAATCTGAATCAGAGAACACGCTGCCATTACTTTTACGATCCCGATATGGTCTGCAACAAACGCTCACCCGGCACCGGCTGTTCTGCCCGTGGTGGTCGAAACCGTATCATGGCTGTGCTGGGAACGAGTGAGGCGTGTATTGCAACATTTCCATCAGATATGTGCGTCGCCCTCGCGGCTCTGAATGCAACAGTTAATCTCCACGGTCCGAAGGGTGAGCGATCGGTGGCTCTCCGTGACTATCATCGTCTGCCGGGAGAGGCACCCTGGATTGATAACGTCCTGCAGCCGGGCGAGATAGTCACGTCCATTGATTTGCCTTCAGTTTCATTCGGCGAACATTACACCTATCTCAAAATCCGGGATCGACTTTCTTTCGCTTTTTCAATCGTGTCTGTTGCTGTTGGTCTGGAAATGGAAAGTGGACTCATCCGGCGAGGTTATCTCGCGTTGGGTGGCGTAGGCACAAAACCCTGGTGTGTACCCGAAGCAGAAGCGTTGATGAAAGACAAACCACCCTCTCATTCTCTTTTCCGGGATGTGGCCGAACGTATCCTGGAGGGTGCCGTTGTTGATCGTGATAATGCCGCCAAGCTGAAGCTCGCGCCGCGCGTGATCGAACGGGCGCTGTGGCAGGCCGCAGAGGGAACGCCTCAGTCCCAGACCTGCAAGACTATCCGCTGAAGGAGACGGAATATGAATGTCATATCAGCGAAGATCGGGCAGCCCGTTTCGCGTATTGATGGTTTTGCCAAGGTGACCGGGCAGGCAAAATATGCCGCTGAACCTCATCCACCGGGGTTGTTGTACGGCGTTATCGTCAACAGTCTGATCGCTCGGGGCCGCATCGAGGCTATCCATGATGAGGCGGCGCGCGCGGTTCCCGGTGTGATTGAGGTTATGACGCATCATAATCGCCCGCACACGGCGTTGTTTGAAAAATCCTATGTGGACGGACTGGGCGTGCCGGGATCGCCATACAGGCCTCTGCATGACGCGGAAATTCGCTTCAACGGGCAGCCGGTCGCCGTAGTCTTCGCTGAGACGTTCGAGGCGGCGCGTGAGGCAGCGATGCTGATTCAGGTCGATTACGAGCGCTGGCCGCATAATGCTGATTTCGATGCTGCCCTGTATCAGAAATACATGCCGTCAAAAACACGCAGCAATTATGTCCCGCCGAAAACACGGGGAAATGCTTCCGAAGCATATGCTTTGAATCCGATAAAGATCGAGGGGCGCTTTCATCTTGCTCCGGAACATCACAATCCGATGGAGATGCATGCCACGACCGTCATTCCTGAAGAGGATGGCACGTTGACGGTGTGGGACAAGACACAGGGGCCTCAGGCAGTTCAGACTTATCTGGCGAGTGCTCTGTCACTTTCCGGGAAGAAGGTGCGTGTGCGCAATCCGTATGTAGGCGGTGCGTTTGGCTCCGGGCTGCGGGCGCAGCACAATGTTTTTCTTGCGGCACTTGGGGCAGAGATGCTGAAGCGGCCTGTCCGCGTGACCCTGACGCGACCGCAGATGTTCACGCATGTTTTCAGGCCGGAAGCGGTCATGGATATTGCGCTGGCGGCTGACAGGGACGGAACCCTGCAATCCATCATTGTCGAGGGCGTCACCGATACGTCGCGCTTTGAGCACAATATGGAAAATCTCGTTATCTGGGGACTGATCGGTTATAAATGCCCGAACGCGACGGCGGATTATAAAATAGCGCCGCGCGACACCTATACTTCCAGTGATATGCGCGCACCGGGTGCTGCAACCGGCGTCAACCTTTTCGAAATGGCGATTGATGAACTGGCATGGGCCTGCAGAATGGACCCGCTGGCGTTCCGGCGGCACAATTATTCAGATATCGACGCCATGCATAACATGCCCTTCACCAGCAACGCTTTGCGAGAAGCGCTTTTGCTCGGGGCAGAACGGTTCGGCTGGAACGAACGTCCACTCGCGCCACGCAGTCTGCGCGATGGAAAGGAACTGATCGGTTGGGGGATGGCGACCGGCATCTGGGATGCGATGTTTTCTCCCACTTCCGCCCGGGCCAGGCTCACTTCTGACGGGCGGCTCCACATCGCGACCGCAGCTTCGGATATCGGGACCGGCACCTATACGATCCTGGTGCAGACGGCGTCAGAAGCGTTCAGTATGCCTATTGATCGGATCGATATTGAACTGGGAGATTCCACTCTGCCAGAATGTCCGACGGAAGGCGGCTCATGGACGGCTGCCTCGGCCGGAGCGGCCGTATGGCTTGCATGCCAGAGTCTGTGCGAACAATTTCTGAAATTACTGAAAAAAAATAAAAATACTCCCGATTGGATGAAGCAGGATGAAATAACAGTGGCAGAAGGCGAACTGCACGGGGTCAGGAATGGCAGCCCCGTGGCTCTTTCCCTTCAGGATGCTTTATCTTTTATCGGGCAAGACTCTATCGAAGCGGAAGAAACCGCGAAACCGGGACTTCGTGGGAAAATCAGCGAGATGCGGAAGGCCCGCTTTACCCACAGTGCGGTCTTTTGTGAGGTGCGCGTCGATGAAGATCTCGGCATTGTTCGCGTGACGCGCCTTGTGAATGCGGTGGCTGCAGGACGCATCATGAATCCGAAAACGGCAGCCAGTCAGGTGCGCGGCGCGATGGTGATGGCGACCGGGATGGCGTTACATGAAGAATCACTGATGGATGAGCGGTATGGCCGTTTCATGAACCATAATTTCGCGGAATATCATGTTCCATCTCACGCTGACATTCCGGAGATGGATGTCCTGTTTGTTGATGAAAAAGACAAAGAAATCAGTCCTCTGGGGGTCAAGGGAGTGGGTGAGATCGGCATGTGCGGTACGGCAGCCGCAATCGCCAATGCTATTTTTCATGCTACCGGGAAACGGCATCGTAATCTTCCGATCATGTCCGGTGCCTGACAGGAAATTCGGTATGGATCAGGGAAAAAATCTTATTCAGCCGGAAACCTTCCTTCAAGATGAGAGATGGCTTCATGTTCTGCATCCACATGCAGAACATGTTCCGTGAGAAAACACCGTGGCGTGCTCCGTGGATGCCCCATATCCTTCCCAATGTTGTCGATATTGTAAAACGGAATACGCGGAAAACGGTTTTTACACGCTTCATTCCTCCGCAATCCGCCGATGACGCGCGCGGAGCGTGGCGGGAATATTACGAACACTGGCATGAAATGACACGGGCGGAGATTGATCGGCATCTTCTTGAGCTGGTACCGGAATTAGGCGGCTTTGCGTCTTCTGATAACGTGTTTGAAAAGAACAGTTATTCCGCGTGGCGATCGGGAGAGTTTCGCCATTATGTCAGGCGGTATGATCCGACGGCCATTGTGCTGACGGGAGGCGAGACGGATATCTGCGTTCTGTTTACGGCTCTGGAAGCCATAGACCGGGGCTACAAAACTGTTGTTATTTCTGATGCCAGTTACAGCTCGATGGATGAGATGCACGACACCATACTGGATTTTTATACCACGCGATTTACAAACCAGCTTCTGACGCTCTCCACAAGGGAGTTTAACTGCCTTGTGTCAGCAACCGGCGGCTAAGCATTTTTCTCCGACTTCGCGTTCCAGAAAATGATGTATCATACTTCACGCAAAGTCAGGATACATCATGACAAAATCCAATATTCTTCTGATACGCCATGCGGAAAAACCCGATAAATGTCTTCATGAAACCGGGATCGACAATCATGGCCGGGATGACCCTTATTCACTGAGCAAAAAGGGCTGGCAGCGGGCGAAGGGGCTTGTGGGTCTTTTTACTGATGAAGAGGACCGATTGCCGGTACCAGACCGTATTTTTGCCTCCGCGTTCCGCCCTGACGGCGGTCATAGCCGACGACCGGAACAGACCGCCCTGCCTCTGTCCGAAACATTACATTGTCCTATAGATCTGACCTGGGCATTGCATCAGGAAAAGGAACTGAGTGTTGTTCTGTCCGGACTAAAGGGCACGTCTCTGGTCTGCTGGCAGCATCAAGGGCTCGCGGATCTGGCAAAAGCCGTTTTAGTAACACAGTGGTTTTCCGCTCTTCAGGAATGGCCTCCTAATTGTTATGATATGATCTGGCGGATCAGCCGATCCGGTTCAGAGACGCGGTGGAGCTTTGTATCATATCACATGACCGACGACGGCAGATTGCAGTTACATGCCGATGAAACCGGCAGGCCTCCATTGTAATGCCGAGACGCCGGGACGCCGCGCCAGTTCCGCGACAAAGGTTGGCGGCCACACAGTGCGGCGACGTCCACGCCACCGAAGTTCAAAATGCATTTCCGCTTTTTCACCCTGTTCTGAATACGCGACGGATTGCCCGGCGATCTGAATGGAAGCATTGGCACATCGGGAAATGAGTTCTTCAGTTATCGGCTTTTTTGTATCTGCAATGACGACAAGTACCGCCCGTTGATCTTCGTGTAATGCACGTTCTATAAAACTAAAGCCCCACAGGACGGCAAGGCCCAGCACGGCGCCAATAACGCCCAGAATAATCTGACCGCCGCCGAAACACAGGCCGATAACGGTGACGATCCATAGGGTCGCGGCAGTTGTGACGCCGAGAACCATATTCTCCCTCCGCAGAATAGCACCCCCACCGATGAATCCCATTCCGGACAGGATGCCAAGGGGCAGACGCATCAGGTCCAGTGTCACGAAGGAGTCCTGCCTTTTCCCCACCGTGCCGAGCAACCAGTTCGCCTGCAGCATGGCGAGACAGGCGGCGAGGCAGACCAGTGTGGTTGTACGCAACCCGGCCGGACGTCCACGCTGATCACGATTAAGACCAAATGCTATTCCCACTGCCAGCGCGGCAATGAGCCGCAGCAAAATGTCACTCCAGTTCAATGTCATCGTCATTATCGGCGAGACTCCTGTCAGGGAAATACCTTTCCAGATAAACAAAAAATCTGTGGTCCCGAGAAATTTACGGTGTCGCCGTGTGGGCATTAAAGCCTGTCCGCATGACAACGCCCGATCCGGCTACAAGGTTCTCTTCCCTCGTCAGGGCGCGGTATCAGGCGGTGTGCGCGGGTTCTGTGGGGTAGACGATAGCGTATCGCCTACTGGGAAATTTGTTCGTGTAAAACGTCCAGACCGCCCAGTGCGAGCAGAATGGACAGCCAGAACAGACCGCCAATGGCAAAAATCGCGGCCAATGGCGGTGCTCGTGTAATACGCATGAAGCCCCAGGCAACCAGCTGCGCCATCAGTCCGGCACACGCGCCAATGCCCCAGTTGAGCCCGGCTGCACTCATGAACAGTTCCACTGCCAGCAGCAATAACAACATAAGCCAGCATGACAGGACGCGGACCATCACACCCGTCCGATCAGGTACAGGACAGGGAAAAGCAGGATCCAGACCAGATCGACAAAACTCCAGTAAAGACCGACGATTTCCACGGGAATAGGGCGAAGTGGTTTACCCCTACCCCGGTAAATCTGTTGGCAGACCCAAGCGATCAGCCCGATCCCCACCAACATGTGCAGGCCATGCAGTGCGGTAGAAAGAAAATAAAAACTGTAGAACAGTTGCGCGCCACCAGCCTCTGGGCCGCCTAGAGGCTGTTATGTACTTTCGTGTGTGAATGGTCCAGTAAAGATGGATTATTACTGCACGCAGGCCGTATCCATCTGATATCAGTGACGAAGAATGGTCTCTGATTGTTCTGTATCTCCTTCTGATGAAAGAGGATGCGGAGCAACGGCATCATGATCTGAGGGAGTTGTTCAACGGTCTGCGATATGTGATCCGTTACGGTATTGCATGGCGTGCGATGCCAAACGATCTGCCCCCGTGGTCTGCGGTTTATCAACAATCACGCCGCTGGATGGAGGCGGGATGTTTCGAGGCTGTTGTCCACGATCTTCGGGCTGTACTGCGGCTGGCTGCAGGAAAGCAGGCTAAGCCGACAACGGCGATCATCGACAGCCGGACACTGCGTTCGACCCCGGAGAGTGGATCGCGCGCCGGGTATGATGGCGCGAAAAGAAAGAAGGGATCGAAGCTGCACATGGCGGTCGATCCCTGGGGCATCTTCTGGCCCTGCACGTCACACCGGCAAACAGGGATGACCGGGCAGAAGTCGGTCCACTGGCGGAAGCCACTCAGCAGGCGACAGACGGTAGCGTTGAACTGGCATGGGCTGACCAGGGCTATACCGGATCAAAAGCAGCCAATGCAGCAAAAGAGCACGACATCACTCTCGAAATCGTCAGGCTGCCTCAGGCTAAACGGGGTTTTGTGCTGCTGCCCCGTCGCTGGATTGTGGAACGGTCTTTCGCGTGGGCCACGCGATGCAAAAGGCTGGTCAAAGACTACGAGCGCTGCGCCTCAACACTTGCTGCAATGCATACCATCGCCTTCGCTGGTTTCATGCTCAGAAACGCAGCTAACCTGCTCATGCAAAGTGCATAACACCCTCTAGTTAGGTCTAATCGACATTCAGGATTCCCCAGTTCTCTGATTGCTGTTTCATAGGTCTCTGTGTTGATGCGCGGAGCGGATAAATGGGGATCAAGCGATACGAATTGAACACGGCGCAATGGGAGAAGATCGCACTCCTGCTGCCCGGCAAGGCGACTGATCCTGGTCGGTCGGGATCGGATAACCGTCTGTTCGTAAACGGCTGTTTGTGGGTATTGCGTTCCGGCGCGCACTGGTGCGACCTGCCGGAACGCTATGGCAAGTGGAAGACAGTGCATCGACGTTTCAGCCGCTGGTGCCATGCCGGTGTCTGGGAACGGGTCTTTGACGCGCTGACCGCTGATCAGGACAATCAGTATCTGATGATCGACAGCACCATCGTCCGCACCCACCAGCAGGCGGCGACCGGAAAAGGGGGGCGCAAAATCAGGCTCTGGGGCGTTCCCGAGGTGGATTGACCACCAAGATCCACATGTTGGCTGACGCCCTGGGGCGGCCATTACGGTTCATTATCACAGCTGGTCAAGTTCATGATGCGACGCAGGCATCTGCCTTGCTCGAAGGCCACAATATGGGCGCGGTCATCGCCGATAAGGCTTATGACAGCAATGAGTTCCGCGAACAGATCGCTGTCATGAGCGCAGAGGCTGTCATTCCGTCAAAACGGAACCGCAAGGTGTTCATCCCGCACGATCGCGCTCTTTACAAGCACCGTAATCGTATCGAGCGGTGCTTTAATCGCCTCAAACATTTCCGACGCTTCGCTACCCGATATGATCGACGTACCATCCATTTCCTCGGCTTCGTTCACCTCGCCTCAGCCATGATCTGGATGGCCTGAATGTCGATTGGACCTAGTGCAGTTCTGTTGGATACCGGTAGGATTGACGCGAGCAGTTCGATTACGGCACGGCAATCATGCTCCGCCCGGTGCCGATCGTAAAAAAAGCCTGCGCCAGCAGCTAGGTAGTGCAGCTTTGTGCCCTCAAAACCTTCAGCTGCCCAATCGATTTCGGACATCGAACACGCCCATGGCTTGGTGGTGAATACG
>NZ_WOSX01000067.1 GCF_011516735.1 Acetobacter fallax | reverse complement strand
GTGCTCTGTGGGACACCGTCGGCGCTCTGCTTCACGCTTTCACTCCCAGCCAATGCGCCAGTTTCTTTACAGCCACAGGATATGAACCAGATTAAAGTGGAAAAGCTCTAGAACATCTGCCCAAGACACGTGGGTTTCTGGATCTCCGAAATAGGCTCTGCCCGCCCCAGCGGATGACCCGGTTACAGAGCATCTTGTATGGTCCAAACCATATGGGCGCATCCTTCTACTGCAATCCATGACGGATCACATAAATGATCCCGGTGATCATCCATACGACGCAAAGCCCATGCGCGGGGTAACAGGGTTGCAAAACCTGCATCTGATCGCGGCTCAGCATCGGCAGTCGGCTGATTCCAATCCTTCATAGAATATTGGAATCACATACAGATTATGCCGTAAAGAGGCCTGATTCTAAAAAATATTATTAATAATAATATAAATCATCTATATTTCTATTATTAATCCATACACTCTACAACTGTACATTACATTAATCTGACTTTGAGAAATAGCATTACAGGATACTGGCTCGTGAGCCATAGTGAACAGGTTCGTATAGAACATAAATATTTAATAAGTTTGTTATGATAAATATTAATGTTATCTCTATGGAATACACATGTATATTAAGTGATGGTGATGTTCGTCATGACAGGAGAACGCAGCACGTATTCTATTTTATTTGAAACACGAGTTAAAAAATTCTCTCTGAACTAATGATTATCCGCATGAAAACACTATGAACGACATTAATTCATTAAGGAAAAACAAAAAGATATATCCTGACCGGTGCAATATAACTGGGTGGACTATTGCATGCATACTTCCTGTAGTGCTGCTGATCTGGCTTTTCTCGGTAGGGATAGTCGATCCGGAGGATATATCTGACGCAACAAGCTGTTTTTTTTAGAGTATAGAAAATTTAATAATATAATACGCTTTTTCTGTGTATTTTACACATAGATGAATAGGAAATATTTATTTGAATATTGAAACAGTATTACATGTTTTGAAAATGGAGATGTTGAATATCTAGTCAGAACAGAATCTGTCTGACTCACTGGATGTTGTCGGCTGAATATTCTTATGGGGAGAGCTTTCTATGGAGGGGGCAGCAATTACAAGTCTGCGTTCCTATCTGGAATCTGGTGGCGTGAACGTAGCTCATAACATGTCTTTCAACAATGTTGAGGCTATATCTCCCACGGCAGAAGATCTGTGGCAGGAAGTACGGAAAGAAGCGCGCCATAATGAGGATGAGGTCCTCGGAGATCTTACGCGACCAAGTATTATTGACCAGCCAGATCTTCAATCAGCGTTGGCCTATCTTCTTGCGCGTAAACTGAGCAACGATTTCATTCGCAAATCCGTTATTTTTAGTCTTGTCAGAGATTTCCTCCGGGCAATGCCCGATGTTGGAAATATAATGGCCGCGGATCTGCATTCCATTCGGAAAAGAGACCTTGCAGCAACTAATCATATGGTGCCGTTTCTGTTTTTTAAAGGATTTCATGCAGTGCAGGCCTACCGTCTGGCCAATTGGCTCTGGCATCAGAATCGACGGTCGCTGGCACAATACATCCAGAGTCGAGCGTCCGAAGTATTTGCAGTAGATATTCACCCGGCTGCCCGACTGGGAAAAAGAATCATGTTTGACCACGGCACGGGCATCGTAATCGGCGAAACATCTGTGGTCGAAGACGACGTTGCCCTGCTGCAGAATGTAACTCTTGGTGGAACGGGAAAAGAATCCGGTGATCGGCATCCGAAGATCAGGCGCGGCGCACTGATAGGCACGGGAGCAAAGGTTCTCGGTAATATTGAGATTGGCGAAGGTGCAAAAGTAGGAGCAGGGTCTATCGTGCTGAAGTCGGTCGCGCCCTTTACGACTGTTGTCGGGAATCCTGCGCATCCTGTGGGAAGGCCGCATGTCGCGCTGCCAGCTCTGACAATGGATCAGTCTCTGCCACCGTTTTCTTATGTTATATGACAAGATAATTGCGATCGTTTCGCGTCACCTGCCAAGTCGGTATAAGTATTGCCTCAATGCAATTTAGGGGAATATAAGTTGGTCTAAGCTTTATTATGCGACTTTTTCTTTTCACCTTTTTTGTTGCATTGCGCTCACGATCTGTAAAGTTGGTGCTCTGACGTTGACCAGTAATCTGCCCAGCCATCACGGACGGTGACACGGTCAAAAAACTGACGACACTCTCTGAAAGGATTTTCTTCCGTGCCCACTGGCGACGAGGTGTGTGCCGTTGTCTGTTTATATATCAAAATGACGTCAGCCGTATCGAGGTCACATATAATCTGAGATATTCGATGCAGCGCTCCACAGATACTTTTGGCAGAGACGTCAGAAGAAATGCAGACCCCGTTAGGCGACCTGACAGAACTTGATCTTTCGGATCATGACGTATGCCGACGTATTCTCGCTCTGGACAAACATCGCCTCGCGGAAGGCCTGGTGATCGAAAGTCTGTTCGATCAGTATCTTGAAACATTCCCGGGCGACCAGAAAGATGTTCCCCGGCTAATTGATGCCGACACGGCAATAGCGGTCAATCCTGGAGATAATGTTACCTGCGCTTTCGTGTGGGACAGAGGAAGTCCGGTGGGACTGGGACGATATCTCGCCGCACCTGGACAGCATTACCGGGTCATACTGGTTCGTTGTGACAGTGCCCGGAAAGTTTTCACTGCTGCCGAATGCAGGGACGGAAAACGGGTTTCCACATGGTACTCCCTTCCTGAACTGGCCCAAAAACTGTCGGGAAAAAATGAGCCTTCAGCATTCGATATTGATGCATCTGTCAGGGATACAAAGCGCATCAATCAGAGTTTCTGGGGCTATCTGTCAGCACATTATGGGGCCGAACTCGGTCAACGCGTTATTCTGCCGAGGATATTCCTGAACTTCGGTATTCAGCCCTGGTTTCAGTATGTCTGGAATGTCGATCGCATTTACCTGCAGGGCAATCAGCTCTGGCATCTCGAAATCAAGCATAAATATCCGATGTCCGGCAGACCTCTTACTTTCGGTCTGAATGATGGCGAACTCAGGATGATCAGACGGCTGGCACATTGCGGTCTTCGTTCACTTCACACCATCATCGTCAAGCCACGCTGGGACAAGGAAACGGGTTCGATGTTTCTGACCAATAACATGACTGCCCGTAATTCGGCTGCTGTAACAGGGCGTGAAATCACCTGCGGAGACGCGCTCTCAATAATGCGGCAGCCTCCATGTTATTCAGGAGCAGACACGTCTTTCACCGGTCGTAAAGGATTAAAATTCTATCCGCTGCAGGCAACAGATTTCTCATCGTTCGGCACTCTTGGCATGCCTCACACTGAAGTCGCGGCCCGCATGGACGCATTCATCCGGGGAGAAAAAAGAGAGCCAGTGACGGATGACTGGCTGCTCAGCCTGAAGATGGAATAATTTACCCCGATTTCCATGGGCATAAGATCACCGTGTATCCTGCCGCCTTCTGACAAGACCGATAAACTCACCTACATTCATCAGCCATGCCTGCTGGGATGGTCTGAAGGTGGCATGCAGCTTCTCCGGCAGCACAAGCTGTAGTTCCTTTACCCGCATCTCATCCGTCTGGTTTTCGGAAATGCCAGGCTCCAGCGTAAGAAGATGCTTTTTCCTGATCCTTACCGCTTCTGACAGTACCTGTCGCCAGCGGTCCTTGAGCGTCGATTTCGAGCCCAGCATCGTCAGCCTGTCAGCCGGGAAAAGTGGGTCTGCATAGGCCGCTTTTCCGGGGAACAGAAAATCAGGCTTATTACGGTTTTCTGTCTCAGCGCCACGCGCATACCGGATCCCGTTGGCCTGGAACACCGCTTCAAGATGATTTTCCAGTGCGGACCCTGCGCGGGCCTTACGCCGGTTCTGCACGCTCAGCGAGAATGCAAGAAAACCGTCGACATCCGCTCCCCCGGCGCACTGGAAGCCTCCATTGATCTTCTCCGCAACGACCCGCCGCTCCAGTCTGCGGAACAGCTGCTCTTCACGCTCCATCCATTCAACCAGTGCCCCGTCCGGATCATCGTGCGCCGAAATATCCGGCAGGGAAGAACGCGCAAGTTCGGAAAAAACACGTGTCGTGGGAAATCTGAGACCAAACGGCTCAATCAGCGTATCAAGAATATCCGCCTCAGGCTCTTCCGGCTCCACTCCCAGTTCATCGAGAATGTAACGGGCCGCGAAGTCCAGCTCGGGGTCGTGCGCCCCTTCAATCTCCTGGAAAGAAAAATCGGTTCCCGACAGGTCATCAAGCCCGAACAGCCAGAGAAGCTGATTCTGGACGGTGCTGTCTGCCGGCACAACGATCAGAAGGGCGCTTCCGTCCTGCCTCATCGCCAGAAAGAACACGTCTCCCGGAGCCATGACCTCCGTCACTTCGTTGGAACGATAATAAAGCCGATACTCGGTGCGAACGGGATGCTTCCGGCGGGCGTCATACCAGCTCAGCATGCCATCAAGGGAAATGGCGGCTTCTTCCTCGCCCAGCCATATGAACCTGGCCGGAATATTCCGACGGTCGTCGTCACCCAGAAGCTTCCTCAGAGGCGCGGAGCCATTCAGTTCATGCTGATTGGACCTGTCCGGACGGGTTTCAACCTCGGTCAGCCTTTTTGCCACAACCCCTTCAAACTGATCCGAAAGCTGTCCCCGTCTCACCCGTTACTGTCCTCTGATTTCAGGTTCGGAAGCATCCGTTTTCAGCCATGATGAACAGGCTTCAGGAATGACTTCCATGGGAAGACGTCCTTTCCCCGCCGCATCGCGCATTCCCGTAGGGTTCCCACGCGCCAGCCAGCATCACGCAGAGCAGGCTGCGTACGGCGTCAACAGACCTGTTTCAGTGAAACGATGTCACGCAACAGCGGCGGTCTGATCATGAACAGATCTCATGTCTGAAGTCTCATCTCTGCTGTCCCGGTGTTCCCGTGCCAGAGCCGAGCGTATGTGGGGCTTCATGGCATTGGCCAGGAATTCGATGACCGGCACCACAACCGCATTTCCGAACTGGCGATAGGCCTGCGTATCCGAAACGCCGATACGGAACCGCCTGTCGCCACGATCGAAACCCATAAGACGCGCGCACTCCAGCGGTGTGAGACGGCGCGGCCGTTTCCCCTCCTGCTGGATCAGGATTTCAGATCCATCCTTGAAATATCGGGCAGAAAGTGTCCGCGCGATATCGCCTGGCCCGCACAGTCCGAAACCGAAGCCGTTACCCGCGGCCGCATGCTTAGCCTTATAGTTCTGAAGATAATTCCACAGATGTTCCGTAAGTGTGTATTTTGGATCGACCTCTTCATCAGGCTGCAGGATCGAACCCAGTCTCGGTCCCTTGTCTGCCGGAGGAACGACAAGAGATTTCAGGTCAAAGTCCGTTTTCTCCCTGAACCCGACAATAAAAATACGCTCGCGTTTCTGCGGCACCCATGATGCCGCACTGATCACGCGCGTCTGCACATGATAACCAAGTTCTTCTTCGAGAACGTGCATGATAGTGGCAAAAGTCCGTCCCCTGTCGTGCCGTTCAAGGTTTTTGACATTTTCCAGCAGAAAGGCTGCCGGCCGGTGATGGGCGATGATTCTAGCTGTATCGAAAAACAGGGTTCCCTGCGTGTCACACAGAAAGCCATGGGGCCGCCCCAGCGAATTTTTCTTGGAAACCCCGGCGATCGAAAACGGCTGGCATGGAAAACCTGCCAGCAGAACATCATGTTCCGGAATCAGCGAGGGATCCTCCGCAAACGGGCGGATATCACCACTGATCTCATGATTGTCCGGATAGTTCAGGGCATAGGTCTGCCGTGAGAATCTGTCCCATTCGGATGTAAAGACACATCGACCGCCGATTTCCTCAAAACCGATCCGCAGGCCGCCTATACCGGCAAACAGATCGATAAAACGGAAATCGACCCTGTCTTTTTCTTTTGCCCGGAGGCGCTCATCGGCAATGTGACGCAGGAAATTGAGAGCGGTCCGGCTCGGCGTGCCGGGGGTATTTTCATAACGGTACACCGTCCGTTCCCCCAGCCCCAGTTCTTCAGCCGCCTGATGCAGCGTAAGGCCTGCCCGATCACGCAGCAGGCTGAAATCGGTCCGCGATGGCATGGGCATTCTTTCAGATCAGGGTCACACGAGGTTTATCTCTGCCCTGATGGCAGAATCTGTCCCCGAAAGCAATCCATGTTCTTCATATGTTCCGGTGAAACGCAATTTATGGATGAGGTGAGGCCCAGGACTCGTTCCTGGAGCCAGAGGGCGAAGCATGGCGGGATGTGGATTGCGGACATCAAGACGTGAGCGCAGCAAATATACGGTGTTGCCACACGCCGCCAGTTCTTGAGCCTTCCGAACATGAGCTCGATGCGGTTGCGCTGTTTGTATTTCCGCCTGTCGTACTTGACCGGTTTTCCGCGAGATTTCCGTCCTGGAATGCAGGGTCTGATCCCTTTCTCTTCCAGGGCGTCCCTGAACCAGTCGGCATCATACCCGGGATCTTCCAGCATCCATTGTGCTGCAGGAAAACTGTCCGGCAGGGCAGAGGCATCGGTATAATCACTGATCGGTCCTGCTGTCGTGAAGAGGCTCAGCGGTCGTCCGTTCTGATCGGTGACGGCATGCAGCTTCGTGTTCATCCCGCCTTTGGTGCGGCCGGTCAGGCGGTCTGGATCCCCTTTTTTAGCCGCAGGCTCGAAGCCGTGCGGTGCGCCTTAAGATACGTCGCATCAATTATGAGGGTCTGCCTTCCCGGCAGCCAGCCCGTCCATCATCCGGGTGAAGTCCCCATGGCACCCCAGCGCTTCCAGCGGTTGTACAGTGTCTTATGTGGACCGTACTCCCCGGGGTGCATCGCGCCAGCGCAGGCCGTTCCGGTTCATAAAGATGATGCCGCTCAGCACGCGGCGGTCATCAACGCGGGGTCTGCCGTGGCTCTTTGGGAAAAGGGCCGAAGACGATCCATCTGTTCGTCCGTCAGCCAGTACAGGTCGCTCATCTCCAGTCTCCTCACAGAGCCTGAATCAGATTTCCGTAATCAAATCAATGGGTCCTGAGCCTAATTCAAAGAATGGGTCCTCAGACCAGATTGCAGCGTATGCTGTTTATAGATAATCCCGATCTATGCTCCGGCAGAAGGTATAAAGGCTGACACCAGTAATTTACCTTGTCGACAATCATCAACTACCCGCTTCCTGCTGTCGCCTTTTAACCATGACGGAGCATCGGTTAAACTTGTAGTCCAGTTCAGCCATTCATCTAAATCTGTGTCCGATGAATATATTCCTGAATATAACCAGAAGCGATTAACAATATTCTGCATTGTAAAATCTTCACATCTAAAAGCGATCACTCCATTAAATGCAACATCTGTTGTTGATCCATCTTGATGTATTATCTTTATTTTCAGTTCATACTTAGAATGTTCTGCATTTATACAAACTATCTCGCCGTCATGTAGGTCGTTATTATCAAGTAAGTTCATATTTATTCTACCACATTAGTATCAGAAGACAGGGGTTTGATCAGTTTCTCAGAGCCTGTTTGGAAAATCACGGGTGAGCATTTCTGCGCATGAGATTGGCGCCCAGGGCGAAGAAGATCATGGCCTGTGACACGTCGACGCGGCGCTCGTAATCACGCACGAGCCGGCGCCAGCGGGTCATCCAGCCGAAGATCCTCTCGACCACCCAGCGTCGCGGCAACACCTCGAAGCCCTTTGTTCCGTCACGGTGGATAATCTCGACGATGAAATCCAGATAAGTCGTCTTGTCCATCAACTTCAGACGGTCATTGGTGCCATCGGCGAACAGATGGTCCGATTGTCCAGTCACCCTCCAGACTCCACTGATAGCTCGCCGGATTTCCCGCAGTATATCGTTCAGCCTCATCACGTCTGATGCCTTCGGGAGACGCAAAGCCTGTTGTCCTCTCATAACCGAGATAGAAGGCCGCCGAGAATGACCTTGCGGCGGGTGTCCCTTTTGCGCTCCTCAGCATTCTGTCGGGCGAGCAAAGCCTGCTAACGAGCTTTGGCCTGTTCGGCCCGTTGCCTGACGCGTTCGAGAGGGTGCACTTCTGATTTCCTTCATGTTTTTCTGCAGGATAGGACGAAAAAAACGATAGCCGTCCAGAGCAGAGGTAATGCGTAAATCCAGTTAATGCATAAGAAGAAAAAGACACCAAGATATCCCGCTATCATCGCGGTTTTTCTATAAAGGTCTCTGCTCATAATACAATTATAACCCTTGCCACGAAGGAGTGAAGGGCGCACTTTGGCGTTACTTCGCAATGCGCGCGTGAGGAACGTTCCTTCTCAGAATCCTTCCTGAACACAGCCGGTCGCGGCGATCTGTCATCTGTTCGTCAAATCCATCTCGCGTTCGTGCGGTCGTGGTGGCTATCGCCTATCGTGCCGGTCAGGAACCGACGGACGAGCCGCATGGCCTCAGCCAGGATTACACTTACAAGCAGGAAGTGGGGGCTGCGTTCATCGTGGCCTCGGACGGCAGAAGCAGTTCGCCAAAGAGATCGAGAAGTCGGCGAACGGGCAGTCACGAGACCAGGGGCCGAGTGTCGGTTTTTGATCGGGATAAAATATAATTTTTCAAAATTTAGATCGACAGCAGTCACTCAATAATAGTTGCAGATGTGATTTTCATTACATGCTGATACTGGCCGAGATAACCACACCGGCCAGGATTAGAAGTGCGGACACCTTCAAAATGGATTTTGAGTTTGGCTGGCATCGCAAGGCGATCGGACGGAAGAACGTCGGAAGAAAATGCAGCCCAGTCTAATTGTTCCATATTGCCATTTCGGTAAGTAATACTCATTTTCTCCGGTATAACAATAAGTTGCCCAATACCGGATATGGGGGATTCCGAAAAAGAATTACATGGATTCTTTTTCGGGGAACATGACACTAAAAACAGAACTAACAATGCAATGGGAAATCTGATCATTAGGCTCCAGGACTTGTCTGTAGCCGCACCGCTTACATGGCCCTCACGACCCCGGAGAAGATCCCTGATCCGTTCCCACTGACCGTCACTCAGACCATACCGACGCATCCACAATACCTTCCGAAAAACAGAGAGAAAACATCACAGATCAAACGGGAGTACAAGCCTGATATCGCCGGGCGCTGACTGACGACACGCCCTGGCGCAAGAGTTCCTGCAACATACAAAAAACCGTGCGGAGTATCAGATCTATAAGCAGCATAGCCGTGGCGTTCAGAAAGAAAAACGAAGAAGAGACGGTCCGGTCACGTTTGCCGGAGAGGGTTGTCTGGCAGTTCTTCAAAGGGATTGACCACCACGAGTTCAGGCAACTGAAAATGCCGCACATTCCGGGTCAGGACGGTCAGGCCATGAACGCGGGCCGTCGCGGCAATCGTGAGATCGCTCATTTGTGGATCATGCCCACGCGCCCGCACCTGATCGGTCAGCGTTCCCAGCGCCTGCGACACAGGAAGATCGACCGGCAATATCCGCCGGGCGTAAAGATGCACGAGCGTCGCCAGCCATTCGCCCAGCCGTGCGGCTTTTGCCTCATGCCCTGCGCGTTTCACCTTCTCGATCCCGGCGACGATTTCCGCGACAGTAATCACACTGAGAAACAGTCTATCGCTATTCGCGTCCATCCAGTAGCGCAGTTCAGGACTGGCAACCTTTTTTGACGGGGCGGCCTCTGAAATGACGTTCGTATCGAGCAGATACACGTCAGAACGCCACGTCCCGCAGTCCCTCGCCGCCTCGTTCCGTCTCGATCTCCTCGGGAAGGGACATGAGCAGCCGTCCGAACGAGGGCACAGCACTCAACCTGCGGTATTCTTCATAGGACAGCACCACCGCCGTAGGCTTGCCGTGGCGCGTGATGATCGACGGCTCGCCCTGCGTGGCGTGATCGATCACCGCCGACAGATTGGCCTTGGCGTCCCTGATCTGGATTTCCTGCATCGAAGCCTCCCGTGACTACAGTAGTCACATTAACATGATCATATCCCCCTCGCCAGCACAACCATTGCATCGGAACGTATGGTGCGAGAGAAGGGCGTACTTTTCTGCCATTTCTGGAAAATCGCTGCAGGCGGGGCTGTTTTCAGAATGCCGCTCGAAAAAACTTCCAGCCCAGTACGCAGACAGGCAAAAATCCGGGCCGCCGCTCGTCGTCCTTCGACACGACCATATTTCTAGCAACTGTGTTTAAACGACGGGGCTAATGCGCCACGGCAGGCCTGTTTTCAGGACAGCATTTGCGATTGTGACGAGACGCCGCGCAATCGCGATGATGACTAGAGGGTGTTATGCACTTTGCATGAGCAGGTTAGCTGCGTTTCTGAGCATGAAGCCAGCGAAGGCGATGGTGTGCATTGCGGCAAGTGTTGAGGCGCAGCGTTCGTAGT
>NZ_WOSX01000066.1 GCF_011516735.1 Acetobacter fallax | reverse complement strand
AAAATATCTCTCAAGCTATCTCGGATGGCGCCGCATGATCGAGGCTCTCCACAACACCCTCGCTCCCGCTTCTATCCTCATCGCCTGCAGCCAGCCAGGAGGCCTCAACACCTAACGACAACAGAGCCTTTGCAAAGGCTCTGTTGTCGTTAGGTGCTGGCTCATTCCCAGGGCTTTGCCCTGGAACCCACCAAAGGTCACAGACCTTTGGAAACCGGTTTGTTGATCAACAGATCGGGGTGAAGGGGTCTGCGACCCCTTCCGGGTTCGGGCAGAGCCCGGTCTTTTTCTAACCCTTTGAAAAATCACAGATCAACACTTAACGACAACAGAGCCTTTCCAAAGGCTCTGTTGTCATTCAGTGTTGGCTTCTTCCCAGGGCTTTGCCCTGGAACCCACCAAAGGTCACAGACTTTTGGAAACCGTTTTATTATAAACAAATCGGGGTGCAGGGGCCTGCGGTCCCTGCCGGGTTCGGGCAGAGCCCGGATTCTGCCAACCCCTTAAAAAATCACGGCTCAACACGTAACGCTAACAGCGCGTTTCCAAAGGTCCGCGACCTTTGTCGGGACTCTCTTACCGTGTGCCAGCCTCAACGCTGGCTGGTGCTACTTCCCGGATTTCCGGAGCTTCTTCTCCCAGGCCGCCCTGACCTCTGCCGCATTAAGCGGTTTCATTGAGCCATGCCCTTTTCCGGCGTGTCCGGTCGCTGTCGATGGTCTGGCTGACCCTTTTCTGACGCCATTCGCATCCGCGGAACGGGCCTGCGCCATTCCGCCCGGCGCAATGCCCGCCGCCGGATTATCATTCACCGCCTGCACCGCCTGTTCACAACGTGACCCCTTGCCAACGCCGAGCTGAATCATCGGAAGGATCGCGAGGGGAGGGAAGACAAACCCCAGCCCCGCCGCCGCCGCAGCCCGCCCAAGGATTTCGGCGCCAGGCAGAACAGTGGGTGATTTGAGAGCACCCGTAATGTTGAACGCGCCAGGCAGAGAGAAAATCGTCGGATGGATGGCTCTGGTCGTCAGCGAATAATCAATCGTGTTGCTTTTGAAATTTACAGTCCCACGACCAAGAGTTCGCGTCTCCTTCGTTTCGAGAAGAAGTGTTTTCGTGTTCACGAGACCATCACGCAACGGCATGTCAGCAATGAAACAGTCAAGTCGTGTGTGAGCCGGAAGACCCAGCGCCGACAAAATCGCATTGCCAAACTGAAGCCCGAGGACTTCCGGCAGCAGAGCAGAGATGTCACCCCCCTGATCCAGAACCAGCGTCAGCCCGCCATTACCATTGGCAACCAGCGAGGCAATGGAATTCCCCGTGGAGTTCAGCACGAAATTCCCGCCAATGATCCCGCCCTGAGCCGCCGTGCCCGTCGTACTGGTCATGACGTGAGCAAGATCGATCTGTCTGAAATCAAATTTTGCCTTCGTTGAAAATCCATGTGGTCCCGGAACGAATGTCGCCGAGCTGGCCAGAGTCCCTTTGCCAACCGCGAAATTCAGCCTTTTGAGATCAATCGCCCCGTCCTGAATCGCGAACTCGGCATCAATGTTGTCAAGCGGCAGCCGCCTGTTCTGAATGTGCTCGCCTCTGTAAGTCACATGCGCATTGATGGCCTGAAGCTTTGGCACATTGATCGATGTGTCAGGGAGAATATTCGGGTCATGGGCATCAGCCTTTGCCTGGGCCGTCGTGTCCGGCCCCGGCTTTCCTCCGATGAAGCCGCTGAGATCTTCAATGTCCACACGGCGAGACTGCAAAGCGGCTTCTACGAACGGAACTTTCTGATGCGGATCAACGGTGATCGTGCCACCAATATCGCTCGACCCCATTTTGCCGGCAAAATCACTGAACCGGATCAGTTTCTCGCTGTAATCCAGATTTCCTGTGATGTCATAGGCCGGAGTCTGCGGGATCGGAATCGCCGTCAGCGGGTAAAGCAGTGACATGTCCGGCCCGGAGAAATGCAGACGCAGCCGCGCTCCCCGGAACGCAAGAGGATCGTCAACACTGCCTTTGAGTGTGGCGCGTGTAGGACCATTCCTGACGTTCAGATCAACAGGATACGGTGTTTTCGCGTCTGTCAGGGACAGAAGCGCTCCCCCGATAAAATGCCCGGTCACCGGCTGACCGGCATAACGCCCGGATGCATCGGCGACGATCGTCCCTCTGTCCGCCGCGCCCGCAGGCGGTGTTGTGTGCAGTGCAATGGCCATGTCAGCCCGCAATTTGTCGTCACGGAACCGGACATGACCATCGTTGATCAGAAGTTCTTTAAGAGAAGACAGCGAAAAACCGGAATCTGACGAAGAACCTTTGTTGTCGGAAGAACCGAATGTGTAGTTGTTCTGTCCATTCTGGCGCCGGCGAATATCGGCGGCAGGCGTATCCAGGGCAATCAGCGGTATGCTTACAGAACGGTGCCAGATGTAGCGCCAGACATCGAATGCCACTGTCGCGTGCGCCGCCGTGAAAAACGGCGCGCCCTCGCCCTCAAAATCCTTCGGCTGTTCGCTTTTGAGATCGTCCACTGTCACGCGCGTCACAAACCCCGGCCGTACATGCAGATGGGCAATGCTTGTCGGTCGCCCGAGAGCCGCCGTGGCTTTGCGGTTCACGAGAGGAACAAACCAGTCCCACGACCAGAAAATAATCAGAAGCACGATAGCTAAAAGGAACAGAGCCGTACCGGTCACTGAAAATCTGTGCCGGTGAAAAAATGATGTCTGGTTCATAGAGTCATTGTCCGACGATCCTGGTCATCAGCCCGGATCGATCCCTTCTTTCTTTCACGTTCCGCGCACATGCGCCTGATCGGACAGCCCCGCAGCTCTGACAAACGATACCACCTGTCCAGGGGTAAACCATCGTCAGAACCGGCCTGACGCAGACACAAACGCGGTGTTTCCGGGGAGGTTCCTCATAAAGGGCAGGGAAGCAGATCACACGGTTTTATTCACTTTTTGTTCCTGTCGTCCTGCTTTTCAGAGCTTCTGAAACAGCCTCTTATAAAGAGTTGGCGGAAGGCCGGGATCTGCCCGCGCCCGGAAAGGGTCGCGGCTCCTTCCCAGAGCAAAGCCCGGAGAAAGCACCCACACGGAGCGACAACGGAGCCCTTCATAAACCCCCTTTCCGGCAATCATCGAGGAACCGGCCATCAAAGGTCCCGGCCTCCGTCCTGTCTGCCTGAGTGGTCATGAGGAGCCGATTGGGCCTGGGCGAAGTATCTGTTTCACTGCGAAGAGATACAGATCGAAGCATAGAGATTTTTATGTCATATTATTTCTTTTTTGTGTTTGTTTTGTTGTAAGTGTGTGTCGTTATAATAAAACATTTTGTTACAGAGGTGATCATTAATCCACCTGAATAATGGCCGTCTGTTGCCAATTTGATACAGTTCCGCACCAAATGCATGGCAGACATGAATCTGTAATAAACAAACTGATTATTTGATCGTAAGGAAGTGATCAGCGCCCGGTCACCGAATCGCGAAAATGTTGTGCAGCCTGGAGTTTGACCTTCTGGTCAGGTTTTGGAGGCATCGTTCCGTGAGCGTGATCAGGCATCCTGTCCATGACCAGATACAGAGCAGCCATGTCCTTCCTTACGCGACGTCTTCTGGCAACATCAGCCCTGATTACCTTCGCCGTTCCTTCCGTCACTGTTCTGGCAGCGCCGGTCGCAGCACAGTCCGCGACAGCCACGCAGCCGGCAAAAGGTAAAAAGCCGCCCGCAGCCACTCGCGCCAGCGATGATAATGCGCCTTCCATGATGGGCGCCACGGCCCCGACCGATCAGAAATCAGAGTTGATCGAAGTCCGCAGCGCACGCCACAGCCAGGTGGCCGGCGGTCTGATGATTAAAGAAGACGCGCCGAAATCGCGTTCAACCGTCACCTCGGAATATATCGAAAAGCAGGCCGCCGGCCTCAATCCGATGCAGTTGATCGAAATGCTGCCGGGCGTGAACACCACCTCGACCGACCCCATGGGTCTGTCCGGCGGCCATATGACGATGCGCGGCCTGAACGAAAGTCAGATCGGCTTCACCCTGGAAGGTTTCCCGATCAACGATATCGGTAACTATGCCGTCTATCCTCAGGAAATCGTCGATCCAGAAAATCTGCGTTCCATCAATGTCGAACAGGGTTCGGCCGATCTCGACAGCCCGCATATCAGCGCGACCGGCGGTGCCGTCGATATGTACCTGATGGACCCGAAGGAAAAGCTGGGCGGTAAAATCGTTGGCTCCTACGGCAATTATAATGCGCGTCGCGTCTTCGGCCGTCTCGATACCGGTTATATCGGCAATACGAACGTCAAAGGTTTTATTTCCTTTTCGGATGCAGCGGAAGATTCCTGGCGCGGTCCCGGTGGCCAGAACAAGCTGCATGGCGAGACCAAATGGGTCAGCGCCTGGGGGCAGGGCAACAAGATCAGCTTCTCTCTGCTCGGCAACCACGGAACCAGCACTCTTTTCCCGACCACCTATATGGACACCTGGCAGGCCCAGGGAATTCACAACGCCTACCAGGCGACATGGAATCCGAAAAGCCCCAGCGCAAACTACTACGAACTGCATCGCAATCCGTTCACCAATATCTACGCCAGCGCCCCGTCAACCTTCACGCTGACAGACCATCTGACGCTGACCGAAACACCGTATTTCTGGTATGGAGACGGCAATGGCGGCGGCGCCTACAGCGAAAGCCTGACCAGCCAGCAGTGGGGCGCGCAGACCATGACCGCCTCAATCGGCGATCATAACGCATCAAACACGAAGTCTCTGATTGTCTACAACCCGTCCAACACCGAGACCTACCGTCCCGGTTCGGTGACGAAGCTGAGTCTCCATACCGGCATCAACCGCGTCTCGGTGGGATACTGGTTCGAATACTCAAAGCAGATTCAGACCGGCCCATACAGCCAGGTCGATTATGCAACCGGAAAACCGCTCGATCTTCTGGGCGGCGGACCGAACATGGTCCTGGCCAATGGCGAGACGGCACAGTATCGCGACACACTCACCCAGACGCGTATCCATACGATGTTCCTTGCCGACAGCCTGTCGCTGCTGAACAATAAACTGAACATCGAAGCGGGTCTGAAATACTCAGTGGTCAACAGGGACGGACAGAACTTCCTGCCGGACACCTCGACCGGCCCCTATATAAAAGGGTCATGGCAGGAGCCGCTTCCGGCCGTCGGAATTCGCTACAAAATCAATAACGAAAACCAGCTTTTTGCGTCCTCAACAACAAATTTCCGTATTCCGATGAATACCTCACTGTATGATTCAGGCGCGTACAGCGTGGCGCGCGGCGGCTACGCCAATCAGGCGAACCCGAATCTGAAGGCGGAATATTCAATCTCGGAAGAATTCGGCTGGCGCTATCAGGGCCCCACGGTCATGAGTTCCGTCACCTACTTCCACTATAATTTCACCAACAGCCTTTACAGCCAGACGGTCAATACCGGAAACGGGCAGAGCTACACCCGCAGCATCAACGGTGGCAGCTCCCATGCGGACGGTGTCGATTTCGAAATCGGCACACGTCCCATCTTCTATCATTTCCGTCCGTATTTCTCGGCGGAATATATCAATCGCCGTACGGACAGCAACGTCGCGGCCGGAAACGGTGATTACGTCTTCAGTAAAGGAAAATTCGCGCCACAGACGCCGAGATATCAGTTCGGTCTCAATCTTGACTATGATGACGGCCATCTGTTCGGCGGATACAGCCTGAAATATGTCGCACGGCAGTATGCAACATTCACAAATGATCAGCATATTCCAAGCTACATCACGATGAACATCAACCTCGGTTACCGTTTCAAAGACTGGGGCCCGATGAAGGCGCCAACTCTGAAACTTAACCTTCGCAACATCACTGATCGGCAGTATCTTGGTTTTGTCAATGCAACAGCAGCCAACGCACTCGCGACAACCGGCGTGTATGGCACGGCAATCAAAGGCGGAAGCGCAACCTACTCCATCGCAGCCCCGTTCATGGTGATGGGATCGGCCAGCGTCGATTTCTGACGGATTTCTGTCCGGTCTGTGTAAACTGAATCAGAGCACCGGAGCCGGCATCCGGTGCTCTGAGTATTCTCCATTCCTGAATTCATGTCTGTCCGGATATCCGGCCTGCACTCATAGCCGCTTCGGCGATCAGACAAACCCGTCGGTCACGTTTCTCCAGGAGCGCGCTTTCGCCCGGCAGAGAAACTTCTGAAACACTCTCTGGTAAACCGGCGCAGAAGCCCGCGTCCCCACTCGGGAACGCAACAAAAAACACTTCCGCTGCACCATTTTTACATTGCGAATATGGAACGGAACTGTCCATAACGTTCTGGAATCCGGCCTCTCCGTCGTCCCGTCCCCGAAACTATCCAATACCCGTCGGAAAAGAAAAGTCCTCGCTCCGTCAGGTGAAGACGCGTTTCCTGTGCTCACAATGCAACACAGGAATGACGCCTCGTCTATGACCGCAAAGCAAACCGACAGAGCCTCTCCGGGCCGCTTTCAGCTCACATCACCCACAGTGTCTCAGGACTGACTGATGCAAAGCGCGCGCAGGCTCTGCCGAACCCGGCAGGCCTGCTTTTTCCGAAAGACGCCCCGGAACTCATGAACGGAACAGGTGGCGTTATGACCCGTCACCAAGAGAGGCGTTCAGCACGGCGGCAAGCCGCGCGCCCGCCTGCTCAAGACGCAGTTTAACAACAGGCCATGCCAGCGTGGCATAATCATCGCCAAGTTCCGAGCCACGCAGATGCGGTAACGCACCATAGGCAACCGTCCGCGCCAGGGAGTGGCTCTCGTCCACCCAGTCAATCGCTGCCTTCCGGTCATCGCCGGACGCCAGATCGGCTGTCCAGTAAGCCATTTCGTCTGAGGTGATCTCAGTGTCGAGTTTCTTTGCCTCAGCCTGAGCGGCGGAAAAATCGATCGTATAATGCGGGCCGACTGTCAGACCGGTCGCATGATCGATGATGCCCTCATCCCACAGGGAATGGAGATTCATATGCCCGTTCAGATTGTTTCCGAAATAAGTCAGTCTGACGGCATTGCCGCCCTTGTCATGGTCACGTTCCGCCGCATGCAGAGGCTGGTGAACATCTCCGACGAGATGAACAACCCATTTCAGTGCCGCAAGGCGCTCCGCAACGGGCGCTGAGCGATCGGCCAGAATGCGCTCCTGTTCGGGGAGTTTTTCAGCAACGCAGGCCCGGTCAGGACAGTCACGCTGCTGGTCGTAAGCAGGATTGGCCGCGTCGATATCAACATAGTGCCAGGCAAGTGTCTCAGGCGCTCCGCCCTTGTTTTTGGGGATATGTCCGATCGTGTCAGGCCATGATGCCACCTGGTCAAGTGAATCATGCCCTTCCGTCGCAAGCAGGGCCTTTGCAGCCGAAAGCGCGGACGGAGACAGATGGGCCTGTGCAATGTCGGCAATGATCGCATGACCATTTGGTCCCCAGGCATATGCCTGAGATGAGACAGCGCCAGTCGACAGCGTAATGGCAAACAATGCAGGCCAGCTTCTCCGGCCTGAAATCCGTTTCGTCATCCCTCATTCCCCTTGCGTGCCGCAGAAAGCTCAAGTGCCCGCGCATACACGACTTTTCGTGGTAATCCCGAAGCAGCCGCGACGAGAGCCGCCGCGTCTTTGACGGAATGAGAATCAAGCGCTTCAGCGAGGCGTCTGTCCAGATCAGCAGCCCCTGTTTCTTCTTCACCAGGCGGCCCGATCAGGACAGTAATTTCTCCGCGTGGCGGAGTATCCGCATAGAACGCCGCAAGCGCGCCGGTCGTATCCCGCCTGACCTCCTCAAATCGTTTTGTCAGCTCCCGTGCGACTGCGGCGGGGCGATCATCACCAAACACCGCAACCAGGTCGGCCAGCATCTCACCCAGGCGGTGCGGGGCTTCATGCCAGATCAGGGTGGCCCGCAGGCCCGCGAGTTCCGCAGCCCGTAAAGTCGCAAAACTTTCACGCCGCGCGGCACTGCGAGGAGGAGGAAAACCGACAAACAGAAACGGATGCGGCGGCAGCCCGGAAAGAACCAGACCCGTCAGTGCGGCGTTGGGTCCGGGAACAGCCGTGACCGGGATGCCGGCCTCCATGGCGGCCCGCGCAAGCCGGTAACCCGGATCGGAAAGAAGAGGCATGCCCGCATCGGAGACAAGCGCGATCTGTTGCCCTGCCTGCAGGCGCTCAATGAGCCCGGGCACACGCTGCCGCTCGTTGTGGTCATGCAGAGGCTCTGCGTGCGTGCCAATGCTGTGCTCGGAAAAGAGTCGTGCACTCACGCGGGTATCTTCGCACAGCACGAGATCCGCGCTGCGCATCGCTTCCACAGCACGGGGTGACAGATCACCCAGATTACCAATGGGCGTGGCGACAAGAGTCAGTAAACCGGTGCGGTTTCTGCGGTGCGGGGCCACATCCTCTGAAGGGTTTTGCTCGCCGTGGACATGACGGGACGCTATTCCTTCGTTATGGGATGGCAGCGCGTCGGGATGGCTTCCTGCCTTTGGCCCGACAGTTGAATGGTCAGAAACAGAGGCGGACAATGGATCGGACATACTGGTTCCAGTCACGAAAGGCAGCGCAAGCTGTCACCCTATCCGGGACACGACGCAACCCCGGTCCCGATAATCTGGCCAGGCATCCCGCCCGGTCCCGCGCGGTGCGTTGTTGTTCCGGCATCGCCCTGCTTGCTCTCGCCGCATGCAGCGGCGGTGGCGGCAGTTCAGGTACCCTGAGCACTAACGTCATGACACCGCGTAACGTCGCTGTTTTGTTGCCGCTGACGGGGCCGAATGCGAGCCTTGGTAATGAAATGCTCGCCGCCGCGCGTCTCGCCCTGTCCAGACCGGTCAGCAACGGAACCCCGGTGACGGCTCCGCTGCCTCAGGTCGATGCACATGATACCGCAGGCCCCGGTGGCGCAGTCGCGGCAGTGCAGGCAGCTCTTGCCGCCGGCGATGGCATCCTGCTCGGACCGCTGACAAGCGCAGACACCTCGCAGATAGCCCCCGTCGCACTTCAGGGGGGTGTTCCGGTGATCGCCTTCACAAGCGACACGGCTCAGAAACGTCCAGGCATCTGGGTGTTCGGCATTACACCTCAGCAGCAGGTTGACCGTCTCGTCGCGGCGGCCGCGGCCGAGGGCCGGCATCAGTTTGCCGCTTTCCTCCCCGATAACCCGCTTGGCCACGCGCTTGGTGACGCTCTTATCGTGTCCTGTCAGAAAGCCGGGCTTGCTCCCCCTCAGATCGCGTACCACCTGAATACACCCGAGGCGATCGCCAGCGGTCTGGCCAGCCTTGCGGCATATGATAGCCGGGTCGCTGCGGCGAACGGCCAGGCCGCCGCTCCCGCCAGCGATCTTCCATCGGATCTCGCCGCCGCGCTTTCATCGGCCCCCAAAGCAGATACTCCCTCTTCATCGGGCAGCAATGCCCCGACGGAGACTGTTCAGGCCGGAAGCACGCCGGCCAGCAATGCGACAGCACCAGCCGCGCAGGCGCTTTCAGCGCCGCCATTCGATGCCCTGCTGCTTGGTGATCTGGGCCTTTCACTGAAAAATGTCATTGACGGTCTGAAAGCAAATCAGGTTTCCACGTCTCAGGTCAGACTCATGGGGCCAGGCCTGTGGAGCGCATTCGCGACCAAGCTGGGAAGCATCGCCGGCGCCTGGTATGCAGCACCGGATCCGGCAAACCGGAAAGCGTTCGTGCAGGCTTTCGCTATCCAGATGCACCGGGCCCCCAGGCCACTCGCAGACCTGGCTTACGATGCAGGAGCCCTGGCCAGTTCCGTTCATGCCAGCAGCGACGGCAAAGGTTATCCTGCCGAGATTCTGACACGCTCGCATGGCTTCTCTGGTGTGGACGGACTATTCACTCTGCTTCCGGACGGCAGCACCACACGTGATCTGGCGATCTTTGAAGTTCAGTCAGGTGGGGGTGCTCACATTGTTAATCCCGGTGCGTCGCACGCCCCGATTGCTTCCGGAGCGACCTGACACACACACTGACTAAAACCGTCCCCGCTTCGAACAGGGTCTCCTCACCATTGATCGTGGCGGAGGAGACGGCCAGAATGTCGTCTGCGGGGCGGTTAGTGCAAAGATGGAAGCGTCTGCACTATGTCGATAGACTGATCCGCCTGAAATTCAGTCGCCGCTGTGCTTTAGATGACACGGAAAGGCAAAAAAGCACTACATAACAATGATATAATTCAGCAGATACTCTCCGGATACTTCCACAAGGCGCATCTGTTGGCCTTTTCCTGTGTTACGAAGTGTGTCTCATATCTGGCTTGATATTGCGAAAAAGTCGCAATTGCATATAGAGGCGCCATACAGGTGTGACAGAGTGAGAGACCCCGATGACAAACAATTTCATCCGCTACAGTCTGCGGCGCACGTCGCTGACAGCCGGGCTGACGATCGCCTGTTCCGCTCTGAACGCACAGGCAACGTCGGCCGCTACGACCGGGGCAGACGCAGATCCTCAGCATCACGGCATGAAAACGAACCATGGCGTGAAAAAACGTCATGTGGCCAGGACCGCTTCCGCGACACCGGAAAAGCCTGAGTGTCTGACCGAAAATGAGTTGAGTGATTTCAGCGGGTTATGATTCATGGGTTTGCGATAACCTGATGAGATCAAGATGGCCTGGACTGAAATCACCCGAGCGCAG
>NZ_WOSX01000065.1 GCF_011516735.1 Acetobacter fallax | reverse complement strand
TTAACCCAAGTGCATTCTTGGTAATCGTCCATATGTCCTGTCTGACCGGTAACGGTCGTCACCGGAAAGAACTGCGAATGCCAGTTTTGTCTCAAACTCTGTTCATCAGGGTGCGCTTAGCAATGTCAGCTTTCGGACATGGTCAGCACTGTTTGGATGTCTCCCATGAGGGCGGAAGCCGCCGCTGCGCATCTCGCACTTCGCAAGTGCGGCCGATCTCTCGCGCCGTCAGTCGAAGGACGCATCACACCGGGAGAGTGTGGCTTCGTCTCCGGTTCGCATTTAGCGTGTCTTTCCATCCGTTGCGCTGTCTGAACCGCGCCGGAACGGCGCCAGCCTGTCGGAAAGATAAAGTCGGTTCATCCGCCGCAACTCATCGGGCGCGCCCGACGTCGTGGGCGCGTCGTTCGCCAGCATGCTGCGCAGCACTTTCATGGTGTTCAGAACGACCGCCGCCATGTCTTTCGCCAGCGCCTCATCCAGTCCCGGCGCACACACGCGCAGCGCCGCCGCAATTCCGGCCACGGCATGACCTCGCGCGCGGTCGCGGATCTCCATCTTGTCAGTCCGCGCCTCCATCAGGGCGGACAGCGATTTCACACGCGGATGAAGCGTGACAAGCAGTTCGATCAGGATATCCGCCAACGCTTCCGGCGAAAGCGTGGCCGCACGTTTGGCAAGTGCTGCGTATTCGTCTTCCAGAATGGCGATATGCCGCTGCACCAGAGCGTCCGCCACAGCCTCCTTGTTCGGAAAGAAGCGATAGAGCGAGCCGATCTTCGCCCCGGCGCGCGCGGCGATCTCCGCCATGGTCGTCGCCTCGTAACCGCGTTCCGCCATCAGGTCGGACGCAGCCGCGAGCAGTTCCTCGACGCGCTGGCGTCCGGCCGAGCGTAGCGGCTGAAGAGGTGTCCGTTTTGCTCTTGACGTATTTGAGTCCATCCTCAAATAATGCTCCTGTTTGAGTATCTGCTCAACTTCTAACGGTTCCGTGCGGTCTGGACAACGCTTCGGGACGGTCGCGCGAACGTCAACAGGGAAGCTCACGCCATGATTTCACTTCCGCCCACCCGGACGGCCCTCGTCCTGATCGATCTCCAGAAGGGAATCACGGGACTGCCTTTGGCCCCGATACCGGGGGCCACGATCGTCGAACGATCGAAAGAACTCGCGGCGCGTTTCCGGGCCGCCGGTGCTCCCGTCATTCTGGTGAATGTCGCGTTCGCGCCCGATTTCGCGGACGCGGTGCATGCGGTCGTCGATCGCTCCTTTTCGCCGCCCGGAGGCTTTGCTCCCGACTGGACCGAACTGGTTGACGGGCTCGCCGGACCGAATGATCTGCGTATCACGAAACGGCAATGGGGTGCCTTCTACGGCACGGATCTCGACCTTCAGTTGCGGCGGCGCGGCATCACCACCATCGTCCTGGGCGGAATCGCGACCAATCTGGGCGTGGAGTCCACCGCTAGGGGGGCTCATGAGCATGGATACAACGTCGTGCTCGCCGAGGATGTTATGTCCACATTCACCGAAGAGATGCAGCGCTTTGCCTGCGAGGAGATTTTTCCCCGTCTTGGCCGTGTCACGACGAGCGAGGCGATCGCGCTGGATGCGTAAACGCATGGTTCATGTCTGCGCGTCTCGCGGTTCCCGACGAGATCGTTCATGAACACCAGAACATCGTTGCCATCCCAGAGTTCGGATCAACTGCCTCGGGGCACCTGGAAAATCGTGAGCGTCGCGGCGGTCGGATCTTTCATGGCGCAACTGGACGCCACGATTGTCAATGTGTCGCTCCCAGATCTTGTCGCGACCCTGCACGCTCCGTTTTCACACATTCAATGGGTGGTAAGCGGCTATCTGCTGGCACTCGCCCTGACGTTGCCCCTGAATGGATGGCTTGTAAGCCGCCTCGGGGGGCGGGCAGTCTATTTATGGTGCTTCGGTGCCTTCACGCTGACATCAGGCCTGTGCGCACTAGCGTGGTCTGCGCCGTCCCTGATCGTATTCCGTCTGCTGCAAGGCATGGCGGGCGGACTGCTCGCCCCTATGGCTCAGATGACGGTGGCTCGTGTGGCGGGCCGACAGATGCCGAGGGTCGCGAGCGCAATGACGGCACCTGTTCTGCTCGCGCCGCTTCTTGGACCCGTCGTCGCCGGTGCCATTCTCTCCATCGCGTCCTGGCGATGGATCTTTCTTCTCAATGTGCCGGTCGGGCTTGCGGCTTTTGCCCTTGCCGTTCTGTTTCTCCCTGACGATCGGCATGACGAGCGCCCCCGTCCACTTGACCTGACAGGGCTAGGATTTCTCGCTCCCGCTCTCGTCTCGTTTCTTTACGGGATGGATCATGTCGCCTGGCTTTATGGACAGGCGACTTTAGGCGCGTCCCTCGTGCTGTTCGTCCTGTATGTCAGATCCGCGCGACGCAAGGGCGATGACGCGCTGATCGACCTGCGCCTGCTGCGTGCGCCTGCCTTTTCGGTGTCGGCGATCATCATGTTTCTGACGAACGGGGTGTCGTTCGCTGGTCAGATGCTTCTACCCGTATGGCTGATTCACGCCTGCGGTGTCTCGCCCGAGCGGACGGGCCTGCTCATGGCCCCGCTGGGCCTGGGAATGATGTGCGTCTATCCGCTCATTGGTCGTCTGAGTGACCGGTTTGACGCGCGCGATCTGACCGGTTGCGGCGCGCTGCTTTCGCTGGTTGGAACACTGATTCTGGCTGTGCTCGCCTATAACGGTCTGAACGCCGCCCTGCTCAGTGTCGCCCTGCTTCTGCGCGGTGGTGGAGGAGCCGTGGGCATTCCGGCGATGAGCGCGGGGTATGCGTCGATCGCTCGGGACGATATTCCCATGGCAACGACTGCGCTGAACATCATGCAAAGGATCGGGGGGCCGACGTTGACCACGGTGTGCGCCACATTCCTTGGATGGCGGCTCGCGACAACCGGTCCGTCTCATATCCCATCAGAGGCTTTTGCTGAAGCATTTGGAGTGCTCGCGTTATTTCATGGCGTTCTGCTGCTCACGACGCGCTTCATCAACCACTCAGAAAACAACCGCAACTCAGGCAAGCTCTGCTGAATTTTTCTGCTTTGAGGGCGAAAGACGACATCGTCGACCAGCAGAATTATCACGTAAGCGCATGGGCTAGTGGAAGTTTCTTGATTTCACCGTCATCCGTTCAGATCTGGCTTCCTGTTGTGCAGTGCCGACCTCATGCAGGGACCGGTTCCCAACATCGGCCAGCAAGCCCGACAGGTCGGTGATCTCCTTAGCCACCAGATGCACGACGTCACCTTCCTTCTGGAGCATGCCCATTACCGCCAGCATCTGCCCGCCCAGTACCACGCGTCGGTTCGCATCGAACAGATCCGGCCAGATGATGACGTTCATGTTTGCCGTTTCGTCCTCCAGCGTCATGAACACCACGCCTTCGGCAGAGCCGGGCCGTTGCCGGACCAGTACCAGCCCTGCCACAGTAAGGCGCTTTCCGTCCTTTGCGTTCAAGGCGTGCCGACAGGTTATGATGTCCCGTGTCCGAAGATCCTCGCGCAGAAAGGTCAGCGGATGATCGCGAAGGCTTAGGCCAAGCCGGTTGTAATCCCGCACCACCTCCGCCCCGTCGCGCATGGGCTGGAGCAATACATCCGGTTCCTCCGCTTCCCGCGTAATCTGCGCTGCCGCAAACAGCGGCAGAGGCTCATCGCGCAGAGCCCTGATCGCCCAGAGCGCCTCGCGCCGTGCCAGCCCGAGCGAGGGCCGGAACGCATCCGCCTCGGCCAGATGGGTCAAGGCTGCCGCTTTCACACCCGCCCGACGCCACAGATCATCGACCGACGCGAAGGGGCGTGAGGCCCGTGCGGCAACAATCCGGGCGGCATCGTCATTGGCCAGCCCCTTTACCAGGCTCATGCCCAGCCGCACGGCGAACATCCCATCTGGTCTTTCCGGTCCTTCCAGCGTGCTGTCCCAGCGTGAGGCATTCACACAGACGGGCCGGATCTCCACACCATGCTCGCGCGCATCACGGACCAGTTGTGCCGGTGCATAGAAACCCATCGGCTGGGAATTCAGGAGCGAGGCCAGAAATACGTCCGGATGGGTGCATTTCATCCATGAGGATGAATAGGCCAGAATGGCGAAACTTGCCGCGTGGCTCTCGGGAAATCCGTAAGAACCGAAGCCTTCCAATTGTTGATAGATCCGCTCGGCGAAGTCCTCGTCATACCCATTGGCGCGCATGCCTTCGATCAGGCGTGTCTGAAACTGCGAGACGGTACCGGTATTTTTGAAAGTCGCCATGGCCCGCCGAAGCTGATCCGCTTCGGCTGCGGTAAAGCCGGCGCAGATCATGGCCACCTGCATGGCCTGTTCCTGAAACAGCGGGATGCCAAGCGTCTTTTTCAGAACCGCTTCCAGTTCCGGGGTGGGATAGTTTTCCGGTTCGATCCCTTCGCGCCTGCGGAGATAGGGATGCACCATGTCCCCTTGGATTGGCCCGGGGCGCACGATCGCCACTTCAATGACGAGGTCATAGAACATGCGCGGCTTGAGCCGTGGCAGCATGGACATCTGTGCCCGGCTTTCGATCTGGAAGACGCCAATGGTGTCTGCCTTCCTGATCATGGCGTAAGTGCGCGGATCTTCGGCCGGAATGGTCTGGAGGGTGAAGTGCTGGCCCTTGTGTTCCCCGAGCAGGTCCAGACCTTTCTTCATGCAGGTCAGCATACCGAGCGCCAGGATATCCACCTTCATGAATTTCAGGACGTCGATATCGTCCTTGTCCCACTCGATGATCTGGCGATACTCCATCGAAGCAGGCTCAATGGGCACCAGTTCATCCAGTCGGTCATGTGTCAGCACAAAACCACCGGGGTGCTGCGACAGATGGCGGGGCACACCGATCAGGCAGCGGGCTAGATCTAAGGTGAGGCGGATGCGTCGGTCAGAGAGATCAATGCCTGCATCGTTGAGCGCGTCATCGTCCAGCCTGCGCCCCCAACCATGAATCTGGCCCGAGAGCGTTCGGATCAGGTCTTCTGGCAGGCCCATGACCTTGCCGACATCCCGCAAAGCCCCCTTGGCGCGATAGCGGATCACCACGGCCGTCAGGGCTGCACGGTCACGCCCGTAATGCTCATAGACCCACTGGATGACCTGCTCACGGCGTGCGTGTTCAAAATCCACATCGATGTCCGGCGGCTCTCCCCGCTCTTCGGAGACGAAGCGCTCGAACAGCAAGGAGTTGCGGGCGGGGTCGATGGCGGTGATGCCGAGTACGTAGCAGACCGCACTGTTGGCGGCCGAGCCACGTCCCTGACAGAGAATGTCCTGGCTGCGGGCATAGCGGACGATGCTGTTCACGGTCAGGAAATACGGCGCATACTGCATCCGCCCGATCAGGCCGAGTTCATGGTGGAGCGTTTCCGCCACCTCATCCGGTACGCCGTCTGGATAGCAGGAACGGGCGCCCTCCCACGTCAGTTCTTCCAGCGCCTGCTGGGGTGTCTGGCCGGGCACGGACACTTCATCGGGATACTGATAGGCCAGATCGTCAAGGGAGAAACGGCAGCGCTCCACGATATCCATGGTGCGGGCTACCGCTTCGGGATAGCGCGCAAACAGCCGGGCCATTTCCTGTGGCGGTTTGAGATAACGGTCGGCATGACGTTCGCGGACGAACCCGGCTTCGTCAATGGTGGTGTTGTGCCGGATGCAGGTGACGACGTCCTGCAGGATGCGCCGGTCGTGGGTATGGAACAGCACGTCATTGGTCACAACGGTTAGCACCCGTGCCTGATGCGCCAGGTTTGCCAGTTCATACAACCGCATCTGGTCATTGGGGCGACGCAGCAGCGTCAGCGCCAGATAGGCCCTGTCGGCAAAGGCGTCCTTCAGCTTGTGCAGATGCAGGGCACAGGCATCGTCTACCGCGTCCGGGATCATGATGACGATCTGGCCCTCGCCCCAGGCGACCAGATCCTCCCAGAGCAGGTTGCATTTGCCCTTTCCAGCCCGCGCCTTACCGATGGTGAGCAGACGGCACAGGCGGCCATAGGCGGCGCGGTTTATCGGGTAGACCAGAACGGGCGGGAAATCGGCCAGATCGAGACGGCATCCCACAACAAGGCGGAGCCCGACCTCTTTCGCCGCGACATGGGCCTGCACTATCCCGGCCAGAGAATTACGGTCACAGATGCCCAGCGCCTCAATGCCAAGAGCTTTTGCCTGCGCGAACAGTTCAAGGGGGGAGGAGGCTCCACGCAGGAACGAGAAATACGTCGTGACCTGTAATTCGGCGTAACGCGGTGCCGAGGTGCTCATCCGAAAATTCCGTGCAGAAACCAGCCCTGCGAGCCGGTCTCGCCATGCTCGCCATCACCCGCCCGGTAGAGCCAGAAGCGCTCGCCGCTCGTATCCTCCACCCGGAAATAATCGCGGGCGATGGTCAGTTCGGCGTCATTCTTCCACCATTCGCCGAACACGCGCTCCGGACCATCGGCACATTTCACTTTCCGCCGCACGCCTCGCCAGATGAAGAACAGCGGCGGTTGATCCGGCAGTTCCGCCATCGCCTGCACGGGTTCCGGCCGCGCCAGCAGGCGTGTCGGGCGTGGCCAGTGCTCGGGCCAGTCCTTCGTCTCCTCGGGCGCCAGCGCGGGCACGCGGCAGAAGGAGCGTTCGGGCAGGTCGCTTTCCACCGGAGCAAACCGGTACAGCGCCTGCGTGCCGACACGGTTGGCCAGCGTGTCGATCAGGTCGGACACATCGGCCTCTTCCTCGGCGATCAGGGAGGAGACGGTCTGCCGCCGGTCCATCGGTTCGGCCAGCGAGGCAATCAGCACCATGCGTTCGATGCCAAAGCCCGGATCGATAGTCTCAATCTTCTCGCACAGCAGCCGGGTCAGGCGCTTGACGTCGCGCACCGGCATGGCCGTGGCCACCCGGATCGCCTCGGTGTGGCTGTCCACCCGATGCACCAGCAGGTCGAGACGCCGCACGCCCTGTCCACGCTCGTCCAGTCCCTGACACAGCAGCGGCACCAGCTTGCCGATGTAGCGGGCAATGGTCTCCGCAGCCCCGATGGGTTCAGCGAAGTTCCGGCTGACCTCGACCGGATCGACCGGGCGGACTGGTACGATGGCCTCCCCAATGCGCCCGAACGCCTGATCCAGCCTGCGGGCCACATCCGGACCGAACCGCAGGGCCAGAGGAGCGCGGGGCATGGCGGCTAGTTGCCCGATGCGGGATACCCCCAACGTGGCCAGCCCCTCGATAATGGTGGAGGGCAGACGCAGTGCTTCAACCGGGAGATCGGCCAGAGCAGAGGCTGTTCCGCCTGAGGGCACAACGGCAATCGGTGCCCGACTATAGCGGGCGATGGCGTGCGCAGCGCCCCACGTGTCCGCCACCACAGCTTTTGCCCGAAAGGCGGTGCCCGCCATGCGATGAACCATGTCCTTGAGCATGGGGAGTTCACCGCCATGCAGATGATCCGCCCCCGTCGTGTCGAGCACCAGCCCGTCCGGCGCATCGACGGCCACGATGGGCGCGATACGGTGCTGGAACCACAGGGCCAGCTTTTCAAGACCCAGCCTGTCACCGTCAGGATCAGCGTCCAACAGCACCAGATCGGGATACAGTGCCTGGGCCTTGGCCACCGGAATGCCGGGACGCAGCCCCAGCTTGCGGGCGGCCAGATCGACCGACAGCACGACCCGTCGCCGTCCTTCACGACCGGCCAGTGCCAGCGGCACTTCAGGCGCTGGCGCGTCTTTGCCCAGCCGCTTCCTGATCCGATCCGTCGGCCAGAGCGGCAGGTAAAGAGAGACGACCCTTGCCATCACAGGCCTCCACTTCAAAATCGGCACATTCGCCTGCGCGGGCGCGGATCAGTTCCAGCAACCAGCGCGGTCTTCCGACGCCGGGAACCGGCAGCGGGACGGATGGCAGGACGGAGACCCGCCAGCGTGTGACGGAAGCTGTGGGTTGGCCGAAATCCGCCGCATCCGTTTGCCGCTGCCAGCGTCGGATGGCGATGCCGAGGGAACCGGACGTCTCGGCCGCCAGTTGCAGGCGGCGTGACGCCGTCATGGACAGACGGGCGACCTCGGCGACAACGGCGCCGAGGCCACCATGCCGCAACCCTTCCTCAAAACAGGCCAGCACATCGACGTCTGAACTGGCCTCGACAAAAATGGTCCGCCGTGCCGACAGCCCGACCTGTTTCAGGGAGGGAGCGAACACATCCTGGCGGGTAACGATCCAGAGCACCTTGCCGCGCGTGCGGGCCGCAATCCCGGCGCAGAACTGACCGGCAGCCGCACTGTGCAGGGCGTCATTCCCGCCTCCCGCTACCTCATGCAGCGCCCCGAGCGCCAGACCGCCGCCCGGCAGTCGACCGTCGATCTCACGCACGCCAAAGGGCAGCACCGTGCGGCGTCGGTCACTATGGCCTTCGAGACGGCTGATTGCCGCCCGCAGGGTTTCCAGACCAAGTTTTTTATGGGTTTCAGCGGTCATGTCACGGTTCGATGTCCCTTGTGCAGGTGCATTTCATGATTATATGTTCGTGATTTGTTCTGATGCGACGATGGAAGTCAATGCAAATTCGTGACGCGTCAGGCATGATGCAGGGCGCATAACCACCCGGAATCATTGGTGAAGGTACCTTAAGGAATTGAATTCAGAGACTTCTCCCATCCCAAACAGCGACGATTATCTGTCCCGTCTGAATGACGCCCAGCGACAGGCGGTCACGCATGGGACCGGAGTCTTGGCAGGCGGGGCGGAGTCATCCCCGCTGCTGGTCATCGCGGGCGCGGGATCGGGCAAAACCAATACGCTCGCGCACCGGGTGGCGCATCTCATTGCTTCGGGGGCTGATCCGCGGCGTATCCTGTTGCTGACCTTCTCCCGGCGTGCCAGTGTCGAGATGACACGGCGCGTCGAGCGGATCTGCCGCACCGTCCTCGGCGACAAGGCTGGCCCACTGGCTGACGCGCTGGCCTGGGCCGGGACGTTTCATTCCATCGGTGCGCGGCTGCTGCGGGAATATGCGCAGCAGATCGGTATGGACCCGGCCTTCTCGATCCATGACCGCGAGGATTCCGCCGATCTGATGAATCTGATCCGGCACGATCTGGGATTTTCCAAAACCGAGAAGCGGTTTCCCGGCAAAGGCACGTGTCTGGCCATCTATTCCCGTGTGGTGAATTCGGGCGCGCGGCTCGCCGATGTGCTGCTGAAGCACTATCCGTGGTGCGCGGGGTGGGAAGCGCAGCTCAGACAGCTTTTTGCCGGCTACGTCACGGCAAAGCAGGAGCAGGGTGTGCTGGATTACGACGACCTGCTGCTGTGCTGGGCGCAGATGGTCAGTGACCCGGTTCTGGCCGCCGACATCGGTGGCAAATGGGATCATGTGCTGGTGGATGAGTATCAGGATACCAACCGGCTGCAGGCGGAGATCCTGCTGGGCATGAAACCCGACGGGAGCGGGTTGACGGTGGTGGGCGATGACGCGCAGTCGATCTTATAAGTTAGTTGGAATACATCGGCTTGAATCTATACCTTCGTGTTGCAAAGGGAGGGTACGATGCCTGAGCCTAAATGGTCACGATATCCGCAGGTTTCTGAGAACTCTCAAGGATGCTTATGGCTTTCGTTGCTCGACAATCTTGGCCGTTCGCCCGCTACCATAGACGCCTATGCCAGAGGTCTGGAACAGTATCTGTTTTTTTGTGAGGCAGCAGGTGTTGCTCCTGAGGCAGCAACTTTGAGTCATGTTTCACTATTTGTAAGGTATTTACGTGGAGAAGACGTTCCTTTCCTATCCACTCGCGCTGCTGTGAGCAATGCTACGCTTCATCAGCGCCTGTCCGCCGTCCGACTTTGGTATGATCATTTGGTCTTTGAAGGAATCAAACATCGAAATCCGGTGCCGCGAGGGCAGGCGGTTGTAGGGCGCGGCCCACTCTCGGAGCATGTCGGGTTCAGGTATGGTTTGGTACGTCGTTCCAAATTACTGCCATATTTGCCATCTGACGAAGAATGGGCTCGCTTGCAAGAAATAGTCGCACAGGAAACAGTCAGAAATCGCCTCATGTTCGCCTTGGCCTACTATGGCGCACTGCGCCGAGAAGAGTTAGTAGGTTTGAGGGTGTCGGATATTGACCCTGCGAGACGTCTCCTCACTATTCGGGCTGAGACGAGTAAAAGTGCACACGCTCGAGTGGTTTGTTACTCAGCAGTGATTTGTCCTGTGTTGGCAGTGTATTTACATCGTCGACGCGGTGCGACAACCCATTCAGGTGCCTTGTTTCTGTCTGAGTCAGATCGAAACTTTCGACAGCCCATAACGAAGTGGTCATGGAGCAAAACTGTCAGACGTCTTGCCCTTCAAGCCGGCATACCGGCGTTCAGTACTCATACCTTGAGACATCTGAGACTGACGCACTTGGCCCGGTCAGGCTGGCGTCTGCACGATATCGCAACGTATGCCGGACACCGCAATGTTCAAAGTACGACACTTTATATCCATCTATCTGGTGAAGATCTTCTCCGTAAAATCGCACACTCGGTCGAACAGATGGATATGAATCTTGGTAACAGGGTCTTCGGAGGATAGAACAGTGGCCGAATATCAGGTTTCTCACATCCAGCCCGAATACAAATTCCACATTAATCTCGATGAATACGACAGACGGGCGACATTGTCTGCAGACGAATTAAAAGTTGTCAGACGTTGGAAAGAAGAAAATCTTGTTATTACGAAACGGCAGGCTCCGCGTCTTCATAAGCCTCTGACGGACATCCTGTATCGCAGCAATCTCGACCGCGCTAACAGCCATCGTGCTTTGAAGTATTTGCTTCTGACGGTCGCACACCAGGAAAAACCCTACTGGGGGTGGAGTGAAGACCTGTGGGTTGAGATTATCAATAATAGTCCTGTTCTGAAAAAAACCGGAATGGTACCGCAGTTGATTGCAGTCGCTTATCTTCTGTGTGGTTTTCGAAGCGTGTACAAAATTCAACGCAATGTGGCGACGGCTGTCGTTGCCCGATTGGTTTTTGGAGCGGAGATTGTTGATACAGAATGTGAGCGTCTGTTCTCGGCCCTAACCCGTGTCGGCTTCGTCTGTCAGACCGTTCGGCCCCTCGTACCATCAGTATTTGCTGCAGTTGCATTACAAGGCGAGAATCCAAAACTTGAAAGTTTTGATAGGAAGATACTGGAACATACACGAGAGTGTTACACAGGAAATCATATCGCCAAGCGGATTGGAATATTGTCAAACGGTTTGGCCGCAATGGGGCTTACATCGAAGGTTATTCATTTCCGGGCATACCAACCTCGTCATGGAACTGAAACTGATAATATCAATCCTGAGTGGATGACATGGTGCCGACGTTGGTTGGAAACAACAACCTTGCGAGAAGGGTCGAGGCGAGCAGTTTACAACACTCTGACCCGTATCGGAATCTGGTTGGGTCGCGAGCATCCTGAGGTCACAGGACCAGAGCAATGGACGGTATCGGTATGTGCCGACTATCTCGCCGCCGTCGACAGGTTACGTATTGGCGATTGGGGCGGTTCCACCTTTGATTATCGTCTGATCCCAACAGTTGGCCAGCCTCTACAGGCTCCAACGAAAGTTGCTTATTATCAGGTTATGCGTCGGTTTTTATCTGATATTCAGAGTTGGGAATGGGCGCAGCTCCGGTGTAATCCGCGATATCATCTCTCGACACCGAAGAATATTGCGAAATATCTTGGCGTAAATCCTAGGACCATAGATGATGCTTCTTGGCTGAAACTGACCTGGGCCAGCTTCAACATTGAACCAGACGATCTTTCTCCTGACTGTTTCTATCCATTCGCCCTGTTGCAGGCAATCGCCGTGGTGTGGACACATGCAGGTCTTCGGAGCAATGAGATCGCCCGACTTCGGGTCGGCTGCACGCGCGAGCAATCAGAGGATGTGGTTGATCAGTCTGGCAACGTCGTTCCGGCAGGGCAGGTCTGCTGGCTTGATGTTCCGGAAGGTAAAACTTCGGTCGCGTACACTAAACCGGTCGGCCATGCTGTTCATAAGTACATTACGGCCTGGATGAAAAAACGAGCGTCACCCCGCAAACATCTTGATCGGCGAACCGGTGAACATGTACATTTTCTCTTTCAACTTCGGAACAGGCCAATCGC
>NZ_WOSX01000064.1 GCF_011516735.1 Acetobacter fallax | reverse complement strand
ACGAAGGATGTCGAGACAACAATCTCGTCATCCTGCGCATGGTTGATGATTGCCCATATCCGCAGAGTTCTGCGAAAAATCAATCAAACCGCTTTCTGATTCAGGCTCTAACACCGATGAAATGGCACGTGAAATATCCAGAAAATACTCTATAAAAAAGAAATTGTTTTCGGGTGCTACGGAAAATTCATGCGACCATATAACGATATATCCAGATCCTTCCGGTCGTGCAAACAAAACGTCTTCTTGTGGGCGAACTGATATCTCTATTCTAAAGTCTTTTGGATTTAAAATTAATGTTATGAAGAAAGCTCCTCCCGTCAGAGATCGGCTAAATGTAACAAATGCTATGTTTGAAAACTCGGCAGGTGAAAGGCATGCATATGTATCACCACGATGTCGATCAAGTATAGAAAGCTACGAGCGTTATATTTATTGTGGCGGGACATCAGAGCCGGATAAAAATGGCGGGTTTGATCATCTTGTCGATGCAACAGGGTATTATTTCTTTTTTAGGTTTTCAAAGGCAGGTGCAGCCGTTGCTACGCAGGATTTTTTTGAGCGATAGTTCAAAATTTATTTTTATACAGAGATAAATATAAAGAAAGGTCATCAGGGGTGGATTGGGTTGAATTAAAAAAAACAATGATGTTTCCCTCTACGTTTCCACGTCGGACAAGGAATCTTCTGGCTCTCGAAAGGGTTCTGGATGGAACATTGTATGATCATATACCGTATCCATTTTTTAAAAGCTGCGATACCGACGGGACGTATATACCTATCAATCGACGGCGTCCCTCGATAAGAAGCCATCTTTGTAGTACAGTAGTTGATGATTCGGCATCTCTGCTTTTTAGCCAGTCTCACTGGCCAACTGTCGTCGCAAAGACAGAAGATGGAGCGGATGATAATGAGCGTGAGCATCTGATCAGGAATATTATTTCTGACCTGAACCTGGCTTCGGTAATGGAACAGGCTGCAGTTATGGGTTCTGTTGGGTCGGTAGCCATTCTGGTGCAGGCAGTCGATGACGATCTTGTCGTGGAAATAAAGAAGACATGTTTTCTTGAACCGACATTTTCCCTCTTTGATTCGCGAAGGCTTATACGAGTGCGGGAACGATACGTCGTTGATTCCGACGGTCTGGAGCGTGCTGGATTTGGAGAATATCCTCCAGGAAATTACTGGTTTACAAGAGATTTTACGGAAAATGAAACAGTCTGGTATCAGCCAGTAAAATTAGAGAGTGGTCAGCATACCTGGGACACTCTTGTGAAGGACGAGGCCAGATCAGTGGAGCATGGTCTGGGTATTGTGCCAATCGTATGGATTAAAAATCTTCCTGGAAATGATCCTGGCTCACCTGATGGAAAATGCACCTTCGCTGCAGGTATCGACGCAATGATTGATGCTGATTACCTGCTTTCACAAACAGTAAGAGGGTTAAGGTATTCAGCTGATCCAACAATGGTGCTTTCCACAGATGAGTATCAGTTGCCTGGTATGATGTCGCCGCAGATGCCAAAAGACGCATCTCACGCGATATCTTTACCGCAAGGAGGTGATGCAAAATTGCTGGAAATTAATGGTACTGGCGCTGCTGCTTCTCTGAATATGTGGGAAGCGTTACGAGCCCTGGCACTTGAAGCGATGCATGGGAACCGAGCTCATGGTGATCGTGTCACGGCAGCTCAGTCGGGCCGTGCCATGGAATTGATGTGTCTGGGATTGACGTGGCTTACAGGACGACTACGCAGGTCGTACGGTGAGTATGGTCTGGTCTCAGTTTTGAATCTTATTTGCCGTATCAGTCAGATTGTTCCCGACTTGAATGTTGCTGGAAAATTTTACGGACCAGTCAGATCCGGAAATATTTCCCTGGTATGGCCTCCATGGTTTGAACCAACATTTGGAGACATGCAGACTATGGCTAATGCGGTGCAGGCAGCTCGTTCTGCTAATGCGATATCAATCGATACCGCTATCAGGATGATGCGTCCGGCGACGCATGTTCAACATGTTGGTGAAGAAAAAAATAAAATAACCGATGATATTAAAGCACATGATGAACGTCTGAAAGCATTGGACGGTCAGGTTCAGGATCGAGATCCAACTGAGGTATAAATGAAATTATTTGAAAAACTTACGTGGTCGCCAGAAGATGGGGGGAGTGGTAACGGCGATATTGGTCCTGTGAATCGATCTGCAGCAGATAGTGTTGCAGATGCTTTTTCGGGGCAGCTCGCCCAGGTGCAGGCGGATCTGGCTGAAGCCCGCGCACGTAATTCTGCTATGGAGGCTGAACTGGAGCGGGTTCGTGTTGAGGCTGTTGTCACGGCGGAAACGCGTAATGCAGAAATGACTGAAGTAAGACGCAATGCTGCGATTAAAGCAGCGGCTGTTACGTCTGGTCTTGTGGATATGGATTGTCTTCCTCTGCTTGATATATCGAACGTCTCTGTCGATACAGATGGAAATGTAGTTGGTGTGGAAGAAGCGTTTTCTGAACTGAAGACATGTAAACCATTTCTGTTTCCGTCTCGCGAGAGAGAAGGAAAATTAACCGGAACTGCAAAAACTGTTGCGGCGCCCCGATTGAAGGCGGCAGCCCCAACATCGGTCCGTGATATGACCGAGTCAGATTACAAAGCGTCACTTAAAAAAATTGCTCCGTCTTATTCACGTCGTTATAATTGAAGGATCTAAAACTTGGCTATTGATAATTTCCCCGCGCAACTTCAGCCGATTATTCAGGAAGGCTATCTCGCTCGTGAATTTAGCGCAGCTCTTCAGTCGCGTATTGCATTCCGGGCGATTGCCGACCGGGAGATTTTCCCAAATCGTATTGGTGAAAGTATTACCAAGACAAGAAAAGGTCTGAAGGCGCCGGTTACGACGCCAATGAATCCGACGCAGAATACGAACTTCGATAACGGCCTGACACCTTCAACATGGTCGGTCGAGCAGTATACTCTGACAATTAATCAGTATGGTGATACGATCGACCTGAACGTTGTCAGTGAGGGTGTTGGTATCGCCGACCAGTTCCTTGCGAATGCAAATACGAACGGAATTCAGGCTCTCCAGTCGCTGGATCGCATTGCGCGAAATACGCTGTTCGGCGGTGGCTCGTCTGGTGTTGGTGGCTATATGGGTGGAAATACCCGTGTTTCGGTAACACTTTCAGCATCTGGCACACAAGTATCTGTGGACGATATCCGGGGTTTTGAACGTCTTTTAAATTCTTCCGGTCAGGTCGTCTCTGTTGCTCAGTCATCCGGTATGACAGTGACTGTCGGCAGTAATGCTTACACGCTGGTTGGTGTGGGTGCTGATGCCGTCAATACATCGACCGCGCCATTGGGGCAGTCCGGAAAACTCACCTTTTCGACGTCTGTCTCCGTAGCAGATGCAACAGAGGGAAATCCTGTAGTTGCCTCTACGGCTCCCCTGGTGCTGCGTCCGAATAACAAGCTGACAACATCGCAGCTTGTTGCTCCAAGCGGAAACTATGGGTCCAGTACTTATGTTGCTGGCGATACGCTTGGAATTCAGACGGTTCTCGCGGCAGTTGCTGCGCTACGAATGAATAACGTTCCGACAATTGACGGAGCTTACCATTGTTATCTGGATGACCAGCAAATGCTGGGATTGTTCCGGGATGGTGATTTTAAATATCTTTATCGTGGTGCGTATGGTAGCGAAACTTATCGTGCCGGATCTGTTGTGGAACTTCTGGGTGTACGATTTATTCCTACTACTGAAGCGCCTTTACAGGCGTCTCTGGGGGCAGGTGTAATCCATCGTGCGATTGTTTGTGGGCAAGGTGCTCTCATCGAGGGTGACTACAATGGTACGCTCGATATTCCTGACAGCGACAAGGCTCTGGTGGAGAATGTCGATGGAATCATGATGATAACTCGTGAGCCACTGGATCGCCTGAAACAGATTATCGCTCAGTCGTGGTATTGGATTGGTGGCTTCGCGCTTCCGACTGATGCGACGGTAAACCCATCTATTATCCCTACATCGACAAATAGTTACTTAAAACGAGGCATTATCATCGAAAGCCTGTAATGTGTTTCGGTGGCTCACTATTTGTGAGCCACCTTTGCGGATAATTTTAGTTCGGGAAATTATAATGACCGAAGGGTTATCTTCGATTGGTCTCACCGACGCAGAAAAAGTTAATTTACGGCGGTACTGCTGGTATCCGGTAATCGGAATCAAATCTAATATTCAAAATTCATGGCCGTATTTCGCAAAATATGGAACATTTGAATATAAATTAAATAACCTGTCCGACGCAGAAATAGAAATTTTGCGTTCTATGTTGATGACTCTTGCGTGTCTTGAATTGGGTCCTTCCCATGCGGCTCAAAATCTTGATACAGATAAAGCTTCCGTGTGGACGCATAACAAAACGGAAGTATCCGAGAGGATTTCACTTTTTAATCAGCAAAGACTTGAGCTTATCCGTTTTCTTGGAGTTGAACCTGGTCCAGGATGGTCTTCTGGTACAATTAGGTTCGTTATCTGATGAAATCGATATGCTTACAGAAAAAAATTGCAGCAGGTTTAGAAAAGACGGCTGCTATTCTTGGAGTAAATGTAAAGCAATACAGAGGTAACGTATCTTGTAATCCGATTCCTGACGGTTATATTTCTGATAAAAAATGTTTATTCGATTCTACTGCAGCAATGTCAGATACATCGCCGCTGATATGGGGGCATAAATTTGCATTTGGATCGATAAATACGTTTGGATTAATGCGTGGAGATTACCTCGTCGTACAACAGGATACTTCATTACCTGATATTCAGTGCGACACGTATTTTATATCGAGAATAGAACCAGGAAAGCCGATATTTGTAGTTTTGACTAATGAAATCATATCAATTTTTGAGAGTGATATTTCTTCAGATAATGGCCTGATGGGACTTCGCTCACCAGAAGGGCCAGTGTGGAGTCGTGATCATAGTGTTGCAGAGCAATGGCCTGTATCAATGCTGCGCAGTGGCAGTGGCGGTCGTCCTTCAACGCATCTTGGTACAGATGTTCCTGCTGGCGGGTTTGAGATATTGATGCCTGCTATAGAGAATGTGGAATTGCATCAGGGGTTGCGTGTCAGAACAGCTGCGGGCAATTCATATCATATCTGGAGCGTAGAAACGACAAATTTTGGATGTCGGCTAACAGTTTCTGCGGATCAGGTGTAATGGTACAAATCTGTGAAGTTGAATCTGCACTGGCAAAAGCCGTCGCGGATTATATTTACCCGGATTCTTCTGGCGAGGTAATGACATCTGCAATTGGTTTCGATGTAAAAATTTGTCGAGGATGGCCGCAGGAAACTGAACTAGGTAATGATCTGATGGCGTCACCCGGAGTGGGTTGGATAACTGTTAATCAAAAAGCCGGAAGCACTGTCGATAAAACAAGGTATCGGAGAGCCTGGTATTCCAGGGAAAATGATACAGCATTTGGTCTAACCCTTCTAAGTGCAAAATCAGGTGATACCGTTACATTTCAGGGAGTAGCCGCATACGAAGGAGTCGCGGGTGCTGTCATCGATAATATAGCGTATCCTGTTCAGGTGAATTCCGGAGATACTGCTGTGTTAATCGCACAGAAAATTTCTGCTAAAATCAATAATATCGGACATTCTGATGTGTCATGCTCCGGTGCAACGTTGTCAGTAAATTATCCCGATACGATATACGGAAGAGTTGGCGAATGTGTAACCGTCGCTCGTGAATTATCACGTACAGAACAAGGTTTTAATGTTTCTATTTTTGCACCATCTATAGAAATGCGAGATATTATGGAGCAGGCGGTTCTTGCAGCGCTTCTGGAGGCTCCATTATCTGATCTGGATAAACGTGAGGTGGGCTATCTTGATTTTTCCGGTCGGGAAATAATCGATACAAATTTGAATGCAAATTTATATCGTCTTGATCTTACATGGAAAATCGAGATTGCGTGGACAGAGACTATGCAGTCTGTTCCGGCATTATGGCCCGTTGGAATCGTAAATTCAGACTGGGCTTTCGGTGTCGGAGGAACTGCTATTCCCGCGGCACTTCCGCCGGTGGGCGCTATCAGATTCGATGCATGGTACGATATGACCAATTCGATTGATCAGCAATGTGCGACAGCCCTGGATGCTCCGGAGTGGTTATACCGATTGCCTGGAAACGCGGTCTTAGATTCGAAAGGAGTTGCGTCATGGCCGGAGGCATCTCAACAATCTATAGATCAGGAAATTTCAAGTGCAATTTCCTGCGGATTATCGTTCTGGGCCTTTGATTCTTATGAGCAGGATAATACGCTCAGTCTGGCCCTTTCTTTATACCTGTCTAGTAATAACAAAGGTAGCCTTCGCTTTTGTATGATTGGCCAGTCTTCAAACTGGTCTGATACTGATAGTGAAGATGGTTATGCTGATGTTCTGAAACGAGACATCAATCTTATGTCCCGCAATGAATATATGACCGTAATGAATGGGAGACCGCTGTATTTTGTCCTGGATGCGAGCGCAGAACAACTGGCAGGCTTGCCGGGAGGGCTTAGTCAGGCAATTACATTTGTACGCAATGCGGTGTCAGCTGCTACGGGACAGAATCCCTATATTGTGTATCTTTCCGGAGCTGCGCTTGCGGATTATGACAATACAATCGCAGCACAAAATGTAGGAGCAGATGCTGCCGGAGCGTACTGTACTCCGCGTCTCTCCGGAGCGCCGCAACCGTATTCAGCACTTGTACGGGCCGCCGAGAATGATTGGGATGGCCGGTCGAATACTGGCTTTCCAATGATTCCGACTGCAATGACCGGATGGGATCAAAGGCCACTTGTAGACAGACCTCAGGAATTTTATCCATTGAGTCCGGCTTTAACGGATTCGAATTATTACATGCAGGCATTGGCACCTGACATAGCAACACATATTATGAATATGACAACATTCTTACAGTCTTCGACAGAATCTCCTGCGTCTGTGGGATTGATTTATGCATGGAATGAGTTTGCCGAAGGCGGCTGGCTTGCACCGACATATTCACAAACAGGACCAGATACAACTCGTGTTACTACGGTGGGGTCAGCTATAAAGAATGCAACGCATGAAAGTGTGTTTCCAGATCTTCCATTTATTACGTAGAGAGACCAATGGAAAAAACTTTATTAGTGGTGTCGGATTTTGGTCCTTATAAAAAGGGAGATCTGATTGAAAACAAGATGACGATAGCGAGTATTATGAATTCTGGTCAGGCAAAATTTGTCATTGTAGTTAGTATGCCAAAAATAGCCGCAGCTCGTGTTGTTGAGCAGAAAAGCGAATAGAAATGGGTATAATTTCTCAAAGTGGATCCCTTAATACTGCAGCACTTGCTGTTCCGGATCTTTATGTTCAGATTCAGACTGCTGGAAGCACCTCTCTTTCAGGCGCTTCGACAAACGTTGTCGGTCTTGTCGGTACCGCAACGTGGGGGCCAGTTAATACGCCGGTAGTGTTTGGGACGTCACAGGAACGGATCGCGGCGTTCGGTCCGATGCAGACATCGGTATTTGATCTGGCGACCGTTGTGTCGACGGCTATTGTTCAGGGCGCGAGTGATTTCGTTGGTGTGCGCGTTACTGACGGGACAGATACTGCAGCATCTTACGCGTTGCTTTATGATTCAACGGCTGGAACTTACCCGGTTCTTCTTTCGGCGAAATACAGTGGAACTGCTGGAAACACAATCAGCCTGGAGATGAGTGCAGGATCGGCTCCGGGAACATGGAAACTTGTGTTGCAGATGCCAAATGCCTTACCGGAATCATTTGATAACTTGTCTGTAGCCCAGGGAAATGTGTCTTTCTGGGCTAATCTCGTGAGTGCAGTAAATAATGGACAGTCGGCGACACGGGGTCCAAGTGCGCTGGTTGTGGCTTCGCCTGGCGCTAATTCGAATGTATCTCCGGCCGTTATTACGGGTCAGACATTTATGAACGGCCAGGACGGCAACTCGGGTGTATCAGCACAGAGTCTCGTTGGTTCTGACGGTGTCGCAAGGACTGGTATGTATGCATTGCGTGGGCAGAGCTGCAGTATCGGTGTTTTAACGGGTGTAACAGACTCAACAACATGGTCGACGCAGATTGCTTTTGGTCTTGCTGAAGGCATGTACATGATTGCATGCGGCCCTTTGGATGAAACTATTTCGGATGCCTTGTCGAGACGAACATCCGCGGGTGTGGACAGCTATGCGCTGAAGGTGATGCTGGGTGACTGGTTGTATTGGTACGACTCTGAAAATTCGATGACGAGGCTGGTGTCACCTCAGGGGTTTGTCGCAGGACGCCTTTCGACGTTGTCTCCGGAGCTACCCAGTTTAAATAAACAGTTATATGGAATCATTGGAAGTCAGAAAGCAGGTCTTACAGCTGACGGACAGACCCTGACGTATTCGTCGGCTGAACTAACATCTTTGTTTCAAAATGGTATTGATGTCATTTGCAATCCTGCTCCCGGTGGCGCGTACTGGTGTGTAAGAGGTGGGTTTAATGTTTCCAGCAACCCGGAAATTGATGGTGATGAATATACGCGGGTAACAAATTTTATTGCCGAGACAATTTCGAATGGGATGGGTATTTATATCGGGCTGGCTATTTCACCGACGTTATTTTCCAATGTTGAAGCAACTTTAACGGGATTTCTATCAGATTTACAGTCACAAGGTATTATCGGCAGTTCATCGGGAAGTTCTGCATATTCCGTGGTTTGTTCGTCAGTAAATAATCCGCAGTCGAGAACTGCACTCGGTTATCTCCAGGCTGATATCAGTGTCACCTATCTTGGCGTAAACCGTAAATTTATTGTAAATATAAATGGAGGGGCCGACGTGACGGTTTCAAGTAACTAATGACTGCGCCATACACTATTGGGCGTCAGGGCTCTATCATATTGATCTGGAATGGGACACGAGTCGATCTGGAGGATGTAGTCGATTTCCAGGTGCGGCAGGAGATCCGGGTTCAGAGAACAAATCCACTGAACAAACCTCCTATAGAATTTAATACTCCGGCAGGATGGAGAGGTAGCTTTACTATAGATCGTGGTAACTCGGCTCTGGATACGCTGTTTAATGCTGATGAACTGGCATTTTGGAATGCTAACACAATTTCGTCCGGAGTGCTTTACTGTTATATTCAGGAGGCCGATAGTTCGATATCAAAATATGAATATTCTGGTTTAACTCTGACATTTTCCAATGCAGGAAAATTCGACGCGGAAAATATTGTGACGCAAACAGTACAATTCTTCGCCAGCCAGCGCCGGGTAGTCTGATTTCGAGGAGGAATAATGTCGGAAAATATTATAATAAATACCAAATGTGGAAAAAAATTAGAATATCGGGAAATGAACCCGGGTGAAATACTTGATTTTATTCTTTCTTGTGGTGGTGACGGCGCCAGGAACGAGATGTACCTGAATGCTGCCCAGACATGGTGCTCGGTACGCGCTATTGATGGAATACCACTACCGTTTCCGCGTAACAGGGAAGGAATTAAGGATCTTGCAAATAATCTTGGTATAGATGGAATCAATGCAATTGAAGAATATATTTCTTCGGAGACTGCCAGGGATTCCGATAATCAGATGGAAGAAATAAAAAACTAGCGTCCTCCCCGTCTCTTTGGACGATTATGGCTCTCCTCCGCGTGAATGTTCCCTATGATGTCATCCTGAAATGGGATTGGCGAGTTCGCGCGGCGGCTCTTGTTATTGCGGGCCGACTGGACGGGGAGGATTATTGCTGGGAACGTGGTATGTGGATAGAGTGATTTAGAAATCGATCTTCTATATATTTTAAATTTATGGCATTTGTTGTGAGGATCTGTGGTTTCATTACGAATGTTCGGCTTTGTAACCCTGAAGCGGGACAATAGATCATTCAATATTATCCCCGATAAACTCAATAAAAGCACAATTATAAATCAGTTTTTAGGTTCGAAACTTAACAACGTATGGGAAAAATACAAGAAAAAAGAGAACGGTATTCTAAGAATGCTGTCTTCAAGAACAAATAAGTTACCGTTTTCTACGAGAATATTTACTGCGCATGCGAGTTCATGGCCCGGCTTTGCTGGCCGACGTGGTATTACTTCTTATACGATGCGGCGAAATGAACCACGCAGGCCTTCGGTTAGTGTGAACAAGTCCGTTCGACGTCGGGAGGCATATAGCAATCAGGAAGTCGCGGGCCTCCATGAGGCGGATCGATCGGGGCGTGACAAGATAATTTTCGCAAATCCGGGGCATACACAGTTCGTCCTTCATTCTCGCGAAGCGCGTGGTACCATTCTGGCTGGTCTTACGGCATTTAAGGCGTTATCCAGTCCGGCAGTTCGTATCGACGTTCGGAATACAATTCGCGGAAGTTCGGAGGTGGTGCACCAGTCTTCCAGAGGAAGTGGTGCGCCTGTTTTGAAGTTTTTTAACAGAAAAAACAGTGAGAAGCTTCTTCTGCCGTCAGCGTATGTCCAGAAAAGTGATGAATCAGGAACGGGCTTCAAAACGAGTTCTGGTACTCTTATAAAAAATGCAAAAAAGTGGATATATGATGGCCGCTTAGCTTCAAAAAAACGCGTAGGTGCATTTTCTAATGATTTGAGTTTGCCTTCGCGAAGCTATGTGCCCACTGTATTTGAGTTGAGTGGAAGTACACAGAAAACTCATTATGATCGTAGCAAAAAAAAATCGGAATCCGGTAACTTTGGACGGATGGGAAGTGTTCACGAGTCGATTATAAAAAATAGAAAGACATCATCAAATGGAGATAATTTACTGATGTCTGAGGCGATGTTTACGTTTCGTAGAAACCGGTCTGCATTGATGATGTCGTTTTCCAGGAAGGGAAATACGTCTGGCGAGTCTGACAGGCTTCGGATGACTGGAAGCAGACGGCCAATGCAACGTTCGGAAATCACCTGGAATGCCCCTGCTCATCTCGCTGGACACTCTGACATCGGGAGAGTTGGTGAACCGGATCCGCCACGAAAAACTCATCATCAGGCAAGTCATGTACATGTTTCCAATGTCTCTGAAATCGCGGATGCTGTTGTGCGAAAATTTGGAGACGGTCTTTCTGCTGCTCCGACGACTTCACCACTTTCATGGGTGCAAAGCACTCCATGTTACCCGGGAGTGCATTTGTGACCAGTTTATTAGGCGTGCTTGGGGCTGTAGGTGCCGCTATTGGTGGTCAGTCATTCACTCTCGGTAGTGTTGAGTTTCTTGACACGGAGGTACCGTCCTCTCTTTCGTGCGGCGGATATCAGGATGCATCAGTTCTGCATCGTCCCGGTGGTGGCAAAACTGTTTCTCTGGCCGGATATTATGAGGAACCACTTATCTGGCAAGGTGTGTTTCGTGGTTATAATGCATTATCGCGCGCTAATTTAATCGCTGCAATGGTGCGTGACGGTGGAATTTATACATTCACAGGTGCGGGGTTGTCCCGTCAGGTTATCATTACGTCATTCAGGGCAATATATACAGATAATGGCAGCGTTATGCCGTATAGTATCGTTTGTGAGATTATTCCTTCTGTTGTGGCGACATTCAACAGTACCAAGTCAGGTCTCGCCAGTCTTATTGGTGAAGATGCCAGTGCCGCTGTTGAGGAAATCAGCGGACTTGTTGGTACTGTAGGCGCCTATGTTTCTTCGGCTACCAGTGCAGTTTCTACGTATGTTGGGAAAATTACACCGCTGGCCAACTTGTTTGGTGCAGGAGGACAGCTTTCAAGTGTCTCTGCAACTTTATCCGGTATTTCAACAGATACAGGGGCATTGTCATCTATTAGCAGCCAATCGGCAATTAATGCCGTTGGAACAGAGCTTGTTTCAGGACAAACTGTAGTTTCTTCCCTCATGAATACGTCTGGAACAGAATTATCATCCATCGCTGCAAATGCCGGGACGGATGTAGTGCCAGACTCAGGTTCCCTGGCGGCAAGCGTGGCACATTCAGGGGTTGTTGCATCCGCGGCACAGGCTGGTGCTTACCTTTCCCGTGCTATCGGCAACGTGGGAATTTCAAATGGAAGTACAGTATCATAGTGGAAGAATGATTATAAAGTAATTTATCAAAATAGGGAAAAAAATTGTCAAAAAGTATTCAGGTAAGTCCGAGTGACATTTCTCTTTGGCACATAGCGGCTCGGTTTCTCGGTGATGCTACTCAGGCAAATCGAATCATGATCCTGAACAATCTGTCAGATACATGGATTTCATCGCTTAATACGATAATTCTTCCGCCTGTTGATAATAGTCAGACTGGTGGAATTAACACATAATATAATATATTATATATATTAATTAAATTAAATTCTATTAATTAAAGTAATAACATTTTTATTTTGGATAATTATTGTGGTCTCGCTAAATCAAAAAACGTCTGACCTTTCAGGGGTTATAAGACCGCGAATAATACTGAAATCTGCAGGAAACAGTCTGCCAACTCCTCAGTGTCTGACCGAAAATGAGTTGAGTGATTTCAGCGGGTTATGATTCATGGGTTTGCGATAACCTGATGAGATCAAGATGGCCTGGACTGAAATCACCCGAGCGCAGT
>NZ_WOSX01000063.1 GCF_011516735.1 Acetobacter fallax | reverse complement strand
GCCGTGAAAACCCCCAGCGCCTATGATACTGTGGCTTAAGCCACGGGAAAGTCGGTCGCCGCCAGGTCTTCCAGTCTACCTCAGAATAAAATGTCACATGATTACCAACGCGGGGTGGAGCAGCCCGGTAGCTCGTCAGGCTCATAACCTGAAGGTCATAGGTTCAAATCCTATCCCCGCAACCATGCACAAGCCCTTCATGGGACACGATAAACCCGCCCTAAACAGGCGGGTTTTTTGTTGTCCGGAATCCCACGCAGGAAACACATAGGAAACAGACGGAAAGGTACCGGGGCGCATTTTTGTCCACTTTCACAAATGCGTGATTGAAGAGCGGGGCACCCTGTCGCCTGTTTCGGGGTATCATTCTAGGCTTGTCGAGTCAGGACAGTCTGCCCCTCTGCTGTCCGTATCAGGAGACGCAGGAGCAGCCATGGCCGCAGACGAACTCACGGGACTGATCCGTTATCTCGGTCAGGAGGACTGGCAGGAGTGTTTTGGCGAAGTGCTCGCCGATCACATCGGTCCGGTGCTGGAAGCGGGGGATATCACCTTCGAGGATCTGGCGGAGATGATCGGACCCGACGTCGCCATGACGCTATGGGGCTGCGCCTTCGAGGATTTTCTCGGGCAGGACTGGGATGATGGCCGGAACTTCGTGGACGTTTACCTCAAGCGTCGGGGCTGGAAGGAAGGGCCACGTAACAGCGCCTATATGCGTGCCCTCAAGGCTTCGGTCATGAGCCTGTATGAAGTCTCGGATATCAAACCCGGCCAGAGCCTGATGGCGCGTGACCTGCTGCGGGGTGGTGATCCGGTTCTGGTGCATGAAGGCACGGCAACCCGGACACTGGAACAGTGGGACCGGATTGCAGCACGTCTCGTGCCGTCCGATGGAAAGACCATTCTGGCAGGCGGGCTGCTCGCCTATTCACGAGGTGCCTGTGAAGATCTGGCTGCGAACCTTTACAGGGTTCTGCGGAAAAGACGGGGCAAGGCAGAGTTTCCAAAAGTCGATACGCAGACGCTGCATGAACTTGCGCCGATGTTCACGCTGACCTGGCTGTTCCGGACACTGGAGGACATGGCCCGGCAGATGGAGGGGCCAGCGCTGTTCAATGGGGATGGAGAGGATCTGGTCTTCCACGAAGTGTGTTTCCCGCTGGCAAAGGGCGTGACGCAGAAGATGGTGGCAGATTCGCTTGACCAGATCGCGGCTTTGCGGCCGGAGAGCCGGTCGTTCTGGAACTGGCTGAAGGAAAAGCACGATGAACCTGCGCTGAAAACCGGGCGTGATGAAAACGGACGGTTTCTGCGCACGGAGATGGACGATGGCGCGATCGTGCTGGGCACGCTGGATCTGAAGGGGCGGCAGTTGCGGCTGCAGGTGAACTCGAAAGAGCGTGCCGAACGTGGTCGTGCCATGCTGCAGGCTGGTCTGGGAGATCTCGTGCGCGCTCCGCTCACGCAAATCATGACGCCGGCGCAAGCGATGGAAGACCGGGGGACGCCTGGACGGGAGGTCTCGCCAGAACTGCAGATCCCGCCCGGGGAGGAAGCCCGGATTATCGGGCAGATGCTGGAGCGGCACTATCGGCAGGTGCTTGATGAGCCAGTCCCGGCCTTGGGGGATATGACGCCGCGCCAGGCCGTCCAGACAGCTTCAGGGCGTAAAAAGGTGGCCATCTGGTTGAAGGATATCGAAAACACTACGGTCCGCGCCCAAGGGAGTGGCGGTGGCATGGCTGCCTACGATTTCGGGTGGATGTGGCACGAACTCGGAATCATCAGGCTCAGGAAATAGTCCGCTTACGCCTCATCCCGGTCATACAGGCGGTTAGGAGAGTTTCCCGAAAGCCGACATAAATCATCGGGTGCTCTGCCGGCAAAGGCTGATAGCGGTCTTGCGCACGCATTCTACCAAGTCGACCTTCGAAGCTCATCAGTCGTGGCGTATGGAGGCTGGAGGGCTGCGGTCGATAGTAATGATTACTACGTTTACGCTATATCCCTATAGCTTACTCAACGGGTCTGGAATTTCTATTATAGCCGACGATCAGGTCGATCGCGCAAAACGTGATGAACTCCCGTTTCCATCATGCAGACGTAATCTTTAATTGGATGAAATCAAAGATCGGGCGGAATGGCTCGAAATATTGTACATCAAGACCCGGAACCACTTGCTGAGCAAATGGCACCTTGTCACCCGTGAACTTCACTGGCTGCGCCAATTCGGTCAGATCAGGTGCAAAGTAGTTTTCGAGGCCAGGAACTCCATAAAACAGCGATTCAATCGCAAACCGAGCCTGAGCGCCGAAGACCTGACCATCTGGCCGGATGACCTGATTTCGCAAGGCATGAGTTGCTGCGACAGGAACAAGCATGGCGTAGCTTTGACAGTTCGCACGTTGCCTTGTCAGACAACGGGCCACGTCGGCTTCAATCTCATTCCCCAGTTGGACCCAGTCACTGTAGGCTTCGTCGAAATCGAACAAGGCAAAGAACTTCCGTCCCGGATGCCCGTCATACAACGTCTGACGCTTCATGAGATTGCGCAGGAATGAGCAGTCGAAGGCCTGAACTATCTCAAACGGGCAACTCATATCGGCGTAAAGCTTGCGCCATGCTGTTTCGAGGATAGCCACATCCGAAATGCCTTCAGTAAACAATACCGGCCCGGTTGTGTTGGTGAGCACGAAATCAATGCTTAGCCGTGCCTCCATCTCGGAAAACGTGATCAACCCTGCCGACAGCGAGTGGACGATGGTGGATTTGTCCGGTTTGTCGGTGGTCACACCCGCAGCGCTGGACGAAAACAGGTGGATACGATTATCGCATTGCGCGGCCACAGTTGATGCGCTGTGGCTGCTCAGTAGGATATGATTGGTCTGTGCCGCCTCGGCAGAAATGGCGCTGACCTGATCCAGGAAATTGAACTGCCATTCAGGGTGCAGGAATGCATCCGGCTCATCCAGCAGGGTCAGGCAATTCCGTTGTTTGAACAGTTCTGACACTGCAAAGACATAGACGGATTGAAACTGGCCATCGCTAAAGTGGTTCAGTTCCGAAATTTCCAGACCATCTAGCGCAATGCGGATGCTGATGTCATCCAGCATCCCGACAACACGCAGGGCATCGAAGGACCGAAAGAGCGTCTCAGACGTCAGGTCACCATAGTTCTTTCGAAAAGTGTCCAGATTGCATGCCAGAACATAGCGATCCTTTTCCCGATCATAGAGTGTGCCGGGTGTAAAGGTACTTTCCATGCAAGCAACCAGTTGATCAAGGAAGGACCGAACAACGCCGGTTGTACCCCAGAAGAGTTGATTATCCTCGAACGGGTCAAAATTCCCGGTTCCAGCGAATTCGGGACGTTTGAGCACGATCCGGACAATACGGCTGTTGCTGAGGATACCGAGCTTTTGGCACAAATAGCGCCTCGCCAAATTATCTTCCGGTAATAGCATTAACACTACGATTAACAGCTTCTTGCAGGCCGGACCGATGCCGACAAAGCACGAGATCAGGGTCGCATCCGCTCGACGAAGGCGGCGGCGATATCGGTCCTCATACCGCGCAACCAGCGCGGTGACGTTACCGTTCTGACCCGAATAGTAGACCAACACATTGTCTGGCAGCGGCGTTGTTCCAATAGTCCGGCGCCCAGCATCATCGTTGATGTTCAGCAGGCCATCCCGCCATTCGATGCGGGTTTCTGTCCCGGAGATCTCGAAACTGATCGCATAGTCAAACCCCGGCCCGACTGCGTCAGGATCAAAACCGAAGATGTGGTCGAAAATCTCGATCATGGCTTCGAGGAAGTTGGACTTACCCGACCCATTTTTGCCGACGAAGATGTCGATGAAACCATCGCCATCGAACGCAATCGAGAAATTTCGGAGGTTTTTGTATTGACTGATCCAGATCGAGCGGAGACGCCTTACGCGACGGTCCCCAGCCTGATGGCGTCGGCGAGGTGGCGTTGGGTTTGGGCGGCGTCGGAGAGGTGAGCTTTGAGCGCGTCACACACCACCATGAGTTCTTCTACCTTTGCGACGATACGGGCTTGTTCTGCTTCGGGAGGAACCGGCAAGGGAATGGACTTAAGCTTTGCTGCCTTGATGCCTCGCGCTGTCATACCGGTCGCGTTGTCGTCGAGCACTCGCTGAACGGACTGACTCATTATTGCTAACAGGTAGAAGCGGGTATTAGTCGGTCCGAATGGTTTAAAGCAAATCAGACGCTGCGCAATCGCGAAGGGTTCTTCGATGTTGTTGAGACAGATGTTTCCTAAAGGCGCTTCGGTCGTGAAGAATAAGTCGCCCAATTCTGGAAACCCCCTGCTCATCCACTTCGAGAAGGTTTCATCTGAAATGAACTCCCGGGGTTCCCTGTCAAGGTATCCCATCCGCACATTTTTCGCCGTAATCAGCGGGATGCCGGATTGCGTCTTGGGGGGAGTGTTTCCCCGGTAATCAATAAACAGGAAGATATTCTCGAACGACTGGAACTGCCAATGCGACGGCAGGTCGAATGGTGGCGCTTTTGGCTTCGGCGCGACCTTGATTCTTCGGTCCCCCGCGGTGGCAAGTAAATGTTGCTTTGCGTTCTCCCATTTCTGAATCAGTGCCGCCGCGTCTTCGCTATCGTCCGGCGGTACCAACTTGCCTCGCACGGCCAATTCCAGAATTGTCTGCTTGAGGGCGTCGACGCTGACTTCGGTGGTGAACAGGATGTCGAAATGGGCTTCCAGCCGTACCCAGTTGGCGGCAAGGTCGGCGGTATCGGTGCTGGTGGTTAGGGTGGTGAGCAGAGCTTCGACCAGCGTCTGATGCGCGGCTATTGCCGATGCGCTCTCCGTTTCCAGCGCATCGCACAGCGCCATGAGTTCATCGACCTTGGCGACTATCCGCTGCTGTTCAAGAAGGGGGGGGAGGGCAAAAGGCGCTTCGCGTGCTTTCTGGGTGGCCAAGCGCGGAAGATTCATGCCGTGGGCTGCTTCGGTAGCCAGCGCTATGAAGAACTGAGTTTTCAGAAACAGCCGGATATAATCTGAACGGACATCACAATAGCCCCGCATCGGCACCATTTCTGTAGTGCAAACGCCCCCTTCGTCGGCAATAATAACCTTATCGAGGTATGGACGTAATTTTCCGTAAATAACATCACCTGCTTGAAACAGGTTTTTCTGGCTTTGAAACGGTCGATCCGAGCAGCGGACTCGCTCAAGAAGGCGAGATGTGCCCTTTTCAATGTCCTCTAACTCTAAAACCCATGTTTCCGGTGGAAGAGTCCCAGGGCTAGCTTTTTCAGTCTGACCATAGTTGGTGACGTGCCCCAATTGCGACCACACCCAATTACCCGGAATTGCAAACGGCCAGCTTGACGGATGAGCCAAGGGCTTGCCCGGCTTGGCTTTACCCGATGCTACGAGCCGATTTTTCTCAGCCTTAATTCGATTTAGTAGATTAGTAGCAGGCTCATCTTCTGGGTCTTGCGATACCAACCTTCCTTGCACCGCCAATTCAAAAATTAACGCCCGCAGTCGATTAATCCCGTAAAGGCTGATCTGCTTCCCGCCGCCACGCCCTGAACTAGGTTTGCGGTCGACCGCCGTCGTCCAAATGTCGAGATTATTGCTAACCAGCGATGCAATATCGACTGTCATGCGTCACCTGCAAGCGCATCGGACAGGATGGCTTTCAACTGATCGCGTAAAGACTGGATGCTCGCCTGTTGCACCGCGTAGCGCTCCAGAAGCTCATCAGGGTCGTGGCTCTCCCCGTTGGTAACGTGCGGGTTCTTCAAATCGAGATTATAGTTGCGCGCGGCTACTTCCTCGGCGCTAATCTTCCATGCTTGTTCAGTTTCGCGGCGATGCTTGAATCCATCCGCTTCTTCGCCCCACCATTCGCGTTCGGGCTGAAACTCCTCGAACTGCATCGGGCGCGACTTGTTGTAGCTGGTGACGCCCGGCGGATAAGGGTGTTCATAGAACCACGTCTGTTTGGTTGGCGTGCCTTTGGTGAAGAACAAGATATTGGTCTTGATACCGGTGTAGGGATTGAACACGCCATTGGGTAGGCGGACAATGGTGTGCAGGTTGCATTCTTCGATTAGGCTTTGCTTGAGCGTGGTCTTGACGCCTTCACCAAAGAAAAAGCCATCAGGTAGCACCACTGCGGCACGGCCACCGTTCTTCAACAGCTTGATAATCAGCGCCATGAACAAATCAGCGGTTTCGCGGGTACGGAGGTTGGACGGGAAATTCCCTTCAATGCCGTCTTGCTCCATGCCGCCAAACGGAGGGTTGGTGGCGATAACGGGCACGCGGTCGCGCTCGCCATAATCGCGGTAGGGCTTTTCGAGCGTGTTGCCGTGGACGATGCCTGATGGGGTGTCGATGCCGTGCAGGATCATGTTGGTGACGCACAGCATATGCGGCAGAGCCTTTTTTTCGACGCCTCGGATGGTCGATTGCAGCAGCGTCTCATCATCTGGCGACTTCACGAACTGCCGCTTGTAGTCGATGGTGCAAGCGAGAAAGCCACCTGTGCCACAGGCGGGATCTAGCACCACTTCGTCCAACTTCGGCGCCAGCCGGTCGATGATGAACTTGGTAACAGCACGGGGGGTGTAGAACTCGCCCGCGTTGCCCGCGCTCTGAAGGTCTTTTAGAATCTGCTCATAGATCGCGCCGAAGGTATGGCGGTCATGGGTACTGTTAAAGTCGATCTCGTTGATTTTGTTGATGACCTGCCGCATCAACGTGCCGGATTTCATGTAGTTGTAGGTATCCTCGAACACGTCGCGTATGACCTGCGCGCGCTTGCCCACATTGCCGATCGTGGGGAGCTGGGTCTTGAGGGTAACGAACAGCTCTTCTACGAATTTGACCAGAGCGTCACCGGTGATCCCTTCGCGGTCCTGCGCCCAGTTGCGCCAGCGAAAGCGCTCGGGGATGGGCGAGGTGAAGCCGTCCTCCGTCAGCTCAAGCTCTTCCTCCCGGTCATCATAGATTTTGAGGAAGATCATCCAGACCATCTGGCTGATGCGCTGCGCGTCGCCATCGACGCCAACGTCCTTGCGCATGATGTCCTGAATTGATTTTACTGCGCCGGAAACATTGCTCATTCGTTGGATGCCTGTTCGTAAATCTGGTGTTCTAGGTCGCTGAGCGCCGCGTCATATCCGGCCTTGCCGCCGAACGCACCCTTGATGATTTCTAGCGGAGTGCCGATGCCATGAAACGGTTGGAGGCGGAGTACCTTGGTGTCCTCAATGGCGGCAATACCTTCATCCGCATATTTGTCGAGCAACGCCTGCAGAACTGCACGTGCCGTGTCGCCATACTTGGTGAAGTAGTTACGCTTTTTGACCTGTTCCGCTCGTTCGCGCCGGGTCAATGGTGGCTGATCGTAGGCAATGTGGGCCAGTAGATCGAAGTCGCCAATGTCGCGCCCGACCGCTTCCTGAAGGTTGGCAAGGACGACCCCGTGTTTCTCCAGCTCATCAATGATCGCCTGTTTGCGCTCAGCTTCGTTCCACCGCCGGATGAAATCATCCAGTGAGCTAAACTCGGACATGATCGCAGTGCGCGCATAATCCCGATAGCTTTCGGTGATCAGCTTTCCGTCGCTGCCGACATATTCGATGCGCTCGGCAATGATGCGAGCGGTGACACCGGACACGACAATCTTGGTTGTGCCGCTGCCGGTATCGTCATCCACGTTATCATTATCGTCGTCGTCGTCCGGCTCTTCGGGGTCAGGTGGGACAGGATCATCATCGTCGTCAGGTTCGTAGATGACGACCGGCGCACCGTCGAAGGCGTCATCGCGGAACAGCTCAGTCGCCTTCTTGAAGTCCATGATGGTGAAAAAGAACTTGTTGTTGTCCTCATCGATCCGCGTTCCGCGCCCGATGATCTGCTTGAAGATTGTCATGGATTTGATCGTTTGATCCAGCACGATCAGCTTGCAGGTTTTTGCATCGACGCCTGTAGTTAATAGCTGCGATGTGGTGACGATAACCGGAAATGGTTGCTCTGGATCAATGAAGTTATCGAGCTGGGCTTTGCCCTCGACGCTATCGCCTGTGATCCGCATGACATAACGGGGGTTGTCGCGCGCGATCTTGCCAGCCGCATTAACGATGGCTTTCCGCATCCGTTCGGCGTGGTCGATGTCCTCGCAAAAAATGATAGTTTTCGCCATCGGATCGGTGGCGTTGAGGTATTGCATCACCCGTGTCGCAACAAGCTTGGTTCGCTGATTAAGTACAAGGATGCGATCCATATCGGCGCGGTTGTATTCGCGCTGCTCCACGGGATTGCCAAGGTCATCGACCATGCCAGCGGGAGGGATCCAGCCTAGCACATCCTTGTCGATGTCGATACGGATGACTTTATACGGGGCTAGGAAGCCATCCTCGATTCCTTGTTTGAGAGTGTAAGTGTAAACAGGGTCTCCAAAATAGGTGATGTTAGACTCATATTCGGTTTCTTTCGGCGTGGCAGTCATACCCACCTGAATTGCACCGCTGAAATAATCGAGAATTTCACGCCACGCGCTGTCCTCGGAAACGCTGCCCCGGTGGCATTCGTCGATCACGATAAGGTCGAAAAAATCACGGGATACCGACTTGAAGGTCTTTTCGGTTTCCTCAGGGCCAGTCAGCGCCTGATACAGTCCCAAGTGAATCTCATAAGCAGGGTCGATCTTGCGGTTCCGCACCTTAGTCATGGCTTCGCCGAACGGCTTGAAGTCGTTCACCAAGGTCTGATCCACTAGGATATTGCGGTCCGCGAGGAAAAGGATTCGCTTTGCTTGCTTGGCCTTCCAAAGGCGCCAGATGATCTGAAACGTAGTGTAGGTTTTGCCTGTGCCCGTCGCCATGACCAACAACACGCGGCGCTGTCCTTTAGCGATTGCCTCAATGGTGCGGTTGATGGCTTCGACTTGGTAGTAGCGCGGTTCTTTGCCCGAACTGTCGAGATAGTAAGGCTGTTCAACTAATGGTTTTTCGTCAGGCTCAACGCCGTGAAACAAGCAATAGCGAGCGTAAAGCGATTCCGCGTCCGGGAAGTCATTCATGCCGAACGATGTTTCTATATCCTCACCATCGGCGGCGGCACGGTTATGTTGCGCGAAGCCATCGCCATTGGAGCTGAAAGCGCTCGGCAGGTCGAGAATTTCGGAGTAGCCTAGCGCCTGCTGCAATCCATCGCTGACACCATGCTTGTTGTCCTTCGCTTCGACGATGGCGAGCGGTAATCCCGGCTGCCATGACAGAACATAATCGGCGAACTTCTTCTTCTTTTTATTTCGCGATGAAAGGTTGCCCCGCACAATGATGGGGCCGGGAGTCAACGTGACTTCTCGCCGAACTTGCTTGAATTGATCCCAGCCTGCCTGCTTGATGGCAGGGGTTATGAACAAGTCGCAAATATCGCCTTCGCTCAACTTTTGCTTTTCGACCTTGTCCACATTGCCCCCTCAACAAACCTCACTTTATCCCCCCAAACACCGCTTTAATCCCGAACAGCGTCTACCGAGGTCCTCTGACAATCGAGGCGCTTTAATCGCTCGTACTCTTCAACCGCCACCACCACCACGACACCGCGCCCATGCTTTTGGACCAGCACGGGAGCCGCGCGCGCGGTATCGATCATCAGCCCGAATCCGTTCTTCGCTTCCCGCGCCGACATGATTTTCATGGCTGATTCTCGCATGTCCTCTTGTTGGGCCATTTAAGGCTAAATGGCTCTTTTGGGCAATCACAAACTGGGGCGCGATGGCGAGTGGAGCTGCGATATATGAGGTCTCCGCGCCGCCCGCCGCGATCATGATCAACTTCGCTGCACGTCGCCTATGTGAATGTCCGGTTTTACCGGTCGCCCGACACAAAGCCGACTTTCCTCTCCCCCCCCCATTGCCGACATTTTTCTGCCGGGAAAGGGAAGAGTGTGCTGGCTCGGGTATAGCCATCAGAGTCAGAGGGCTGCGCGGATTTTCGTGACGGGTTGAGAGGGTGGGAGAGAGGCTCCTGTCCGCCCGTCATGGAGTTTTTCGCCATGGCGACCGCTATTCCCAAAATCACCCTGAGTTCGTCCCGCGATATCCCGTTCAACCGGCTGGTGCTGTCGCAGTCCAATGTGCGGCGTGTGAAGTCCGGCCTGTCGATCGAGGAACTGGCCCGCGATATCGAGCGCCGCGGACTGCTGCAGAGCCTGAATGTCCGGCCAGTCGTTGATGATGCCGGGGTTGAGACCGGTACCTACGAAGTGCCGGCCGGTGGGCGTCGTTTTCGCGCGCTCGAACTGCTGGTGAAGCAGAAGAAACTGGCAAAGACGGCACCCGTGCCGTGCGTCGTGCGCGAGGCCGGGTCGGCCATTCTCGCCGAGGATGATTCCCTGGCCGAGAATGTGCAGCGTGTGGCCCTGCATCCGCTGGACCAGTTCCGCGCCTTCCGTGACATGCTGGAGAAGGGCATGTCCGAGGAAGAAATCGCCGCCGCGTTCTTCGTGGCGCCCGCCGTGGTCAAACAGCGCCTGCGGCTGATGACCGTTTCCGACAAACTGCTGGATGTATATGAGCAGGACGGCATGAAGCTGGAACAGTTGATGGCCTTTTCCATCAGCGATGATCCTACCCGCCAGGAACAGATCTGGGATATCGTGTCCCAGAGCCATAACCGCGAACCCTATGTCATCCGCCGCATGCTGACAGAAAAGACCGTGCGGGCTTCGGACGCGCGCGCCCGTTTTGTGGGGCTGGATGCCTATCTCGCGGCCGGTGGTCCTATCATGCGCGACCTGTTCGAGGCGGATGATGGTGGCTGGCTGCAGGATCCGGCCGCCTTGGACCGGCTGGTCATGGAAAAGCTGCATGCAACCGGAGAAGATATCCGCGCCGAGGGCTGGAAATGGGTCGAGACGGCGCTGTCGTTCCCATGGGGGCACACACGGCAGTTCGTCGAGATCGATGGCACGGAAGTGCCCCTGACCGATGAAGAGACAGCCCGTCTCGAAATCCTGCGTGCCGAGCAGCAAACCATCGAGGCTGAATATGCCCAGGCCGATGAATATCCAGACGAGGTCGATGCAAGACTGGGCGAGATCGAACACGCCATTCTTGCCCTGGAAGAACGGCCACTGGCGTTCGATCCCGCTGACATGGCGCGGGCAGGCGCCTTCGTCAGCCTCGACAGCGATGGCACGCTGCAGGTGGAGCGGGGTTTCGTACTGCCCGAGGACATGCCGGCTGAGCCTGCAGAGATCGATAATGCCGACGGTTCGGATGAATACGATCACCCCGCGTATGATGGGCGAGAGGAACGTATTGCTGATTATGGCGGTGATGAAGGCGCAGTGAGCGATAGCGTTGCTGCCGATGTCGAACCCGAGGAAGAAGACGGGATCAGGCCGTTGCCTGATCGGCTTCTCACGGAACTGACAGCCTGGCGTACGCTGGCCCTGCGGGACGCCTTTGCCAGCAACCCACACATCGCGCTGACCGAACTGCTGCACACCTTGGTGCGTGATGTTTACTGGCAGACACCGGGTGCGGACTGCCTGGAAGCCTATGTCCGGGAAATCCCGCTGCCGGTCCATTCACCGGACATGCCGGGCAGCCTGCCGGCCCACGCGCTGCGCCAGCGCAACGAGGGCTGGAAGCATGATCTGCCCGAGGACGAGGATGCGCTGTGGCGCTGGATCGACGGGCTGGACGATCCCAGCCGCATGGCGTTGCTGGCCCACTGCCTGTCCTTCGGGGTCAATGCCATCTACGAGCGCATGCCCGCCTATGGCGCGGTGTCCCAGCGCAGCGTGACCGAGCGCCTTAAACGGGCCGATCGACTGGCATCGGCCCTCGGTCTCGATCTGGTCGAGGCAGGCTGGCAGCCCACGGTCGAGAACTATCTCGGCCGGGTGACCAAGGCGCGCATCCTGCAAGCCGTGCGGGAGGCACGCAGCGACGAGGCGGCAGAGCGCATCGCCCACCTGAAGAAGCCCGACATGGCCCGCGAGGCCGAGCGGTTGCTGGATGGTTCGGGCTGGCTGCCCGAGGGGTTGCGGACCGCGGGGCTGGTAGATCAGGCACAGGTTGAAACAGTGATGGCAGGCGGGGATATGGAGGCCATTGCTGCCGAGTAGCGCAATGGATTTTTGGAATAGTGAGACAGCGGCTTCCGGTGCCCGGAAGCCGCTTTTTTCATGTCCGGCCCCCCGGAAAGAGGGAGAGGGCGGCTTCGCCTTTTGTGCCGAATAACCGGCATCAGAGGAGAGTTTTCCATGACTACGACCACCATTCTGCCCCCCGCGTCCCGTGGAACCGCGTCCGGTGGCTTTAAGATCGATCCCTCCCGTGGGGAGCGCAGCGTCCGCGTCTCGTCCGAATGGTTCTCGCGTCCCGATGACGAGCGGTACCTGTCCCTGTCCGACCTGCATGCCGCCACGCTGGCGCGGGCGGATCGGGCCACGGCCCGCACAGTGGAAAGCCGTGCCAGCGTGGCGGCCTCGCGCGACAATGCCGCGCGTCTGACCCTGACCGTGCCAGGACAGAATGACCCGATCGTGCCCACCCACTGGTCCTTTGGCCAGATGTGCGCCTTAGCAGCCTGTCGGGTTGGGCATTTTGCGGCTGATAACGCCGAGGCTGACCCGGCTTATGCTGTTTGAAGCCGTGCCATTCTTTTGCAGTTGTATGCGAGAGCGACGAGT
>NZ_WOSX01000062.1 GCF_011516735.1 Acetobacter fallax | reverse complement strand
CGGAACAATCAGAGACCATTCTTCGTCACTGACATCAGATGGATATGGTTTGCGCGCAGTATTCATCCATCTGTTCTGCAACACTCACGCCAGAAAATACATAACACCCTCTAGCCCAAATTCGTGAAATGGTCTTTCGAAATACATTTTCTTCTTCAGAGAGAATAGAAGATGAATATTCCATTATATTACATTTTGTTCTGTACCCGTCAGGGAATTCTATATATTTTTCGAGAAGATCTTCCAGACGACTAGAGCTTTCCACAAGCGGGAGAAGGCGGCTAACCATTTTCGATTCATGCTGACGCGAACTATGTGCGGTTATAATGCGTCGTTTGGCCAATGCCCAGAACGGGTCATCAAGAATTTTGAATAACTTACACTTCAGAAAATTCACTTTCGAGCGTTGATAAGATGATTCTTTGAAAGAATCACAGATATGACTTGCCAATTCCATCGCGGTAATTGGCGATACACCTATATTTTCTTTTTTTGAGATGGTTTCAAGGGTTCTCCAGTTTGTTCCTCTAATAAAGCATGCATCAACTATAAACATACAATCAGTCCTACTAATTTCTGTATTTAATGCGTTAGCTGGTATGGATTTTAATAAACGCCTCGATACGAGGCGAATAAGGATGCTAAATGTCGGTTATGCCCTACTGACCAGTTCGTCCAGCGCACGGATGATTGCGTCCTGTTCTCGTTCGGGCAGAATGCCTAGAACTGTGCCAAGCCGCTCAACGGGAACGGTCGCCAGATCAAGCGGATTGGCGAAAACGTCTTCACCCTCGACGCGAAGGTGCGGTGTCAGGGGATGGTCTGGCGGCTTACCGGCAGATAGCCGCACGAGTGGCATGACCACGCGACCCACACTGCGTTCCAGCCGACTGCTCTGGATCTGCACGACGAAGGGGATGTTCCGATTGCGGCCGGGGTTCCGGTAGATGGCGAATTGCGGCATCGGTTCAGAGTGTTGAGAATTCGTCGCTCAGGAAGCCATGCCGCGCATGCAGTTCGTTCACCGCGTCGATCACGCCATCCAGTTGCCGTTGCTCGTCTTCGCGTTTTTCACGTGCAGCATGGAGATAGTCGCCCAGCAGGGTCTCGACCGTCGCAGAGAGGTTTGGCGTGACCTGACGAACCTGGGCCAGCAGATCGGCATTGAGCGACAGATTGACCGGCCGTCGCTTGGCTGTCCGGTCGTAGTGCGTGGTGCGGGTGACAGTGCCAGCCATGTTTCGACTCCTTATACGCATGCCATGCGCATGACCAGATCATGTGGAGGGGCACCGCATGGTGCAAGTATTTTTTCGCTCCTGACCGACCGGGTGCGATCGGGGCAACAATGCGCTTGCGTCCTTTGAAATGACGGCTGTCCGCTGTTTCTCCGATGGATCGGAGTGAGCAGATGGAGCAGCCCGGAACACGTATTCAATGGGGACAGGTCGCGCTGGTCCTGTCCATGATCGTCCTGTCCTGGTGGGCCGCGACCGAATGGACGGCATGGGAACTCGCTTTCCAGCCTGAACTCGGTCGGCCCTGGTTCGTGCTGTTCCATCGCTGGCCGGTCTATGCGCCGCCGCTGTTTTTCTGGTGGTGGTACGTCTTCGATGCCTATGCCCCGGCTGTATTCGCGCACGGGGCCTGGATCGCAGGCTCAGGCGGCGTGCTGGCCTTCGCCGCTGCAGTGGCCCTGTCCGTCCATCGTGCCCGCGAGGCAAAGAAGATCGAGACCTATGGATCGGCGCGCTGGGCAGGGTCGGATGAAATTGCCCAGGCCGGGCTGCTTGACCCGGATGGGGTGGTACTTGGCCGGTATGGCAAGGCCTACCTGCGGCATGACGGGCCGGAGCATGTCCTGACCTTCGCGCCAACGCGCAGCGGCAAGGGTGTCGGCATGGTCATTCCCACACTCCTGACCTGGCCCGGTTCGGCCATCGTCCACGACATCAAGGGCGAGAACTGGGAGCTGACGGCGGGATTCCGCGCCCGTTTCGGGCGCGTCGTGCTGTTTGATCCGACCAATGCGGCCTCCTCGGCCTACAACCCCTTACTGGAAATCCGGCGTGGAGAATGGGAAGTTCGCGATGCCCAGAACGTCGCCGACATCCTCGTGGACCCGGAAGGCAGTCTGGAGAAGCGCAATCACTGGGAGAAGACCTCACACTCCCTGCTGGTCGGGGCTATCCTGCACGTGCTCTACGCCGAGCCCGACAAGACGCTGGCCGGTGTCGCCAATTTCCTGTCGGACCCGAAGCGCCCAATCGCCACAACACTGTCGGCGATGATGCGGACGAAGCATCTTGGCGATGCCGGTGCGCATCCCGTCGTGGCCTCGGCCGCACGCGAACTGCTGAACAAGTCTCCCAACGAGCGGTCGGGTGTGCTGTCCACAGCCATGTCCTTCCTCGGCCTGTACCGTGATCCGGTGGTCGCAGAAGTGACGCGGCGCTGCGAATGGCGGATATCCGACATCGTTGATGGTGATCGCCCGGTGACGCTCTATCTGACCGTGCCGCCGTCGGACATCAGCCGGACCAAGCCGCTGATCCGTCTGGTCCTGAACCAGATCGGACGACGCCTGACAGAAGATCTTGATGCGGCGGCACAGCGACGGCGGCTCCTGCTGATGCTCGACGAATTCCCGGCCCTCGGGCGGCTGGATTTCTTTGAATCGGCGCTGGCCTTCATGGCGGGTTACCGGATCAAAAGCTTCCTGATCGCCCAGTCCCTCAACCAGATCGAACGGGCTTATGGGCCGAACAATTCGATCCTCGACAACTGCCATGTCCGAGTGAGCTTCGCCACCAACGATGAGCGGACCGCGAAACGTGTCTCGGACGCGCTTGGGACCGCCACCGAGATGAAGGCGATGAAGAACTACGCGGGCCACCGTCTTTCGCCATGGCTTGGGCATCTGATGGTTTCGCGCTCGGAGACCGCGCGCCCGCTGCTGACGGCCGGCGAGATCATGCAGCTTTCGCCAGCAGACGAGATTGTCATGGTCTCCGGGCTGTATCCGATCCGCGCGAAGAAGGCCCGCTATTTCGAGGATAGCCGCTTTCAGGAGCGTATCCTGCCGCCGCCGAAGCCCACACGCCCGACGGAGGGATGCCCGGACGACTGGAGCGGCCGTCCCCTCCCACCCAGACCGCCGGCGCCAGATGCGGCGACTGAAACGCCAATGATGGACGATGAGGAAGAAGATCCGAACCAGTCCGCCCGACGCCGTCAGCCGGAACTGGGCGAAGGCACTGTCGAAAAGAAAGAGCCGATGCAGAACGAGTTCACGCCCGATCCGGTCGATGAATTCGACGACATCGCGCCCCGCAACAACCGGATGAACGATCTCATGCGCGGCGTCGCCCGGCAGGCATCGCTCGACCGTGGCGATGAACTTGGACTGTGAGGCAGACATGGTGATGCCAAAAAAGAAAGCCCAGATCTCCGTCTATCTCGACCCCGAGGTGATGAAGACCCTGTCCGCCTATGCGGCGCGACGCGCACAGCCGATGTCGCTGATCGTCGAGGCTGCTGTCGCCTCCTTCCTTTCGCCCGATGGGGAGGAGCGCCGCGAGGCTGCTACGTCGAAACGCCTCGACCGGCAGGACCGGCGCCTCGCGCGGCTGGAGCGTGATATTGGCATCACGGTGGAGACCCTGGCGCTGTTCATCCGCTTCTGGCTGACCACGACCCCGCCGCTGCCCGAACCGGCGGCGAAGGCGGCGCGGGCACAGGCCGGGGTGCGCTATGATAATTTTGTCGCCGCCCTCGGTCGCAGGCTGGCCCAGGGGCCAAGACTCCAGCAGGAAATCCCGGAGGATGTTTTGGATCCCGGCGCACGGGATGAACCGGAGGCGTAAAATCCGCACCTTGCAAGTATTTTTGCCCTGTGTTTCGCCGCCATCCTACGACCTCTGAATTCCTGTTGAAACGCGCGGTTTCCAGACTTTCTTAATGATCCCCGTCGCTGTTCGTCCGTCGCGTTCGGCCCATACGGGGGAAGGTCATGTCGGTTTCCGTCATCCATGAAAGGGGCACGGCACGTGGCATGTCCATGCTGCGTACGGCGATGGGACCGGCGATTGCCTGGCATCTCGCTGATCCCGCTGTGGTCGAGGTCATGCTCAATCCCGATGGGCGGCTGTGGATCGATCGGCTGTCAGAGGGCATGGCCAACACGGGCGAAACCATCACACCGGCCGATGCCGAGCGCATCGTGCGGCTGGTCGCACACCATGTCGGAGCGGAGGTGCATGAAGCAGCACCGCGCGTGTCGGCGGAACTCCCGACCGGCGAACGGTTCGAGGGGTTGCTGCCGCCCGTTGTGACAGCCCCGAGTTTCGCCATCCGCAAACCGGCCGTCGCTGTATTCACCCTTGATGACTATGCCGCCGCCGGGATCATGACCGACGCACAGGCAGATTTCCTGCGGCATGCGGTCTCGGAACGGAAAAACATCCTGGTCGCAGGCGGGACCAGCACGGGCAAGGCCACGCTGGTCAACGCCCTGCTGGCCGAGGTGGCGAAAACCGGTGATCGCGTTGTCCTGATCGAGGACACGCGCGAACTGCAATGTACGGCACCCAACCTCGTGTCCATGCGCACAAGGGACGGCATCGTCACGCTGTCCGAGCTGGTCCGTTCCGCCCTGCGCCTGCGCCCCGACCGTATTCCCATCGGTGAGGTGCGTGGGGCCGAAGCCCTCGATCTGGTCAAGGCGTGGGGTACCGGTCATCCGGGTGGTATCGGCACGCTGCATGCCGGATCGGTGCTGGCGACCCTGTATCGTCTGGAACAGCTGATCCAGGAGGCGGTGGTCACGGTGCCACGCGCCATGATCGCGGAAACCATTGACGTCATCGGCGTGCTTTCGGGGCGCGGCAATTCCCGCCGCCTGTCCGAACTCGCCACCGTGGATGATCTTGATCCCGCGACTGGAGCCTATCGCATCCGTCCGGTCAGCTTTTCCTCTTCTAAAACATTCCGCTCTGCCAATGGAGAGTCATCATGATGCCGCCTTCACGTCTGCGCGCCGTGGTGTGCGCTGTCGCACGTCCCGACCGGCATGCGCCGGATCTTCGCGTGTTCGGAACCTCCATGCTTCTGTCGCTTGCTTTCGCGTCATCGGCATGGGCATCGGGATCCAGCATGCCGTGGGAAACATCGCTCAACGAGATCCTGGAGTCCGTGCAGGGGCCGGTGGCGAAGATCATCTCGGTGATCATCATTACCGTAACCGGCCTGACCCTGGCCTTCGGGGAAACATCGGGCGGGTTCCGCCGCCTGATCCAGATTGTCTTTGGCCTGTCCATCGCTTTTGCGGCGTCCAGCTTCTTCCTGTCGTTCTTCTCCTTCTCCGGCGGGGCGCTGATCTGATGGCGGGATATGACGATGACGCGGTGCCGGGATTTCATGTCCCGGTGCATCGCTCGCTGACCGACCCGATCCTGCTGGGTGGCGCGCCACGGGCGGTGGCCATCGCCAACGGCACGCTGGCGGCTGCAATCGCCCTCGGCCTGCGGCTCTGGCTGATCGGGGCCGCATTCTGGATCGTCGGCCATGGGCTCGCGGTCTGGGGAGCGAAACGCGATCCGTTCTTCATCGAGGTGGGACGACGGCATCTCCGTTACCCCGCCTGGCTCCGGGCATAGAGAGGGCAGGGCGATGATGTCCCTTGGTGAATATCGCAGCCGCGCTGCCTTCCTGTCCGATTTCCTGCCATGGGCGGCGCTCGTGGAGAAAGGCGTCGTCCTGAACAAGGACGGTTCCTTTCAGCGCACGGCGCGCATCCGTGGCCCCGATCTGGATAGCGGCACGCCTGCCGAACTGGTGGGTGTGACCGGGAGGTTGAACAATGCCCTGCGCCGTCTGGGGTCCGGTTGGGCGGTATTCGTGGAGGCGCAGCGCGTGCCTGCGACTGTGTATCCCGACAGCGATTTCCCGGATGCCGCTTCGCACATGGTCGATCTGGAACGTCGTGAGCAGTTCGAGGATGAGGGCGCGCATTTCGAGAGCCGGTATTTCCTGACCCTGGTCTGGTTGCCACCGGCGGAATCATCGGGTCGCGCCGGGCGTTTTCTGTATGAAGGCAGGGAGCGCGAGGGGCCGGACCCGCATGGCATGCTCCATACGTTTGTGGACCGCAGTGATCGGCTTCTGGCGTTGCTGGACGGGTTCATGCCCGAAGCGGCGTGGCTGGATGACGGTGAGACGCTGACCTATCTGCATTCGACCATTTCAACCCGGAACCAGCGCGTGCGGGTGCCGGAAATTCCCATGCACCTTGACGCCTTTCTGGTGGATCAGCCGCTCTCGGGCGGCCTGGAACCCAAACTGGGCGACGCGTATCTGAAAACCCTGACGATTACCGGTTTCCCGTCACGGACTTTTCCCGGAATTCTGGACGATCTGAACCGACTGGCCATGCCCTATCGCTGGTCCACCCGCGCGATCCTGCTCGACAAGACCGACGCCACCAAGGTTCTGACGAAGATCCGGCGGCAATGGTTTGCAAAGCGCAAGAGCATTGCAGCCATTGTCCGGGAGGTGATGACCAACGAGGCCTCGGTCCTCGTGGACAACGACGCCGCCAACAAGGCAGCCGATGCCGATCTCGTCCTGCAATCCCTCGGAGCGGATGATGTCGGGCAAGCCTATATCACGGCGACCGTCACGGTCTGGGATGGCAGCGCCAGCATCGCGGCCGAAAAGCTTCGCCTCGTGGAAAAGATCATTCAGGGCCGTGACTTCACCTGCATGATGGAAAGTCTCAACGCCGTTGAGGCATGGCTGGGGAGCCTGCCCGGCCATGTCTACGCCAATGTCCGCCGGCCACCGGTTTCGACTTTGAACCTCGCGCATATGATTCCGCTCTCTGCCGTGTGGGCGGGACCTGAACGGGACGGGCATTTCAACGCACCGCCGCTGTTCTACGGTAGGACGGCGGGTGCGACGCCCTTCCGGTTTTCCCTGCATGTCGGCGATGTCGGCCATACCCTGATCGCAGGACCGACAGGAGCAGGCAAATCCGTGCTGCTGGCGCTGATGGCGTTGCAGTTCCGCCGCTATGCGGGATCGCAGATTTTTGCCTTCGATTTTGGCGGCTCGCTGCGGGCCGCGACACTGGCGATGGCCGGGGACTGGCATGATCTCAGCGGTGGGCTGACAGACGCTGATCTGTCGGGAGAACAGGGTGGCAGTGTCTCGCTCCAGCCGCTGGCGCGGATTGATGATCCGGATGAGCGAAAATGGGCCAGCGAATGGCTCGGCCAGATCCTTGTCGGAGAGGGGGTAACGCTGACCCCGGATGTGAAGTCTCACCTTTGGCCGGCCCTGAATTCCCTTGCATCGTCGCCCATTGGTGAACGGACGTTGTCCGGCCTGGTAGCACTCCTCCAGTCCAACGCCCTGAAGCAGGCAATGGCGCCATACTGCCTGGGTGGTCCCTATGGCCGCCTGCTCGACGCGGATGCCGAGCGGCTGGGTGAGGCCGACGGCGTGGTGTTCGAGACCGAAGGTCTGATCGGCTCGGGCGCGGCATCATCCGTGCTGTCCTATCTCTTCCATCGTATCGAAGGGCGGCTGGACGGCCGCCCGACGCTGCTGGTCATCGATGAGGGCTGGCTGGTCCTGGACGACGGCGATTTCGCGGGGCAACTCCGGGAGTGGCTGAAAACGCTGCGCAAGAAGAACGCCAGCGTCATCTTCGCCACGCAGTCCCTGTCGGATATTGCCAATTCGCCGATCGCCCCGGCGGTGGTGGAAAGCTGCCCGACGCGGATCTTCCTGCCCAATGAGCGGGCGATCGAGCCGCAGATCGCCGCGATCTACCGCGATTTCGGCCTCAACGACCGGCAGATCGCCATCATCGCGCGTGCAGCCTCGAAACGGGAATATTACTGCCAGACTCAGCGCGGTAACCGCCTGTTCGAACTGGGGCTCGGGCCGGTAGCACTTGCCCTATGTGCGGCGTCAGGAAAGGACGATCACCGACTGATTGACCGAGTGCTGGCGGAACATGGCCGTTCCGGATTTCTCCCTGCCTGGTTCGAGGTGCGTGGCGTCACGTGGGCTGCGGACCTTCTGCGGGAAGGATCTGTGTCATGAAGCATGTGGTCTTTCTCTGCGGTACGGCGGCTCTGCTGTCGCTTGGCGCTCCACAGGCCCGGGCACAATGGGCGGTGTATGACGGAGCCAACCATGTCCAGAATGTTCTCATCGCGGCACGGACCCTCCAGCAGATCGACAATCAGATCACGTCGCTGGCCAATCAGGCGCAGATGCTGGTCAACCAGGCGCGCAATCTGGCGAGCCTGCCGCTATCGACGATTTCCCAGACCACGAGCACTGCTCGCGCAGGCGCAGAACATTGCCTACAGCGTCCAGTCCGTCGAGCAGCAATACCAACAGGCCTACACATCGGTCTCGTCGGGCATGTCCGACAGCGCCCTGTTCAGCCAGGCGCAGACACGGTGGCAGAATTCCGTGAGTGGGTTCGAGGACGCGCTGAAGCTGCAGGCGCGGGTGGTGGGGAATATTCCTTCCGACAGCAGCGCCATGACCCAGCTTGTCTTGGCCAGCCAGGATTCCACGGGTGCCCTGCAGGCGGCGCAGGCCGGCAATCAGCTTCTCGCGCTTCAGTCGCGCCAGTTGTCCGATATCCAGGCCGAACTCGCCGCCAATGGCCGGGCCACCGCCCTCCAGCAGGCGCGGAATGCTGCCACCGAAGCAGAGAGCGAAGCTCAGTATCAGCATTTTTCCCAATATGATGCCTATAGCCCGACTTCGGTCTCTATGTTCGGCAGCAGCGGGAACTGACGGCCATGGCAGTGAAAGTAGGGATGAAGTGCTACGTCCCCTTACGGAGACAAGTTTCTCCACCCCTCTTCCCGAACCGGACGTGCGGGTTTCCTCGCATCCGGCTCTCCATACACGGGCGGTTAGCCACCCGTGGGTGTAATCCAGTCCCAGTTATGACTGAGGCTGCGGAACGCATTCCAGAATTCAAGGACGTTTTGACGCGCCCTTGTTTCCATATTTGCATCCCATCTGTTCATCTTCTCGATACTTCTGGCGGGGTACCGCGTCGTTCCTCCTTCAGAGAAGAATCGCAGGCGCTTGGTCCCTTCGGACCACTGCCGTCGTTTCCCCCGGGCGCTCATGAAGTAGCGACGCCGCAGTTTTCGCCACGGCGTTTTCGGATGCTTCTTCCTCAGCCAGCGCCCTACGCGCCACCATATCCAGTCATCAAGGTGGGCGAAGTCCCGATGTGCCCGTGTGGCATATCGGTAGTAACTTCTCCAACCGAGAATGAGAGGATTGAGCCTGTCGATGACTTCGGTAAGAGAGCACCCGGTGGGTATGCCCTTCACCGTGACTTTGATCTTGTGGCGCAGGTCGTTGAGCTTGCTCTTTGGAATGAAGAGTTTGCCGACTTGGTGCCCCGTGAGGAGCCCCTTGGCCTGCACCGCCCGGTAGCCGAGGAAGTCAATGCCTTCCCTGACATCCGAGATCTTGGTCTTTTCCAGCGACAGTTCCATGCGGAGTTCTGTTTCCAGAAATTCCGCCAGCGCGCGCTTCTCAGCTTCCGCCTGCTCCCTCGTGCCGTCCACGAGAACGACGAAGTCGTCCGCGTATCGTACCATGTAATAAACCGGCCTGCCTTTCCGATGGTCTCTGATCCGTCGGGCGGCAGCGTTTATACTTGGCTCACGGGGGCGCATGGACCATCGTCCATAACGTTCGTCGATATCTGTCCGGTAGATATTGGACAGCATCGGCGAAATGATCCCGCCTTGCGGCGAGCCTGTTACGGGGTGTTTGACGGTCCCTTCGATCATTACGCCCGCTTTCAGGAACGAGAGGATCAGCATCAGTACCTTGCGGTCACTGATGCGTCGTCGCACGCATTCCATCAGGACGTGATGGTCGATAGCGTCGAAGCAGCCCTTGATGTCGCCTTCTATGACGTAGCCATAGACCGAGGGTCCGCGCTTTGTCGGATGAAGGCATCTCTGGATTCGTGCCAGAGCATCGTGAGTGCTTCGTCCTTTTCGGAACCCAAAGGAGGTCGGATAGAAGTCCGGCTCGAAAATGGGCTCCAGGATCAGCTTCAAGGCCATTTGTACCAGTCGGTCGGTGAGCGTGGGAATGCCAAGCGGTCGGAACTTCCCCGGTTTGCCGGGCTTCGGGATGAGCCGTTGCCTGACAGGTTCCGGGAGATGGGTTCCGCTGCGAAGTGCCACGCGTATTTCAGCGAGGAACTCCGTCGCACCGCCGGGACGCTCTTCAACCGTGCGTCGCGTCATCCCATCCGTGCCCGGTGTCCGGCTGCCACTATTGTGGGCGAGCCTTCTCCAAGCCTCGGACAGGGTTCTGCTGTCGCATACGAGATTAAACAGATCAGCGAACACCTTTTCAGGTGTGTCACTGCTCCACCGATACAGTTTGCGCTGCATGTCGAGGACAAACGAAGTATTCACACCGTTGGACATATGTCCACCTCCTGCCTGCTTCCTGCATCTACTGCCCCCCTTCGCCATGTGGCCGGCTTTCCCGTCCTCGGACTACTACGAAGGCTCCGTCCCCCATCATCGCGGTCGCTGATCGCTTCAGCCATCCGGCATCCGACGCCGCCGGAGGCGATGATAGGGTTCCTGGGTTCCGAGACTGATCTCTTACCTGCTTTAGGCGCCGACTATACCCCGTGTGGAATCTGGCCTCGATACACCGCAAGCTTATATTGAGGCTGGTTTGCAGTGAGAGACTGCATGCCTTCGGTCCCTGTATTGATAGCAAGGACCAACGCTCCACCGGCATGTGGCTTACGCCGCATGCCGACCCGCCTACCTCCGAGTTGGCGAGTTCCAACATCTGCCGGGGCGTCCGCCATCGGTTCGGTTTCCCTCGCCATGGCAGGTTCGCTTGCCGGATCGTCCACGGGATCGGAAGTCCCCGTGCATCCGACTTTGAGGGGTTCTGCTGATTTACGGCTCTCCGGAAGCATCCGGTTCACCTCACCCCTCTGCTTATCACCGCATGTTGCGTCACACGGCGTGCGGGGTCTTTCACCCCGCGAGATCGGTAACGGCTTGAAAGTCAAAGCATGTCCCTCTCTAACTTAGTCCCAGCGCACATGAACGATGTCGGCGTTATCGATACATTCCTGAACACCTTCACCACCACCATCGATACCGGCTTCGGTCTGGTGAAGGGGAGTATGATCTCGCTCGCGGGATCGCTGTCCGTGCTGGATATGGCGCTGGCGGGTCTGTTCTGGGCCTGGGCGGCGGACGAGGATGTCATCCAGCGTCTGGTGAAAAAGACGCTCTATATCGGGTTCTTTTCCTTCCTGATCAGCAATTTTTCCAGCCTGTCGAAGACCGTCTTTGACAGTTTTGCCGCCCTTGGCCTGAAAGCCGGTGGGGGCACGCTGTCGCTGGACCAGTTCCTGCGGCCCGGTCGCCTTCTTTACGAATTTCATCCAGATCTTCGTGCTGTGTCTGTCCTGGCTGATCGTGCTGGCGGCGTTCTTCATTCTCGCCGTGCAGCTTTTCGTGGCGTTGATCGAGTTCAAGCTGACCACGCTGGCAGGGTTCGTGTTGATTCCGTTTGCCCTGTTCAACCGCACGGCTTTTCTTGCCGAGAAGGTCATGGGCAATGTCGTCTCCTCGGGCGTGAAGATCATGGTGCTGGCCGTGATCAGCGGCATTGCCGCGACGTTGTTCGGCCAGTTCACCACCTCCTATGGCAATGTGCAGCCCACGGTCGGGCAGGCCCTGTCCGTGGTTATCGCCTCACTGGCCATTGTAGGCCTTGCAATTTTCGGGGGCAGTCTGGCCAACGGGCTGATCGCTGGCGCGCCCCAGCTTGGCGCGGGTGCCGCTGTCGGCACGGGCATGGCTGTTGCTGGCATGGGGGCTGCTGCCGTGGCTGGCGTCGGCGCGGCTGTTTCTGGTGGTGGGGCAGCCCTGGCCGCCACGGCGGCAGCCGCGCGGGGAGGGGCCGCCGTAGCAGGCGCTGCATCAACAGCCTACACGCTCGGGTCCGCGACCGCAGCCGGCGGGAGCGCAGGTGCGCGGATGGCTGCGGGCGTGGGCGGCATTAGCCGGGCGGCCGGGTCTGCGGCTGCAGGTGCCGTGAAGAACAAGGCCGCCAGTGCCGCCAGCGCCATGAAGGACAGCTTCTCATCGGGCGGCAAGGCAGCCTTTACCGCGACCGGTGGCCGGACAACCGGTTCGGGTGGTGGCGCTGCTGAGACGGGGTCATCCTCGCCAGCATCATCCGCCAGTGAGCCCCCGCGCTGGGCAAGCCGCATGAAGCGCCGGCAGGCCGCGACCCATGCCGCCGAGGCAGCCCATGTCATCCGCTCCGCCGATGGTGGGGGCGGGTCTTCCTCAATCGATCTGTCGGAAAAGGAATGAGGACGATGTTCCGTCGCTCCACGGTGCGCTACGGCACGACGCCGGAGCCGGTCACCCCCTATCAGAAAGCCGCCCAGATCTGGGATGAACGCATTGGTTCCGCCCGCGTGCAGGCCCACAACTGGCGGCTCATGGCCTTTGGCAGCCTGTTCCTGTCAGCGGGGCTCGGGGCCGGGCTGGTCTGGCAGTCCGCGCGCGGCACCATCACGCCGTGGGTGGTGCAGGTGGATCATCTGGGCCAGGCGCAGGTCGTGGCCCCCGCGACAGCGGGCTATATGCCCGCCGATCCGCAGATCGCCTGGAATCTGGCACAGTTTATTGGCGATGTGCGGTCCCTGTCGTCCGATGCTATCGTGGTCCGGCACAACTGGCTGCGGGCCTATGATTTCACCACCACGTCGGGTGCCCAGGCGCTTAACGATTATGCCCGTCTGAATGATCCGTTCTCGCGCATCGGGCACGAGCAGGTCGAGGTGGACATCGCCTCGGTCATCCGGGCCTCGCCCGGCAGCTTCCGTGTGGCCTGGACCGAGCGCCATTACCGCGACGGCGCGTTCACCGGCACCGAACGCTGGACCACCATCGTCTCCGTCACGCTGCGCACGCCACGCGATGCCGACCATCTCAGTGTCTGACCGAAAATGAGTTGAGTGATTTCAGCGGGTTATGATTCATGGGTTTGCGATAACCTGATGAGATCAAGATGGCCTGGACTGAAATCACCCGAGCGCAG
>NZ_WOSX01000061.1 GCF_011516735.1 Acetobacter fallax | reverse complement strand
AATCAGAGACCATTCTTCATCACTGACATCAGAGGGATACGGCCTGCGCGCAGTAATCATCCATCTTTACTGCACCATTCAGAAACGAAAGTACATAACACCCTCTAGCAGGCTGATCTCGCCTCTCTTCACCGTCTCGAACAGTTGACGGCGGCCCGGTTCCGGGACCGCGAACATAAGAAAGAGAGAGTGATATGTCTGCGGAAACCATCATCGGAATAGATGTGTCCCGAGACTGGCTTGATGGCTTCTGTCTGCCCGGAAAACAGAGATTCCGTTTGCAAAATTCACCTGATGGCTATGCCAGATTACTGGAAACCCTTCAGAGTATGCCTGACGGTCTCAAGGTTGGGTTTGAAGCCACAGGCGGACAGGAATGGGCACTCTGGCGTGTTCTCATAAGTATGGGGATCAATGCGGTCCAGTTGCCACCAGCACAAATCAAGGCTTTCGCATTCTCCATGGGGAAGAGAGCGAAGACCGACCAGATCGACGCGGAACTGATTGCGCGCTTCATGGTTGTCCGCCCAGAGGCCGGCCGAGCACTGCCAGATGAAAAACGTCAGCTTCTCCGGGCATTAACGGTTCGCAGAGCTCAGATGGCAGACGCGCGTAAACGGCTTTCTGCCCAGATTTCGGCGCGTCGCAAGCAGGGTGTGAGCGCTGAACCGGAGGATATGGACAGCAGTCTCAAAGCATTTCCTGAGAGCCAGATCAGCGAGCTCGAACAACGGATTGAAGGAGTCATTGCACAGGGCAAAGAACTCTCTGCCAAAGCAGAACTTCTCCGTTCCATCCCCGGTATCGGCCCGGTATCAGCCGCCATGCTTCTCGCAGAAATGCCAGAACCCGGCCGCATGACAGCGACCGAAGCCGCTGCCATGACCGGACTTGCACCAATGTCTCACGATAGCGGCGCGATGCGCGGGAAACGTGTCATTTCAGGGGGACGGAGATCTCTCCGCCATGTCCTGTTTCAGGCCGGATTGGCAGCTTCATGTCATAATCCGGTTCTGAAAGCTGTGGCAAAGCGCATGAAACAGCGGGGCAAGCCACATAAACTGGTCATCATCGCGATTGCGCGGCGTCTCGTCACAATCGCAAATGCTGTCCTGAAAACAGGCCTGCCGTGGCGCATTAGCCCCGTCGTTTAAACACAGTTGCCGTCACGGAACTTGAAGCAGATTTCCTCCCCCCTCTGTCAGATTAATGGACCCTGAGCGCTGCGTGCGCAGTCACGGACTCGAGGACAAGGTCGATAAAATATTTTGACACCGCAATATTATGTGTGCAAAATGGTTTCAGTGATATGGTTCTCTGTATGTCTGTTCATTAATGGTGATGAACAGTGAAGAAACGATAGCACAAAACACGACACCTCCGGATGGCCAATGACGGTCTCCGTGCCTGAACAAGGCGTCTCCACTCATCAGACGGAGACTGGATGCGATGACGTGGACAAAGGATTTCTGAAAGCAGGAAGCCCCCGTACCCTTCTGGCGGCATTCCTTTACTTCGATGTGTCCTTCATGGTCTGGGTCCTGCTCGGGCCATTGGGCATCTCGATCGCGCATGACCTGCATCTCAATGCCGGTCAGAAAGGTCTTCTGGTGGCGACACCGGTTCTGGCTGGTGCTCTGCTGCGTGTGGTGTGCGGCGCGTTTGTCGATCATTTCGGTCCGCGCCGTGTGGCGATTGCAGCTCAGATCCTTGTGATCGCTGGCCTTGCGCTGACGTGGCTGATCGCTCCGCACAGTTATGGCGCGCTGTTTGGTGTGGCGCTCGTGCTGGGGGTGGCGGGCGCGTCGTTCGCCATGGCCCTGCCTCTCGCTTCCGCCTGGTATCCTCCGCAGTATCAGGGGACGGCTCTCGGTATTGCGGGAGCAGGGAATTCCGGAACGGCACTGGCCGCTCTTTTCGCTCCCGGTCTCGCCGCATTGTATGGATGGGTCAATGTTCTCGGACTGGCGACCCTGCCGCTGACTGCCGTTCTGATTGCGTTTTGCTTTCTGTCGCGTGAACCGCCGAAACGTCCGGCGGGAGGCGGTCTCGTCACATGGCTTCCGCTTCTGCGGAGTGCGGACTGCTGGGCGCTGATGTTCTTCTATGGTGTGACATTCGGTGGTTTCGTCGGTCTGGCTTCCTTTCTGACCATTTATTTCAATGATCAGTATGGTCTCGCTCCTGCTGTGGCCGGAACCTGTACGGCGTTTGTGGTGTTTGTGGGCTCCTTTGTGCGTCCAGTGGGGGGCGCTCTGGCTGACCGGTTTGGTGGGGAACGCACGCTCAGCATTCTGTATGCGCTGGCAGCCATCATCTTTGCCCTGATCGGGTTCGGTCTGCCTACGATATGGCTTGCTTTTCCGGCCTTTTTCCTCGGCATGCTCGTTCTGGGGCTGGGGAATGGCGCCGTCTTCCAGCTTGTGCCAACGCGCTTTCCGACAAGGGTTGGTATCCTGACCGGGCTGGTCGGTATGAGTGGTGGCGTGGGCGGTTTCTATCTTGCGTCCTCTCTTGGAGCCGCACGGCAGATGACGGGCTCTTATGGCCCGGGTTTTCTGTGCTTCGCCCTGGTCGCCGTGGCGGCGTTTGCCTGCGTCATGGTCTGCCGCCGTCGCTGGACGGCGGGCGCAGATGAAATGCTGACAGAAGCGGGCGCTTCCGGCGCCCTTTAACTGCTCCCTTGCCATCAGTTCCGGAGCATGATTCGTTGATCCGTATATTTTCATCTATTTTACCCGTGGCGCGTCCCGTGTTTTCAACGGGTGTCGTGGCTGGACTGTGTCTGGGTCAGACAGCCTGGGCTGATGCTGCGCAGGCAGACAATGGAAAGATTGTCCTTTCCCAGAGAGCCGGCAGTCCGCTCGCTCTACAGACACGCAAAAAAGCGGCAACCACTCCTCCTGCGCCACCTCATGCCACAGACTGGGGTGTTTTCAATGCAGGGAAGAGTGTGGCTGCCGGATTCGGGACCGTTGGTGCTCCGGGCCAACCCCGATGGGCTGAGGACTGGAGCGGTCTTGCCGTCATGCCGCAAAAAAAGAAGCGCGATGACTGGTTCAATCGGCTGAAATACATTCCTCTGACGGATAAGGGCGATATCTGGCTGTCCCTTAACGGCGAGGAGCGGCTGCGCTACATCTTCGAAAATCAGCCCATGATGGGAACTGCCGGTAAAACCAATGCCAGCAGGGTGCTTCTGCGCAGCCAGTATGGCGCCGACCTGCATGTTGGCGAGCATGTGCGGGCTTACGCCGAATTTCTCTGGGGCGTCGCAGGTGGTTCGAATTACTATGGGTATCAGACAGGAGCACAGCGGGAACGCCTCGATCTCCAGCAGGGTATTCTTGAAGTAAAGGGCAATCTGCTCGGGGCGAAAATGGGGGTGATCGGCGGAAGACAGGTTTTTCTGGATGCGCCCGTATCCATGCAGTCTGCCCGTGATCTCACAAATGCCCAGCAGACATGGGACGGGTTTCGCGGCTATGCGGTCTGGAATCGGTTCAGGGTCGATCTGTTTGACTTCATGCAGACAAACAAGCTGCCCAAAGACGTTTTTGCAGATGGTACAAACTACAGCGCCCGGATGTATGGCGTTTACACGTCAACAGCCTTGCCGAACTTCTCTGTAATGGGGACGAAGAGTCAGCTTTTTGCTGACGTTTTCTTCCTCGGCTACCTGTTCAACGGCGCGCCCGCAGCCACTCCGACAACCACCGGAACACAGGCTGGTTCGACCCGTCGGGACAATGCCGGGCTTCGGTTGTGGGGGAATGTCGGACCTTTCGACGTCAGTCTGACCGGTGTCTTTCAGGGAGGGGAATTCCGCCCGGCCGGAGAGGGCAACCCCACGCGCCCGGTGCGCGCCTATGCGGTGAACGGCATATTCGGCTGGACGGAAAAAAGTCTCAAGGAAAAACCATCTTTTTCCTTGCAGGCAGACATGTTTTCGGGAGGCTCCTACCACAGCAAGGATGGCGCCGTGGGAACATTCGCCACGCCTTATTTCCCACTGCCTTACTATAATGACGTGACGCTGGCGCTGACATCGCAGAACCTGATCGGTGTCGGACCTGTCATCAGCGCCACGCCTCTGCCGCATGTGCTTTTAAAGCTGCATGTGCCGTTCTTCTGGCGGGAAAGTACGCAGGACGCGGTTTACGGAACCGGCAAGATTTATAGCTGGCGCAACAATCTGTCTGGTGGTTTCATTGGCGCTACCCCTCAGACGCAGGTGGCGTGGAACTTCGCGCCGCACTGGACATGGACGCATGACATCGCCGGCCTCGTGGCGTCGCGTGGAATGAGAAACGCGGGGGCGAAAGATGGTGCTTTCTACATGCAGACCGTGGAGTTCAAGTTCTGAAATGGCTGTCCATCAGGAGAAACGATCATGACTACAGCAGGAAATATCGTCATCATCGGAAACGGTATGGTCGGCCATTACTGTGTCGAGCAGCTCGTGATGCGTGGGCTGCATGAAACTCGCACCATTCATATCTTTGGCGACGAACTGCACGACGCCTATGACCGCGTCCACCTGACGGATTACATGAGTGGACAGGACGCGCTGGCGCTCTGTCTGCACCAGCAGGACTTCCACCTGCATCACGGCGTGACCCTGCATCGGGGCGTAAGGGTAACGCACATTGATCGCGACGCGAAAACCGTGAAAAGCGATGAAGGTCTCCTGTCCTACGACACGCTCATTCTGGCAACTGGCTCCACGCCGTTCGTGCCTCCCGTTCCGGGAAATACCGGCACGGCAGGTCTCGTTTACCGCACACTTGACGATCTGGACATGGTCCGTGACGCAGCGGATGGCGCATCGCGTGGCGTGGTCATCGGAGGCGGTCTTCTGGGACTGGAAGCGGCCAATGCGTTGACGGGGCTGGGATTATCTACGGCAGTTGTCGAATTTGCGTCACGTCTGATGCCTGTCCAGCTTGATGAGGAAGGGGGAGCGGCGCTCAAACAGCGCATCGAGGCGCTCGGTATCGAGGTGCTCACGGCCCACGCCACGCGGGAGATCATCGCTGGCGAAACATACCGCCATCGTCTGGTCTTTGCCGACGGCACATTTCATGAAACCGATCTTGTCGTGTTTTCCGCCGGTATCCGGCCACAGGACCGGCTGGCCCGCGAATGTGGACTGGCTACTGGAGCGCGAGGCGGTGTCGTTATTGACAATAGCTGCCGTACGTCCGACCCGGCCATTTTCGCGATTGGTGAATGTGCCTGCTGGAACGGTATGGTTTTCGGTCTGGTCGCACCGGGTTACACCATGGCGCGTACTGTGGCTGCGGCGCTGGCAGGTGATGATGATGTCTTTAACGGCGCGGATATGTCCACCAGGCTCAAGCTTCTGGGGGTGGATGTCGGCTCCATCGGCGATGCACACGGCGTGACGCCCGGCAGCCGCAGCTATCGCTTCATCGGCGAGGTGAATGGTTCCTACAGACGTCTCGTGCTTTCGGCGGACGGTTCAGCCGTGCTGGGTGCGGTTCTGGTTGGCGACAATACCTATTACGACACGATCCTTCAGTATGTGCAGAACAGTATCAGGCCGCCAGCAGATCCCGCCGCGCTGATCCTGCCGCGTGGGGAAGGGGCGGAACTGCTCGGAGCGGACGCGCTGCCGGACACGGCGATGATCTGCTCATGCCATAATGTCACGAAAGGGGCGATCTGCACGTCCATTGATGAGGGCTGTGCGGACCTCGCCAGTCTGAAACAGTGCACGAAAGCCAGCACCGGCTGTGGTGGTTGCGCCTCCCTGCTCAAAAGCGTGTTCGAGACGGAACTGGAAGCACGCGGCATTACGGTGGACCGCAGTCTGTGCGAGCATTTTTCCTATACGCGACAGGAACTCTATTCGCTTGTCCGTGTGTATGGAATCCAGACGTTCGAAGACCTGATGGCGCAGTATGGCAATGGCGGTCTGGGGTGTGACATCTGCAAGCCCGCAGTGGGCTCCATTCTGGCCTCGGCATGGAACAAGCCGATCACGGACCCGCTTTATATTCCATTGCAGGACACGAACGACACGTTCATGGCCAACATGCAGAAGAACGGTACCTATTCTGTCGTTCCCCGTATCGCGGGCGGTGAAATAACGCCGGAAAAACTGATCGTTCTTGGACAGGTCGCAAAGAAATACGGCCTCTATACCAAGATCACCGGCGGTCAGCGTATCGATCTGTTCGGTGCCCAGCTTGATGATCTGCCTGAAATCTGGACCGAACTGCTCGATGCCGGTTTCGAGACAGGCCATGCCTATGGAAAATCCACACGGACGGTGAAATCATGTGTTGGCAGCACATGGTGTCGCTATGGCGTGCAGGACAGCGTGAGCAAGGCGCTGGATATTGAGAACCGCTACAAGGGACTGAGATCGCCTCATAAACTCAAGTTCGCCGTTTCAGGCTGCACGCGCGAATGCGCGGAAGCCCAGAGCAAGGATGTGGGGGTCATCGCCACCGAGAATGGCTGGAACCTGTATGTCTGTGGCAATGGCGGCATGCGGCCGCGCCACGCAGAACTGTTCGCAACCGACCTCGATGCGGAAACGCTTCTGAAATATATCGACCGATTCCTGATGTTCTATATCCGCACTGCCGACAAGCTTCAGCGGACATCCGTCTGGCGCGAAAACCTCGAGGGCGGCCTGGATTATCTGAAAGACGTGATCATCAATGACAGCCTCGGCATCTGTGAGGAACTGGAACAGCAGATGCAGATGGTTGTGGATCGCTATCACTGTGAGTGGCGTGATGCGCTGACGGATCGTGAAAAGCTCAAGAGATTCCGTACATTCGTGAATGACGCACGGCCTGATCCGAATATCCGCACCGTGCCTGAGCGGGATCAGGTCAAACCAGCAGACAACCTGCCTGAAACGTCTGTCACGGCAGGACCGTCAGACTGGACCGTGCTGTGTGGCGAGGACGATCTGGTCAAGAAATCCGGTGTCGTGGCCTGGTATAATGGCAGCCAGATCGCTCTGTTCTTCCTGCCCGCGACCAAGACTGATCCTGCGCGGGTCTATGCCATCGACAATCATGACCCGTTCTCGAACGCCAATGTCATCGGGCGTGGCATCATGGGAGACCTGAAAGGGCAACTGGTGGTGGCGTCGCCGCTCTACAAGCAGCATTTCCGGCTGGAAGACGGGCAATGTCTGGAAGATCCCGCTGTGCGTCTACGGACATGGGAAGTGCGATTGTCTGATGGGAAAGTTGAGATCAGGGAGAAAGCAATGACCGACGCCTTCCCGGAACCTGTTCCCGCCTGACGTGGCGATGGGGAAGGAAGAGATCCGCACCGTCTGCCCCTATTGCGGGGTCGGGTGTGGAGTCATTCTGGAAGTCGCGAACGGACGGATTGCCAGGGTGCGCGGTGATACCGCGCACCCCACGAATGGCGGTCGCCTGTGCACCAAGGGCAGTTCCTGCGACAAGCCCGTTTCTTCCGATTTCCGTTTGAAACAGGCGGCCCTTCGCCCTGAACGCGGCGGAGCAGTCGTGTCTGTTCCCGTACAGCAGGCGATCGAGGCCACGGCAGACAGACTGCGGACCATTCTTGATGAGCATGGTCCGGATGCTCTCTCTTTTTACGTCTCCGGCCAGATGTCGCTGGAGGCGCAGTATCTCATCAACAAGCTGACAAAGGGATTTGTCCGCAGCCAGCATATCGAGTCCAATTCGCGACTGTGCATGGCCGCCGCCGGGACCGGCTACAAACTCTCTTTCGGCGCAGATGCCCCTCCGGGCAGTTATGAAGATTTCGACTGTACAAATCTGTTCTTTGTCATCGGCGCAAACATGGCCGACTGTCACCCGATCCTGTTTCTGCGTCTCATGGATCGCAAGCGGGCGGGGGCAAAGCTGATCGTCGTCGATCCACGCCGAACGGCGACGGCAGAGAAGGCCGATCTGTATCTTCCCATCCGTCCCGGCACCGATCTGGCGCTGCTCAACGGTATTCTGCATCTTCTGGTAAAAAATGACGCAATAGACAGGGAGTTTATCGCCCGCGCCACCACGGGCTGGGATGCCGTGGAGACATTCCTCGCCGACTATGCGCCGGAAATGGTGGCGGAAATCACGGGGCTCCCCATGGAGGACATTCTTACCGCCTCATCGTGGATCGCGGAAGCCGGCGAGTGGATGAGCCTCTGGACGATGGGCCTGAACCAGAGCGTGGCGGGCACATGGAACACCAACGCCCTGTGCAATTTGCATCTCGCCACCGGCACCATCTGCCGCCCCGGTAGCGGTCCGTTCTCACTGACCGGGCAGCCCAACGCTATGGGAGGGCGGGAGATGGGCTATATGGGGCCGGGCCTGCCGGGACAGCGCAACGCGCTTGTCGCCGCCGATCGCGCTTTTACGGAAGACGTGTGGTCGCTTCCCTCCGGGACCCTGCGCGATGTTGGCGGAAACGGCGCTATCGCCATGTTCGAAGCAATGGAGCGTGGTGAGATCAAGGCCTGCTGGGTGATCTGCACCAACCCGGTCGCCACGGTCGCCAATCGCGGGCATGTTGTGCGGGCGCTGCAAGCGGCGGAGTGCGTGATCGTGCAGGATGCGTTCGCGGACAGTGAAACCACGGCCTTTGCGGATATCCTGCTCCCCGGCGCGTTGTGGGCGGAAGCGGACGGCGTGCTGGTCAATTCCGACCGCACCATGACGCTGGCCCGGCAGGCCGTCACGCCACCGGGCGAAGCGCTGGCGGACTGGGACATCATCGCCCGGGTGGCGCGGGCCATGGGGTTCGGGAAGGATTTCGCCTTTACGTCTGCGGCGGATGTCTTCGCGGAAGCCAGTCGCTTCACCAACCCGAAAACCGGCTATGATATTGCGGGCGTGACCCATGCCCGGTTACGGGAAAATCCGGTGCAGTGGCCTGCGCCCGCGGGCGACACGAAGCTCCGTCATCCGATCCGTTACCTGCGTCCCGACGGTAGCGGGCCTGTGTTCGCCACGGCCGATGGCAGAGGCGTCTTCTGGCCCCGCCCCTGGATGCGCCCGGAGGAATGGCCGGACGCTGACTACCCTTTCGTTCTCAACAGCGGACGTTTGCAGCATCAGTGGCATACGCTGACCAAGACGGGCCGCGTGGACAGTCTGAACCGGCTCAACCCCGGACCCTTTGTGGAAATTGCGACGGAAGACGCATTGAAACTGGGTCTCGCGCAGGATGACCGCGTACGGATCACGTCCCGACGCGGCCAGATCGTGCTCCCGGTGCAGATTTCCTCACGTGTGCGAGGTGGTACGTGTTTCGCACCTTTCCATTGGAACGACCGGTTTGGAGCGGATCTGACGGTCAATACCGTTACATCCGACGCCGTTGATCCTGTTTCGCTGCAGCCGGGTTTCAAGCTCTGCGCGGTGACACTGGAACGTGTGGAAAAACCGGTGTCTCCGGATGCCGACAGGCCGGCACTGCTCAATGGAGGATATCAGACCATGGCCCTGCGTTCCCTTGCCAGCCAGCTTGGTCTCGAACAGTCGGCTCGCTCTGCTGTCGCGTCCATATCCGAAGAGGGTAAGGTTTGGCTTTGCGGCTTTCTTGACGGGCTGGAGCTCTCTCCGCCAGCAAACGGGGAACTGCCCGTTCTGCCAGCCTCGGCCCCTCTGTCACCACAGGCGCGCAGCCGTATTGGCGGTCTGCTGGCTGGTCTCTACAGTCGTGTCCGTACGGACACCGGGGCTGCACCGGCTGTGGCACAGGAGGCGCTTTCGGCAGCGCCAGGCGTCACGGTGTGGTGGGCGTCGCAGACCGGACGGGCAGAAGAACTGTCCGGCACGGTTGTCTCTTGGCTGAAGGAAGCGGGACATGAAGCGGAAGCAAAATGTCTCGCGGACTTTGCCCCTGACAGAACGCTTCCAGGTAAAGTCATTTTCGTCGTCTCCACCTTTGGCGACGGTGATCCTCCGGACTGTGCCGCACCGTTCTGGGACCGGCTCAGGGAGCGGGAGACACCGATGACCGATCTGACCTTCGCCGTTCTCGCGCTCGGTGATTCGTCCTATGCGAATTTCTGCGGTTTTGGGCGCGCTCTGGACGGACGGCTTCGGGAACTGGGTGCGACACCATTTCTGGAACGCGTCGATTGCGAACCGGATTTTGACGATGAGGTCGAAACGTGGCGGGGGGCCATGCTGGTGGCTCTGGGGCAGTCAAACGTTGCGCCCGCGCCTGCTGCCCCTGCTGCCCCTGCTACTGTGGAGACAGTTCCCGCTCCCGCCTCCGGCACACGTGAAGCGCCGGTCATGGCGCGGCTGAGTATCAACCAGCGCCTTTGTTCGGCTGACTGTGAGAGGGACACACGGCGGATCGGTCTTGATCTCAGTGAGACCGGTCTGGAGTGGGAGCCGGGTGATGCGCTTGGCATATGGCCGTGCAATCCTGAGGCTACCGTCGAAACAGTCCTTTCCGGGCTCGGGCTTCCGGAGGATGTTCCCGTCGTGCTGCGTGGATGTGGTACGGTGGGGCTGAGAGAAGCGCTTGTGCGGCATCTCGATCTTTCCAGACCCAACAAGGCCATGCTGGCAGCACTCGGCGGCTGCGAGACGGGATTTCTGCCCGATCTTCTGAAAGAAGGCTCGCTGAAGGTGACTGTGCAGGACGTGCCCTCCCTGTTCCGCCGTATGCAGCCGCGTCTCTATTCGATTGCCTCTTCGCCGCGCATTTCCGGACGGGTTGTGGAACTTACTGTCGGCATCAATGTTTCACCCTGGCCGGGTGTGTGTTCGAACTGGCTCACCGGGCTGGAAGACGGCGCGGCTGTCCCGGTCTTTACCCAGCCCACTACGCATTTCCGGCTTCCCAGGGATGATGGCGTGAGTGTCATCATGGTCGGGCCGGGAACAGGCATCGCGCCGTTCAGAGGATTTCTTCAGGAGCGTGCGGCACGGAAGTCTTCTGGAAAGAGCTGGCTTTTCTTTGGAGAGCGTCATGCAGAAGAGAGTTTCTACTATCGCGACGAGCTGGACGCTTTTCTGAAAGAAGGCCTGCTGACCCGTCTGGATACGGCGTTTTCCCGTGATCAGCCTGCGCGGATCTATGTGCAGGACCGGATGGAGCAGGCGGGGACGGAACTATGGAACTGGCTGGGTGACGGGGCCTCGGTGTACGTCTGTGGCGATGCGGCGCGCATGGCCCGGGATGTGGACGCGGCCCTGCGCAGGATCGTCGCCCGTCACGGCAATCTGTCCGCTGGCGATGCTGATGCATTCGTTGCGAACCTGACGCGCGAGGGGCGCTATCTGCGTGATGTCTACTGATGAATGATGTTGACCGGTCACGCGCGTCGCTCAAGGTTCTGGTTGCGGACGCCAATCCCAAACGTGGACAGGCGCTGTCGCAAACCCTGCGCGCGGACACCTCTCTTGAGGTGCTGACCGTTCCCGCCGGAATGGCTCTGATCGATGCGGTGCAGCTGCACGGACCGGATGTCGTACTGGTGGATATGGAAAGAGCAGATCGCGATGCACTGGACAGTATTCGGGCATTGTCCCGTTCGGCACAGGAACGGCCTGTTGCCCTGTTTGTCGATGAGGATGACGTGGAACTGATGGAGACAGCGTTCGATACGGGTATCTGTTCCTATAACGTGCTGGAGGCGCTGCCGCAGGACGTCAAGCCGCTCCTGCGTACTGCCATAGCGCTTTATGGCCGCTTCCGTCGTGCGCGCGATGAGCTGGCGGAAGCTCAGCGTGCACTTGCCGAACGGAGGATAATCGAGCAGGCGAAAAGATTTTTCATGGAAAATGAAAAGACCGGCGAAGTTCAGGCGCATCGCTGGTTCCAGCGTCGCGCCATGCAGACATCGCGTAAACTCGCCGTTGTTGCACAGGAATATCTCGCCGCGCAGAAAAAGGGTGATGCATGATGAGCGTACCGATCCGTATAGGCGTACTGAAACTGGCCGACAGTGCTCCGGTTATCATGGCGCGACAGAAGGGCATCTTTGCCCGGTACGGTCTGGAAACCGAGATCGTAGTCTCACCGTCGTGGGCCAACATAGCTGACGGTCTTGCGTGGAACCGTCTGGACGCGGCTGTTCTTTTTGCTCCTCTCGCTCTGATGACGATGCTCGGACGCCGTGGGCACGATACGGTGCTGCATCCTCTGAGCAGGATCAGCCGGGGTGGCAATACGATCATGCTCCGCGGCGTCAATCCGGTGAAGGGTGTCTGGAAGTCGGGCGCGGAGGGGAGGGAGATATTTGATATCTGGCAGGCCGCGATCGGGAGAAAGCCGCGTATCGCCGTCGTTCACATCTATTCCACCCATCTTCTGATCCTGAGACGTTTTCTGAAAATGATCGATGTCGACATGGACCGCGAGGTCGAGATTCTGGTCATGCCGCCGACTGACATGATCAGCGCCTTTTCGGAAAAAGAGATTGATGGGTGCTGTGTCGGCGCACCGTGGGGAATGGAGGCGGAACAGATTGGTCTGGCTTTCTGTGTCGGAGGTTCCTCCACGGTTCTTCCAGATCATCTTGAAAAGATGCTTGTGGTTTCGGACGCTCTGTTCAGAAGCGCGGATACGGCCCGACGCATGTTTTCGGCCATGCAGGAGAGCCTGTCTTTCTGCCGGATGCCTGAACACAGAGAGGAGATCGCGGAAATTCTGGCTCTTCCTCTGTCTGAAGGTGGTCTGACACTGCCTCGGGAGGCGACATTTCGCATTCTTCCGGGTGGCACTGTTCAGGAAACACTTGGTTTTGCAGGGGGGGAAGTTCAGTTCCCGGATATCAAGTGGATCATAAACGACATGGCGGCGCTCGGGTGGCTGGACCATGACGAGTGCGGCAATCTTGTGTTCTGGACAGATTCTCCGGACGCCAGACTGCTCCACGCCCATGCGCCTTCTCTGTGAAACGAGGACCCGCATGCGTGAAACGCATCTTTTCAGGTTTGAAATGGATTTTGCCGACACATTACGGTGTATCCCGATGGTTGTGCGTATGAAGCTCGACCTGTGTGGGGTGAAGCTCAGTCTTCGACAATGGAGTCATTTCACGGTGGCGGAACGACGTGACCTGATAAAATATCCTGTTACGTCCCTGAACGAACGGGCGGCCTATCATGCTCTGCTTCTGCATCTGATCAGGACTCAGACAGGGGAAGAGCCGAAATTTTTACAAGACGTGAATTCTGAGGTCTGGGAGATGGGGTGGTTGCCGTCCTCCCCGCACGGCATCGCAATGTGCCAGAATGGTCGTTGGAAGAAACGACTGCGCGAAAGGACGGCAGATGAAGGATACAGTGATAGGCGT
>NZ_WOSX01000060.1 GCF_011516735.1 Acetobacter fallax | reverse complement strand
TTAACCCCGGACCAGATGGCCAACAGCAACGCCGTCAGAAGGGCGGCATAACAACAACCGGGTATAGCTTATCAAGCCCGCAAAACTGTCCGAACGGACGGGACCACCTCATAAGAGACTGGCTTCGATCCCTTCTGGTCTAAACACGAAAAATTCGGTTGAGCCGCAGGCAAGTCCGTTCACAAGGTCTTGTGCAATGGCGGCTTTGCCGTTTTCCATACAAGGCGTGATTTTCGCGAAAATTACATCTCCATCTGAGAAATGCGTATAGCCTTTCGACACCTCTTTATATTTCCGCGAAGCAGACTCAACTATTTTGCCGCTATGTTCATCTATGGCCGACATTGGAACAAATGATACATTGCTTTCCGGCAGAAGATCGGATTTGTGTTTAGGGTTGAAAGCCGCAATGTGACCGAGCGTCGTCTCAACCCATCCTTTCGGCAACATCACTCCACTGCCTCCGCGCCGACATCCCCCGCATCCCCCTCAAGGTCCGCCATCAGCGCCGCGATTTCTTCCAGAGCCGATTTCAGATGGCTTTCGATAGTCGCTGCGATATCCGCCGGAGTTTCCAACCCGTCTTCCGCCTGATCCGTCGTGTCTTTCAGCCAGGTGATGTCAAGATTGTCGCCTCTTGCTGCGATGTCCTTGCGTGTGAAGCGACGAAAACGGCCTTCCTCGCCCTGATCCTTGCGTTTTGCGCGTCCATTACGGTCCGAGCCGAAGGCTTTGACGAAATCATCCAGATCGCTGATGCGGAACGGGTTGGTCTTGCCATAGGACGGCGCGCCGGAGCGGGCGTCGTAGATCCAGACAGCTTTCGTGGCGTCCTCGACCGGCGCTTCGTCTTCCGAACGGGTGAAGAACAGCACGTTGGTTTTCACGCCCTGGGCGTAGAAGATGCCGACGGGAAGGCGCAGGATCGTGTGCAGGTCACACCAGTTCATCAGCATTTTGCGCAGGGCCTTACCGCGCCCGTCATCGAACAACACGTTATCAGGGATGATGACGGCGGCCCGACCTCCCGGCTTCAGGGCGCGAATGCAGTGTTCCACGAAGGGAAGCTGGTAGGAGGAGACGGACGAGGAGATCGTCAGATCGTCGCGCGTCGGCGGCCCACCTGCGGGGCCGAACGGCGGGTTGGTCAGGATCAGATCGATATTTTTGAACTGTGGGCGCGCACCGGTCGGACTGAGCGTGTCGCCGAGCACGATATTGTTCGGGTCGATGCTGTGCAGATAGAGATTCATCAGTAGCAGGCGATAGGTGTCTGGGACGTTTTCGATGCCGCGTAACGCGTCCTGAAGCTGGAATGCCTGCTGCTTGGGTGACAGGGTGAAGTAATCGTCCGTTTCGGCCTTCATATGCAGATTTGCGGCAATCAGGAAGCCGCCGGTGCCGCTGGCCGGGTCTTCGATGATCTCGCCGGCTTCCGGCTGCATCAGACGCACCATGACGTCGATCAGGGCGCGGGGGGTGAAATACTGACCGGCGCCGCGTTTGGTCTCTTCCGCCATACGCTGGAGCAGACCTTCATAAGCATCGCCGAAGGAGTCACGCTCTTCCGTGAACCAGTGCAACTCATCGATGGCATTAATGAGTTTGCGCAGGTTCGCCGGATCGCGCACGATTGTCGCGGCGTTCTGGAAGATGGAGACGATGGCGCGGTCAGAAACCTTTTCCCCGTCCCCGAGGTCGATCAGGGCTTGCCGATAGAGTTTGAGAACTTCGGTTTCGTTGGCGCTTTTGAGGACTTTCCAGCGGTATTGCGCGGGAATGCGCGTCTCGTCCTTCTGCTCGGACGCCATTTTCAGAAAGAGCAGATAGGTCAGTTCCGTGACGTATTGCTGGTAGGTGACGCCATCCTTGCGGAGCAGGGTGCAAAGGCGCCAGAGCTTGTTCACCAGATCGGCAGCGGGATTCATACGTCAGACACTTCCTGTTACGCGGCTCGGCCTCCTTCTGATTCGTCGGACCAGATGGCGGCATTGAGATCCTTCAATACATCACCAAGGCCAGAATCAAAGGTCTGGTTGATCACGTCAAAGCCGCCCTGCTGTGCAAACAGCGGGTCGGACAGCAGGGCCGGATCACCCACGGGCTGGTCTTTCAGGGCGCGGCCGATACGGTTCAGCCATTGTGTCTGTCTGGGCGTCCAGTTCCGGGAGGCTAGGATCTTCTGTACGCCGTTTTCCACGCGGGTTGCGTAGGGCACCAGTGCATCGCCGAGAGCAGCCTGCCGGACGAAGCCGAGAATGTGGGCGGCGATGTCGGCGTTGCGTGCGGTGCCGTAAGCGCGGCGGAGACTGGCTTCGGAGAAACCATGTTCATCCAGTGCGGTAGCGAGATCCTTAAGATCCTGCCGGGTGAGGTCACGGGGCTTCTGTGTTGCCGCGATCAGGGCCGGAAGCGCGTTCATGTTGGCGCGGATATAGGCCTCGAAACTTTCGATATAGTCGGCGGGACTGGCCTGTGTCCCGAAGGTATCGGTGATGGAGACAAGTTCGTCCTCATGCTCCGAGATATAGACGCCGTTCGGACGCGGGCGGTGCCCCGCGTGGTCGAGGATGGTCGCGAAGGACGGATGCCGGGCGAACAGATCCGCCGTCGCCGATGGCGGTGCGTCACGGAGCTGGTCTGGCAGGGCGGTCAGGGGGCCGAGCACGGCTTCGAGCGGTGCGGCGTATTCGGGGTCGATATGACGGACGCGCTGGCGCAGTTTGACGACGATCTGATCGCGGACCCATGTACGGTCTTCATCCGTGGATGCGCGGTTCAGATCGCCAAGAAGAGTCGCGAAGCTAAGTGAGGGATTGACTACTACCGGCTTCATGTCGGTGACGGTTTGCAGGTTGGCGTAAATATCGACCGCATCGAAAATGCGGAAATATTCCTTGCCGATCTCGTCGCATCGGCGTGTGGCGCGACCGATCATCTGGTCATACAGGATACGGCTGTTGACGCGGCGCACGAAGACGAGGTTGACGATGGAAGGGATGTCGATCCCCGTGGTCAGCAGATCGACGGTGACGACGTATTTCGGGCGAGGGTCACTGCGAAAGACCTTAATCCGCTCATTCGGGCGATCGACCTCACCGGTGATCTTCTCGACCATGTCATGCGGCTGGGGACCATATTCTTCGGTTAACGCCTGACGCAGCGCCTTGACCAGAATATCGGCATGCGTGTCGCGGGCCGCGAAGATCAGCGTCTTGCCGGGCTTGTCCGGCGGGCATTCCAACGCGACGGCGGTGGCCACTGCGCGGTTGAAGGGTTCCGTGTGGACCTTCCTGTTGAACTCGGCGACCTCGAAATCGACTTCGTCTTCAAGATCGAAGAGATCGACCTGATTGGTGCGGGAGTCCACGACGGCGACTTCCTCGCCTGCGTCAAAGTGAATGCCCGTCTGGCTGAGAGCTGTCGTGATGCGACGTGGCGGGCGATGGTCGATAAGATGTCCCGCGATGACGGCCTGACGATAGCTGTAATGAAAGACCGGTGCGCCGAAAATCTCTCTCGTATGCAGGGCCGGCGTTGCCGTCAGGGCGATCTGGGTGGCGTCAAAATAATCGAGGACGCGGCGATAGGCGGAGAGGTAATCGTCCAGGTTGCGGAAACCGAGATCGTCATCTCGCAATTCGGCATCCAGCACATAACCACGATGCGCCTCATCGATGATGATGAGATCGTAGCTGCCGGGTGTCGGATGCTGGCCGTCCGGGTTATCAAAGAGACGGCGGATCATGGCCTGCACGGTGGAAACCTGAACCCTGTCCTCAAGGTCGGGGATCACCTTGTCCATTCCGGCAATCGGAAAGATCTTATCGAATTTGAGCAGGCTGGCGGTTTCGGTATTGCTCATGGAATCCAGCGTCTGGATACCGAGGGCTTTCCGGTCGACCAGGAACAGGATGCGCCGGAACCGCTGGGCGCGGAGAAGCTCGTACATCAGCGCGATGGCAAGGCGGGTTTTGCCGGTTCCGGTCGCCATGGCGATGAGAAGGCGACGCTGCCTGTTGGCGATGGCCGCCTCGACAGCATGAACAGCTTCAATCTGGTAATCACGCAATCCCGTCACGCCGAGCTGGCGGTCGGGATCTTCCAGAACTGTGGAATCGAGCTTCTGCTCCAGTCTTGCGGTCAGGTCACGCGGCGAAAACCAGTCCATCAGGGCACGTTGGGGCTCCCCGGTACGGGCGTCCCAGAACCAGATGCCCGAGAGGGCTTCCAGTCTCTTGAAATAGGGACGACCGTTGGTCACGAATACGAACGGAACACGAAACGCCGTGGCATCGTCTGATGGGGTAAAAGTCAGTTTTTGTTCGGGAGTCAGGATGATATCCCGACCGTAGCGTTTGGATTGTCCAAGGCGTCCAGCCACGTTCCTGATGGAACGCTTGGCTTCGATGACGCCGACAGCCTGACCGTCAATAAAAAGCGCATAATCGACGCGACCGCTTTCGGTCGGCCATTCCGCAATGGCGATCGCCCGCCCCGCTTCGGGGCGCGTGCCTCTGGCGTGGCGGAGGGTCCTGCTGTCCGCTTCCCAGCCTGCGGCACGAAGCTGCGCGTCGATGAGCACGCGGGTGGTCGCCTCGTCGATCTCCAGTTCCTGCGCTTTCTGATCGGCCATCTGCGCCAGATCCGAAAGTTCTGCCACAGGTGAGGCGACGGCCTGAGCCTGCATCTGCGCCAGAGTGCGTTCGGCTGTTTGACGTTCCCGGTCCGCCTCGGCGGCGTAAGTCTCCCAGAATGCGCGGTCTTCAGCTTCCCTGGCCGCGCGCTCCTGGAGGGTTGCCTGCGCTGCGATGGCTTCCTGCGCGGCCATACGGGCCTTTGCTTCGGCGTCCGTGCTATCGGAAACGGCTTTGCGCAGAGCTTCGATTTCCTCACGCAGAGCCGGTGTCGCGTCTTCCGGCGGCCGGGGCGGGACGAACGGTCCAGCGCGGAAATTGGGGGCCTGATTGTAAACCTGATGGAACCAGATACCGATCAGCCGGGCCATTTTAAGCGCTTCAAGCGCTTCAGAACGTGTGCCTGCGTTTTCATGAACGGCCGCATTGCCGACGCGCTTGATATGAAAAAACAGGTCGGCAATCTGACGTTGCAGCAATCCGCGTCTCTGAAGAGCGCGAAGGACGTCGTCAAAGGTAGCGCGCGTGTCGGGCAGTTCACCATGCCTGGCGGCGATATCCTTGGCCGTCAGTTCCGCGAGCTGCCGCGTCTTGATGAGAGATGTCGGCGGGTCGAGAAGGAAGAAATGTTCGGCGAGTTGACCCAGTTTGGTCAGTTCCGGCGCGTCTTTTGCCAGAAAGGCAAAATTACCGGTCTGTTCCACCCTCTCCTTCATCCGTCAGACCTTATGCCGCGATCCCATCTGTAAAATAATCTCTGTCATAACGTGGATATAGTCAAACCAGGCATTGGATGATGGTGACTGCATAATCCGACATGTTGCCGTCCTCGGAGAGGAAAGGCACCTGTTCACTCAGTGCCCGCACCATCAGAGATGATCAAAGGGAGTCACGGTGATGTATGGGCAGGCCCATCGGGGCTTTCAGGTGTTCTGCAGAAGGGTAAAACCTTCCACAGAAATGGCGACCGTGATCTCGTTGGGATCAGTATCCAGAATGCCGATCTGACTCTTGATAGCAATCTCTTAGAAAGAGACGACACTGACTGGCAACTGTGTTTACGCTACGCTTTCTGGCCGACCGCTTTTAGCCCCATTCCGACGAGTTGCTGCCGTCTTTGCCGGGCTGGCGGATGACCTGCCTGCGCATCCCGTCTGTACTGCCATCGAGATTCGGAGACCGTAGACCAGAGACCTTCGACCACAATATCGGCATCAAAGCGGGGCCAGTGAAGGCCATTACCCAGCGGAGTGATTTCGATCTCAGCCAGATCATTCAGAGAAGTGCCCTGCAAATCCTGTAACAGATCCGCGGGCAAACTCATCTTAACGCCATTGGAAAGCGGTGATTGAAATTGGCAGGAAAGCCCGCCTGATACGAGCAGGCGGCTCGTAAGGCAGGCGCGTTCCATAGGGCAACGGTTCCTCATGCGGTGTCTGCAAGGTTTATCCGCGCTCGTCGCTTCCTTCATGTCACACTTCCCCATCCGCGCTTATGACGTGAACGTGCATCGGTAAATGATCTGCCGTGTAAATCACGACACGAAATCTATTAATGCGCAGAAGTGTTGGCATGATTCACTATATCCCTATCGCTTGGTTTTTTAATCAGAACCATGCAGCCGAAAATGGGGAGGGGGAGGCCCGTCTTTTGCTTTCGATCCGGCTCGCCGGACAAAGATCAAAAACAACCAGAAATCGCTCACCATTCAGACACACGCAAAAAACCTCCCGCGCTCGGAAACTACGTCCTGAACGCGAATCATCATCTGAAATCTCAAAACAGCTCAGGCACGTTCGACACCACGTTCGATTTCTGCCGACGTTCACCATCATCGTAAAAACTGCACGACGCTAAGAATCTACGGTCCAATCACGAATCATCATGTGAAATCCAGAAAACGCTCAGGGACGTACAACATCACGCCGAAAACCTGACGTGCTCCTGAACGCTACCCCCCAAAACTTCGCACGCGTCGAATCTACGGCCCGATCCCGAATCATCATGTGAAATCCCGAAAACGCTCAGTCACGTTCAACATCACGCTGGAAATCCGAAGCCCATCAGAAACAGACAGAAAACCACCCTACATTCTGAAAAGCACCAGAAACCGCTATATTCCTGAACGTGTGACAGGTTTCTACGGAAAAACCATCAGACCCGATTCCGGGAAAACGACCCCGCAGAAAACCGCCATATTTCAGGCCCAGAAGCCGTCTGGCCCAACCGCCTGATAGAGACCGCAAAAGGGCCCGGAGATGCCTCACACGGGCCTTAAAAACCGCAGAAAACCGATATTCCCAGTCATAAGGGAGGTCTGGATGAACGAGGATCAGAAGCCAGACCACTAAGACACGTTCAAAAGATTCACCTTAGGACTGGGAAACTATCAAAAAGGCACGATAACAGATTTTTGGAGCAAAGCTCCGAAAAACCTTGGAAAACAACCGCTTACACTAATGTTTTCCTTCGTGCCCTGCCGGGGGCGTCAGCACCCTACGGGCGCGTCATTCCTGATGCACGCGCCACCTCACGGTGTCGCGCCGTCCCCTGCCATGGGGACGGCGGTGCAGATTGCCTGAGCCAATCGCTTTCTAAGTCATGATCACCCTGATCCATGTCTTCGGAGGTGCAGAAGTTTCGGACGGGAAACCTCGAAATACCGAACGAGATGATCTTGCAGCGAGAGATCGGGGACCAGTGGCGATCAGATGGCCAAAAGGATTGTCAGCTTTCGGTTATCCCCCGGCAATGTATTCTCTTCACACGCCCCGGTTGTTCACCAGAAATCAGACGCACGGACTCTTTTGGGGTTCTGTTTCATCTTTGGCTTCGCGGGTTGAGGACATTGTCGTCCTCACCCCAGAGCGGCCGTTGGCCGTGGGTTCGTGCTTCGAACAAAAGAGGTTTCCTCTCTCTCTGTGGTCTCACTCTTTTCGAGATCGTTTATCATGAATTCCCAGAAATCCGTCGAACCGGTCTATGACCCGGTCGATCAGCTATACGATGCAACGGCAGTCCTGAATGGGGTTGTCCTTCCTTCTCTGCGGGAGATCATCAGGTCTCCATGCACCGGGCTACAGGATCCTCGCCTTGAAGGCATCGTGCTCATCGTCGAGCAGGTCGCCGCGAACCTGGACCGCGCATTCGCGCAGAGCCTTGCTGAGTCCGGACCGTCACCTTCCGCTGTCCATCACTCCACTGCAGAGGAGTGCATCGCATGAGACAGGAACTTCAAAACAGTTCTGGTCTGACGATCAGAATTGTCAGCCTCGTGCCCGGAGTTGAGTCTCTGCGGCCTGAACCGGCGTCGGGCGCGAGGACCCGCGAAACGGTCTGGGCCGTGTGCCTCTACGACCTCGGTTTTGCCTCAGACACAGGGCAGCCGCTTCAGTCTGAGCATTTCGCACTGTGGTTTCCTGCGGACCAGCCCGTTTCTGTAAAAATGCAGGACGCTGTCGGCCCCGGGATGCTTCTGCCTGCCAGCGACCTGCTCCGGGCGGAAATTCTCGAACGACCCGGCCCATCAGTTGTGGACGACGAAGACGGGGCTCTCAGTATGCAAGGCCGCTCGCCGGATGTTGTTGTCCTTGCCGACGAGCGTGCGGCGCACTGGATCACCCCGACCCCAATGGACCCGGTGCGCTACATCCATTTTGTTTCAGTAGTCCGCGGACTGTTTCCCGAACTGAGCAGGGTACCGGACGCCATCAATGCACTCGGATGCCACTACGGCTTCACCGGGACGGGCGGAGCCCACCCCGGCTCAGCCATTGCACAAATCCATGTGCTCGCACGCATCATCGAAACACTGCTGTCTGAGCACACGCTCAATGAACTGATCAGGTTCGTTCCCTGATTCATCCGGCCGACTGCGGCCTGAATCAGGCCGCAGTGATTCCATTTTTTCCGAAAGACAAAGTCATGCTTCTTACCACATGCCCGTCCGTGATGACGGGCCGGCACTTCGTCGCGCGCTCTTCGTTCCTTGAACCGACCGAAGCCGATCTTCACCTGTACCGCACACTGGCAATGAAGTTGCGTGTGCAGCCGCCATCCAGTCTGTTCCGATATCTGTTACCCCAGGGCCAGCACCTTATGCACCTTGGTGATCGCGCTACGTGGGTCTGGGCCAATCTCCTGAAAATCGCGCAGGCGAAATGGCCCGATCTTCCATCGTACGGGAACATTGCCTCCGACGGCACATGCCTGAATTCCGTAGTCGAAAGGATCGTGTATGAAGCGATCGTGCCAGTCGTTCCCGATGACGTCGCGGTTGATCTTGAGGCTGCCATCAGTTCCGACAGCCAGAGGCGGTTTCATTCCGACATCGCGGTGCGGCTTCGGTCGCAGGTCCAGCATATCGAAATCGTCGGGGCGTGTGGCTCTGACCGTGTCACAAGGAATGAGTGGGAACAGAAATTGCTGGCTCAGTTCGATCGCCGTCTTCTGGTCTACGAAGCGGCCGGGATTCAGCCCGAAGTCTGGTATCTGGACCAGATGCTTGAACCTGACCGGCTGAGACAGCGTTTTCTGCAAATCGTCGCCGGCCTGCGGAAGCGGGTGTCGTGACGGCGCGTCCGGTTCACCTGCCGCGCTGGCCCGCAGGTCGTCTTTGCCTGATCGATCTGATTCCTCAAAACCTGGGGGCGCCGTTTCACGGCGCTCCAATCATCCTCTCTCATCGGGAGGGTTTTTTCGAGGCGGGATCGTCAATGACCTGGATCTCGGACTGGAGCCAGCGGTGCGGGTGTCTTGAAGAAACACTGGACGATGCGGGACAACCACACCTGACGGTCAATGACAGCCTGTTCCGTGGACTGATGCCGTCAGGACGTGCGGCACCGCTGATTTTCGCTGGATACCACATGCATTTTTTACGGCGGCTCCTCGGAGGGCCGCATGACCATCCGCCCTACGATTTATGCCTGTACACAGGAATCCGGCATTTCTGCCCGTGGATCTCCGATTTTGGGTTGCAGCTAGCTGCTCTCGAGCTTGTTCCGGAAAATATCCATCTGATGACCCGCGCAGGTCCCTCGGCACGACAGGCCTGCGCGGAAACACTGCTGGACTTTCTCCTTAAGAAAGCGCCGGCCAACCAGCTGGTGGCCCTTTCGGGAGTCCGTGTTCCGCCCCCGCCTGATGAGGAGCCGCTCGCGGGAATGCCCGGCTGGCGGTGTATGACGTCGAGGTTTGTTTTCACGGCGGATTAGACGCGCGCGATGGGGCCGCATCCGTTCTCCTGTCGCCGATGGCCCCCTGATGGTCATACGGAGGCAGGTGGGTTGCGCCTGCCTCTGCGCGCACGTGCATCAGGCACGGGAACGGCCGTTTCGTTACGCATCCCGAAAACAGGGCGTCTGTCGAAAACCAGAAGATAATGACACTCCGCCGTTCGCCACGAAATTCGACCCGAAAAAGTTCACTTCATGAGGATAAGTCTGTCACCCGGACAGAAGCTCCGGCAACCACGCAGACAGATCCAGACAGACTGCTTACGCTCTATCTAGGACATTCAGATCATTCCAGAATGGACCGGAAAGCAGACATTCGTGGCAGGCTATGTCATTTCTGATAAGTGCGCTCGATCGCCACCGTAACCACAGCAAGCGAGCCAGCACTACCAACCAGCAACGTCAGGAGTGCCGGGGCAACGCCGAGCTGATCGATCAGCAAACCTGTAATCCACGGCAGGATACCGCCAAGCAGATAACCGCCCGTCTGGGTGAGCCCGGTCAGCCGTGTCGCCTCTGATCTGCCGTGTGCGAAATCCAGAGGCTGGAGGAGCGCTATCGGGAACAGGCCTCCCGTCGCAATTCCGATCATCAAAGGTGCCAGCCATGGCAGCGACTTTGCGAGCAGCAGGCTGAGCGTACCCAGAATGGCGAGGCCGGAAAAAATCAGGGCTGCCTTGATGGTTGTAAGTTTCAGAGCGCGCATGATGACATGCATGCAAAAACTGATGCTCGTCTGGAACAGCATCATGATGGCGACAAGAAGCCCTGCAGTATGGTCAGAATAGCCCAGGGCACCATACAGGGACGGCAGCCACGCTATTGCGACGTAATTGATCCCAGCCTGAAGACCGAAGAACAGCGTCAGTTCAAGAATGCCGCTCCGGCTGATCGTGAGAGAGGGCTGTGACGCGGAGCGAGCAGGCGCAGCAATATCCTCACGCCATAGTATCCAGCAAAACCCGGCAAGTGCCGTGGGAAGCGCCCAGATAGCCAGCCCCAGCGGCCAGCTCCCGGTGACGTCACTGATGCGGGGCGTTCCGAACGCGGCCACGGCTGAACCTACGCCCATGCTGGCCGCATAGACGCTCATGGCTGCCGGTGCGCGGGAGGCAAACTCACCCTTGATGAAACCCGACAGTAGCGGCCGGATGATTGCGTCGACCACGCCTACCCCGACGGCCGTGAAAAGCAGCACTCCATAGCTGCCACCGTCGAGGCGGAGCAGCAGGACGATCGTCAGAAGCGCCAATGCCATTATCATGGAGCGTTTCAGGCCAAGTCGCCGTTCCAGCCTATGCCCGAGCGGGGAGAGGCCGCCCATGCACAGGACTGGAAGTGTGGTCAGCAAGCCCAGTTCGGCGTTGGAGATGGCAAGAGTTCGTTCGATCCGGTCGAGGATGGGAGAGAGGGATGCAATTCCGGTCCGCAGACAGACCCCGGCACCGAAGATCATCAGCCAGGGCAGAAGCGTTTTCGCGGAACGTGTCATACTCTCTGCTATACAGACTGATTTTTTATCCAGCGCTCGACAGGATGCCATAAACTGTCGAAAATATGCCAGATGAAGCAATCCCGATCCCTGCAGGCCAGCAGTCTTGCTGATCGCACGCCTCCTACAGAGTTACGTCCAGTGCGCGTGCATGCAGAGCATCATGTGGAAGCTGCGGATGTCGAACCTCATTGCCACGCTGATCTTGGACAGCTTCTGGCGACCACGCATGGCGTGATCCGCGTCACGACCGAAGAGAATCAGTGGCTGTTACCGCCCGGGCGGGCACTCCTGCTGCCACCGGGTGTGGTGCATGCCGTTCATAGCCCCAAGGAAAGCAGGCTGCGTGCCGTGCTGATTGCGCCGCAGATGTGCCGTGATTTTCTGCCAGCCTGTCGCATCATCGCCCTTACAACGCTGTTGCAAGCACTGATTGATGCGGTTGCCAGATGCCCAGCATATTATCCTGTTCCTTCACCGGCGTCGCGTATGGTGGCGGTGCTGCTGGACCAGATCGCATCGGCACACTCCGAACCTCTGGGTGTACCGCGTCTTTCGGATACACGGCTGCGGCGTGTCACGGATGCGCTGATGGCCTTTCCGGCGGATGGCAGGTCACTGTCCGAATGGCAGGATGTGGCTGGGGCCAGCAGTCGGACGCTGGCCCGGTTGTTTGAAGCTGAGGTCGGCATGAGCTTCAGTCACTATCGCCGACAGGTGCAGATGCAGGCCGCCGTTGGCATGCTGTCATCAGGCCTGCCAGTTGGAGAGGTTGCGCACGCACTTGGTTATTCCACGGCATCCGCGTTTGCGTTTGCATTCCGAAAGACCCTCGGCAGTCCGCCTAACCGATTTCGTGACCAGTTTAAGTGGTCTGATTGCCGGATTATTTAAGAACGATAGTTTCGTTTTTCGTCGCAGCCACTTGCCCGCACCTTCGCGTGGCTTCCAAACGGGCACAGGTTTCATCCAATTTCGCTTTCAGCGTTTCCCAGCGTGCAAGTTCTTCCGGCAATGCCTTCAGATCACTATCGGTGGCGTCCGCGTGCTCCGCCTGTTTCATCAGTTTCGTGATATCCACAGCCAACTGTTCACGCAGGACCTGCGTAAATGCCGCTTCAATAGCCTTCCGGTTCGTTCTGCTAAAGGCAGCAATCGTGTCGTGATCCGGATTCTGGTTCGCCGCCACGAAGTGCCCCCGATGTCACGATATGTCGTCCGCTTGATCCACCGTGAGGAGAAAAATCCCGTTCGCGTAACCAAAGATCAGAAGGGTCAGTATTAGACGCGCATGATACTCCGCCTTGCCACCCGTGCGCACCGGCAAGCAGAACGCGGTCATCGGAACCCACTCAACAGCGGCGACAATGAAATGCGCCATATAGTCAGCAGGAAGCCACGACTTTAGATCAGGCGGCAGAAGATACGGCTGGGATCGGTCAAACGGGATGAAGCCGCTAATCTCATCACCTACAGCCGCGGCACTTCCGAGGGTAACCCAGCCCGACAGGCTGCTAAAGCGTCAGTACGTTGATGATATTTTCTTATCTTGGGTAATCACCGGGCAGGAACCCGGAGCGCGGGTTACGCAACTGAAGTCTTTCCGGCAGATGCATATATGATCTGTTGCGGTCACGAATGGCGGGCATTGTATCGGGCCCAATAAGCACGCCAGACGGGCAATAAGGTGCCTGATCGTATAGTGCGTGGTCAGACTTGGATATTTTTATGGTCGTCGCCTGAAAGTCCAGGAACAGAAATGGATGTCCCCTGTCTTCATCCAACTCCCGACGACCGCAGCGCAACTGGCGCATGTCTACGAACCACCAGTCGAGAGACATGGCATGATAATATGCAATAACCTCGTAAAAGGTTCGCATAGTCCCACGGGCGTATCTTAGTGTCTGACCGAAAATGAGTTGAGTGATTTCAGCGGGTTATGATTCATGGGTTTGCGATAACCTGATGAGATCAAGATGGCCTGGACTGAAATCACCCGAGCGCAG
>NZ_WOSX01000059.1 GCF_011516735.1 Acetobacter fallax | reverse complement strand
CTCAATCAGCGGTTCCCAGATCGCCCATGTCTCATCAGTGAAAGTGCCTGTTCCGTCTCCTTCTTCAATCCATACAATATAGGAAGTATTTTAAGATCTAACAGGCCCTAGTCCTTCCTCCCGTATCCCCTGCCCATACGCCTGAGGCGTCATTTTCAGCGTTGGAGTGTCCTCAATCGCCTTCATCCGCGTACTAACCGCGTTCATGGCTTTTACGACGCGGGCCAGATCCTCCGTGTAATCCGGCGGTCGGTTATCCCGCCACGCCTGCGGCAACGCTTCCACAGCCCGACGCAGCACCGACACTTCAGCCCGCAGATCGTCGAAAGCTTGCGCTGCGGGATCTGTGTCCGGCATCAGACGCCCTCCCACGGATTAAGAACCCGCACACCGGCTGCCTCAAAAGGCGACACGTCGCGGCTGGCTACAGCATAACCACGAGATGCGGCGGTCGCGGCAATATAGCCATCCGCCTTGCCAATTGCCCGCCCCTCTGACCTAGCCCGCACCATCAGTTCGGCATAGGCTTGAGACGCCGCTAGATCGAACGACAGGACACGTCCCGCGAATAGGGGCAGAACCTGCCGCTCCAACCGCTCATGAAGCACCGAACGTCTCCGACCCGCCGGCATCGCTCCGATCCCGAAACGCAACTCCGCTACTGTGACGGCGGACAGAAAAAGCGTCTCGATCGCCTGCGCATCAATCCAGGCCAGGACAAGCGGTTCAGGGGCAGGTTTCCACGGCTCGGAAATCACATTGGTATCAAGCAGGATCATTCGAAGGACATCGGCTCGGCCGGAGTTTGATCGCGAACCTGCAAGGTCGTGACATCCTGTTCACGCACACCGGCCTCACGACCAATAGACGCCAGAAGCGACCCCAGCTGCACCCGCTGCGAGGGCCGGACGGCAGCTTCCAGAATGGTCCGGATCTCCGCTTCTGTGCTGCGTCCATGCAGCACAGCCTGCGCCTTCAGCGCCCGATGCGTCTCTTCCGGAAGATTGCGAATAACCACAGAAGACATGACAGAACTCCTAATTTCTGAAATGATATCATAAATATAAATACGATATCTTTCCAGAAAAATCCTACATCCCCATATCCATACCGCGCGACCTGGAGCGTGAGAGGGCCTGCTCCCGCTGATGGGGATGCAACCCGTGATCGAGCGTCGATCCCTTCCTGATGCCCAGCTCGCGGCTTTTCTCCCGCAGGATGGACTCAAGCTGCGCATCCCGCTTCAGCTCCTTCAGCGCCACACCCTGCTGCTCCCGGCTCAGCCCGTCCCAGGTCTTCACAAACCGCGCCGCCCGCAGATCCGGACTCTTCCGCACCCTGTCCTCATGCTCCAGCCCCTCGACCAGTTTGCGCGCCCGTGCCGGACCTTCCAGACCATACAGCGCCTGCCGGATCTCCGGCTGATGCTTCAGCGCCGCCCGCAGATCCGCCTCACCACCACGCCGGACCCGTTCCAAATCCCGACCGGCTTCAAAAAGCGCCCTCTTCTGGTGCTCCAGCACCGGCAGCTCCTGACGCACCATGCGCTCGGCATCCACCCAGGCCCGCGCATACCGCTCCACCGCCTGCTGAAGCGGGTCACTCCCCGGTACAAACCCGTCCAGTCCGGCCGGCACTTGCTCACGCTGCACACGGGGCAGCCTCAAACCCACAAAGGGAGAGACAGGAGCCTCACGCTCAACCCCACTTTCCCCCTTACCGGCCCCGGCATCCATCCCGGCCGACACGTCTTTTTCCGCCGTGCGACGCCCCGGCCGCACGGACAGGTCCAGTCCATCGAACATCCCGCGTTTTTGCTGTGCTGACGCAGGCTCTGGCATAGGCACACCTTCAGCCTGCCTGTCCTGCCGGGGGCCAGAGGCGGCCTTCTCACGCTCCACCACGATCTCGCTCTCGGGGACATGCAGCCCGCGCCGCCGCGCAAATCCGGCATCCTGATCCCGGACATGCGGGTAATCCAGCGTGGTATCCTTCAGCCGCTCGCGCGACAGCTGCTTCACCAGCCCGTCCCGGTCGCCCACATCATCCCGGCCCCAATGGACGGACACGCTCTCCCGATGCCGCGATAGCGCCACATAGGCCCCGTGCCGGTCCATGCTCCCCGTCGCCAGCACATGCGCCCGGTCCACCGTCACACCCTGCGATTTGTGGATGGTGGCGGCATAGCCATGATCCAGCGCGTCATACTCCCACAGCCGCACGGACACGACCCGTCCGGTCCCAATGCCATCAGGACCATCAAGCTGCACAGAAAGCATGATCCGGTCCTCATCCATGCCATACAGCCCACGCACCGTGCCCAACGTGCCGTTCTTCACCCCCAGGTCCCGGTCATTACGCAGGAAATACACCCTGTCCTCATGCGCAAAACGCCTCTCCCCCTGAACCGTCATCACCGACAGTTCGACATCAGCATCCAGCTCCCCCGCGTCCTTACGGATCTCCCGCGCCGCCTCGTTCAGCGCCCGCACATCAACACGCCGATGCGCCAGCATGATCTGGCTTTCTTCTGGGGCGGCCTGCCGGGCTTCATCCCACCCGGCCACCACTCCGGCCCGCGCCTCTTCCAGCGTGTCATGCCCACGCACCAGGCCAGCCGCCTCATAGCGACCCAGCGCCTCCCCCGTCCGCCCCGTCGCCAGCTCCTTCGTGGCCGCCTGCTGCCAGCCTTCACGCTGCCGGCGCACCGTCGTGATTTCCACCGACCCGACCTGCTCGGCCACCGCCCGGAACGCCCCACCAGCCTCGATCGCCTGCAACTGCTCGGGATCGCCCACCAGCACCACCTTGGCCCCGGTCCCGCGCGCGGCTGACAAAACCCGCTCCATCTGCCTTGACCCCACCATGCCGGCCTCGTCCACCACCAGCACGTCCCCGCGCTCCAGCAGGTCGAACCCACGTTCCCACGCACGCTCCAGGGAGGCCAGCGTCAGGCTCTCGATCCCGGACCCGGCTTCCAGACCTTCCGCTGCGATCCCCGACAGCGCCGCCCCGCGCACCCGGTACCCGGCTGCCTCCCACGCCTCACGGGCCACACCCAGCATGGTGCTCTTCCCCGTCCCGGCATACCCGACCACGACGGACAGGTCGCGGGACTTCGTGACCTCGCCCACCGCCAGCGCCTGCTCGTCCCCAAGCCCGTCCCGCGCCATCGCTACCCGACGCACCGCCAGCGGCACCGCATGACCCTGGGACTGTCCCATCGCGAGCGACGCCTCTTCCAGCCGCTGCTCGACCCCGATCATCTCCCGTGTGGAAAACCGCTCTCGCCCGTGCCCGTCTTTCCCGAGCGCTACCAGCTCCGGACATGCCTCCACCCGAACCATGACAGCACTGAACTGTTCCGCGTCCGCCGTATGCCGGTCCACGAACCGCGCCAGGTCCTGCCGGATGAATGTGCTCTGCTGTCGCGTCAGCGCCTCCAGCGCCACATGAGGCTCAGCCAGCAACTTTTCCCCATTGCGTCGCGCGATCTCCAGATGATCAGCAACCCGTTCCGCATCCTCGCCCCGCTCTTCCCGGCGCATTCCGGCCGGACCAATCTTGTTCTGCGGCTCAAGGTCGATCCCCTGTGCCGCGAACGACCGATGATCGATCCGCACGTCCAGGTCCAGTTCGGCCAGCCGTTCATTGGCAAGTGACGCCCATCGCTCCCGCCATGTCAGCAGGAGTTCCTTGTCGTTCCATGAGCGTTCTTTCGCACCGAAACCATTCTCATCCACAGACCGCGTGGACAGCATCACATGTGCATGGGGCTTCGCCTGTCCGTCCTCACCAATATCCCAATGTACATTGAGATCGGCCACCATACTGCGTTCCACGAACTGCTCCCGCACAAAATCCCGTGCCAGCGCGATCCCTTGCGCCTGGGTCATTTCGCGCGGGATTGAAAACTCCACCTCACGGGCAAGCTGGGCATCCTTGCGTTTCTCGATCGCCTCGACCTCATTCCATAGGGTCGCACGATCAAGAAACCGTTCCGGCGCGCCATCGGGCAGCAGGATCTCGGAATACACCACGCCGCTCTTGTTGGAAAAGTCATGGTCGCGATCCAGCCGCACATCATGCAGGCGGGACGCTGCGCGATAAGCCGCCGCCGCCACGGCGCTCCGGCCGGTGGCGCGGCTGATGACCTTTGCATGCAGGTGATAGATCGCCATGAGCACGATCCTATCACACCCCTTAAGCGCATGTCACGAAGTGACGTATAAGCGCGCACTCACATTTTACTGCGCCATAAGAATTGATTACTCTGGATGAGTGACGCGGTTCTCGCCTGTGTGATAGAGTATGGCACAAACCAGCAGAACAGGGGACCAAAAATGCGTAAACCACGGGACATTGATACGGAACTGAAGGCGCTTCAGGAAAAGGCGAAGCAGCTTAAGGCGCAAAGAACCATCCAGCTCGGTGAACTGGTCGAGGCGACGGGAGCCGATACCCTGTCGATCGAGGCGCTGGCCGGTGTACTGCTTGCGGCTATCGAGCAGGCGGACGGCAAACCCGAAGCCGTCGCGAGGTGGACCGAACGGGGGACGGCGTTCTTTCAGGCAGGCGGAAAAAAGGGCGGCCGGAAAGGAACCGGAAATGATCAGAGCGGAGCTTCTGGCGCTTGAAAGACAGATCAGAAAGCAGGCGGCCCTGATCCATCGCCATCAGGCACGAAAGGCACGTACTGACATGCGCGACTGGGCGAAGGCGCGACGGGAACGCACCCATCATCTGATCGAACTGGGCGGCCTGGTACAGAAGGCAGGACTGGTCGATCTGACTGATGATGACCGTGCCACCCTGCTCGGGGCCTTCCTGGATATTGCAAGGCAGCTTCGGGGGGGTAGGAATACCGCTTCGGGCGACCTGAAAATATGCTGGAGACGCGCAGGGCTTCATGCCTTCGACAGGGACCGGGAACATGACAGGACAACAGACGGAAACGACCATGACTGACTACGAAACACAATCATCTGAAACAGACACGCTGCGGGAACTGACGACCCGGATTGTCACGGCCTATGTCAGCAGCAATACGGTTCCGGCGGATACTCTGCCCGGCCTCATCGCCAAGGTGCTTCAGGCACTCGGCAGTCTGGAACAGACGACAACCGAAACACCGAATCTGGTACCGGCCGTGCCTGTGAAGAAATCGGTCTTTCCAGATTACGTTGTCTGTCTGGAGGACGGAAAAAAACTGAAGATGCTCAAGCGTCATCTCCAGTCCGCCTATGGCATGACGCCAAAACAGTATCGGGAGAAATGGGGCCTGCCTGCAAGCTACCCGATGGTAGCACCCACCTATGCAGCCCGACGCTCTGCCCTGGCACAGAAAATCGGACTGGGGCGGGCAGCCAGGACCGCACCTGATGTTATAGCCCCCACTGCTGAAGATCAGGTGCCGGTCACGCATGTACCGGAAAAAAAACGTGGACGCAGGCCAAAACTGGCCTGAAAATCCAGACGGAAACAGAACGCGGGAACGACCTCTCATTCCCGCGCTGAAGATTACCAGTAATATTCGTGGGGTCGCCGGGTGCCGGTATACGGAAAGACCGCCTCGACAGGATCGAGGTCGCCCTTGATGATCAGGCGGGCAACATGCCTGTCATGATGACGGCCAGGACGGATATCGTGCAGATGACTGTACCAGTTGGGAGATTCAGAGGCTTCACGTGAGCCTCCATAGCCACAGCGATCCGGCTGGTTGGCCCAGCGATGATTGCGACCGTATTTGCGGCTGTGATGATAGGTGCGAGACATGGGAGCTTCCCCTCCATGACGCGCGGAGTGATTTCCGAGCGTACCTACATCGCCCGATCTCCTCTGTTCTGGTCGGAATATACTTTACCGCGTCTGTGCGACATCGGTCTCCAGCAGGGACGCCGGCAGGCGCATGTTGAGGGCGGCCGCCTTGGGTTCGATCTCAAAGCGCATGGGCTTGAAACCGGACAGGTCATACCGGGTCAGATCGGCGGTCGCGACGAAATCCTCGGCCGCTTCGTCACTGTGCAGCGAGGGCATGGACCTATTTTTGTAGCTCATACTGGTCGATCTCCTTCAGACTGCTTCGATCGGGCCTGGATAAGCCTTTCCCAGCGGATCATGGGTCAGCAGAAGCAATCCTTCCACCGTGGCCTGTGCCACAAGGATCCGATCAAAGGGATCCCGATGCACATCTGGCAGTTGTCCGACTGCCAAGGCGTGCTGGCTGGTGATCGGTAACTCCTCATAACCGTTTTCGATCAGACCGCGTCGCAGCAGATGAGGATCGACCTGGAAGTCTGCCCGTCCCAGCCTGGTCTTAATGGTGATCTCCCAGAGACTGGCCGCACTGAAGACCAGAACATTGTCCTGATCTTCCATCAGGGTTTTCGCCCGTGTTGACAGCTTGTCAGGCTCTCCGGCCGCCCAAAGCAGCAGATGGGTATCCAGAAGAAGCCTCATGCCGGACCGTCGAACAGAGACACAATATCGTCCTGTCCCATGCGATCAAAATCTTCGGGCACCCGGATTTTTCCAGCAAGAAACCCCAGACGCCGTTGCTGTAACTCTTCAGGAGCCGTAATCGGGCTGACCCGCACCATCGGCCGGCCGGCTTTGGCAATGATGAAGCTTTCCCCTTTCATGGCCGCGTCAATCAGCCGGGACAGATGGGTCTTGGCTTCGTGGATGTTGACCGTGCGCATGGCGAAAGCCTCCTGAGTTTACTCAAAAAAAAAGACTTAGCCATATTAGTCTGGTCCATCAAGACAAATGTCGCCAGAACCACCTCAGGAAACGAAAAAAGCACACTCATCGCGTTCCTCGTTTACCGTCATACCCTTTCGGATGCGACATTGGCGGCCAGGAACGCCGCATAGCCCAGTTCGTCCATCTGACCTGCCGCCAGCGCGAGAACCGCATTTGCTGCATCTTCCTGGGCTGCCGTGAAACGATAGCCGTTCAGTTCCAAAAACAGCACACCGAGCACAAAGCCCGTACGCTTGTTCCCGTCGATGAAAGGATGGTTTTTGACGATACCCGCCGTATAGACGGCCGCCAGATGCACTGGATCCAGCGGATCCGCATAAGCCGCATGCTGCTGTGGCCGGGCAAGCGCGGATTTCAGAAGACCTGCATCCCGTACGCCGGAAGCGCCACCATGCACCCCCAACAGCCGATCATGCAGGATCAAGGTATCCCGTTCGTCTATCCAGACGAAGGCTGTCATTGAGCCAGAACATGCAGCGTATCACGGTAACGCCGCATAATATCTTCAGCCTTTGTCATTTTGGTTTCGAAGTCAGGATCATAGGGCACGAGCCGATATCCGCCTTCTGGTGCTTCGATCAGATACAGGGGCGCGCCATCCTGGGTGTTCAGCCGTGAAATCACTTCCTTGGGTAGTACGACCCCGAGTGAGTTTCCGAATTTTCGCACTTTCAGCTCGACCATAGTGAATCCCCCCTAATGTTATTACCAATGTAATAACCTTTTGCGGTTTCAGCAACCACCATGCTCACCGGCCTGTCTAGCTCACAGTGGTCAGCCGTCTTTCTTACGCGACGTTCCTTGGCCGACCGCCTTTCGCACCATTCCGGCGTGCCGCCGCCGCCTTTGCCTGGCTGGCGGACGATCCGCCCACGCGTCCCATCTGTGCCGCCATCCAGCTTCGGGAACCGTAGATACCGTGGATCAGACCTTCGACCAGAACATCGGCGTCGAGACGGGGCCAGTGAAGGCCATTCCCCAGCGGGGTGATCTCGATCTCGGCCAGATCATTCAGGGAAGCGTCCTGCAAATCTTGTATCAGACTCACAGGCACGCTTATCTCAACACCGTTGGAGAGCGTGACATGAAGAGCGCGGCGAGCACGGATAAACCGTGCGGAGACCGCATGAGGAATTGTCGCTCTATGAAGCGCGTCTGCTTCACGAGCGGCCTGATAGTTCATGTCATTCGCCATGTATCTTCTCCCATGCTTCAGCCAGCATCTCAGCGTGGTCCTGCACGATGACAAGGGCTTCCTGTATGACCTTATCTTTCATGCCACCTGCTCGTATCAGTCGGGCTTTCCTGCCAATTTCAATCACCGCTTCTCCATCCGCGCTTATGACGTGAACGTGCATCGGCACATGATCTGCCGTGTAAATCACGACACGAAATCCATTGATGCGCAGAAGCGTCGGCATAATTCACTATATCCCTAACGCTTGGGTTTTTCAATTAGAACCATCCCGCCGAAGGTCAGGAGCAGAATATCTGGACGGTCAGACCGAAATGGTCAGCCCATCAATCTCCGATAAGGCCTACAGAGCATTCTGGAGGGCCGCACAAAGCGCAATTCCCGTTACTGCCCACCAAACCAGCCACCACACGCGGTAATGCCTGTACGGCCATCCTGTGGCGTCTGACGGGTATGCTGCAACACGTGAGCTGCTGAATGATCGCCTGAACACCGGTGCGTCTTGAGCAGATTACGGTCTTGCCCGGTTCTTCTGGTGTTGCAGGCGTTGGGCGAGCGCGGAGCGGGAGCCCCGTAGGGCGCCGAAGGCGCCGACGCGGGAGAGGAAGGTGCTGGTGGAGAGACGATGCGTTACCGCATCGTCAGATTATGATTTCGCGCCGTAGGCGTGTCTGCTTAGCGCAGCCCTGAAAGGGCGAGCAGGGGGATGCCGGGAGGGAGATCGCGCTTTGCGCGATTGGGGCGGCCGTAGGCCGCGAGCCGGCGGGGGCGTAGCCCCCAAGAGGCGGTGCTTGGTGGCAATTTGGCTGCAAATTTTTGAGGTTTATGAGTTATCCACAGGCTCAGAGTGTTTAAATAGGTGTTTAAATGGTGTTACGGATTTTTATAGTTCAAATAACAGGCTGAATAATAACGGTTTTATCGAGAGATTCTATCGTCCTGTGAATCCACTATGACGATAAACTGAATCCACTATGACGATAAACTGAATCTAAAATGACGATAGCAAGTATGCGTAATTGAAATGACGATAAGCTCAGCCTGAATCTAAAATGACGATAATTGACTTGCGTATGTGAAGTGACGATAGTAGCTATCTGTAATTGAAATGACGATAGAATCTTCTCCTTCCTTGTTCGACATTGCGCCTTCTCTGGCGGTGGAAGGTGATGATCGCACGCCCCTCCTTCCAGTCCGCCATCCAAATCAGGATCTATTCATTTGTGACGTGCTCGATGCCATTCCCAAAGATGATATGGCGTCAATGGAGCATCCAGTTTTTTCGCTCTCGACCAAGCCAGACAACCGGATGCGACGCTATGAACACAATGGGAATATCATAGAGATCATCCCGTCTGGCAAAGGGCTGGCAACGATCCATGACAAGGATATCCTTATCTACTGCATCTCTCAGCTCGTTGCGAAAATGAATCACGGCGAACAACCTAGCCGAACACTCCGCCTTCAAGCCTATGACATGCTGGTCGCTACCAATCGTCAAACCAGCGGAGCAGGCTATAGGCTACTGACCGACGCGTTGACACGCTTGCGCGGAACAACCGTGCGAACCAACATTCAAACAGGCGGCATTGAAGAAACTCGAATTTTCGGTTTGATCGAAGAAGCTAGAATCACCCGTAAGACGTTTGACGGCCGAATGCTTGATCTTGAAATCACTCTGTCAGATTGGGTCTATCGTTCAGTCATCAGCAAGAATGTCCTCACACTTCACCGAGACTATTTCCGACTTCGTAAACCGTTCGAACGACGCATGTACGAACTCGCCCGCAAACACTGCGGTATGAAAGATGAATGGAAGATCGGATTAGAGCTGCTGCAAAAAAAATGTGGCTCAAATAGCCCGCTTCGCGTCTTTCGATCCTTGGTTAAGAAAGTTTGTGCGCATGACACCAGTCATGCCCATTTTCCTGACTATGCCATCACAATGGCCGATGACATCATTCTATTTCGCAACCGTTTGAGCCTTAAAACAAAGGTCGATGTTATCGCCCCTATGAGGGATGCTCCCTACATCGACCCCGAAACCATGCATGACGCTAAAACCGTTGCGCCTGGATATGACATCTATGCTCTCCATGACGAATGGGTTTCATGGTGGCACGACATGGGAAAACCAGAGCTTAAAAGCCCTGCCGGAGCCTTTATTGGCTTTTGTAAAAAACGGCACGAACGCAACCCAATACGCTGATTCCGGCATACGCCAGCAAGTGTGCATGCTTACATGCAAACATGACCGCACGTAAACATGCCTACTTGCCCACAGGACTTTCTCCCATCTTACGTAGCCAGTCGTTAAACGCGTCAGCCATCGCATCCTGTAAACTCATCCCATGCTTTCTGGCGGTCATGTGCATAGCAAATGACATTTCCGGACTAAAATAGCCGGTCATGGCTTTCTTGCCCTGACGGCTCGGCGCAACCTGCTTGCCGGCTGTACCAACAACATTGGTAGCAGCAACCTTGCTTTCTGATGCAACTGCAACCGGCGATATTACGGAATCACGATCCCGCAACGACAGTAGAGACCCCTTCCGGCTCATGCACTAGCTCTCCGCTTCCTTGATGATTGCATGTTTACATGCTTGCATGCCCACTTGTAAAGCAGCCTTACCTCATCAGACGCCTTGCCTTTAGGCTCTACTTCCATTGCAGTTTTCCCTTCCGCCGCAGCATGACGGAAAACTGCACGATCAGCGATAATATGTGGACATGCGTTCAGTCCGTAACTTTGTACGAGTTGTGTGGCCTCCTCATACATACGTGGAGCAGTCGGACTTCCCGCTGTAAAAACGACGAAGGCTGGTTTGCCACGCATTTTTATAAGGCTGGCAGTCGTTTTGATTGCTGCCAGATCGAACGCACTCGGCCGACATGGAATTAATACCAAATCGGCGACTTCAACGGCAGCACTAGCCGCACTATCAGCGTGAGGCGGAGTATCAATCACGATGAACTCAGCACCCTGACTCATTGCCTGTCCGATCTTAGCCGCGAGACGAGGCGGAGCACTGTCAATTACAACCGGCGGAGCATCCTTACGCCATGCGGCCCATTGGCTCGCCGTCGCCTGTGGGTCCACATCAATCACCAATGCTGTATGGCCAGCATCCTCAGCCGCAGCAGCCAGATGCAAGGCCAGAGTGGTTTTTCCAGCCCCACCCTTCTGGCTGATAATCGCTATTGTTGGCATGTGAACGTCCTTACATGACCTCATGTTTGCATGTGGTCATACGTGAAAATCTGCTCTATCTACAAGAGAGAATGACAGAAAATCACTCCCACATTTTCCGTGCGATATCCTGCTCCTCGGCGCCGACGGCATCGGCGTAGATGACGGTGGTGGAGAGCTGGGCATGGCCGAGCCATTTCTGCACCATGTTGAGGGGGATGCAGCTGGAGACGGCGGCGACACCGAAGGCATGGCGCAGGCCCTTGGGGGACGCGGCCGGGCCGGACAGGCCGGCGGCGTCCATGACCGCATGCACCGCCCGCCAGCCGGTCATGCGGGACCAGGGCCACAGCCGGGCGGCCGCTCCACGGCCTCGCCGACGCTGGGCCTCGCGGATGCCATGCACCAGATCCAGGGCCTCGAGCAAGGAGGGGGCACTGGCACGGCGCGATAGATCCCGTCCTGGCGCTTCTTGAGCGTGGCAAACACCAGCACGCCGCCGGCCAGGTCCACCCGGTCCGCCGTGAGGGCAAGGGCCTCGGACAGGCGGCAGCCCGACCAGGCCAGGGTCATGCACAGCGTGCGGGCCTCGCGCGGCGCCTGCTCGGCCGCACGCAGGAACCGCGCCCGCTCGGCAACCGTGAGGTATTTGCGGCTCCCGTCGCGGTCGAACAGCTGCATCCCGCCGGGGGCGCCTGCCGGGGTCACCCGCTGTCCCGGTTTTGAGGTGCCGCTCATCCGGCCGTCCTGTCGCGGTAACCCCGCCGGCGCTTGGCCCGAAGCTGGCGGGCGAGGGCGTCGAGCGCCTGGCCGGCATCATGATGCAGTTCGCAGATCTGCCGCCCAGCCGTCCCGATCCGTCCCCACTGCCGCACCAGGGCGGTACCGCCGAACAGGTCGGGCTGCAGCGACAGATGGTAGAAGCGCCAGCAGTTGGCGGCCGGGTCCACGCGCACCAGCGCCGCCGTTTCGGGAAACAGCGACAGCTGGCAAGGTGGCCGGACAGGGGCCTTCGGGGCAGGTCTGGGCATGATGTCCTGAAAAGTGTAACACATCTCCCCCGCCCCGGACAGGAAAACCGCTGCAATCGCGGGACAGGCCGGCCGGTTTCAGGCCCGTCCTGTTACACTATTGCCCATAGTGTATCACGTCAGAAGTCTGATGCCCCTGAGACTTGGAGGGCTCGACGCGGAAATCTCACAGAAGGGTTGTACATCGGGTTAGATTATGAAAAAGTCTGTTTTGCACAAAAGAAATTTTCGTAAGCTATAAGAAAACCCGATGCAGACAGAGTATAGCGCAGGCGCGTATGAATTTCCAGCCTCCTATGGACGGCGTGTTGTAGCCCGTTTTGACGGGGGTCGCATGAGTTCGGATGGCGGTGTCATCCTGGTAAAGCAGGTCGATGATAGTCTGGGGTTCAGTCGCCGTTTTGCTGCATGTTTTCGCGATGAGCGGCATCCTGCCTTTGTGGAATACCGGGTTGAAGACCTTGTCCGTCAGCGGATCATGGGCCTGGCACTGGGCTATGAAGACCTTAATGACCATGACGCTTTACGTCATGATCCTGTCATGGGTCTGGCCTCGGGCCGTCTGTCAGGAGGCCGGGCAAACTGCGCAGCATTGGCTGGCAAATCCACGCTGAACCGGCTAGAGCGCAGTGGGCAGCAGGCAGATCGTTACTGCCGCATCATTGCTGATCATGAGGCCCTGGCTACCCTGTTCGTGACGCTTTTCATGGACCAGCATGAGCGCGCACCCGCCCGGATCGTTCTGGATGTGGATGCCACCGATGACCGTATCCATGGCCATCAGGAAGGCCGGGCCTTTCATGGATATTACGGCCATAACTGCTATCTGCCGTTATACATCTTCTGCGGGGACCATCTCCTCAGCGCTACCCTGCGCACGGCAGACAGGGACTCGGGGAAGGAAGCACTGGCAGACATCCGCCGGATCGTGGAGCAGATCAGGAGCCGCTGGCCCCGGGTGCGTATCCTGGTGCGTGGGGACAGCGGTTTCGCCCGGGACAGTCTGATGACATGGTGCGAAGACAACCACGTTGACTTCCTGTTTGGGCTTGCAGGCAACACCCGCCTGTATGACCGGATTGCCTCTTTGTCCGCTGAGGTTCGTGACGAAGCCGCCACGACAGGCAAAGCGGCGCGCGGCTTTGCCTCCTTTGACTGGATCACAAAGGACAGCTGGACGCGCCGCAGGCGGGTCGTGGCCAAGGCCGAATGGCGCCACGGCAACCGCTATCATCGCTTTATTGTCACCACGCTACCGCAGGGAATGTCCGACCCCCGCCATCTCTACGAACAGATTTACTGCGCACGCGGGGATATGGAAAACCGCATCAAGGAATGCCAGATGGATCTGTTCTCAGACAGGACCTCGTCCCACACCATCCGGGCCAACCAGCTCCGGCTGTGGTTCTCGGCCGCTGCCTATGTCCTGCTGACCGCTCTGCAAAGACTGGCCCTTGGTCAGACCAGCCTGGAGACGGCGACCTGTGGCACCATACGCGCACGACTGCTCAAAATCGCGACACGTGTAACGCTCAGCGTCCGTCGGATTGTCCTGTCCATGCCGGACATGTTCCCCTGTCAGCATGAATTCGCCCTCGCTCATGCACGATTGCGAAGGCTCCGGCAGGCCATCTGAAGAAACAGACAGTGCACAGACCACATAGCTTCCACCAACACTGCCTTCTCAGGCCGTGACACCCTCACTGCGTTCAGAACCCGCCGCCAGAAGCAGAATATCGTCAATATTCCAGATCGGGCTCCTGTGGGATGACTGAATTCTACAAAATGACCCGAAATTGCCTCAAGTGTGAGATGGGGTGGTTGCCGTCCTCCCCGCACGGCATCGCAATGTGCCAGAATGGTCGTTGGAAGAAACGACTGCGCGAAAGGACGGCAGATGAAGGATACAGTGATAGGCGT
>NZ_WOSX01000058.1 GCF_011516735.1 Acetobacter fallax | reverse complement strand
CGAAGGATGTCGAGACAACAATCTCGTCATCCTGCGCATGGTTGATGATTGCCCATATCCGCAGAGTTCTGCGAAAAATCAATCAAACCGCTTTCTGATTCAGGCTCTTAGTGACTTTTATGCCACACAATCATAACTTATAAAGATACAAAACGTGAGATCTTTTAGCGGCACCGGTTCCAATCGACGTGCTTTGCCGCGTCTCGCTATTGTAATGCCCTGTTACAATGAACAAGAAATCCTCCCGTGTACGCTTGCGCGTGTGGCAGAATTTTTTGCTAACTGTGTGCAGGATGGGCTCATTAGCGCAAATAGTTTCGTGCTTTGCGTGGATGATGGGAGCCGAGACGCTACATGGGGTCTGATCGTTCAGGCTTCGCAGGCCGATTCATATGTTCGTGGAATGAAGCTTTCGCGGAATGCTGGTCACCAGACAGCTCTTGTTGCAGGTCTTTCTGCTGTGCCCGACTGCGATGTTATTGTCAGCATAGATGCTGATCTTCAGGATGACCTTCTTGTCATCCGCGATATGCTTGCTGCGTGGTGCAACGGTTATGACGTTGTTTATGGTGTGCGTAATGAACGCAGGACGGACACACTGTTTAAACGGGAAACAGCCCAAATATTTTACCGGTTAATGCTGTTTATGGGCGTTAATCTGGTCCCAAATCATGCCGATTTTCGTTTAATGGACCGTCGCGCGCTCGATGCGCTCCTGGAATATGGCGAGCGGAACCTCTTCCTTCGCGGACTGGTGCCGCTGATTGGTTTTCCTTCCACATCTGTCTATTACGCGCGTCTGGAGCGCACTGCCGGGGAATCCAAGTATCCGCTTTCGCGCATGATGGGGCTGGCAGTTGAGGGCATCACCTCCATGAGCGTGACACCCCTTCGGATCATCGCTTTCATAGGCATCCTGATCTCCAGTATTGCAGCCTTGGCGATCTGTTATGCCCTTATTCGCAAAGGGATGGGCCATACTGTTCCCGGCTGGACATCCGTCACAATTGCCATCTTCTTCATGGGAGGTGTACAAATGCTATCGCTTGGTATTATCGGTGAATACATCGGTAAAATCTACATTGAGACGAAAAAGCGCCCCCGGTATCATGTTGAAGATAAGACGTAAAAAATTCGAGGAAGTTATTGTAATTTCTGGCGCACTTGGATAATTAATTGGAAATTTTTTTCCAAAAATTGCATCATTCTCATGCCGGTTACGCGAGTGTCTGCTCGCCTCCAGCGTATCATGCAACTTGAACTCACTCGGATACTGTTTTCGCGAAACCTTAATTCATGAAAATCGTCATCTCTTAAGTTGGGGAATAGCTTATCGCCCTGCTCGAAAATTGGAGGCACCTCTGTATTTATTGATCTTTTCCTATACAAGAGACGCTCCTATAATTCTGTAGAAGTAGCGATTTATAAAATGCCCACAGCCCTGATCACCGGAATTACAGGCCAGGACGGCGCCTATCTCAGCCAGCTCCTGCTCTCGAAAGGCTACCGCGTGGTCGGCCTGCTGCGCCGCTCCGCCAGCGCCGACGTCGTCGGCCTGCGCCTGCAGTGGCTCGGAATCGCCGATAAAGTCGAACTCGTCGACGGCAACCTCACCGACCTCTCCAGCCTGATCCGCATCATTCAGGACGTAAAGCCGGACGAGGTCTACAACCTCGCCGCCCAGAGCTTCGTCGCCGCCTCCTGGCAACAGCCCCTCCTGACCGGCACCGTCACCGGCATGGGCGCCGCCAACGTCCTGGAAGCCGTCCGGATCGTAAACCCCGGCATCCGCTTCTATCAGGCCTCCTCCTCGGAAATGTTCGGCAAGATCCAGGATAAGGTGCAGTCCGAAAAAACCCCCTTCTACCCCCGCTCGCCTTACGCAGTGGCCAAGCTCTACGCCCACTGGATGACCGTGAATTACCGCGAGAGCTTCGGCCTGCACGCCTCCTCGGGCATCCTCTTCAACCACGAAAGCCCCCTGCGCGGCATCGAATTCGTCACCCGCAAGGTCACGGACGGCGTCGCCCGCATCAAACTCGGCCTCGCGAAATCCCTCGCCCTCGGCAATCTCGACGCCACCCGAGACTGGGGCCACGCCCGCGATTACGTGGAAGCCATGTGGCTCATGCTGCAGCAGGACAAACCGGACGATTACGTCATCGCCACCGGCCGTACCACCAGCATCCGCGAATTCTGCCGCATCGCCTTCAGCCATGCCGGCCTCGACTACGCCGATCACGTCACAACCGACCCCGCCTTCCTCCGCCCGGCGGAAGTCGATGTCCTCCTCGGCGACGCCTCAAAAGCAAAAAACACGCTGGGCTGGACCGCGAAAACCTCCCTCGAAGACATGATCGCCGAAATGGTCGAGGCCGATCTCGCCCGCCACCGCGCGAAACTCGCCGGCTGAGTGGTGTGGACCGAGCAGTCAACCTTCTCGATGATCGACACCATCTCCGTCAATCCCGGGGCAGTTTAAGCCGCATTCTCTTATGAAATCCGGGTCGTTATCAGCAGCCAAGAGGTGGCTACTTCCTTGGCTGCTAGACGAGAGCGGGTCGAGATAGGGCAGGTCATGATGGGCTGGGAATGAGTATGACCGCCTCTTCTTTTCCACGGACTTGACTGGAGAAAATACCCGCCATTCCCTCAATCGCCCAGCGTTTCCACTGGGCAATCATCGTCTGATGCACACCGTGCTTCGACGCCAGTTCAACCAGTATCAGTTCACCGCGGATTCCGGCCACGCCGGTGCGCAGGCGGCATCAGAGGTGCTATGCGCTCCCATTCCTCATCGGTCAGGTCAGACGACAGCGTTTCGTCTTGCGCGTGATTCGGGCCATGCAGCCTCTTTGCTCAGGTGTCCACCAATCAGAGCTTGAATTACGCGTCACCCTTCTTAAAACCCGTCATATGAATTTTCAAAAGGATTCTGAAAAATTTTCGAATCAGGTTCTGAACAAGCAGATTTACATCTGATAGATTGAAAATTCTTGAAACGTAATATAATTTTTTTTGAGAATATTGTGATGATATCAAGGCTTTATAAATCAATTAATGTTTGGAATTTTATTTGTATTTTTATAATAATTTTTATTATTCCACTAATTATATCTTTTAAATTACTTGATATAGGAATGGTGGATTTGTCAACTCCGATCTATTATGATCATCTTGATGGGATCTGGACCTTAATCAACAATAAGGTCCTTTATGATACTGGATGGATACTCAACGCTCCAGCGCTTGGCGCACCTGACGTTGCCCATCTCTATGACAATCCGGCCGCACAGATGAGTGCACTACATTCAGTGATCATGCTTTGTATACGGCCATTCGTTTCTAATGCCGTTGAAATGCAAAACTTGTATTATTTGTTAAATTTTCCACTGATAACTTTATCATCTTACGTAACATGTCGTTTTCTTCGAATTAATGTATGGATTTCTTGTTGTGTTGGTTTGATTTTTTCTTTTACAATATATCGTTTTTATATGGGAATATATTCTTATCTTCCAAATTATTTTATGGTTCCATTTACAATTCTTCCTCCAATCTGGATATTGATTGGTAAACTTAATACAGAAACACCAAATTTTTTGTTTAGGATGGCTGTATCTCTTATAATTGTTGTTATTATTGCTATAACGGACGGATATTATGCGTTCTTTACTTTGATGTTGCTTTTATTTTCCTGTACGCTCCGCTTAATGTGGAGTCCAAAGCAATTTCTGCGTCATGGTCTTTTATCTCCTCTTCTGATTTTTGCACTTATTGTTTCAAGCTTGATGCTTCAGATGCCTCTGAAACATTATAGAGAGACCCACCACGCAGAATTTGTACAAAACGGAAAGCCTATTGCGGAAACGACACGCTATCCGTTTGAGGCAGAGGTTTATTCATCAAGCTTAAAGATATTAATCGCGCCTGTTCCTCCGCATCGGATACCAATGTTGGGTAGGATAGGACAATTCATGATTGATACAAGTAATGCAGCGAGAAGACAAAATATAGGTTACTCGACGGCGCTTGGTACACTTGGATCTGTTCTGCTTATTGGGATGTTTATTCGTATTTTCTTTTCCATCCTTCATATGTCAAAAACCAGTGATTCACATAGGATTAATGCACTAACACCAGTGGTGCAGGCGTCGACAACTTTGGCACTATTCGTTTTCATGACAACGATTTCAGGTGGAATTGGAACCTTAATTGCACTCATTTACCCGACTATCCGAGCATATGAGCGCTTTGGTCTCTATCTTGAATTCCTACTTTATGTTGGAGGGGCTGCGTGGATTTCTGGGTATATAGCGGATAAAAAAGGTATACGTCGGTCACTTGTTCTCGGTGGGACGTTTGTCGTTACCCTTCTGGCGATATGGGACCAGACGCCACCAGCCCTCGGGAATAGGGATCCTGAGAATCGTAAACTTTTTCTCGCGGAACGCGCGTATACTCATAAACTACAACAGATGCTGTCGCCTGGTGCGATGATCTATCAGTACCCATTTTCAGAATATCTAAGCAATAGCCCATATTACGGTTGGGGGGATAACAGGCATATTCGGCTTTACGTACACTCAACTTCCTTGAGATGGAGTAATGGAGCCTCAAAAAACAGTCCGGTAGATCTTTGGCATAGTAAGATTGCCGCGTTGCCGATTGAGCAGTTACTGCGGGAAATCGAGTCTGTAGGTTTTTCTGGTTTCGTCGTGGATCGTTCGGTGATGCCGCCGATGGAATATGATCATGTAAGTGGCGTGTTGATTCAACACACCGGTCAAAATCCGCTTCTGGGTGCGAATGGTACGTTGGCTTTTTGGAAACTGCCCCATCTGGAATATCGATTGTTTTATGATGCAGATTATAATGCTGTAGATAGGATAGTTATAAATAATTCAGATACAGTTCTTGAAGAAATTCACAGAGGCAACCTATCTCGCATGGTTGATCCAAAAATATTGGCGGGATTGCTGATGCAGGCTCATCCATCGGTGCCCTTCATGCTGTCGCGTAGGGATCATCCCGAACTATTCATGGATTCGAGTGTGACGGATGCTGGCTTGGGTATCAAACCGATTGCATCTACTTTGGGTTTGCGTGGCGACGTCATTTGCTCAGATCAAATGGTGCATTCGATGAACAGTAGTGTGCCTATTGCGCTTGATGTTCGTAATCGCAGCCCTTTCGAGTGGAGAATAAATGGTGGCCCTTTGCCAATCACGGTGGGATTACAAGAAGTCGATCTGCAGAATGGCAAGAGGATTCTGCTCGATCCTGGTATTCGCGCAAAAGGCAGTCTATTTGTGTCACCAGGAGGCTTGGCAAGAGTAACAATTATACCAAATATCATTGATATACAGAATAAAATTCCAACTGATGTTCGGAATGTTGTTGCGGTTTTCTCTCTTTTACAGGAGGGCGTATCTTGGTTTGGTGAGGAGAAACAAAACGGCGTGTGTCGGATGATCTTTAGCCGGAACTTATAGATGGAGTTACGCGGCGTTTTACAAATGGAAGACCCGGGATGCTGGCTTTTTCGTGAACTGGCTGCGGAATGCCGCCGCTTCGTATTTTGGTTGTCACTAATGATTTCATCCAGAAGAACTCTTCCTACCCCTGATAAAGGACATTATCAGGGATAGGGGATAGGCATTTCTTGATGGATCATGATCTGTCATGATATGGTAAGGCACCCTACAGGAGAGGTGTCATGGCCACCCCACAGCGTGAGAAATTCGCGACCCAGGTCGATCCGCAGATCCTGCAGGCGGTGCGCGATCTGGCCCGCAGCGAAGGGCGGCAGCTCCAGGCCCTGGTCGATGAGGCGCTGGCCGACTTGGTCGAGAAGCGGAAACAGCAGCGTCCGCGTGCCCATGTCATGGCCGCCTACCAGGCCAGTCATGAGGAATTCGCACCGCTTTACCGAAAACTGGCCAAGTGACGGACTATCTGACTGTCGTCGAGGTATTGGCTATCCACGACGATCAGATCGGGCGCTATGGCGGAGCGGCAGGCATCCGGGATCAGGGTTTGCTGGAAGCGGCACTTTTCCGCCCGCAGACCGGCTATTATGCCGATCTGGTCGAAGAAGCGGCGGCGCTCTGGGAAAGCCTGTCGCAGAACCATCCCTTCATTGATGGCAACAAGCGCACCGCTTTCGCCGTGACCTGGACCTTCCTGGCCATTAACGGCGCGCGACTGACGGCCGGCGCCGGTGAAACGGAAGATTTTATTCTCAGCCTCTATGCCGATGGGACATTTGATTTCGAGCATTTGAAGCCGTGGCTTCGCGATCATGTTGCTACGAGCGAGTTCTGATGATGTGAAGGCCATTGCGGCACGGGATTTTACGGTTCTGCAGAGGAGCATGTTATGAGTGCAGCGACTTCCCCACGTGGCCCTTCAGAAGACGACGATCCACTGGCCGCTCTGTACCAGTACGATCGTTCCCAGGCGGCCAGACTGCGGGAGCAGGCACGGGAGGGCGGCCTGCGCTTCGAGGCGTTTCTACCGTCGACGCTGGCGGACTGGCTGTTGGATCTGGTCGGGCGCGGCGTGTTCTTCGATCCGTCCGAAGCGGTGTTCGTCCTGCTGGGCAAAGCCAGGGAGCTGGCTCCCCATAAAGATCTCCAGGATGAATTGCGGCGTCGCCAGATCCGGGCGGCACTGGACGATCCTCGTCCTGGTACTCCGGGCAAAGAGGCGATAGCGCGGATGTGCGCGGAGATGGAACGGCCGCGTTCTGAGCCGGCGTCATGGCAGACGGATCAGGAGCCGTGATTCCCCTCATTTCCCGGTCCCCGTCGGATCTGATCTTGCCGGTGCTGGTGAGTTCGGCCGGTGAGCGTGCCCGGCTACGCTTTCTGGAATTCTTTGCGGCGCAGATCCGCAACCCGAACACACGGCGGGCCTATGCGCGGGCGGTGTCGGGTTTCCTGGCCTGGTGCGCAGATCTTGGTGTGACGGAACTGGACAAGGTCACGTCCCTGCATGTGGCGACCTGGATCGAGCTTCAGGGGCGCACGCTCTCAGTTCCCAGCGTGAAGCAGGCGCTGGCGGCATTGCGGCATCTGTTCGACTGGCTGGTGACGGGCCAGGTGCTGGCGCTCAACCCGGCTGCTTCGGTGCGCGGGCCGGCGCACAGCGCACGGGTGGGGAAAACGCCGGTGCTGGAAGCTGCCGAGGCGCGAGCGCTGCTGGATACCATCGATGCGACCACGCCTGCCGGGCTGCGCGACCGGGCGCTGATCGCCCTGATGGTGTTCTCCTTCGCGCGGATTGGCGCGGCGCTGGCGATGCGGGTCGGGGACGTGTTCGTACAGAACCGTCGTCTGTGGGTGCGGCTGCGTGAGAAGGGCGGCAGGCAGCATGTCATGCCCTGCCATCATACGCTGGAAGACTATCTGCACGCCTATCTCGACGGGACCGGTCTGGCCGGCGAGCCGAAGGGCTGGCTGTTCCGGACCATCCGGCGGGGCACAGGGCAGCTTTCGGAACGGCAGCTGGAGCAGTCGGACGCGCACGCTATGGTGCGGCGCCGGGCCAGGGCGGCCGGGATCGCGACCGCGATCGGCAACCATACCTTCCGGGCGACCGGAGTGACGGCCTATCTGAAGAACGGCGGCACGCTGGAGAACGCCGCTGCCATGGCCAACCATGCTTCCACCCGCACCACCCAGCTCTATGATCGCCGCCGCGAGGACATCTCCCTCGACGAGGTCGAACGCATCAGGGTGTAGGCCATATTTTTTGATCAATTGAGTTTATGAAAAAAAGAACATTTACTCATTTAAGTATCATGATATGAGTTAATGAGTATTTCTTCAGACGTCTGTATGGGAGCTGATATGAAGGTTATCGCTGTTCTGAATCAAAAGGGAGGGTCGGGGAAGACGACTATAGCTACTCATCTGGCTAGAGCATTACAGATTGGAGGTGCAGATGTACTACTGGTGGATTCCGATCCTCAAGGGAGTGCCCGAGATTGGGCTGCTGTAAGAGAAGAGCAACCTGTGACTGTTGTAGGAATTGATCGGCCAACCATTGAGCGAGATTTGAAAAATATCGCTCGTAAGGATTTTGTGGTGATCGATGGCGCCCCCCAAGCCGCAGACTTGGCTGTATCAGCCATAAAAGCATCTGATTTCGTCCTGATTCCGGTTCAGCCCTCTCCTTATGACATATGGGCTACTTCAGACTTAGTAGATCTGGTTAAGCAGCGTATCGAAGTTACTGACGGAAAATTACAAGCTGCTTTCGTAGTGTCACGAGCGATTAAGGGAACTCGAATTGGTGCTGAAATTACCGAAGCCCTGAAAGGATATGGCCTTCCAATTCTGGAGAGCCGGATTACTCAACGCGTAAGCTATCCAGGAACAGCCGCAGGTGGAAGCACCGTAATGGATGTTGAACCTGGCAGTGATGCTTCCAAAGAAATTCTGAGTCTATCTAAGGAAATTAAGGGAAAACTTATTTGAGTATATGAGGAGAAAAGTAAATGAGTAAAGCTCCTAGCGTGCTGACAGCTGGTCGCCCGAGTGCTCGCACTACGGCAAATAAGGCCGCCACTCTTGCCAGCTTGTCGGATACGCCAATGATGCGGCGTGTGAACTTTGATCTGACAGCAGCCAATCATGCGAAGTTGAAGATTTATGCTGCCCGACAGGGTAAGAGCATAAAAGAATTGCTTACAGCATATGTCGATCAGCTTCCTGAGTAAATGAGTATAGCATCTCTTGTGCATTTGAGTTTTTGATTATTTTGGGTTGATGGGAAGTGTTTCCATCATACGTAGCTGTAAGTGGCGGAATTTCCGATATCGAGGTCAGCACTATGGGAAATGAACATAAAAATCCGTCGAGTCTTCCGGTAGCCGCTGAACGGCTTGGGTTGAGGCGGAAAATTACATCGATTGTCAGGAAGTCGCCGCCTGGAAGTGACCAGCCAGATTTTTTTGTGCCTGCCCTTTATGACGTCGGTACTCGTGATAGTCGCAGTATCATGGATGTGGCTGTGTTCCGGTTATCCAAGAAGGATAAACGGGCTGGGGATGCCATCAGATACGATTTTCCTGATGGAGGTTATGTGGAGGTTACGTCGGGCCATTATGGAATGGCTTCAGTATGGGATTATGATCTTGTACTAATGGCAATTTCTCATCTTACCGAAGCGATGAACCGATATCGTAATGGTAAGGGCGAAATACCAAGCCCTGTATTTCGACCTCATATATCAGAGATACTAAAATTTTGTCGACGGTCTATTGGTGGACGTCAGTATAAAGAAATAGAATCAGCGCTGGATCGCTTGGCAGATACAAAAATTAAAGTGGTTCGAAAAGAAAATGGCGTTGGACGTCGAGAAAGACGTATTGCTGGAACACCACAAGGTTTAATATCAAGTGGAAGAGTTGTATCTTATACTGATACAGGACAGATTCAATCCGTTGAAATTACTATACCAGACTGGCTTTACCAAGAAATAGTAGAAAGCAAGACGCCAAATGTCTTGACCGTTCATCCAGACTATTTCTTGATTGAGCCTGGCATTGGTCGATTTCTGTATCGTCTTGCTCGACGAGCTGCGGGGAGAACCGAAGCTAAATGGTCATTCCAGACTATTTACGATCGTAGTGGTAGTACTGGCACCTTTAAGAAGTTTTCTGAGAATCTACGAAAGATTATCGTGGCAGATGATTTGCCACAATATGCGCTGTTAGAAGAAAAAGGGCAAAATGGCCCTCAACTCGTCATGCAGCATCGCTGCATGCAATTGGAGGCACCCTTTGGTCCCTAATAGACACCCAGAGAGATCCGAGGCCCTATTTTTTAGGGGGTGTTGCCGCAGCGTTGGTAAGGAGAGGGTATGATCTGTGGATTAGCTGTCTATTAGGGGCCAAATGCTGTCTATTAGGGGCCATGTGGCTGTCTATTAGGGGCCAAATGCTGTCTATTAGGGACGGCAACACTATGTAAGCTGTTGTTTATAAATGATAAAACAAGGATTTTTGCTTCTAAATCTTTTAAATCTTATATAAATCTCTTAAAACCCTATTTCTCTGTGGAAAACTAAAACTGCCAAGCACCGCCCCTTGGTGGCTGCCCCCCGTCGGCTCGCAGCCACCCCGATCGCACTGCGCACAATCTCCCACCCGGCATCCCCCTGCTCACTCTTGCAGAGCTACGCTTTAACAGACATGCTTATGATGTGGACGTTATGGCAGGACAGCCACCATCATGAATCACAGATCAGGCGCGATGGGTACCCATCGCGATTCACTCAGATCGGGAACCTCACTAAAAGCCCTACGGGGCTCCTGCTCCGCGCTCGCCCGACACCTGTAACGCCAGAAAAACCGAGCAGAACCGTAATCTGCTCAGGACACAACAAAGTTCAGGTGGTCATTCAGAGGATCCCATGCTTCAACGTGTCTGTCAGGCGCCACAGGATGACCGTACAGGACGGTTTCCCACTTTTGACTACCATGGGGCTTTCTGAGGCCATCGGGACGTCCCTGAGCATCCTGTGCGGCTCCTGAGGCATTCAGGCTTTGCGCAGGCATGATGGGTCGTCTTTTCCTCTCACCCCTCAACCTGTGACGTCACGATTGAAAAATGAGTAGTCAGTGACTACAATGCTGTCATTGACTGCTGGGGGTTCCCATGGCCGTGATGACCATCCGCAATATCGATGACAGTCTCAAGCAGCGGCTCCGTCTGCGTGCGGCGCAGCATGGGCGTTCCATGGAGGAAGAGGTGCGCGATATCCTGCGCTCCGCTCTTTCCACTGAAGTCTCCCAGGGGGCAGATGCCGGTCAGGCCATTCACCAGCGTTTTGCCCGGCTGGGCGGGGTGGATCTGCCTGTGGTGTCCCGTGAGGCCATCAGGGACGTGGATTTCGGGACGTGATCGTTCTCGACACCAATATCTTGTCCGAACTGATGCGATCCGGGCCTGACAGGGCGGTGCTGACCTGGATGTCCCGTCAGTCCATGATGATCCTCTTCATCACGGCCATTACCCAGGCCGAGATCCTGTACGGGCTGGCCCTGCTGCCGGAAGGACGCCGCCGGGATCTGCTGATCGCAGCCGCCCGTGCTATGTTCGAAGAGGATTTCTCCGGCCGTGTCCTGCCTTTCGACAGAGAGGCGGCCCGTGTTTATGCTGAGATCGCCTCCCGACGCCGGCAGGCCGGAGAGCCCGTCAGTCAGTTCGATGCACAGATCGCCGCTATCACGCAGTCCCGTGGCGCATCCCTCGCAACACGGAACACACGCGATTTCCTCAGCTGCGGCATCACCCTCATCAATCCGTGGGACCAGGCAGGATCATAATCTGCCCGGAAAACGACGGAGTTCAGGTGGTCGTTCAGCTGCTCACATGATTCAGTGTGTCCGTCAGGTGCCACAGAATGTCCATGAAGGGGGCGGCTACGCTTTGTGCGACTTCCCATGGCGCTCTGCTGGCTTTGTCAGGGATTGATGGGCTGTCCATTTCTATCTGACCATTCAGATATCCTCCTCCTGACTTTCAGCGGGATGGTTCTGATTGAAAAACCCAAGCGTTAGGGATATAGTGAATTATGCCGACGCTTCTGCGCATCAATGGATTTCGTGTCGTAATTTACACGGCAGATCATGTGCCGATGCACGTTCATGTCATAAGCGCGGATGGGGAAGCGGTGATTGAAATTGGCAGGACAGCCCGTCTGATACGGGCAGGCGGCATGAAAGATAAGATTATACAGGAAGCTCTTGTCATTGTTCAGGACCACGCTGAGATGCTGGCTGAAGCATGGGAGAAAATACATGGCGAATGACGTGAACTATCAGGCCGCTCGTGAAGCAGACGCGCTCCATAGAGCGACGGTTCCTCATGCGGTCTCCGCAAGGTTTATCCGTACGCGCCGCGCCCTTCATGTCACGCTCTCCAATGGTGTCGAGATGAGTGTGCCGGTGGATCTGTTACAGGATTTGCAGGGCGCTTCCCTGAATGATCTGGCCGAGATCGAGATCACCCCGCTGGGTAATGGCCTTCACTGGCCCCGTATCGATGCCGATGTTCTGGTTGAAGGCCTGATTCACGGTATCTACGGTTCCAGAAGCTGGATGGCAGCACAGATGGGACGCGTGGGTGGATCATCCGCCAGCCAGGCAAAGGCGGCAGCAGCGCGCCGGAATGGTGCAAAAGGCGGTCGACCAAGAAATGTCGCGTAAGATACGGTTGCTGCTGTTTTGCTGATCCGTCCGTCCTTAGCGTGCAGATACCTCACTTTCGTGTAGCCATCCCTTTCAGGTGGTAAGGAACTGTCGCGCCACGTCTACTCGCTGCAACGACCATTCTTGCCAAAGGGTAGACCGTATTGGTCCACCCTTTGGCTTAAGGGGCTCGGGTTTTCCAAGCCCCTTGGGCGTGCCCGCACCAGTGGTGCAATGGTGTATGAAGACCGTAAAATCTGTGGGGACCGTGCGGGGGTCACGTGGGGGTAGTTATGGGGGTCGTTAGGGGGGCAGTGCGGGGACCGGATGGGGACACAGTGGGGAGCGCTGTGGGGGTCATGAGTGAAATTCCTGTTTCCCGGCCGAAGATCAGCGCCTCGGAGAGGCTCCGTCGCAGGGAAGCCGTCGATTATGCGCGGGGAAGTGTCCGTCTTGGGGTCGGTACATAGAACGGGCACAGATATACGCTAAGGCTGGCTGCTGAGAGTATATGACGGGAAACAGGTGTTTTCCGTCATTTTTTTCTTGCCGGGAAAAGATAGCCGCCAAGGTAGCAAAAACTGTACGACAAACCATGTCGCTTTGCATTACTGTGCGGAAACTCTTCTGATGAGGTTTGTCGTACATGCTGGTCGGTTATATGCGAGTGTCCTCAGCCGACGAACGCCAGTCAGTGGATCTCCAGCGCGATGCGCTGATCGCGGCTGGCGTCGATGCACGCCACATTCATTCCGACAAGGCCTCTGGTGCCCGCGACGATCGCCCTGGCCTCAAGACGTGCCTCGCCTGGCTCAAGGAAGGGGATACGCTGGTGGTCTGGAAACTCGACCGTCTGGGCCGTTCTCTATCGCATCTTCTCGATATTATCGGAGATTTTCGGGAGCGTGGCATCGCTTTCCGATCCTTGACCGAACATATGGATACGGCAACCGCGCAAGGCGAGTTGCTGTTCTCGATGTTCGGCGCACTCGCCCAATACGAACGCGCCTTGACGCGCGAACGGGTCATGGCGGGGCTGGCAGCCGCCAGGCGCCGGGGTCGGCGCGGCGGTAGGCCGCCCGCGATCGACGCGGAGAAGATCGCGGCGATTACCGTCGCCCTCGAAGGCGGCGCCAGCAAAGCGGCTATATGCCGCAACTTCGGTGTACCGCGCTCGACGCTGATCGACACGCTGGCGCGGATTGGCTGGACGCCTCCCGGCAGAACCTGACAGATGCCGCGCCGTTCCGTTCTGACCGAGGCGCAGCGCCTGTTGCTGCTTGCCCTGCCCGAAAACGAGGCCGACCTGGTGCGCTACTGGACGCTCACTCCCGATGACCTGCGTGTCATTGTCAGTCGGAGAAGGGCGCACAATCGGTTGGGCTTTGCTATCCAGCTTTGCGCGCTACGCTACCCGGGGCGGCTGCTCCGGCCGGGGGAGCTGATCCCTCAGATCCCGCTCGCCTTCATAGGGGATCAACTCGGGATCGAGCCGGACGCGCTCGCCGACTATGCCGTGCGTGGGCCGACCCGCTACGAACAGCTCGATACGCTGCGTGGAACATTCGGATTCCAGCAGTTCTGTCGGCCGCTCCAGATCGAGCTTCAGGCCTGGCTTCTGCCTGCGGCCCTGACGTCCAGCAGCGGAATCGTTCTCGCACGGATGCTGCTGGGCGAATTTCGCCGGCGATGCATCGTCGTGCCTGGTATCACCCAGATCGAACGCATGGTGGGCAAGGCGCTGCTCGATGCCGAGCGGTATGTCTGCGAGCTGCTGACGCGGCATCTCACCGCCGACCAGCGCGATCGGCTCGACGCCCTCCTCCAGCCGCATAGCGGCAGCCATATCAGCAGCCTCACCTGGGTGCGTCAGCCTCCTGGCCAGCCCGGGAGGCGTGCCTTCGCCGCGATCCTCGACCGGTTGTCGCTCCTGCGTGCGATCGACCTGGATTCCGGCCTCGTG
>NZ_WOSX01000057.1 GCF_011516735.1 Acetobacter fallax | reverse complement strand
GAACAATCCATTGCGTCCTCAACCGCATGGACATTGATCGCCTCGATCCGCATGCTCACACGACGGACAGCAAGGCATTGTCAAGCTTAAAAAACTTTCGAATCGGGCTCTAATAGAAAAGTCGCCCAGATGACGTTTCAAATTAAGAAACTAAATTATATAATAAAACAATTAGTTTACTTTAAAAATTTGCAATACGCAGCCATATTTTATAAATTTATCATAATAAATTGAATATTTTCAAATCATTACTTCAAGGGTATACTACATCATTTATGTTTACGATGGTTTCCAGTTCGATGACGAATCGAAGCATCATGAAAAAGATATTGATTTTCAACGTCCCCTGTCGTCCCCGCGGCTTCAGCATACTGTGGCGCAGGCACATCTGCCGAGCCTCCAGTCGCCCGCGCGGCCATGACCCGGGACACATCATTTTGCCGCGGATAAATAAATCCATACGTAGGATAAATAGAACCAAACGTATTCGATCTGCCATTCAACTCTACACGAACAGCAGACCAATTATTATCAGGTGAAACATCTACAACACGGACGTTACGACTTATGCCACTCTGCCCCCAGTGAGACTGGTCAATAATAATTACTCTGCTATTTAATGTGCCCGTCACAATAGCCACGTGCCCTAAAGGCATACGACGGATAGGACGAAAATTTAAGACACTACCCACCTCCGGGGCAGCGCCCCTAGCATACCGACCAGCAGCGTTGTACCACCAGTCCCTCGCATTTCCGGACAGCACCACTTCCGACTCGGATTTTGCGAACTCCACGCACTGGATAACGCGCGCCGCAGAATAATAACGCTGAAAATTTTTCCGATTATGATCCACCGCACCGTAAATCTTACTAAAGCGCTGATGATAATGCCCTCGAGAAATTAAACGGGCATAACCATGCGTTGGACGCAAAAAAAACGAAGCTGAAACAGTTGCCAAGGCTACTAAAATTAAATTTTTCAACCAAAGCTTACTGAACCGCATATTGTTCTGTCTCACATTATCCGAGCTATAGAACCTGCGTAGCAAGCGCTCACCTGGTCTGACAAGACGCCAGCGATGATGCTTCTGTTCACTTCCAAATATATCCGACGATCTAATTTTTATATAAAAAATTTAGGAATTACATCCTAATACAGAAAAGCTGGGCGTATCCGCCAATGTCCTGCTGTTGCCTGGCAAGACAAGCGATTTAGGACGAAATGACTCGGATATCCGTTAGTTTGTGAACAGCCGCCTGCGGGGTCTGCGTTCAGTTGCTTACTGGCGTGATCTCCAGGCGCTGTATGGGAAGTAGCAGAACAGGCGAATCGACCATTAGCTGGTAGTATTTATACGGGCATGTAAGAGCTGGGCTTGCAAAGGTGCCCTTGGCGTATAAGTGCTGATACACTTTAAGGCTTTGCACTGGAACCCGCCAGAGGTCGCAGACCTTGGGGAACAGGCTTATAGCGGCGCGCAGGGATCTGCGACCTCTTCCGGTTTCGGGCAGGCCCCGGTCTCTTTCTAGCCCTTTGAAAAAACAGCAGATCAACACGCAACGCTAACAAAAACCAATGGATAGGAGCGCCGACCATTACCAGCCGTCACCATAGAACGGATACGCTCTATCTCCGCCGGAAACGGCCCGCGCCGCGTCACTTTCACATGTTTGCGAAAACCATCCGCCGCGCTCACGCCTCCATGAAAGGGAATCACAGGCAAAGCACGAACAGCAAGGGCTTATTCAGAGCTTCCCCATATGCCATCGAACCTCCCTATGTCCGCAAGCGCCTTATGATTTCTGCCCATACCACTCCAATCCGAACGAACCGGACCAGATCACAGATCCATGACACCTTGGCATGAAGGAAAGACCAGAAAACACAAACGTGAGAAACTTTATAAACGGCGAAGACAGACTGTGGATCCAATCATCGCTATCATCAAAAGCAGCATAGACTTCAGAAGGTTTCGCCTGCTTCGCCTCGCAAATGTCACCACCGGATGATCCGGTTCAGACCATCTGAGGCGCTGCAGAGCTGACATTGCAGCTTTGCCTCAGGCCTGGCCTGACACGTCGTTAAAACACAGCCAAAAATTATCTGATTTTACCCAAAACGACCGGAAATGAATATCGGGCAGGCGGGATTCGAACCCACGACCCCCAGTCCCCCAGACTGATGCGCTACCAGGCTGCGCTACTGCCCGTCCGTTTTTGGTGGATCCGATGTAGCAGGAGATTAAGGCTGCGACAAGCTATCCTAAAAATCTTATCGAATGCACATCATTCGATCGATAGTTCAGGATTTATCGAGAATACCACACTCAAGTCTGCCGGAGACCAGCAATATTCAATGAATAACTGCCTCAGAATCTGGTGTCTGGCTAAAAATCCTGATATTAAGTGACTCTCATGAGTTGAATGAACAATAGTACAAAAACAATTACGTTAAATCTTTTTCAGCTAATGCTGACGATATAATTTCTCAGAATACGAAGTTCCTGCAAGACATCAGAGAGGCTTTGTTTAAGTCGGTTATTTTCATCACAGATGTAATGATGGGTAACATGGGACACCGGAACTTCGCCTTTTTCAGACTCGCTTCCATTGCCACTACCGTAGCTTTCAGGATCCAGGGCTTCAAAAGAGGCTGTCGCTACCTCGGTTTCATCGTTCCCGTCTGAATCTTCATCAGAAACCTCGATAACACCGGAACCGTCCTCACGGAGAACCCGCTGCACACCTTTTATCGTGTAACCTTTCACATAAAGGAGCGTCGCAATGCGTCTGAGCAGGTCTACATCCTCAGGGCGATAATAACGGCGTCCACCACCCCTTTTGAGCGGGCGAACCTGCTCGAAGCGAGCCTCCCAGAAACGCAGCACATGCTGCGGAATTTTTAATTCGTCCGCAACTTCACTGATCGTGCGGAACGCCAGAGGTCCCTTCCTGTTTCGTGCACTGACGTCATCAGCACTCCAGCCATCGGGATGGGGTGAACAATGAGCCTCTGGCGGGTATTCAGGGCTCTCATTCATTCTTTGCCGCCATTTGTACGGGCGCGAAGAATTTGACTCGGACGGAATACGATAACCGATCGGGGCAGAATTGGCATTTCCACGCCAGTCTTAGGATTTCTCCCACTGCGCCGCCCCTTACGGCGGACCATAAATGTTCCGAATCCACTGATTTTGACAGATTCACCGGACTCCAGGGCTTTCGCCATGGTTTCCAGCACAGTTTCAAGGAATGTCACGGATTCGATCCGTGACAGTCCCACCTGTGTATAAATTTGTTCAGCAAGACTAGCGCGCGTGACAGTGCTCATGTGAATATCGTAACACGCTGATACGGCCGGTCAATTCGTTCCGCTTCATGCACATGACCTTTAATCCGGACACTGCCGGATTAAAGCCGTACAAGAGCAGATCCCCACGTCAGACCGCCGCCCAGCGCTTCCATCAGAACAAGATCACCAGACTTAATTCTGCCGTCCCGCACGGCCTCATCCAGAGCCAGAGGAATCGAAGCCGCTGATGTATTGGCATGACGATCGACGGTCACAACCACACGCTCCATCGGGAGCGCAAGCTTTCGGGCGACGCCTTCGATAATGCGAATATTCGCCTGATGGGGAACCAGCCAGGTAACATCACTATAGGTCAGGCCAGCAGCTTCAAGTGCTTCGTCAACCGACGATGACAGCTTCGACACTGCATGGCGAAAGACATCCCGTCCGCTCATCCGGAGAAAACCGGTATGTTCAGGCTGTCCAACAGCCCCATCGACATACAGCAAATCGCCGGTCGCCCCATCCGCATGGAGATGAGTGGCAATCAGACCACGGTCACCGGCATCCTGATCTGCCCGAAGAACCACCGCGCCCGCGCCATCTCCGAAAAGTACTGCGGTTCCCCGATCGGACCAGTCGAGGATTCGCGAATAAACCTCACTTCCGATAACGACGACGCACTTTGCCTGACCCGCACGAATAAACGCATCAGCAGTGGACAGGGCATAAATAAATCCTGAGCAGGCGGCCGCAATATCAAAACCGAAACCGTTTTTTACACCCAGTTCATTCAGCACACGCACTGCTGTCGCAGGAAACACCTGATCAGGTGTCGATGTAGCAACAATCACAGCGTCGACGTCTTTGGGTGAGATCTGCGCGAATTCGAGTGCCCGTTCAGCAGCTCTTGCCGCCATACTGACTGCATTTTCACCGTCGCCGACAATATGTCGCTGACTGATTCCTGTACGTTCGCGGATCCACTGATCAGACGTATCGAGTCGCTGCGCCAGTTCATCATTTGAGACAACACGCCTGGGAAGGTAGCTGCCAAAACCGGCGAGGGTTGAACGTGTTGCCATCAGGATACCTTTTAGAAGGTCAGAACCGGAAGCCCGGACCTTCAGCATGCAGGAATGTAGTCGGGCTTATTTACCGACGGCGAGCAGAATGCACGACGATCAGGCGACGGCCTCATGCTCCTGCTCAACATTGGAACGATTTGCCGTCAGCGATGCCATCGGCAGAAGACGTGCACGGATACTGTCATTGAAATCGTGTGTCACCATGTCCATCGCGACATCGACTGCAGAAGCGAAACCTTCAGCATCGGTGCCACCATGCGATTTGACGACAACGCCATTAAGACCGACGAAGACCGCACCGTTATAGCGTCTCGGATCGAGCCAGTCCTTCATACGCTCCAGAGCCGGCCGCACCAGAAGATAGGCGACACGCCCCATCAGACTACTGGTGAAAACCTTGCGAAACAGGCCAGAAGCCATTTTCATCGCTCCCTCACCTGTTTTCAGAGCGACGTTGCCCGTAAAGCCGTCAGTCACCACCACATCTGTCGTACCGGCCGTGATATCATGGCCTTCGATGAATCCGTGGAACTGAGAAGCCAGAGGACTTTCCCGCAGCACTTCCGCTGCCTGACGCAGCTTCTCGTCGCCTTTAAGTTCCTCTGCTCCCACATTCAGGAGGCCGATCGTCGGCGCCGGCAGCCCGAGAACAGCCTTGGCGAAGGCTTCGCCCATTACGGCGAATTCGACCAGATTGCGCCAGTCACAGGCAACATTGGCGCCCAGATCAAGCATCACCACGTCACCCTTCATACTCGGGCTGATCGCGGCCATGGCAGGACGGGAAATTCCGGGAAGCGTCTTAACGATGATTTTCGCCAGGGCCAGCATAGCACCGCTGTTGCCGGCGGAAACCACACCCGCCGCCTCTCCCGCTGCGACAGCGTCCATCACCATCCGGAGGGAAGAATTTCTTATCCGCAGAGCAGCAGTCGGCTTCATGTCCATGCTGATGGCAGAAGCAGCATGCCGGACTTCGCAGATCGCCGCCGCCTTTGGATAACGCACCAGGAGCGGTTTCAGACGACTTTCGTCGCCGAGAAGTAAAATCCGTGCTCCAGGATGGCGATCAGCAGCGATAGCCAGACCGGCCACAACAACATCCGGCCCACCGTCCCCGCCCATGGCATCAATAGCCAGGGCAAACGGCTCGCCTTGCAGATCCGACATTTCGCCGGGGCGATCAATTTCACTCATGAATGGTTTCCGCCATCCCGTTTCAGGCCGGCAGCCGCCACATCAAGGTTGAAGCTTTTCAAACCGACGGGCCGGCTCAGGCGCGGACAGCAACTTTCAGAGCCTTACCGGCAGCAATAACTTCACGGCCATCATAGTGCCCGCAATGGCTGCACACATGATGCGGACGCTTCAGTTCACCGCAATTACCGCACTCGGCATAGGATTCAACGCGCAATGCCTCATGACTGCGACGCATACCCCGGCGAGAGGGCGAGGTTTTTCTTTTAGGTACTGCCATGGGTCCAAGCCCCTCCGAAACGACAATATACCGAAACCGCTTTTCATGCGGGCCGGACGACAACTGTAATTGAGCCGGGGCGTCTATCAGACCCACCGCATTTCCGCAAGAAGCGAAACCCGTAGAGCACCTTTTCTTCCAGAATTAACAGGCTATTTTTTTTCACGCTTCATCTGTGCAAGACCGGCAAAGGGTCGGCGAACCGATTCTCTGTCTGGCACCACGTCTTCGTCTGCCGGCAGATCCTCATCCACCATTACGTCCGCTGGACGCTCTGCCCCGGGACGCCGCGGGTAAGGATCCAGAACCAGCGCGAGCTGCTCAACGACGGCCTCGCCAAGATCAATGCTGTCACCTTCATACGGAATCTCGTCCATGACATCGAAATCACCGCTCTGATCCTCCCGGAACTCCGATTCCGGGACAAAGCGAATGACGAAGCGCTCGGCAATCACATCTTCGAAGACATCAAGAGTCAGCACACATGACTGACTGAGTCTGGCCGTCAGAGCTGCTTCCGCCAGCACCGAGTCCCGCGGCTGAGAGCTCAGCCTGTAGCGACAGGAAAGGCTTGCGATGGACGGCAGCCCCAGCCTTTTTGCTATACGGCCACACTCGGCCGCGCTCGCCTCGATCGCTACTTCACGCGGACTTTCAGCCCGGGCGTCACGAAGTGATCTGAGAAGGATCGGACGGGAAAATTCGGGAGTCCGGGCATCTGTCACAATGTCTTTCCTTCATGGAAATCTGGTCTGACAACATAATATCATCTGTGCCTTTAGGACAGGACCGACCCGGAACCAATTGACAGAACGCACTCTATCGGGCACCCGACAATAATGCTTTAAGGCCTGAGCAGGCATGCGCTCAATTAAGGATAGCAGACCAGCCTGATGTCGAATCGCGACGCTTCCATCCAGATTTCAGCCATACCTGCAGCCAGGCGCCGGACACGCGGTGCTGTATTCTCCCTGACACTTCTGGGTTGCGTTACATTGCTATCCGGCTGCGCGGTCTTTCAGTCCAGGCCAATGCCGCGCGGCTCCCTGATCGAAGCCGATGATTACAAGCAACTCAAGCCTGGCAGCAGCAACCGCGCTGATGCGCTGGATCTTCTTGGCTCACCAACTGCCAGAGCGACGTTTGACGATAATACATGGATTTACATATCCATGATGACGGTTCCCGCGCCCGCCAGCTTTCCACAGATTACGAAACAGCAGGTTGTAGTCCTGAATTTCGACCAGGGAGGCACGCTGCGAGCATTACGCACGCTCAATCTGAAGGATGCCAAACACCCCGGAATGGTCCAGGATGCGACGCCCACGCCAGGAACGAAGATCAACGTTATCCAGGAAATCCTCGGAAATGTCGGCCGTTATAATCCGATGTCGGGTATGATGGGCGGCAATTCCTTTGGTGGTGGTGGCGCAACAGGGCCGATGGGCAGCAACAGCGGACCTGGTCATGCCGGAGCTGGCAATACACTTCCTTAAATATTGCATTCCGAATGTGTGACCGATGCTGACTGCATACTGAAGTCAATCGGATATTGCGGAAGCCGGTTTCGGAGCAATCAGACTCCCGGCTTTTGTTCCGTTTTACTACTCTTGGGGCTTATCGCGGTAACGCAATCCGCACATTCAGGCCGCCCATGCGGCTCGTTGCCAGTCGTACGTCGCCGCCATGCGCTCGCACGATGTCACGCACAATGGTCAGGCCGAGACCGGTTCCTCCCTGTGCATCACTTGCAAAAGCCCGGAATACTTCTTCACGTCTGGCAGCAGGAATCCCCGGGCCATCATCATCAATTTCGATGACCACGGTTTCTCCTTCATCATAGCCTGAGAGCCAGACAGCCGCGTTAAGTCTGCGAGCATTCTCGACAAGATTCGTAAGCATCCGCCGCATCGCATCCGGCCGCGCTTCAAACGAGAGGCCAGGGGCGCATCTGACAGAACGAATCGTTGTTCCTGCACGTGTGGCTGATGCTGCGACATCTTCAAGCAAAGAAGCGACATCCAGCAAAACCGGCAATTCAGCTCCTTCACCCCGTGCGAATGACAAATAGCCTTCGATCATGCGTTCCATTTCACCGACGTCAGTAATCATATCTGTAAAATCCTCCCGCAGGAGACCTGCATCGACGACACCGTTCTGCGGAAGCATCGCCAGAGACAGCCGAAGTCGCGTGAGAGGTGTTCGCAAATCATGTGACACGCCGGCGAGAACCGCCGTTCTTTGTGAAACAAACCTGAAAATTCTGTCCTGCATACGATTAAAGGCGATTGCAGCCTGCCTCACCTCCCTCGCGCCCTCCGGTCTGATCGGGCCGATATCACGTCCTAATCCAAACTGCTCTGCCGCATTGGCCAGCCGCCGAATCGCCCGCACCTGATTCCGCATGAAAATGGCGGCAATGGCGAAAAGAAGCAGTGAACTTCCAAGTGCCCACAACACGAACAGCCATAACTGTCCGACATCCAGTCGCTTTCTGGGCGTATCAACGCTCAGAACCCCATCCGGAAGCTGGATCGAAATAAAGACCGTATGCGGGTCTCTCAGCCAGTCGATAAAGAATGGATAAGCAATCGCAGTCTGAAGTTCATGGACGAGATCTTCGTCCATTGGACCAACAACGTGGGTCGAGCCCAGTGTCTCCAGATGATCACCCGGATGCCATTCCATCACGAGCTGGGTCCGTGTTCGCGCCTGCCTGATAAGCCACGCACGATCACCACGCCCATGATAGCGTTCCAGCAGGTCAAGCGAAAACGAGATCTCGGAGGCAATACCTTCAGAAAGCCTGCGTGACATCACGCGCAGATAATTTCCGTAAAACAATTCAAGCGCGATGCCCTGTGTTATCAGCATCGGGATCAGAACAATGAGAAGCGAACGCACCAGAAACGACCGGGGCAGCACCCGGCGCACTGAGCGATCCAGCCTTTCATCGCTCCAGAACCGTCGCCATCGTTTCATCAGCCCGCCAGCCCGGACCGCATTGAAACGACCACGCTATACACCGGGCTTCAGCACGTAACCCTTGCCACGGATCGTGTGCAGATAGCGCGGTTCGCGCGGATCCGGTTCGATCCGGCGGCGCAGCCTTGTCACCTGCACGTCAACAGCGCGCTCTCCAATCTCCATCATCTCCAGTTCCTCTGCGATTTCTTCGCGGGACAGAACTTCGTTAGGACGCCGTGACAACGCCGCAAGCAGAGCCGCTTCACCACCCGTCAGATGAACGGTGCCGCTTTCGCCCGTGAGAAGTCCGCGCGCGGGATCGAATTCCAGCACTCCCAGACGTACCATGCGCAGGTTTTCAGATGGAACAGCAGGTGAGAGGCGGCGCAGATGCGCTTTCAGACGCAGCAATAACTCCCGGGGTTCGAAGGGTTTACCCAGATAATCGTCTGCTCCCGCCTCCAGACCAGTAATCCGGTCTTCTGCCTCTCCACGTGCTGTCAGGAGGAGAATGGGGATATCCAGCCCCTGCTCTCTGAGCGCCCGTGTCAGGTGCAACCCGTCTTCACCTGGCATGGTGACATCCAGAACCACGGCATCCGGGAGCATGAAGCCCAGGGCCTGCCGCGCTTCCGCCGCTGAGGCGGCCGCTGTGACACGAAAACCATTTTCCACCAGGTAGCGCCGCAACAACCGGCGGAGCCTGACGTCGTCGTCGACTACGAGAATATGAGCACCGCTGACCCCGTCATCACGCGCTCCCTGCGCCAGGTCCCGATCAGATCCTGACGCGTTCACATTCTCACTTACCATCCCGCATTTTCCCTTTTACCGGATCAGTCCCGGAAGGCTCACTCGCAAGAAAAATACGACTTTCCTCCGACAACATCCCACGCAGAACCTGACGAAATCCGAGCACCGCGTTGCCTCCGGCTTCACGATACGCTGAAACCAGCCGTTCCCGCTGAACCGCAAACAGACGCGCCTCAATTGCCTGCCCTGCGTCGGTCAGCGCGAGAAATCTCTGGCGACGATCCTGTCGTCCCGGCTTCGCAACAACCAGCTGACGCTCCAGCAGTTCCCCCAGTGTCCGCGCGAGACTCTGTTTCGCCACACCGAGCACATCCTGGAGTTCACCGACCGTGAGATGCGGATGAAGCGCCAGCATCTGAAGCACGCGGTATTGCGCCGTGCCAAGAGCCAGTTCGTCGAGGGCCGGCGCAATAACCCGACCCAGATCCCGCCAGGCAAGAACCATAAGCTCCTGAGCGAGACGGATCTGTTTCTCGCGCAGGAAGAGAACGCCGTCTCCCGGAGCGTCTTCCCCAACCCCTTTTGTCTGCCGAAACTCGCTCACGCAGCGCGTGCAACCGGCCGGGACGACAATATCCGCTTCACATCGCCAATACGACGCACGCGGGTCAGTCCCGAATCGAGAACCCTTTCCACAGTGTCCCGGTCAGCACCACCGAGCCAGCTCAGAAACGCCGGCATATACACGCCGGCAAGGCTGATCCGTTTGGTTATCCATGTGACACCCGAAGCGTCATCACCGGCTGCTACCCAAATCGTGTTCAGAGTGCGCGTCATTATACGACCAGCAGCACCGCCGGCGCACGGCGATGAAACACAGGCCACAGCCCTGCGCTCTGCTGCCCGGTAGGACTCAAGAATAGCAAGACGAGTGAGCACGGCCTGTCGGACCCGCCAGCTCAGCCGCTGTTCTTCACTACCCGCCTCTTCCATGCGTCGGAGCATTTCACGATCAATCAGATCGGCCCAGGCTTCAATGAGTTCCGCCCGACCACCGGGAAACAGCAGGTCCGCATCGGGGCCGGCACTGTCGCGAAGGGCTGGAATTGTCCAGCCCGTCTCTCCGGCCCGCGAAGCCAGCGCCCACAGCGCGGCATCCCGCTCGGGACTTATTTCAGGCTGCACAGGCAAAGCTGCCTGCATCATCCGGTAACCCGCGCCTGCCACGAGTCCGACAGCATTCGTCCTGAATTTCATAATATCATCTCCGCGACAGCTTCGGGCGTCAGGAATCGGCTGAACTCTGTTTCAAACCCCATCATACCGAGGTTTTTCATCCGCATCGGGTAAAGGATCCCATCCAGATGATCGGCTTCATGCTGCATCACATTCGCGCGAAAACCGTGCGCGATCCCTGAAACGGCTCTGCCCATACGGTCAGATCCTTCATATCTGACCTGCAGATAACGCGGTATCCAGCCGCGCAAACCTGGAATGGACAGGCATCCCTCAGGTCTCAGCACCTGCTCATGTCCTTCCGGGGTGATTACAGGATTGATCAGAACCTGCACCGTGTCATTAGCGTCGCTGACTTCCTGCTGCCGGGAAAGCGGAATACAGTACACAAAAATCCGTTTAGAGACATGGACTTGCGGTGCAGCAAGTCCGACACCGCCTGCATCGCTCATGGTCTCGATCATGTCGTCGATAAGCGACTGTATCATCGGGTCACCGATATCTTCGACCTGTTCTGCTTTTACCAGGAGAACCGGATGCCCCATTCTTGCAATTTTCAGCAGCGTCACTGATCACCTCAATTCCATACAAGCAGGAAGATAGACCGCTTCCGGCGCTTCAGAAACGCCCGCAGATTCAAATTGTCTTTTCCTCACAGTCCATGCTAAGCACCCGCCACTTTGATGCGTGATCCCGATGACGGGTCTCGTACACATTCAATCAGATATGAATCCGGTCTGGCATTCAGGTCAGCCGGTTTTTTCGGGAGAAAACTAGCCAGTGCAGGTTCTCGTTCGCGACAATAATGTCGACCAGGCTCTCAAAGCACTCAAGAAAAAGATGCAGCGCGAGGGGCTTTTTCGTGAAATGAAGCTCCGTCGTCACTATGAGAAGCCTTCTGAGCGTCGCGCACGTGAAGCTGCTGAAGCTGTGCGTCGCGCACGCAAAATGGAGCGTAAGCGTCTTGAGCGTGAAGGTTTCTGATCAGCGTCTGATCCGGTCCTGATCGAATCCAAAAAAACCGGCCTTGCTTTGCAAGTGCCGGTTTTTTGTTGTCGTTACAGCGCAGAGCAGCGAAAATTTCTTAAAATCAGACTGGATTCTTTAACCCACAACGAAAAAGAAAACTGATGCCCATATTCAGAAAGTCGCTTTAGTCCGCCGAGAGCGGATACAGACAGAACGGCAGAATGTAGGTGGCATGAAAAAATAGCCTCAACACAAGTGCAGATAAATGGCACTACTGCTGACGCATCAGAAAGACCACAATAATTGCGGACGATTACAAGCAATTTTAAAGAAATTACTTTTGTAAACAAACTTTTATAAGCTTGTTTTATGTCACAAACTGGAGCGGGCGAAGGGATTCGAACCCTCGACCCCAACCTTGGCAAAATTGGCAGAACCATACGCCGGGGTGCGCCTGACTCCCATAATTTACTATAAAACAACATATTACATGAAATCTCCTACTCCGTAATGCGCTCGGATTTGCTCCGGTTTTCGACCATCTGCTTACAAAATGCTTACATTCTGTCGCTACCCCCGATAATGTAAGCAGGAAGCACGGTGACGGGGAAGCCCCATGGCGAAATTGACGAAACGGGCTGTCGATGCCCTGAAGGCTCCAAAGCAAGGGCAAGCGTTCCTTTGGGACAGCGAGTTGCGAGGATTCGGTGCCAGAATCATTCCCTCTGGCTTGAAGACCTTTATCTTGCAATATCGCAATGCCGACGATCGCAGCCGTCGCATTGCGCTTGGTCGATTCGGAGCCATCACCGTCGAACAAGCCCGTGATCTTGCGAAGATCAAGCTGGGCCTGCTCGCTCACGGAAAAGACCCGGCAGCAGAGGTCGAGGTGCATAAGGCAATCACGGTCGCCGCCCTTTGCGACTGGTATCTCCAAGAAGCTGCGGCCGGGCGGATCATCGGACGTCGGAACCGGCCGATCAAAGCCTCGACGCTCGCGATGGATAAGAGCCGAATCGAGACACACGTCAAACCGCTTCTCGGCAAGAGGCTCGTTCGCTCGCTGAAAGTGGTTGATATAGAGGGAATGCAGGCCGACATTGTGGCCGGCAAGACGGCCAAGCCCCGCAGCACCAAGCGAGGCGGCGCCACGACGGGCGGCCCAGGTGTTGCCTCGCGAGCGGTTTCGACTCTGCAAAGTATCCTCGGTCACGCTGCGCGCCTTGATAAGATTGCTACTCATCCCTGCCAAGGCGCGCGACGGCTTGCGGGAAAGAAAAAGCAGCGGAGGCTGAATATCCTCGAAATTGGGAAGCTCGGCGACGCCATGCGACATGCTGAGCGTAACGGTGAAAACCCGATCGCACTAGCAATCGTACGCTTCCTGCTACTGACCGGCTTCCGAATTTCCGAAGCGCAAGGGATGCGGCGCGCATGGGTTCGTCCCGAGGGCGGCTATATCGACTTCGCCGACACCAAGAGCGGCGCCCAGATTCGAGCCATCGGACCGGCCGCAATGCAGGTTCTTCAGAACCAGCCGATCCGTAAGGAGTCGCCATATGTCTTCCCGTCCGATATCAGTGAAGGACATTATACAGCGGCGAAAGCCTGCCTTGAGAGACTCTGCGCTTCGGTCGGCATCGAGGATGTCACGCCACATACTCTGCGGCACACCTTCGGCAGCGTCGCAGGTGATCTCGGCTTCTCCGAATTAACGATCAGGGCGCTTCTCGGCCACGCCGCGCAAAGCGTGACCCAAGGCTACGTGCATATCGACGAAGCCCTGAAGTTGGCCGTTAGCCGCACCTGCGACAAGATCGCTTTGCTGTTGGATGGAGCGAAGAAGGCGGGCCGGGCTGAGGGGCTGGCAGCGTGACGGCATCGGGGGGACCAAAGACCACTTGCGGCCGGAATACCTCGCCGACCGGTTTCAGTTATTGCAGTTAAGGGCGCACGCGACTGGATGCGTAGGAGAACCCGTCGTGGCAAGCCACGTCGTCACGTTCGCCGGTCTGTCCGACCAGGACCGCAAGAAGGTCGCCCCTCTGCCGAAGCTGGTAGAAGGCGATCGTTTCGAGTTGCATGTCCGGCGCCGGAACGGGCAGGATCAGACCATGTCCTTGCCGCCGGCGGCAGCCAGTGCCGTCGAGGCATTGATCGACCACCTGCTCAACGGCGAGCGGGTGGCGGTCCTTTCGGAAGATCAGGAATTAAGCCCCACCGAGGCGTCCACCATCCTCGGTATCTCCCGACCGCTCGTCGTACTGCGGATGGATCGCGGCGACCTTCCGTTCCGCTATATCGGCAAGCACCGCCGCGCGTCGCTCAAGGACGTGCTGGCGTTGAATACGGAACTCGATGTTCGGCAGAAGGCCATGGAGGATTTGGCCGCCGACTCCGAGAATCTCCATCTCCATTATGGCATTTAGTCCCGTTGTCGCAATCTACGACGCCTGTATCCTCTACCCGTTTCACCTTAGGAACATCGTCGTCCAGGCGGCGGCGGACGGTCGATGCGCGGTGGACCGACGCGATTCATGACGAGTGGATACGAAACCTTCTGGCCAACACGCCGGACCTTTCGGCCGAACGCTTGGCGACTACGAAGCAACTCATGAACGCCGCGCTGCCGAAGGCGACAGTAACCGGTTACGAACGTAAGCATCCGGAGAGAGCCGCGGGCGTAATCAGGCTTTGATGGTATTATTGCTGTGGTGAAGGGTTTTCCAGTGCCATGGCAGGAGTTCATGGAGGCGTGGATTTGGCA
>NZ_WOSX01000056.1 GCF_011516735.1 Acetobacter fallax | reverse complement strand
CTCGTCGCTCTCGCATACAACTGCAAAAGAATGGCACGGCTTCAAACAGCATAAGCCGGGTCAGCCTCGGCGTTATCAGCCGCAAAATGCCCAACCCGACAGGCTGCTAGACTGTTTTCTCCGGGAAAACGGAAGAAAATACGCTCATGTCTCTTGCAGATCCGCTCTGCGGCGCCAGTCTGTGCTTCTGAATGAATACAGATCCGCTCCGGCCTCAGTCCCGCTCTGACAAGCCGGCCGGATGTGGTTTCCTTTGTGTCCGCTCTGAAATATCATTTCACGTGCCGGACATCATCCGGCTGTCCTGCCATGTTACAGTGGGCCGATGACAACCATGGCCAATCTTCTCGTTGTCGATGACGACAGAGACATTCTCGATCTGCTGACCGGCTTTCTTCAGAAGCACGGTTACAATGTCTCGGTTGCCGAGGGCGGGCAGGACATGTTTGCGGCCCTTGAATGTGAGAGCATCGATCTTGTCATTCTCGACATCATGCTGCGCAACGAGGACGGCTTCAGCCTGTGCAAAAGGCTGCGAAGCACGTCGAACATTCCGGTGATCATGCTCTCGGCCATGGCCGACCATACGGACCGGGTTGTCGGACTGGAGATCGGGGCAGATGATTACCTGACCAAGCAGTTCGACCAGCGGGAGCTGCTGGCCAGGGTCAAGTCCGTGCTCAGACGGGTGCGGGATCAGGGCGTGCATCCCGATGAGGTGGCGCGTCTGGTCCTGTGTTTCGGCTCCTGGCGGCTGGATGTCACGCGGCGCGAATTACGGTCGGCCAATCAGTCGCTCGTTCTGCTGTCGGGGGGCGAGTTCGAGCTTCTGCTGGCCTTTGTCGAGCATCCCCGGCGTGTCCTGACCCGCGATCAGCTGATGGATCTCGCGCGGGGACCATCGCACACGGCATATGACCGCAGCATCGACGTGCAGGTCAGCCGGCTGCGTCACAAGCTGGAAGATGACCCGAAAAACCCTGATATCATCAGGACTATACGGAACGGTGGCTATATGTTCACGCCAGCGGTGACAAGGACATGAGGCGCTTTCTGTTCCTGGAGGATACGATCACCCGGCGACTGATCATCACTGTCGCACTCGCCGCAGGCGTCACCCTTGCGCTGCTTCAGCTTTTCTTTACGTTCGATGGATCATGGGCCAAGCCTGACATCCAGGCGACGGGTCTGGTGCAGCAGGCCGCGAGCGTGATCCGCATGCTGGATGCCGCCACGCCCTCCGGGCGGACACGTCTGGCGGCGGCGGCCAGGGCTCTGGAAAACGGGCATTATCTGGAAGCCCAGGTCGAGCAGAGCCGCGCGTTCCTGGAGCCTTTCCTGAACCACAAGCCAGACAGGATTGTCATTTTCCAGGAGGATAACCCTGTCTCCCGCATCCCGGGACTGCCTTATGACCGGACACTGAATCCCGATTCCTATTTTGTCGGTCTCCGCCTGACGGACGGAAGCTGGATTCTTGGCATCGCGCTTCAGCGGTTCTGGGGACTTTTCCCGATCCAGCGCCTGATTCTGCAACTCGTCATGATTGTGCTGTGGGTTATCGCAGTTTCCATGATTGCGTCCCGCCAGCTCTCCCGCCCGATCGAACATCTGGCGAAGTCCGTCCGTCAGTTCGGGCATCAGCCCCGGAACGCCTTCATCGAGGAATCTGGTCCGCGGGAAATAAAGCTGGTAGCCCGGACCATCAACGGCATGCAGGCGCAGCTCCGGCGCTTCATTGAATACCGGACGACCATGCTGGCGGCGATCTCGCATGATCTGCGCACGCCTCTGACGCGTATTCGTCTGCGCGGCGAATATATTGAGGACGGGAAGCAGCAGCATAGCCTGTTCCGGGATGTCGATGAGATGCAGGCGATGATCGATGGCGCCCTCTCGTTCTTTCGCGACGATGCCGCAGGAGAGGTGAGCACTATGTTCGATCTGCCTGGTCTGCTTCAAACGATCGCTTATGATTACTGCGATCAGGGTTATCATGTGGAATATTACGGACCCAACAAGGTCTGCTATGTCGGGCAGATTTATGCGCTGAAGCGTATTTTCACAAATCTTATTGAAAACTCCATCAAATACGGAACGCCACCTTCGATCGATCTTGAGCCGCAGCCGGATGGCAGCCTGATTATATTTGTCCGTGATCGTGGTCCCGGCATTCCGGAGGAGGCGCTGTCGCATGTGTTCGAGCCGTATTTTCGTGTCGACAGGTCACGCAACCGGCAGACCGGTGGCGTCGGGCTGGGTCTGACGTCGGCGCAGGCCGTCATCCGCGCGCATGGCGGTGACATCATGATGACGAACCGCAGGAGCGGCGGCCTGGAGGTTCGTGTGCTGCTGCCGGCGGTATTACAGGGTGGATACAATATTTCCGAACCGGTATATAATGGACATACCTCTGAAAAATCACCGGAATAATCAGGATTCATCGAAACACGACCGTTTCGGAGCGTTCTGTTTCAGCTGGTTCTGCCGGCACGGATTGCTCCCCGGCGGCACCTGGAGCCACCCATGCTATCTGCATCCGTCAAAGTGGCGAGGACATCCCGCTTTTATCCGCCTGTTTCCTCTCTGATCGCCTGCGCGGCGATGGCGCCCTTGGTGGGATGCGCGGGCCAGAAACTGACGCGAACAGGCTTTATCCCGCCTGACATCTACGGGCAGATGGCACACACGAAAGATCATACTGAAGATCTGATCTATGTAAGCCCGAAGCTCGACATGATGCGCTACCACACAGTCATGATCGATCCTGTCGTCTGGCATCCGGTTGCGAAAGCGCCGAAATTGTCGCCGAAAGCTCAGGCGAGGATGACAGCGGCTTTCGAAAAGGATCTTGCGAAAGCTCTCGGTCATGACTTCCAGGTTCACCCTGCGGGTGACTGTGGCACGTGCACCGATGTCATCCGGGTCCGGGCGGCGATCACGAATATCCGGCGCAGCAAATGGTATTATAACGCCATTCCGGTTGTCGCCGGATTTGCCGCCGGAGCAGCCGGTGGTGGTCTTCCTCCGATCCCGCCGCCGGCGCCGGGCGGAGCCAGTGAGGAACTCATTGCCGCCGATGCGGCGACCGGCGAACCGCTGGTGACGGTGGCGACGTATAATAATGGCATGCCGTGGAACCCGCCTGGCCAGTGGCTGCCTTATGCGCACGCCCGTCGCGCCTTCCATCTCGCTTCGCTATTGCTGGATGAGCAGTTCAGAAACGAGAAGAAAAAAGAAGCAGGCGCTCATACCGTCGCGTCGCTCTCAAACTAAAACAGCGGAAGGTGTACTGGCATGTTCTTCATGATAATGGCGAAATGCCGACAGATACTGGCACTGTCGCTCGATCCTTCCTGTCTGGTGGCTGTCGAGATGGTTCTTCTGGTCCTGCGGCCTGGTTTTTGCCGCAGAACGCCAAAGACACAGTGAGAAGTATCTGGCAGCAAGGGTGTTATTCTGGTCGGTTCCGAAAATATATTTTCTGTTGAGCGGGCATATCATATTTCTTCGGAATGGAGGCTCTGATGCACTTTGCCTCATTGATGATCAGACCGGGGATGCTGAAGGCTTCTTTTTCCGGAAGAAAACGAAGCAAAAAGACTTGTTGTTTATAGAAATCGGTTCACCCGGCTGAATTTCTCCCGGACATGACAAAAGTTTTTTGGTTCTTTTTTGAAAAAAGAACGGAGAGCAGCGTAACCCTATCGGGATTCACGCAGACCGGGTGGCCGGACAGGCGATGACCGCTTTGACGGAGGGTGCGGTGTTTTTAATATTTCATACCGCAAATGTGGTTCTATCGCCATTGCGGATGATTGAGCGTATAAGGCATTATTGCATGGGCGAAAGATCACTCGATGATCGTTTTCCGGAATATGGCCGTAACAGAGTTTCTCGTGTGACATCGACAGGAAAAGGTATCGACGGCTCACTGCCTCCCTCACTGAACCAGGCCTTCCCATTATCCGGCGCACCTTCGAAGAAAGCGAGAAATCGTCACCTTTGATTGTGATTATCTGCTAAATCAAAGGATCTCATTCGTGATGACTGACAGCTGCAAGGTCCTGATGATCTTTCCGCTTTTCAATGCAGGTTCGTTCTGGAACTACAAGGAAGCCTGTGATCTGGCCGGCGCACGCTACCCGGCGGCGCCGCTTGGCCTGATTACGGTTGCGGCTCTGCTCCCGAAAAACTGGGAGATCAAACTGATCAACCGGAACACTGAATCTCTGACCGATGCCGATTTCGACTGGGCCGATCTGGTGATGACCGGAGGGATGCTTCCCCAGAGAAATGATGCCCTGCATATTATCGAAATGTGCCGTGCGGCCGGCAAGCCGGTGGTGATTGGCGGTCCTGATGTGACATCCACCCCGGCTTTCTACAGTGCCGCGAATTTTCAGGTTCTCGGGGAAGCCGAGGAAATCATGGATAATTTCATCCGGGCCTGGCGCGCGGGCGCCAGCGAAGGTGTTTTCGAAGCGCCGATGGGCAAAACCGATATCACGAAAAGCCCGCTGCCACGATTTGATCTGCTGAAACTGGATCAGTATCTGCATGTCGGTATTCAGTTCTCGCGCGGGTGTCCTTTTAGTTGCGAATTTTGCGATATTATCGAGCTGTATGGCCGCGTGCCGCGTACCAAGACGAATGAACAGGTTCTGGCCGAACTTGATGCTTTATATGCTCTCGGGTATCGCGGGCATGTCGATTTCGTTGATGATAATCTGATTGGTAACAAGAAGGCTCTCAGAAAATTCCTTCCTGATCTCAGGCAATGGCAGGAGAGGCGAAAGTTCCCGTTTGAGTTTTCAACCGAGGCGTCGATCAACCTTGCTGACGATGCGGAACTGCTGCGCAGCCTGTCGGAGACGAATTTCTTCGCTGTGTTTATCGGAATCGAGAGCCCGGATACCGATACTCTGGTGATGGCGCAAAAGAAACAGAACACCCGGCGCAGTCTGCAGGAGAGTGTGGAGAAGATTTACGAGGCCGGGATTTTCGTGAATGCTGGCTTTATCGTCGGGTTTGACAGTGAAAAGGGCAGTGTCGCTGCCGGCATGATCGAGTGTATCGAGGATACGGCGATCCCGGTCTGTATGGTTGGTCTGCTTTATGCCCTGCCTACGACACAACTCACACGCCGTCTTCTGGCGGAAGGGCGTCTTTTTTCCGACGACGATCAGCCGCAATCCGGGGATCAGTGTACCGGTGGATTGAATTTCGAGACGAAGCGGCCACGTCGCGACGTGCTGAACGACTACAGGACGGTTCTCAGTACGATCTATGATCCGGTAACGTATTTCGGGCGTGTTCGCCGGCTTGGTCGCCTGCTCCATCGCAAGCGGGGTCATCGTATGATACGGGGCGATCTCCGCAGCTTTGTTCGCCTGCTCTTTCGCATCCGCAGTGCCGGCCCGGGGTCGGCCAGGCAATTCTGGCGCACGCTGCTGGACTGTGGCCTGCACAACCCCAAAGCATTGCCTTATGTGGTGATGACCAGCGCGCTTTATCTGCATCTTGGTCCGTTTGCGCGTCAGGTCATTGACGAGATCGATCGTGAGATCAGGGACGTGGATCAGGGGCGATGGCAGGCTCCGCTGATCATGCAGGCAGAACCGGAAAAAGTGCCGGAACCGGTCTGATTTTAACAGATCGTTTCTCTCAGGCTAAAGCCGACGCTCCGGATCAGGATGAGGCTATCCTCCGCCCGGACTGGCTATTGATCCAGTCCGGTATGTGGATGGCGAACATGACTGTACGAGCACACCGATCGTATCCGGTAAATATATGTCAACAGTTTTTCAGTTTTGTGAACATGTTTTCAATGAGGTGATATTTTTACGGAGATGTCTGTTGTAAGACGGCTTTAACTTCCTGATTGATTTGCTGTCATAGCCTCAGTCACTGATGACAGTTTGAGTCCCATCCGAACGATTGCTCAGCGGAACATCCGGGCCTTTGAAATCACAGACCTGTCTGGCCGCCGATAGAGACGAACTGGCCGTCCCTGACCGTCACACAGGGCCTGACGCTTTGAGTTCAGGCTGCCTTTGTAAGTTTGATGCGCCGGGGAAAAGCCTCTTTTTAAGCGGGGAAGCGACTGTTTTGTGTGTTTGAATATCTGTTGATTCGATCATCAGACATGTTGAGTGCCCCCCTCTGTATCGCGGGAGGAACTGCAAAAAATCAGTCGAAGACACTGAGGCGGCTGCGCCTGATGAACCGGCTCTATAAAGCCCTGTAACGTAACGATCATACGATTTCGGCGTATCTTTGCACTGAAGCCGTTACGGATCACATAAACAATCTCACTCAGACGAGCGAAACGCCCATCAACATCAAAGCGACCCGGCTACTTCATGTCATCATCCCCGTCTCAGGACACGACAGAAGGAATCACAGAGACCTGTTCAAAACCGAAACATGTTGAGCTGCAGGGAATAGATTGTCTGCTGTTCTGATGGAAAGCATTCAGGAGGCGCTGCCACCGGATTGCACCTGATCAGTCACCGCGGACTCTGGCAGTCCTGCATCGTTAAAGGACCGAATAATGTCGATTATTCGAGAGACACACATCCCTGCTTTCCGAGCTCCGGCGCGGCGAGGAAATGCGCTGCCTTTGCCGCGTTGCGCTGCAGCGACGGTTCGCGGTGCTCTGTCCTGAGCCCGGCAGGCAGTCCCCACCCACGCCAACTCATTTCTGTTTGGAAACAGAAATGTCCGGAACTTTCCGGAATCCGCCACGATCCCTGTCCGTCCCCAAAACACTCCAGGAGCCCACATCGCCTCACCCGAGCCCCTCCAGCGCCCTCAGCCCGATCGCCGGATCGTCCGTGAAAAACCCGTCCAGCCCCATCGCCAGATAACGCCGGATCTCCGCAACCGACCCCGCCTCGTTCCGTGCATCCGGCCCCGCATCGCTCCGTAACTGGGCCGGCAGAAACAGATTCTCCGGGCGGCAGGTATAGGAATGAACCAGCAGCCCCGCCGCATGCGCGTCACGCACCAGCGTCGTCGGCTCCAGCCACCGTCCCGCCGCATCCCGTGGGATCAGTGACGTATTCGCCGGTCCGATCGCCTCCGCATACCGCCGGATCTCCCGCAGCGCTTCCGGATTCATCAGATCGGCATACGTCGTCCGGCCGCCCCGCGCCGCAATATCACCCGGCACGCCACCCGGATTGCCCATCAGAAACATCAGCCGCGCCTTCACGCCAGCCGCCGCCAGCTTCCCGTGCAGACTCTGTAAACAGCCCTGCTCGAAGCATTGAATCTCCAGCGGCGCTTTCCGCGTGTAGGCATGTGTCCCGAGCACGGCCAGCACCCGGTCCTCCATCGGCAGCCCGAGCCCGGCAAAGAAAGTCGGATGCTTGATCTCCGGAATCACCCCGATCAGCCGTCCCCGCGTTGCCGATTCAGCCGCGACAAAATCGATCACCTCCTGCAACGTCGGAATATCGAACTGCCCGTCATACCGGGCATTCTGCGGCCGCACCTTCGGCAGCCGCTCCCGCGCCCGCAGGGTCTTAATCTCCGCCAGCGTGAAATCCGGCGAAAACCAGCCCGTAATCGTCTCCCCGTCGATCACCATCGTCCGCCGTCTCGATGTAAATTCCGGATGAGCGGAAACATCGGTCGTCTGCGAAATATCCGGGTCATGCCGTGCAATCAGCGCCCCGTCCTTCGTCGGCACAAGATCAGGCTCGATATAATCCGCCCCGTCCGCGATCGCTTTCGCATACGCCGCGAGCGTGTGTTCCGGCCGCAACGCGCTCGCGCCCCGATGCGCCAGCAACAGCGGGCGGGAGCCATCCAGCGTCCGCCAGCGGGCACCGCCCTCGGCGGCGGCCGGCTCAGCTCCGGCCCATGCCTTCCGGCCGGTCGTCATTGCCGCGCCTCCCGCCAGCAGCCCCGAGGCCAGCCGCAAAGATGCCCGGCGCGACATCCTCCCGACGGACACCACGGCGTTACCAGTTACGGGGATCATGGCTGGCGGCATCATTTTTGTCATAAGTCAGATACATCCGATCAGGCCCGGAGCCGGCGTAACGGCAGACCGCCTGCTGCGAGCGTGGGGGCAGAAATGCCGGAGCGACCGGAGCAGGCGCCTTCACCGCAACCGGCTGGCCCGCCGGTGCTGCGCTGGCGGGTGCCGGCGCGGATACAGGCGCGGGTGGCACCGCAGGCAGCACGGGCACAGGCATGCACAGATACCAGACCCGCCCGTGTGATCCGCCTTCCTCGCTCACCGCGAAATTCGTGTTCACGCTCACCGGAAGCGTCCCGTCCCGGCGCGGTGGCAGATAGTGCAGCCGCACCCGGTCGGTCGCATCCGCCAGCCCCTCAAGGCCGCACGGCGTCAGAAACTCCGTCATGTCGCCGTCACGCAGAAGCGTCATGTCCGGTTTCGTCTTCGCGCAGTTCGCACGCGCCGCCTTCTCATAGTCCGCGCAGCCTGACAGAAACACCGTCGCGCTCAGAAGCACGGCCCCCGACATCAGAAGATCAGGCAGCCCGGACCTCCGTTTCCGGTTTCTCATCTTATATGCGCTCCTCATCATCCAGCTTCGGCGTCAGTTTATCGCCCACGGCAAGAAGCATCGCCGTCAGCGGCGAGGCCAGCATCAGTCCCGGAAACCCGAAAATTCCGCCAAAGAACGTCTGGGAAAGAACCGTGATCCCCGGTGGCATCTGCACGGATCGCCGCTGGATCAGCGGCGCCAGGACATTACCTTCGAAAAACTGCACCACACAGTAAAGCGCCGCCACCATCGCCGTCTCGCGCAGGCCCAGTGACAGCGCCAGCAGCATCGCCGGCACAGCGCCCATGATCGCGCCGATATACGGGATGAAGTTGAAGAGAGCGGCCAGAAACCCGAGGCTGAAAGCCAGCGGCACGCCGATGATCCACAGCCCCACGCCCGAAAGAATACCGACAACAGCCATGTCCAGCGACTGACCGGCAACCCATGCCCACAGCGTGTCCGCCGCGACCAGCATCACCTCACGCCCCCGCCCGCGCCATTTTCCCGGCACGAGCCGCAGAAGCCCGTTCGCATAAATGGACGGCGAGGCGGCAAAATAGATGCCGGCGATCAGCACCACGGCCATCGTGCCCAGCGCACCGAAAGCCGACCCCAGAAAGCCCGTCATCGAGCCCGCGATGCGCGATCCCAGCGACATCAGCCCTCCCTGACCGCTACCGCCCTGATTGCCACCGAGAGAAGCGGGAAGATAATCCAGAATGACCCGCCCCTGTGGCCAGGCCTCAAGCTGGTTCCGCAAGGCCAGCGCCTGGGTCACAAGTGCGTCACGAAGCCTGGCCGCCTGAGCGACAATATCCGCACCGCTCGTCCAGCTGATCAGCCCGATGACCGCCATGAGCAGCAGACAGACAACCGCCAGCGACCAGCTATAGGGCAGGCGGCTGTGCCGGTGGAGAATCCGCGCCAGCCCGTGAAGAATCACGGCGAACAGCGTTGCTGAAAACACGACCATGATCACGTCGCCGATCAGCCAGACCGACAGCATCACAGCCGCACTCAGAAGCGTAAGGCGCAGCAGGGAAGCGATGCTCTGCGTGGCCTCTTCAGCCGGTTCCGGAGAAGGAGCTTGCCCGGCGGGGTGCGGATCAGGTGTCATAATGCTCCAGGGCATGCGGAAGAGTTGAAACGAAACAAAGAATTACGCGCCGCATGCCATAGGCATCCGCCATGCCTCTGTGTAACGCTCTGACAGGAAACAGGTCGTAGGCGTATGAGCCGGTTTTTCCAAGTGGGGCAGGGAGTTTCCATTTTATGACAACCGCAGGGCAATGCGCATGAAAGCACCCGTCAATCCTAATCTGGCGATTCTGTCCCTCGCGGTCGGAACCTTCGCCATCGGCAGCGGCGAATTCGCGATGATGGGCCTCCTGCCTGATGTCGCGCGATCCCTGGGTGCCACCATTCCGCAATGCGGCAACATCGTCAGCGCCTATGCCATCGGGGTCGTTATCGGCGCCCCGCTTGTCTCTCTCGCCGTGACCCGGCTCTCCCGCAAACACACGCTCATGATCCTCATGACCTGGTTCGCGCTCACCAATATCCTCGGCACCCTCGCACACAGCATCTGGAGCCTTGAATTCTGGCGCTTCCTCGCCGGTCTCGGTCACGGAACGCTCTTTGGCGGAAGCGCCCTGGTCGCAGCCAGCCTCGCTCCGCCAGGCAAACAGGGCAGGGCGGTCGGCCACGTCTTCACCGGCCTCACCGTCGCAAATGTTATCGGCGCCCCTTTCGCCACGTTCGCCGGTGCGTATGTCAGCTGGAGACTGTCATACCTCATCGTCGGAGCCATCGCGCTGCTTGCTACCCTTATGATGACACTCTGCCTGCCCTCCGATGCACCGCGTCGGGGCCACTCCATTCTCAACGAACTGGATCTCTTCAGACGTCGGCAGATCTGGTACGTCCTCGGTGTCGTCATGCTCGGCTGCGGCGGCATGTTCTGCGTCTACACTTATGTCTCGGCAGCTCTGCTGCATGTCACGCATGTTCCGGCCTGGAGCATCCCGCTTTACCTGTCGCTATGGGGCATCGGAATGGTCGTCGGCGCCTATGCCGGCTCCATCGCCATTGATCGAAACCCTTTCGCTGCCACGGTCGGCGCCTTCATCTGGAATATCGTTACTCTTTCGGTCTTCGCCCTGGCCCTGCCCTGGGTCTGGCCTGTCACAGGTGCCGTCTTCCTTCTTGGCGGCACCATCGCGCTTGGACCCGCCATGCAGATGCGCCTGATGGCCGTCGCCGGAGAGGCGCAGACCATGGCCGCGTCGATGAACCACGCCGCCTTCAATATGGCGAACGCCATCGGCGCATGGGTCGGTGCCATCTTTCTCGCCTCCGGCTTTGGTTACGCCTGGACCGGATGGGGGGGAGCCGCGATCGCTGCCCTCGGCCTGCTTCTGTTTCTGTTCGCCACGGCGGCTGAAAAAAGAGACATGGCCCGCGAGCAAAGAACAGAAACCGTCTGATAACATTTCGTCACGGTTCTTATCTCGGCACATATCTGTCCGCCCGTCAGACTGTAACGGATAATCGCCACCCCCCATGAGGACCTGAATGCGCTGCCAGAACTCCGCCATCCTGCTCACGGCAGCACTCATTCTCCTCTCAGCCTGTGGTCACAAACACGATGACCCTGAGACCTGCGAAAGAGGTCACGGACAGAACTCCGGAGGCATGCTCCGCCGCGGCATGGGAATGGCCGGAGGTATGGCGGGCGGAATGCTCGGGGGAGGCGCCGGACAAGGTCTCGGCATGGGCATGCGCGGCCTCTCCGTCCTGACCGGAATGACGGATGGCGACGGCCCCGGTGGCGGCCGGATGGGAATGGGAGGTGGGGTCGGTGGTGGCCCGGGCGGCAGGCATGGCCAGATGGACGATGTCGCCCCCTGCGGTTCCGGGCAGCGCAAACCCGGAGACCTTCCGCCGTCCTCAAAAACGACCCATCGTCCTGGCGCGGATCACGCACCGGATGAAGAGATTGATCCGTCACAAATTCACTTTAGTGAGGCGCAGTAATACCAGAGGGTCTGGCCTTTGCCCTGTGAGACTGACGGGTGCGGGACCTGGCAGGGCTCTGCCCTGGAACCCGGCAAAGGCCCGCCTTTGCAAACCGTTTTATGATCAGCAAACCGGGGGCAGGGGCCTGCGGTCCCTGCCGGGTCCGGGCGGAGCCCGGAGACTCTTCATCGACAGGTCAGTCTTCACAACCTCTGGTATAACGCCGGTGGTTTCGTCTGATTGCGATCTGATCTGATTATCCCGGTATGAAATGTTTCCGCAATTCAGTGAACCGCGCCTGCAGACGGTTACAGGCGTCATTCTTTCGGGAAAGATCGGTAAGGCAGGTCTGAAGTTCATCCTGTACGGCGTGCAGGGAGTCTGTCAGACTGGTAAATTCCTGCCGCCACTGCTTGTTTGCAGAGAAGCGTAAACTGTCCACAAAGATCAGGTTGACGCTGGTCCGGCCGGTCAGTGTGTAGCCCTTCGCAAGCAGAAAATCAGCAATGTCCCGACTGTTGTGTTCGTGAAAATGGTCAGAGGGCTCAACCTGGATGACGCCCGGACGATACCTGGTAAAATCCAGGTCGGAGAGAATCGTGAGATCTTCTCCCTCAATATCAATGGAAAGAAAGAGCGGTGCCACGCCACCCATTCTGTCTGCAATAATGGCGTTGATCCGTATCGCGGGAACCTCAATGGTCTCACGAAGTTCAATCGGATCGCCCGGCCACTGTGTGACGAACTCTTTGTTGGTCGAACTGAGTTCATTATGGGATGAGACGAAAAGGCTGGTTGTCGGTTCGTCATGGGCCACAACAGCCGCATGCACGATCTCATCGCCATCCCGATGCAGACGAAGCGCTTCCAGCAGTTGCGGATTGGCTTCAACAAGCATCCCCCGCATCCCAAGCGTTTCATGCAGGAGCCAGCTCGCACTGGTTGCAACAGGATGATTGGCGCCGATTTCGAGATAGTGCTCCTGTGAAAAGTCCAGTCCTTCACTAAAGGCTATCGCCTCCAGCGCTGCCCGCACGATAATATCCTCGGCGCACTGCCCGTATGTTTCTGTGTGAGGCACCGGAATATCCGGTTCAGATATCCCTTTGCGGGCAATTGTCTCATAGATGCTTGTGTTGAGTGTATCAGGCATCATTGTCTCCTGATCGGTGCAGGTCGTCAGAACCTGAATTTTCTGCGGGGATGGTGCTCTTGTTTCAGGTGTAACAGACAACAGAGACGAATATCGCAACTGTCCGGAACAGAAACATTAAGGTACGGACAGGTCTGCGAGCTTCAGACACGTCGCCGTATTTTCGCGACTATCCGCCTGACCGGCAGAATCAACCGCCACGCACGATAAACCGGCATCATCATTTTTTTCTGCCATGTTGCGACGATGCGGACCTGATCCAGATCGTTCAGGGCAACATGAAACAAGTGAAAAATCTTACTGTGGCCTGAACTCTGATCGTTAATCTGCTGATGCTGCCTTACGATCAGTTCATTAACCTGATGCTCAAGATGGCAGATATGACCAAGCATATCGGCAAGCATCCTTTCACTGTGCTCAACCTTTTCACGCGTTTCCTCCGCCGGCTGAAGCAGGGCCATGATCAGCCCCAGAAACTCCGGATTCTTATGAAGCGTTTCACGAAGGAGCCGGTTCCGCAAAAGAATATTCTGCGATTTGTGCGACGAGACCCCGTCGATGACAGAATTGCCGTAAATAGCCGCACCGCCAGGACGGCGGTGGTGATAATTCGCAAGCGCCTTGTGGACGATGCCAATATCGCCTTCAGTCATCAGACGGATATTGAAATCCCAGTCTCCAAGAACCGGAAGATTTGCATCAAACGGACCAATCTGCTCAGTAACCGATCGTCTGAAGAGAAAGCAGATCGGCGGAAAAGCATTGGTATAAAGCATTTTTTCAAAATCAGTGACACCGTCAGAACGCCGCCAGACGCTTCTGTCAGTCTCGCGAACAGTGCCATCCTCAATGACTTCATTGATAACAACACAATCGGTCGCCACACCCAGATAACGGGCGTTCTGTGAATCGCTCAGAAAAAGAACCGTGTAGAGAAGGAAATCAGTATCCCATGAGTCATCATCGTCATGAACGATGACAAGTTCTTCTTTGCCGGCACGCAGGGCCGCGTTGGAAGCCGCCTCCATACCCTGACTTTTTTCGTGATGGATAACCGTCAGGCGGTCACCGAAAACAGGACGATAAACGCGAAGAAGATTTTCGAGCGCATCCCGGTCTCCACCATCATTCACAAGGTAAAGATGCCATCGGGTAAATTTCTGAAGCAGAACGCTTCCCAGCGCGCGCGGCAGAAGGAGAAGACGATCCTTCGTGCGCATGAGGATGGCGACATCGCTGTCCTGTGGCGCCGTCGATCTGTTGTGTTCCGGAGAAAGCATATTCATGCGAACTGACTCAATGTGCGTGAATCATAATGATGACACTGACGGCGAATGTCGGCAGCCAGCGCGGCGCGTTGCTCTGCTGACCTGCTTCGACGCAGCGCCGTGAGAGCAGAGCCTGTCATCCAGTCTGAATCACAAAGAGGAATCTGTCCGCCAATTTCAATTCCTTCTGAAAGCTCCGGGACGATTGCCATCAAAGAGGCATGGGCGGAATCAGCACTATGGCAGATCGAGCCAAATGCTTCGATCTCACTTTCTGTCGGTGAAAGTCCCAGGCGGCTCACGGCAGCTACGGCGACATCCGTCGTCAGATTTGCTTCGGTGATCCCGTAGAGACACTCTCCTGAAAACAGACGCGTGATGGTCTCCACAGCCGCATCCTGAAATGGCTTCAGCATGCTTTCGTATTGTGTTGCGCTGTATTCACAGTCAGCCAGAAGTGGTCTCATCCCGTCATTCCGGGCAACATAGCCAAGTGTCGTTCCTTCATTGGAGGAAAAGGTATTTTCAAGAATTGCAACCGAATTCAGGATGCCGTGACCCATATCAGGCGGCATGTAATCATTCCATAATGCCGCTTCCATCCATCCGGTCAGAGGACGATTGCGCTGAGCTCCGGACCACAGACCAATATACAGACCGTAAATCATCGGATCCTTGCCGACAGCTTTGAGAATAGCGGCAATGGACGCCTGCATATTACCATGCCAGCCAATATCGACCATGCCAGCGCGCCCCTGACTGACGCCCTCCTGGCAAAGATAAGCCGCGGCTTTCGTCAGCTGCTCCTGAAGTAAAGGGTAAATGGTAGCAGCATGACGCTGCATGCAGGCTTTCAGTTCATGCACACCGTCATCCCATCGGATAATGCGGTCGAGCGACCCGAACTGCGCGACGACGTCATCAATGAGCGCCTGAAGCGACATCAGCCCGTCACGGATCAGAATATTACGCAGCGTCTCTCCACGAAAGGCCCCGCATAATACATCCAGAGCCTGCTCACTCAGCCAGTCACGCGTGCAGGATACGGACGCAGCGGCAAAATTCAGGGATCGCCTGGAAATATACAGATAGCCTGACGTGATTCCGGTCGTTTTGTCTAAGAGCCTGAATCAGAAAGCGGTTTGATTGATTTTTCGCAGAACTCTGCGGATATGGGCAATCATCAACCATGCGCAGGATGACGAGATTGTTGTCTCGACATCCTTCG
>NZ_WOSX01000055.1 GCF_011516735.1 Acetobacter fallax | reverse complement strand
ACTTGAACTCTGCCGCATACCGTTTCCGCGTAACCTTGCCCATAAAACCCGTCCTCGTTCAGGCCAGATGATAGCTTATCGCCCTGTCCGAAAAATGGGGACCACCTCTTATTATAAAGACGAAAATATGCGACTGTTCGTCCTCTTGCGTCACTTTTCACATAAATCAAATTGAACAAAGGACCGTAAGTATTTTTTAGGCAATCATAAGCCGGTTGTGGCATAAGACGACCGTCTGTATTAATGCGACCGCACCCTATTGTCTCGTTCTTTCCAAAAATGAAATCACGCACAGCCGCAAACGCAGGTCCTTTTAGCTGATCATTGCGCGTAATCGTGGCGAGAAGAACCATACATGACTTCACCATGGAACGTTGGGAATCGATCTGTTTACATTCAAATGTAAACTGGGTTTTTCCGGGATAAAGCGTTCTAAGTGTTCCTGGCTTTCTCTGGAGGCCATTCCATAAAACGTCTTCAGAGACACCGGCTTGCGCGGCTGCATGTGGGATGTAAAATGCTAGTTCTTCATCGCTCGAAACATTAAAATTCACCTCAACAGAACTTCCCTTTTTTATAACAACGAATGGTTTACACTTCTGGTGGGGAGCGCCGTCTGGCTTAAAGTTGATGGGTCCCTGAGACGACAGAATATTATTGAGGGCTGGTGGCAACTCGCCATCACCCGATCTCATCTGGAAGAGGTTTCTTAAGCTTTTAACTTCGTCTGCCATTGTTCGATCAATCGAACAACCGAAGGTCTCGTTACAATGGCTGCAATCAGCCGTAGTTGTCGTCTTCCGACCTCCAAGAGCGTTAAGCAAAACATGCTCTCGGCGGGTATCTTCCGTTAGATTATTGTCGCAAAAAATACAACATCCTCGCCAGGAATCTATTCCGTCTTGTGCTGCTTGTGGCATCCTTCACACCCTTAACTAAAAACCTGACATGCACCGCCCGATATACTCGGCCAACATAGCCAAACGAACAGGTGAAAACTATAAGTGCAACGAATACAGAGCCGTAAGCTTAGTCTGCTTTCGGAAAGCGATAAATCCCAATCGCACGTCCGACATGAGGCGGATGCTGCCTGTCCGGTTTCATGGCATGATATTATCAACGTGTTTCAATTCTTCATCAGTGTGGATGTTTCGGCTGCCATTCCTTTCAGGGCCATATCGATTACCGCCCAGTTCCCACTTTTTGCGGTAGCAGCGACGTAGCCATCGGGTCGCACCAGCCAAATGCCATTTTCATCCGGTGGCCGGCGCACTTCGGACATCAGTAAGGATGCATGACGCGCGATCATGGCCCGCGCTTCAGCACAGTCTCTGGCGGCAAGTATAAAGCTGGGAATACCACCACCCTCAGAACCTCGTGCTGAAATCATCCGCTGTCCCGGTTGGGGGCCACGCAATCCACGAGCGGAACCCACGTTGAGGGGGCTATCGGGATAACCAATCATGATTCCGGAAAGCCGGTTGGCGATGGCGCGACGGATCACCGAAATGCAGAAAATCTGCTTTACAATAAAGTTGCGTACCTTCTGCGCCAGATGACTTCTGAGCAGGACAATCCTGGTCATACGGCTGGAATCCGATAATATCTGCAGCGCTACACCGCTACGCTCGATACTGTAGCTATCCAGCAGGCACGGCCTTGCTTCCTGCTGCTCGACAAGCGCAAGCTTCCAGGCGAGATTGAAGGCATCCTGCATGCCCATGTTCATGCCCTGGCCACCGGCAGGGCTATGGATATGGGCTGCATCGCCAGCCAGAAATACGCGACCCTTGCGATAGTTCCGGACCTTGCGTTCGTTGACCCCGAAATCCGACAGCCATACCGGATCGGACAGGACGACCCCGCCCGGTCCCCGCCGGTCGACAATTCTCTGCATTTCCTCAAGGTCCGGCGTATGCAGTGGAACCGAACCCAGATCGGCGATAATACGGTAACGGTCCCGCGATATCGGAAAAAACATGACAGCGCCGTCCGGGTGCCAGAAAATTGCCGGTTCGTCAGGCGAGATGGCAAGACCCGTCACATGCACATCAGCAATAACAAAACCAGTGGGCAGCGTGTCTCCCTCGAATGCCAGGCCTAACCTGCAGCGAACAAAGGAATGTGCCCCATCGCACCCGATGAGCCACGCAGCTTCCAGGCTCTCGATCCTGCCTCCAGCATGCCTAAGTGTGCATGAAACATCGTCATCCCTGTTAACGAAGTCCGTCAGTTCAGTTCCGCGTTCGACAGTCTTACCAAAAGTCCTGAGATGTTCTTCCAGTAACCGCTCGGTTTCCGATTGTGGAATCAGTAGCAGGTAATTGAAAGAAGAGGTGATCGTCCCGAACGGGATCCGGGCAAGTGTCCTGTTGCCAGCGTGAATGCTGACAGCGTTTGCACATAGCCCGGTGGCCATAAACGCATCCGCACAGCCCGCTGCGTCAAGCAGTTCCAGTGTGCGGGGCCAGACGGCCAGGGCTCGGGACTGGTTGGTGCGGGCCGGCAACCTGTCGATAACCCTGACAGGCGTCCCGTACCGGGCCAGTTCGGCGGCCATGGTCAGGCCGACAGGCCCTGCACCGATAACGAGAACGGGCTTCGACATGGTTTTTATCCAAAGGAACAGACCTGTCCGGACATACGGGCAGGCGTCATCATTTTAACGCCAGACGTATCCTGCCTGTTCCTGTCTGCTCAGATGTAATAGATCGCATGATTTCAATGACCGCTTTGCCGGTCGGGCAATCGTCTTCCGGACGGCGGAAATGAAGGCGAAAACTGCCTGTCTATTTCACCCTACAAGCAGGCATACCGTTATTGCTGGTAAATCCCGCCACATTTGACGTTGCTCGGGCAGGCGCGCCAACGACAGGAAATAATCATCCGTCCGTTACAGTCCCTGACGCAGCCTGCGCGAGGATACCGAGGATTCCGGGACGATACGGTCCCTCAAACAGATCTCCCAACGCATAGCGGGATTTCCATGTCAGCCGACGTTGCAGTGCGTGCCAGACGCGATCGTGCACAAGATGGCAGCGCTGGCAGAGGGCACGCAGATTGCTTAACCGGTTGTTGCGCGGGTCATGGTCCAGATGTGCAGCGGCCAGCACCACCCGGGTTTCGCGCACCTCGATCAGGTCAATGAGATCCGGTCCGCCAGTCTTACGCCCTTTGGCGTCCCGCCAGTTTCCCGTGTCCACATCGAACCAGCGACCAGAAGCCACCACCCGGATCCGTTTGCCATGTGGACGGCCACAGACCTGGCAACGTCCCTGCGCTCGTTCAAACCTTACGTGTCGGCTGATCTGTGACCAATCGGGAGGGTAAAGCCATTTGAGTTCGGGGCGGATCGGCACAGCCTGTCATCCTGCGAAGTGTCACCTTTTGTTCTCATAGCACAATGCGAAAAGAAATGCCGACACACGCCCGGGTGACCGACCGCTTGCGCCTCGTGACGGACATCTAGAGGGTGTTATGCACTTTGGGAGAGCAGATTGGCGACATTTCTGAGCATGAAACCAGCGAAGGCGATGGTATGCATTGCAGCAAGTGTTGAGGCACAGCGCTCGTAGTCTTTGACCAGCCTTTTGCATCGCGTGGCCCACGCGAAAGACCGTTCCACAATCCAGCGACGGGGCAGCAGCACAAAACCCCGTTTAGCCTGAGGCAGCCTGACGATTTCGAGGGTGATATCCTGCTCTTCAGCGGCTTTTACCGCTTTTGATCCGGTATAGCCCTGATCGGCCCATGCCAGTTCAACGCTACCGTCTGTTGCCCGCTGAATGGCTTGCGCCAGTGAACCGACTTCTGCCCGGTCATCCCTGTTTGCCGGTGTGACGTGCAGGGCCAGAAGATGCCCCAGGGTATCGACCGCCATGTGCAGCTTCGATCCCTTCTTTCTTTTCGCGCCATCATACTCGGCGCGCGATCCACTCTCCGGGGTCGAACGCAGTGTCCGGCTATCGATGATCGCCGTGGTCGGTTCAGCTTTCTTTCCTGCCGCCAGACGCAGCACAGCCCGAAGATCGTGGACCAGAGCCTCGAAACATCCCGCTTCCATCCATCGCCGGGACTGCTGATAAACCGCAGACCACGGCGGAAGATCATTTGGCATCGCACGCCACGCAATACCGTAGCGGATCACATACCGAAGACCGTTGAACAGTTCCCGCAGATCATGATGACGCTGTTCTGCATCCTCTAATAATCAGAGACCATTCTTCGTCACTGATATCAGATGGATACGGCCTGCGTGCAGTAATCATCCATCTTTACTGTACCATTCACACACGAAAGTAAATAACACCCTCTAGCGGCACATTGCCGTCGATACGGATGGCCGGTTGCTTCTGGTCAGGCTGACATCTGCCGATATTTCGGATAGCGCGGGAGGGCAGATGATCCTGGATGCCATCCGCAAACGCTGGGCGTGGGTGAAGCATCTGTTCGCAGATGGAGCCTATGATCGCCTGCAATTGATGGACAAGGCCGCCTTTCTCGACTTCACCGTCGAGATCATCCGACGATCAGATATGGCAAAAGGGTTTGAAATCCTGCCGCGTCGGTGGGTTGTTGAACGAACATTCGGCTGGATGATCCGCTGGCGCCGACTGGTGAAGGATTACGAACAACGTATTGACGTTGCAGAGGCCATGATCCACATCGCCATGGGAAGCCTCCTGTTACGCCGAAACGCTCATCCGTGAATTTCCAAAAGGGCTCTTAATGCCTTGATAATTGATCCCATATCAGTAGTGCTACCGAACGGCCTACCAGATCACTGTTCACGAAAATGACAACTTTTGAAATTGCTCAAATAAATTACTTCACGCCAGAACTGTCGGCGGTTCCAATAGTTACAAAAAAATTTTCTACAGAGCTGGATTACAGATCCCATAGGCGAACCAGCCTCCTGACGGATAGAAATATCAAACAGCCATAGCTGTGCTCGGAAACGTTTTTCTCTTTTCCTGCTTTATCACAGAAAGAGGACTTACGTCGTATTGAGACGAAATCGTTTGAATAGCACAAGACTGGAGGATAGATCATGCCGCGTGGAGACAAATCCGCCTATACGGACAAGCAGAAAAGACAGGCTGAACATATCGAAGAGGGCTATGAAAAGCGTGGCGTCAGCAAGGACGAAGCGGAACGCCGCGCATGGGCCACCGTCAATAAGGAAACGGGTGGTGGCAAGAAGAGCGGATCGGGAAGAGGTCACGCTGTAACACACGAACCGTCGCGGAAGGGCGGCAAGGCTGGCGGGGCGGCGTCTGCACACCGGCCAGCGGAAGACCGCTCCGCTTCAGCGAAGAAAGCTGCTGAAACACGTAGGAAAAACGAGAAATAGCAGGATATTGGAACTCAGTCGGGACGACCGAATACGCGGCGGAGTACTTTTTGGCTGTCCAAAACCTGACGTCTCTATGGAGAAAGCGAGTGCCCTGCCCAATTGATATAGAAAACCAGCATCGACATGGCTCCTTGCAAGGCATATTGAAGGTTTCTACCGGGCAGAAAAAGCGTATATCAGTTGTGTCACATCTGCCGGACGGGCCGGATGAATCAGCCGATAGACAAGCTGTTTTCGGGGGCGACGTCAGCATTATATGCGATCGGGAGCGGGGTAATGGTAGTCATGGGCAGCATATCTGAAACGCTCTCGTGATTTATGCCTGCACAGACGTGATGAAAGCGGATAATTTACAACATTTTATACCCATTATGGTTTCGAACCTGTAGGTTTTCGGAAAAGAAATTCTGCTCCTTTCTATATCACGAAAGAGGTTTTCTTCTTGGATAGCGGGAAGGTTTACTCTCAGCGATTTCCGTAATTGTCCGTCCTGATCTGATAGAAGCAGGCTGTTCTTCAAGAATGTCCGGATCGTCGGGACGGCGGGCTGCGTCATCAGCAGCTTTGATCAGCAGCCAGTTGTCGCGTTTATCCTGGGGTTTGCCTTTCATCCGGATCAAATACCAGCGCCCGGTGAGTTTTTCTCCGTGCAGCTCGAAATCGAGATGTCCTTCCGCCAGCCCTTTTTCAGGGTCGTCGAGCGAAGTCCAGCTTCCGCGATCCCAGACAGCCACCGTGCCACTACCATACTTTCCTTTAGGGATCGTGCCTTCGAAATCACCGTAGTCCAACGGATGATTTTCGACCTGAACAGCGAGACGCCTCTCACCCGGGACAAGACTTGGCCCCTTTGTCACAGCCCAGCTTTTCAGAAAGCCATTCAGTTCAAGACGAAAATCGTAATGTAGTCGTCGCGCATCGTGCTTCTGAATGACGAAGCGGTTTCCCTCTATCAATGAACCTTCTCCTGATAAAGGCTGTGTCCCGAGGCGTGGTGTAGGAACACCGATCCTCGATAGGTTCGAGGTTATCAGGCTGCCACGGCTGGCAAACTGATGGTTTGGTTATGGCTTATGGCGGCCAGTCCTTCCAGTGTCATGTAGCGTCGGCACACGGCCCATTCGTCGTTCTGCTCCAGCATCAAGGCACCGACGAGACGGATGATGGCGGCGTCGTTGGGGAAAATCCCGATGACGTCGCAGCGACGCTTGATCTCCCGGTTCACCCGCTCGATCGGATTGGTGGACGAGATCTGGGTCCAGTGCTCCCGGGGAAAGCCCATGTAGGCCAGCACATCCGCCTCTGTCCGCTCCATGAAGTCCGCCAGTTTTGGGAAGCCATCACGCAGCTTGTCGGTGACGTGCCGCCATTGGCGCGCGGCATCGTCCGCCGTTTCCTGCGTGAAGATCGTGCGCAACAGGGCCGTGATGGCAGGACGTTGTTTCGTGTGGGCATAAGCGAGTGCGTTGCGCATCCAGTGTACCCGGCAGCGTTGCAGGGTCGCGCTGAACACGCGACCGGCGGCGGCCCGCAGCCCGGTATGAGCGGCGGCCACCACCAGCTTCACGCCGCGCAGGCCACGATCGGCCAGGGAGCGCAGGAAATCCGTCCAGAACGCTTCCGCTTCGGACAGTCCCGTCGCCACGCCGAGCACTTCACGACGGCCGTCCGTGTTCACGCCCACGGCGATTATCACGGCGATCGACACGATCCGGCCGCCCTGGCGCAGTTTGAGATCGGTGGCGTCAATCCACAGATACGGCCATTCGCCCTCGATCGGCCGGGACAGAAAGGAGTTGACCCGCTCGTCGATCTCGCCGACCAGACGGCTGACCTGGCTTTTGGAGACGCCACCGGCGCCCATGGCGCGGACGAGATCATCGACCGATCGCGTGGAAATCCCCTGCACATAGGCTTCCTGAATGACCGCCAGCAGCGCCTTTTCCGCCGTCCTCCGGGGCTCGAGGAAGGTCGGGAAATAGCTTCCCTTGCGCAGCTTCGGGATCGCCAGTTCGACCGTGCCTGCCCGCGTGTCCCAGTTCCGGGCGCGGTAACCGTTGCGCTGGGTCGAGCGGGAGGCCGAACGCGCGCCCAACGGTGCACCGGTCCGGGCCTCGACCTCCATCTCCATCATCCGATCAGCAGCGAACGCCAGCATCTCACGAACAAAATCGCCATCCGACGCTTGCTCCACAAGCTCCAGTAGCGCCATCTTCTCCTCGGTCATCGTCAGGTCCTTCAGGTTCAGTTTCGCACCCGAACCCTATCAAAGACCGGCGGTGGCCGCCTCAGCGGCCAATCTCGCTCCTACACCACGCCTCGAGACACAGCCCCTGATAAATCTGATATTTTTCTGAAATCATGATTTCAGATATAGATTTCCGGATATACGGTTCAGCTCTCTTTACAGCAGTCGTGTGATGACCAGGAACGGGTGCCCGTTTTTGTTCTGTGGGACGGTTTCATCAGAAGCAGAGGAGCACGCTCAGAGGCCAACACGGCTGCCAGGAAGCAACCGGACATATCAAAGTCTCCCAATCCACGATAATACCTTTCCTGCTTGCCTCGGTGGCCATGCCAATACCTGTCCGCCGTAAGCATCGGATGAACGCGTCAGAATAAACGCATGTTCCGGCCGCATGCGATCAGTCCGATGTCAGGACCCGGTCTATGTCAGCAGAGGTTCTGCGATTCAGATCAGAAATCAGAATCATAAATCCTTGCCTATTAGAAACGGATTTTCGAAAAAATTCAGGACGTTATTCCGACAGGCTCTCTGCCATTTTCAGATGCTCTTCAAGAGTAGGTATGGTATCTCCGGCCCATTTCTTCAGTGCTTCATTTTCACCGCTCTTCGCATACCGCCGGAAAAGCGACAGGGCATCCTCATGAGCGGAAATCTGATCCTTACGATACTGTCTTACAAAGCCGTCGCCATGGAGACCATGCAATGTATCCAGCTTTCTTTTGTGTGTATCATCGACGGAAGCCGGAGGCGTGGCTGCCATATTGTTGACACTGAGAAGCTGCTTCAGTTCTGCCGAGGTTTTCTGGTGTTCCGCGATCATTCTCGACGCAAATGTTTTAAGCGAAGGATCTGATAGAGCCATCTGACTGGATTGAATCTCAAAAAGATCACTCCAGGAAACACTCTGAATGAAATCATCCGTTTTTGGAGCAATTCCCATCATGGAATTCACGCCCGTCCGCTCCGGAAGAGACTGCGCCAGAGCTGGTGTTGAGAAACACAATGCTATGGCGAGAAAGTAGGCTTTTTTCATAGGAGCTTTCCTTTTTCAAAACATACGACGTATTTTGCAGGATTATCGAAATGCAGAGGGAGTCACGAGATTATCTATGCCTGCATTTTTTAGGATTACATTTCTGCTTACTTTTTTTACTGACAATGATGACGTATCAACTTGTAAAAGATAACCCCGCAAAGCGGATAAAATGCAAACGATACGGTCAGCTGAAAGTTTCACGGTTCTGATCGCATCAAATCACTTGTAGTACATTTTTTCTAAAACCAAGAAACTTTCTTTCCTGATGACCTTTGGGAATACATTCTCAAGGAGAAAACACCATGTCATCTGAAGAAAAATTCTTACCCCAGCATCAAGCTGTTCCGGGAGATACAGAAAAAATGAATCCCACTCCCGATCATGGAGAGGAAAGCTATCGGGGGTCAGGAAAACTTTCCGGAAAAATTGCTTTGATAACCGGAGCAGATTCCGGAATAGGCCGGGCGGTTGCGATCGCCTTTGCTCGCGAAGGAGCCGACATCGCAATCGCTTATTTTACAGAAGATAAAGATGCGCAGACCACCGCTGACTGGGTGCAAAAGGCAGGCCGCCGCGCTATCCTGCTTCCAGGAGATATCCAGCTACGATCGCATTGTAATGAGATAATAAAACGCACAATCGACGAATTCGGGCAACTGGATATTCTTGTCAATAATGCTGCTCACCAGAAATCCGTGACAGATCTTTCCGAAATTGATGAAAAAGAACTCGACACGACATTTCGCACGAATTTTTACGGTATGTTCTTTCTATGTCAGGCAGCCTTACCACATCTGCAGAGCGGCGCTTCGATTATCAACACGAGTTCGATTAACGCGGCCCAACCTTCTCCTCACCTGCCCGTCTATGCCGCGACAAAGGCAGCTATCTCCAATTTCACAGTCGGTCTTGCGCAAATGCTGGGAGAACGGAATATCCGTGTTAATGCTGTTGCTCCCGGTCCTGTCTGGACACCTCTCATTCCGTCCACAATGCCGGAAGAGGCTATTACCGAATTTGGTAAAAACACCCCTCTTGGACGAGCGGCCCAGCCGGCAGAATTGGCCGCTGCCTATGTGCTGTTCGCGTCAGACGAGAGCAGCTATACGACTGGAGCCGTTCTTCCTGTGACCGGAGGCAGACCAATGCTCTGATCGCGATGCGACGGATGAAATCTGGTGAAACGCATTTGCTTGCAGGACCGGTAAAGGTCCTGCCCCGGTATCTGCCGTGGACTATATATAAATCATTTTTTGATATTTTTTACCGGCACTTCCACAAGCTGCAATTGAGGCACTGTACCGCTCTCCCACGAGTTTGCGCCCACCGCGACATCCGGCGTTGGTATATCGGCACGGTTCTTTCTTTCACTCTGAGTGGAAAGCCCGAAACGCCTGTCCCGATCATCCAGAAAGGACTGTTGTATCTGACCATCTTTGGTAAACCCCATCATCAATTGAGGGATGCCAAGGGGAAGATCATGATCCCGATCTATCTGCCAAGTGTGCCATGTTTTCCCGTAAGTTGTCACGAGATCCGTCATGAAAGCATATTCCGCTGGATTGGGAACATCGGGGGCGACAAGCATTCCTGATTTCACCTCATACTGGTGGCTATGCCACAATTTCTTTTCATTTTCAGGAAGAGTTTTAAATATTCTTTCGCTGACAATATATTCAACACCAATAAGTCGGGCGTTTGTCTGATTCGCTTCATAAATGACGCATTGATGGAAATCCTCAGTCAAATGCGTACAGAAATGATTGGCTTCGATCTGTCGTCCCATGTCATCAGCATAAAAGTGAAATCCATTCAGATACTCACTCATGGCATCAATCGGTTTTTTCACCTGCAAAGCATCAGCCGCTGTGTCGAGAACATGGCTTTTTACTGTTTTCGGACTTCCCGGGACGGGCGCTATGTTTTTATCTGCTGCATCAGCTCTGCGTCCAATGATGGCCGAAACCGGAGCAGCAACAAGGGCTGCGGTAAGTGTACGGTTAAAACAGCGTCGACAGGTAAAGTTATGAAGAAACGACATAGTCTGTCCTTTCAATCAGTATGCGCCATGCTCACCACCATAAAGCGCCTTACCTTCGGGAGTTGCGTTATGTCTTTCTTGCCTGTTTAATAATATTAAAACACTCATTATTACATAATTGGCACGCAAAATATCAGTAGAGAACTCTTCTTCCCGCCCCCATCGCAAAGATCAGAAGTTCAATTGCCCTGTCTGTTGCAGCATCTGAATCCGGTCTGCGGTCCGTAACGCAATGGCCGTGATGGTCAGCGATGGATTGACACCACCCGTTGTTGGGAACACGGATCCATCACAGATCCATAAATTGGGAATATCCCAGCTCCGACAATCGGCATTCACCACACTGCTCTTCCGATCGTTCCCCATGCGTGCAGTGCCCGCCAGATGGTTCGTATCGTTTTCCTGCCGCCAGATGTCTTTTGCCCCGACCAGTTCCAGACTGCGTTGCATTTCGCCAAGAGCATGCTGAATCATGGCTTTGTCGTTATCGTGCCAGGAATAGGTCACGCGTGCGACGGGCAGGCCATACCGGTCCTTTTCGTTGGCAAGAGAGACCCTGTTGTCAGGATGCGGCAACATTTCTCCAACCATTTTCAGTCCGACCTGATGATTATAATCCGCCATCTTTTCACGCAGTCGTGCACCCCATAATTTGCGGGAACCCGACATGGCAGCGGACCATTCGACCGGCAGCGGCCCCTGCGCCATCCAGCAATAGCCGCCATGGAAGTCCTTTCGGTCATCATAGTTCCAGTGCTCGGTAATGGTCAGTGAGGGCGGCCCTTTGTTCCATCGGACCATTTCATCCATCACGCCATAAACGGCCTGATTCGATTGCGTCATCAGATAACGACCCACAAGACCTGAACTGTTGGCAAGCCCGTCACGAAACCGGTCAGTCGCGGAGTTAAGCAGCAGGCGCGGCGTTTCAATTGCGTACCCAGCCACGATGACATTTCTGGCCGCCTGAAAGTGCCATGCTCCGTTGCGGTGATAGTGAACGCCGCATGCCCGTCCTGCCGCATCGACCTCGATCCGCCCCACCATTGCAAGGTCACGGATTTCCGCGCCTGCCGCGAGCGCTCGTGGAATGTAGGTAACAAGCTGGCTCTGCTTAGCGTTTGTCGAGCAGCCAACACGACAAAAGCCACGATAAACACAGGAAGGAGAATCTCCGCGCGGAGCGGAAACCGTCGCCAGCGGCGTTTCTGCCCATTTATAGCCCATGGCCTCAGCGCCCCGTGCCAGCACTTCCGCAGCACCATTGATTTCGTGAGCACGATAGGGATAACGAGGCCGTTTCGGCCCCCAGGGATAGGAAACCGGTCCGGCAATAGACAGATCACGTTCTGCCTGTACGTAATAACGCCACATCTCACGCCAGTCGAGCGGCCAGTCGGTGCCATAGCCCAGAAGGGTGCGCGATCTGAACCATTCAGGCCTGAAACGGAGCGAGACCATGGCATAATGCACGGTCGAGCCACCAACGGCCCGGCCGCTGTTGTTCGCACCCATTTTTAGCGGATTGGCACCGTCAACGAGTCTTTCGTCAGTCCAGAAAAGCTGGCTCTGACTGGCTTCATCGGAAGCAAAGTCCTCCAGCGGCCGGAAATAGGGACCAGCATCGAAGCCGATCACCGAGTATCCATATTCCGCAAGCCGCGCGATGAGCGGACCGCCCCCCGCTCCTGTTCCGATCACAACGAAATCCACCGGTTCACGCAGGGGATATTCCTTCATCGGCACCCAGCCACCCGGATGAAAAACGTCCGGCGCACGGCCATGCACAGCCCTTGGTGTGATCAGCGGATCATCTGACACGCTGGTTCTCCCTACGGACACGTGTCTCGTCTCCCGGTCCCGCTTCGACTGGCTCCCAAGGGTCGCGTCGGCCGTTCTGCATCCGCACATATCCGCGCGGACCGGCTGGTCCTCCGAAACCGATCTCATTCCAACTTGTCGGATGAGCATAATAGGCGGCGATGATGTCACTCATCACATGCTCAGAAAAAAACAGTGATGCATCCATACCACTCCATACGGATGCGTCCGACTGGCCCGTTTCTGCCCGATGCAGAAGTTCGTCCTGCTGTCTTTCCTTCAGGTTATGGAAAGAGTGTTCGTAACGCAGACACGCCTCGGCTTCGAACGCAGCAAGCCCCTTTTTCCATGCTTCGCGCTGAGGCGGCAGGGCAGCGTTACGAAATCCGTTACGGGCATCATTTTGCAGTTTCTGGTCGATATAGGCCGCCAGCGGAATGGGAGGACGGTTCTGCGGCTGGGGAATGATACGCTCGCAGATCGCCACAAGCGTGTCCCATTCCATCTGTCGCAGGAAACGTGGTTCCCGGGGAACGCCAAGACGGGCGTCCATGACCTTACGGGTTGCATCGTTCCACGACAGCGAATGCCGCTTTGCCAATACATCATAACCGGGATAGCGATTGCGCTCAGTCATCCGGATGATCTTCCAGCAGGCTCAGTGCGGCCAGACCGGCAAGGGCCAGGCCCGTAAACGCAGGTGGGGCGGGTATGGGCGGCCCATTGAGAATGTTCTGCTCCCAGTTGCGCCATCCGCCCATGTCGCGTCCGACGCCGATGGCGTGAAAGGCGGAACCGGACAGACCGAGGATGGCGGTGGCACGCAGCCACCAGCGTGTGGCGCGCCGCTCCGTGCCTGCTGGCCCAAGCGCCGTCCGCCCCAGAACCAGCGCTGTGACCGGCGGCATGGTGACCGGCAGATACATGAAAGGATCGTGGAACCCACCCCGAAAATGCAGCAGCCCTGCCTCACCTGTGGTCCCGGCCATACCAAGCCCGGATGCGATACCGACGACACGCCCGGCAGGAAGGCCCCAGACCATGGGGGCCTGTCCGGACGGTGTCTCCCGCACCCGCTCCGACAGATAACCGAGCAGACCGGAGAGACCGATCGCAATCGGTGCGCCGACAGGCGCACCATAAAACAGGTTCTGCCACGAAACGCCGCCAGCTTTTCTGCGCACATTGAACAAATGAAAGCCGGTGCCGGCCAGACCGGCAATAGCCGTGAGAACATAGACCGTGTCACGCACCACATGGGGCATCTGACGCTGGTCCATTGTGCCATGTGCGCTAACGCCCAGTGCCATAGCGGCAGTCACCAGTGGTGTATACATCGCCCTGTTCCTGAACTGTCCCCGATAATGTTCCAGCGCGCTGTCAAACAGAACAGACAGCGCAAGTGTTCCTGCTGCCCGGTTAAGGCGGCGTGCTGCCAGATTGGCTTTAGCGAAATCAGGCACCGGAGTTTTCGTCGGAGAATGGGCTACTGTCGGCTGAGAACGTGAATATAGCGCGCCCACGAGAGCCGCGCCGGTCAGCGAGCCGAGCAACGCAAGAGCGTTACGCGGAGCACCAGTAGGAGTGCGGGTATTAACCATCTATCCAGAGATCCCTTTAGCGGACCGCAAACGGCGCGGCGTCAGCGTGTCTGAGCGCCAGGCCACAACCGGATCGGGTAAGATCCGGAGCGATCCTTCCATTCTTCGGGATCGGTGCCCCATCGAACAGTCGCTGTTCGATCCGGACATGATCGTGAAACCATTCAAGATGGCGCAGGTTGCGCATGGCACACAGCACATGAAGATGCAGGGCGGGCGCGCAATGGGCCGAAAACGGGATGTGGAAAATATCCGCTAGGTCGGCCACGCGAAGCAGTCCGGTGATGCCGCCGCATCGTGTGACGTCAGCCTGCAACACATCGACAGAACGAAGGCTCAGAAGATTTCGTGCATTATCGACATCATAGATGTACTCGCCTGCGGCCAGTTCCATCGGCGCCGGAAGATGCGGGCGTATTAGCGCAAGCCCTTCGGGATCGTCCGAGGAAACAGGCTCCTCAAACCAGCACACGCCATAAGCTTCCCTGGCCATGCGTCCTAATGCGATAGCCTCTTTGACATTCAGCGCCCCGTTTGCATCCATGAAGAGCGCCGCGTCACCAATTGCCTGACGCGCCACTGCAAGACGATGCCGGTCACGATCCGGTTCCCTTCCGACCTTGATTTTGACGGCACGACATCCGTCACGCTGCACCCAGTCGTGAAGCTGTTCGGTAAGCTGCTGATCGGAATAGGTGGTGAAGCCACCGCTCCCATAGATCTCGATATGGTCGCGTCGGGCTCCCAGCAGGACGGCCAGCGGCAGGTCCAGCAGCTTCGCTTTCAGATCCCATACCGCCGTATCGACTGCCGAGATCGCATTCGCCGCAATGCCGGCGCGTCCCATATTACGAACGACTGTTTGGAGCTCATCCCAAAGTCTTTCGGGTGAAAAAGGATCGCTTCCGATGATCTTCTCCTTCAGAGAACCCTCGATCAGATGGGCCACCGAAGCATCGGAATAAGTATAACCGAGGCCGACGCATTCTCCCGCCGTGACATGAACGGCGATGATCGTTGTGGCCGACCACGCCATAGTGCCATCGGCTTCCGGGCTGTCAGTCGGAAGCGTAAAAGCCTGCGCTGTTACGCCATCAACAGAGATATCGGAATAATTCACGATTTGTGCGAAGGCAGGATGGAGGCCAGCATTTCCTTCGCCGATCCAATGATGACACTGGCACGCTCGGGTTCCGTCGGCAGGGAGGAGAGGAACGCCTTTGCCTGCTGCAGGGTGATATGTGGTGGCAGCGGTGGCACGTTTGGGTCCGTGCGTGCTTCAAGAATAACCGGACGGTCGGCGCTCAAAACTTCGTCCCAGGCAGCCGCCACTTTTTCCGGATCTTCGACATAGATGCCTTTCAGCCCCAGCAATTCCGCGTATTTATGATATGGAAAATCAGGGATGGCCTGTGTGGATTCCGTTTTTCCCTTGCCGAGCTGGATACGCTCTTCCCATGTTACCTGACTGAGATCCTGATTGTTGAGCACAAGAACAATCAGTTTCGGATTGGACCATTGTTTCCAGTATTTGGAAATCGTGATCATCACATTCAGACCGTTCATCTGCATGGCGCCATCCCCCATGCAGGCAATGACGGTGCGCTCAGGATAAGCCATCTTTCCTGCCATCGCGTAGGGTGTCCCCGCGCCAAGCGATGCCAGCCCGCCCGAAAGGGAGGCTTTCATTCCACGACGCATTTTGAGATCACGCGCATACCAGTTGGCGACCGAGCCGGAGTCAGCGGTAATGATGGCGTTCTCGGGTAAACGTGGTGAAAGCTCCCAGAACACACGCTGAGGGTTAAGTGGCCGGGCGCTGGTCATGGCGCGCGCTTCCAGAACTTTCCACCAGTCGGCCACCTCCTTCTCGATCCGTGTGCGCCACGAACGGTCATTATTGCGTTGGAGCATTGGGATGAGGGCCCGCAGTGTCGCGGCGCTGTCGCCCTGGAGATTAACCTCCATGGGATATCGCAGGGACAGATTGGCGCTATTGATGTCGATCTGCACGCCGCGTGCTTGACCGGGCTTTGGCAGAAATTCACTGTAGGGAAACGACGAGCCGACCATGAGGAAGGTGTCACACTCTTTCATGAGATCCCATGAAGGTTTCGTCCCCAGCAGGCCAATCGAACCCGTGACGAAGGGTAGTTCATCCGGGACTGCGGCTTTTCCCAGAAGTGCTTTGGCAATGCCGGCACCGAGAATTTCCGCGATTTCGAGCAGTTCGTCAGTCGCTTCGAGCGCACCGGCTCCCGCAAGGATGGCGATCTTCTTTCCTGCATTGAGAATATTGGCCGCGGCACGAAGGCCCTCGTCCTCTGGTACCTTGCTGCCGATTGTCACTCCAATGCCTGTATGGGTCGAACCGTGGGCCATCGGCGGCTCTGAATAGGATAACTCCTGCAAATCATTGGGAACGATGACGACCGTAGGGGAGCGTTTATCGCGGGCAATGCGTACGGCACGATCAATGGCATGCCGCATCTGTGACGGTTCTGTCACCGTCACGATGTATTCGCAAGCCACATCCTTGCAGAGCGATTGCAAATCGACTTCCTGCTGATAATTCGAGCCAATTGCCGTTCGTGCCTGCTGCCCCATGATCGCCACGACGCCAACATGGTCGAGTTTGGCATCATAAAGCCCGTTCAGAAGATGGATCGCACCAGGTCCTGACGTGGCGAAACAGAGCCCCACCTGCCCGGTAAATTTTGCATGGGCCGTTGCCATGAATGCCGCCATCTCTTCGTGTCTTACCTGGACATATTCGACGCGACCTGCGTCAACTTCCCGTTGCAGAGCAATATCAATGCCTCCGGCACCGTCACCCGGATAGCCATAAGCACGTTTGAGACCCCATTCCTGGAGACGTTTCCATAGGAATTCGCTGACGTTCATCTCGGTCTCCTCATGGAGTCATTCAGGTAACAACGGGAAATTCATTCCATTATAAGTATTTTCGATAACAACTTACCGGACACGCCTAACAAGAAGGATGTCTTCTTTCTTCGCGTAAGTGTCTGACCGAAAATGAGTTGAGTGATTTCAGCGGGTTATGATTCATGGGTTTGCGATAACCTGATGAGATCAAGATGGCCTGGACTGAAATCACCCGAGCGCAGT
>NZ_WOSX01000054.1 GCF_011516735.1 Acetobacter fallax | reverse complement strand
TCGCGATCATCGACAGAAGGCTCGTAATGTCGGGCGAGAGCTTCACGGGTCAGAAGACGGCGCCGCGCCATGATCGGATGTCTCCTTCATGTGTCCGGAAGGGGATCGTTGAACGGACCCGCTCTGGCCGACCAGATGACCCATGGAAAACGGCCAAGAACAGAGTCTCATATAGATAGTACGATATGTTTTGCGATGAAGGGTCCTTATACGTTACAATATTTCCCATGACGCACGTCCTGATTGGCTACGCCCGCTGCTCGACCGACAAGCAGGACCTCGCCGTGCAGCGTGAGACCCTGCTCAACCTCGGGATCGCCGCTGAACGGATCTATACTGACAAGGGATTCACCGGAACGACCCGGACCCGCCCTGGCCTGGATCAGGCTCTGGCAGCTGTGCGACGCGGTGACACCCTCGTCGTGCCAAAACTCGATCGGCTGGCCCGATCGGTGCCGGACGCGCGAGCGATCGGAGACGACCTCGCCGCCAGGGGCGTACGCCTCCAGCTCGGTGCCAGCGTGCATGACCCGTCCGATCCGATGGGCAAGCTCTTCTTCAATATCCTCGCAACATTCGCCGAGTTCGAGGCCGACCTGATCCGGATGCGAACCCGCGAAGGCATGGCGGTTGCCCGTGCCAAGGGCAAACTGCGCGGCAAGAAGCCCAAGCTCTCCGAGCGGCAGCAGAAGGAACTGCGCCGGATGTACGACACCGGCGATTACTCGATCAGCGATCTCGCCGCCGTCTTTTCAGTGTCACGGCCGACGGTTTACCGAACGCTTGTGCGTTTAGCTGCTGTGCCTGCAACGGAAGCATGACTGGCGGCAATTATGTTGTATGCGAAGGTCAGGGAGACAGTTCGATAGTTTCGAACGTTCCAATCTAGACAATCTCATGGATGGTTCAGAAGCTTCGGATCATTCTGGTGACACGCAATCCAGGAGAGTTATGATATGACCGAGCCCGATCAACACGACATCGTCATCATCGGTGGGGGCGCAAGCGGCACGCTGACGGCGTGGAACCTCGCCACCCGCTACGGTATGACTGCGACGCTGGTCGATCCGTCCGACCGTCCCGGCTTCGGGCTCGCTTACTCAACACCGTCATTGAAAAATCTCCTGAATGTCCCGGCCAAGGGCATGAGCGCCGACCCGGCCGACCCCGACCACTTCTTGCGCTGGCTGGCCGAGAACGTGCCCGGCACGATCGATGACGGGGAGTTCGTACCGCGCGCGCTCTATGGCCTTTATCTTCGCAACCTGCATTCTATCGCAGCTCCTGAGCACGTCCGGCAGCGCGCCGTCGGTTGTCACCGGATCGACGGCGGCTTTGCCGTGACACTCGCTGACGGGGAGGTGCTATATGCCAGACAGGTCGTGCTGGCTTCCGGGCATTTCGATCCGGCGTGCCTGCCCGGTATCCCGCGCGAACTGGACGACACCGGCCGCTATCACCACAACGCCTGGGATGAACGGGCATTGGCCAACGTTGCGCCCGATGACGCGGTGACGCTGATCGGCACCGGCCTGACCACGATCGACGTACTGCTGCGTCTGCGGGAGAACGGCCACCGCGGACAGGTGACGGCCCTGTCGCGTCGCGGCCTGTTTCCCGAACGGCATGCGGCATACACGAAGCTGCCAGCACCTGTCTTTACACCCGGAAATACAGCATCAACCGCACTCGCCTACCTGCGCGCTTTCCATGCGGCACTGAAACGCGGCACCGACTGGCGGGCGGCGGTGGACAGCATGCGTCCGGTCATCAACACGCTGTGGCTGGCGCTGCCGGATGTCGAAAAATCCCGTTTCCAGCGGCATTTGCTACGGCGCTGGGAAATCCTGCGGCATCGTATGGCTCCGCATATTGCAGATATCCTTGACCAGGAGCGTCAGGCCGGAACCTTGCGCGTGCTTGACGGGCGCGTGACCGCAATCAGCACCGGCGAAGATGGCCTGATCGTCAGGGCCGGCGACGACATGACGATCACCGCCGCCCACGTCATCAACTGTACCGGCCCCAGCCTGAAATACCAACGCGCAGACGCGCCCTTGCTGCACGATTTGTTCAATCGGGGTGAGATAGTTCCTGGTTTCAAGGGCGCGGGCCTGTCCTGCACGCCGGACGGTGCGCTCATCAACGCGGAGGGCGACGTGGCGGACGATCTGTTTACAATCGGCCCGGCGCGGCTCGGCGTGCTGCTGGAGTCCATTGCCATTCCGGAAATCCGCGTGCAGGCCCGTGAGGTCGCCGACCGGCTGGCGCAGGCCGTATGATCCCGCGCTATACCGATCACGCGGCCAATGAGCGGACCTTTCTCGCCTGGCTCCGCACGGCGCTTGCCATTGTGGCCTTCGGCGGCGTACTGGCGAAATTTGACCTGTTCCTGCGTCTGGCGGCAGACCAGCACGATGCCGCCGCACCGCGCCCTTATGGGGCCACCGCCGAACTGGGCGTCGTGTTCGTCGCGCTCGGCGTTGTTCTGTTCGCCGCAGCGTATCGGCGGTTCCAAGCCACGCGTACGGCAATCGCGGCGGATACGACGCATTACTCGGTCGGCCCTAGCATGGAGCGCGCGCTAACGATTGCGCTTGGTGCCCTTGGCTGTGCCGTGCTGGTGGCCCTGACCCGGGCGGTAGTGTCATGACGCTGGAACAACTTCGGATTTTCGCAGCTGTCGCCGAGCGCGAGCACATCACCCGGGCCGCCGAATTCCTCAATCTGACGCAATCCGCCGTCAGTCATGCCGTGACCCAACTGGAGGGCGAATTCCAGCTTGCTTTCTTCAGCCGGATCGGTCGCCGCATCGAACTGACACCGGCCGGTCGGTTGTTTCTTGAGGAAGCGCGCACCGTGCTGAACCGCGCAAACATCGCGCGCGAGCGGATGTTCGACCTCGCGGGCCTGCGCGACGGCAGCCTGCGCCTGCATGCCAGCCATACCATAGCGAGCTACTGGCTGCCCGCGCGTCTGAATGCGTTCCGCGCCGCGTATCCCGGCATTCGCCTACACGTCACGATCGCCAATACACGCGATATTGCGGCAGGGGTGCAATCGGGCGAGGCGTCGATTGGCCTGGTGGAAGGCGATCTGCCGACGCCGGACTTGCACAGCGATGTCGTCGCTCAGGATCAGCTGCTGCTGGTCGTGGCCCCCGATCACCCATGGGCGTCGACTCCGCCCGCGACCCGCGATCTCGCGCGCAGCCCGTGGGTTCTGCGCGAGGCCGGGTCGGGCACGCGTATCGAGTTCGAACACGCACTCCACGCCCTCGGCGTCGATCCGGCCGATCTCGACGTGATGCTGGAGGTCGCGTCCAACGAGGCGATGGCCAGCGCCGTGGAGACGGGGACCGCTGCTGCCGTGCTCTCGGCAAGCGTGGTGGCGGGCCGGATCGAGGCCGGGCTGCTATGCGCCGTGCCCATGAACCTGCCGGACCGGCAGTTCCGCGCGCTGCGCCACCCGCAACGCCGCCTGTCGCCGGCGGAAACTGCCTTTCTCGCCCTGCTGGGCGCCCCTGTCACAGTGAACAAGCCATGACGAAGCCGCTGCAGAACCTCGCCCATCCGCGCGAGATGATCCGCCAGTTCACGCCCAACTGGTTCGCTGCCACCATGGGGACGGGTATCCTGGCCCTCGCGCTACCGCAGATCCCCGTCGCCGGTTCGTATCTCCACGGCGTCGGCACAGCGTTGTGGCTTTTCAACATCGCCCTGTTTGCCCTGTTCGCCGGGCTTTATGCCGCGCGGTGGATGATGTTCGGCCACGAGGCGCGGCGGATCTTCGGGCATGGCACGGTATCGATGTTCTTCGGCACCATACCGATGGGACTGGCGACAATCATCAACGGCGGCATCGCGTTCGGCATTTCGTTGTTCGGTGAGGGCATCGTGGGCATCGCCCATGCGCTGTGGTGGCTGGACGTGGCGATGTCGATCGCCTGCGGGGTGCTGATCCCGTATCTGATGTTCACACGGCACGAGCATCGTCTGGAAGGCATGACGGCGATCTGGCTGCTACCGGTCGTGGCGGCCGAAGTGGCGGGGGCATCCGGGGGACAGATCGCGCCGCATCTGGCGGATGCGGGCACGCAGTTCACCGTGCTGCTCACGTCCTATGTCCTCTGGGCGTATTCGGTGCCGGTCGCGTTCGGCATCCTGACGATCCTGACGCTACGCATGGCGCTGCACAAACTGCCGCATGAGAGCATGGCGGCGTCATGCTGGCTGGCGTTGGGACCGATCGGCACGGGCGCGCTCGGAATGCTGGTGTTGGGTGGGGACGCACCTACAATCATGGCGCTGCATGGCCCGCGGGAGATCGGCATCGCGGCCCACGGCATGGGGGTCTTGGCGGGGCTGCTGTTGTGGGGCTTCGGGCTGTGGTGGTGGTTGATGGCGTGCCTGATCACGGCGCGCTACTGGCGCTCGGGCATCCCGTTCAATCTCGGCTGGTGGGGCTATACCTTCCCGTTGGGCGTTTACACGGTCGCAACGTTCCGGCTCGGTGCGATGCTCGATTACGGGTTTTTCGGCGTCGCGGGCACGGTGTTCTGCGTGATGCTCGCCATCATGTGGCTGGTCGTCGCGGCCAAGACGCTCGCCAGCGGGTGGGCGGGAAATCTGTTCGTCTCTCCCTGCATCGCAACCCCGGAGTAGAGCGCATCGGCGTACGGCCTGATTTCGTCGACCGTGTATCCAATGAACCAGCGCATTGCGGCGCATTACCCTGAGAAACGCGTTGCAGGGCGCTGAGCTTTTCTCGAATGAGGCCTTCCGGGTGAAAGAGCAACCCGGTAATCTATTTTATCGAACGTTCTAAGCGATACGTTTCAATTTTCAGCCTCGTCCCCTGATCGTATCAAAGTCTTCACGAGAAGCGAGGCGGGAAATCGGTCCTGGCCGCGAAACTCGAAAGGCAATGATTTGCATTCCGGAGAGTGTCTCTGCCCCTCCGAAAAATCATGCGCCGAAATGCGATCACGGGAACAGGCTTCCATGAAAATTTTTGGCAAATCGAAGGTTCTGCCTCTCGCCTCCGTCCTGACGGGACTGGCTCTGCTTGGCGGATGCGGAACGGCAATCACCAGCAGCAACAATCCCTCGCATGAACGGGCGCGTCTGTGGTGGGACTACAAGAGCCTGCCCGTCAAGTTCATCGGAACGGTTCCGGGTCAGACAGACGCGACGCTGGCTGCCCTTTATCCGACGCAGGACGGCGTGGCATCGGCAGACAGCCGTCGTATCGTGATGTATCTCAACGCCGTGCGATTGCCCGCCAAGGACGAACTCTGCTCCGCCGAAACGGAATTTGCCCAAGGCGGGCCGAAAGGCGGTTTGACTCAGGTCACCGCAGCCATGTGTGACGGATCGAAAGAAATTACCCGCACCTCGGGACAGATTGCCACAGACGGCGCCTCTGCCCGGTGGCTGACGATCGGCTTCGACAATATTCGCGACCAGCTCTACACGGCGCTCACGCCCGGAGCTAATCACCCTTACATGGGGAACTGAGTTGTTCAATGCCGCGCGTGAAGTCGCTTGGGATATCAAGCGCGGCATCGGCATCGATGTTCAGTGATGGATCAACAATGGCAGCATCTCGTGGGCAAGAATGTCCTCGGTCACGCCTCCGAAAAGCCTTTCGAAGAAACGCGGATGCGTATAGGCGCCCATAACGAGAATATCCGCATTTGCGCGCAGTGCATGATCGCGAAGCGCGATCCCTTCACCGTCATCAATCCGAAAACGATCGATACCGACACTGATGCCGGCATCCATCAACCGCCGGGCAGGATCAGGCATACATTCATCAGGGAGCGCTCCGATCAGGAAGGTCACGTGTTCGGCAGTCAGCAGCAACTTCCATGCCGCCGATAGTGCGGCATCCAACGCCCGGGACGGCTCCCACAGAATGACGGGACGAACGCCGATCGTCCGGGGCGCATGCTCAGGAGCGATTAATACGGCGGCGTTGGCATCGAAAAGTGCTGCCATGAGAGTCTTTCTGGTCCGGTCGGGGTCGCTTGGCATGTGTCTGCCGACGACCACGAGATCGGCTTTCCGGCTTTGTTCGGCGACGATACTGCGAACGTCGCCTATCGCCTGGAGCCATTGTGCTGAGCCCGTGTCCGCGCGCGTCGTCATCCATCGCTCGGTGATGTCGCGCAAGGTACCACTCAAATTCTGTTCGCGCTTTTCGAACTCGGCGTGTTCGCTCTGCGTCTCGATGCCTTCGTCCTCAGACTGGAAGTCCGGATTGGTCTCCTGCCGCGGATGCAGGATCGTCACCTTGCAATCTTGCAAACGCACCATGAGGCTATCGACGGTGCGAAGGGTCTGGAGCGCCGGCCCAGGCCGGTCGAGAATGGCCAGTATGTGCATGATAGATCTCCACTCCAAAGATAAACGACCTTCGGAACGAAGAGAGGCGCACATGTCTCCTCGTACCGATTGCGGCACAGAGGAGTCATCAGCCTTGCGGCGGTTTCAGGGGAACCCCATCCCCTTGTCCAGGACGACGAAATTCTGCTGTTCGCGCGTCACCGGGATTATGTGCGCCCGGCGGTGAGGGCGAGCAACAAAAAAGGAGGGCTGGCAGGTCACAAATACAGGAAACGGCTCTTCTCGGGATTAACCATGCCCCGACGGCGGCACCCTGAAGTAGCGCACTGCGACCGCTTTATGTTAACTCTCCCGACAAGGGGATGGAGCTCCCCCTTCAACCGCCCTCGCAAGGGCTGATGGCTCCTACCGCGACACAATGGCGGTGGGAGTGCGTCTGCATTTCGCCGCCCGAAACAGCGGGTTCCGTCCGAACTCGCGCAGAAAGGGAATGGCATGTCGTTTACAACCTGTCTTATCGTCATGGTCGGAGGCGCTCTCGGCACGTTGGCGCGTTACCTGGTTTCCGTCGCGGCCATGCCGATCAGCCGCTTCATCCCATGGGGCACGATCCTCCCCATCAACGCGCTCGGCTCGTTCGTGATCGGTTTCTTCGGCACGTTGACCCTTGCGGACGGGCGCTATCCGGTGTCGGAAAACATGCGTCTTTTCGTGATGATCGGGCTCTGCGGCGGCTATACGACGTTCTCATCCTTCAGCCTGCAGACGCTCGACCTGATCCGTAACGATGCCTGGGGGCGGGCGTCCGTGAACGTGGCCGCGTCGGTCATTCTCTGCATCGGTGCCGTGGCGCTGGGCCATATCACGGCCGACGGGTTCAACACGGGCGCCATCCGCATCGCCCAGACCGCAACCGAAGAAGACGCCTAACCGATAGGGCATCATGATCATGAATGGCTCAGGTGTGCCCCCTTGGTTGGTATGGGCTCTGTTATCAGCCGCCTTTGCGGCGATGACGGCAATCCTCGCCAAGCTCGGCGTTCAGGGGGTTGATTCTGATATCGCAACTTTCGTGCGCACGATCGTCATCGTCGTCGTGCTGGGAACGTTGCTTGCCCTCACCGGCAAGCTGCGCGCGCTAGACCCCATCGGTGGGCGGACGGTCCTCTTCCTCATGCTGTCGGGTCTCGCCACGGGAGCATCATGGCTATGCTATTTTCGCGCGTTGAAGCTGGGCGATGCGGCGCGCGTGGCGCCTGTCGACAAGCTGAGTGTCGTTTTCGTGGCGATTTTCGGCGTCCTGGTCTTGGGCGAACATATGTCCGCCAAAGGCTGGGGCGGGGTTGTCCTGATCGCCCTCGGTGCTGTTCTCGTTGCCGTGGGCTAGGCACCGCGGCCATAACGCCGCATTGTTGCGCAACAGGGCCAATGAGTTTGTGGGGGCGTGCCTGTGCGCCGTGTTTGCCTGGTGCCTGATGGGTCCGGTGCACGCGCAGGGCGATCCGCAGGGTCTGAGCGCTAATTTACCCGTCAGGCTCAAGGACGCCTTTGTCACGCCGTCAGGACATGTCGCGCTGCAAACGGCCGAGCGCGTGAGTATAGCCGGCGACGGGCGCTACAGCGCGCGGGGTGGTCCGGCCATCAAGCTGGGACTGCCCGGCCGGATCGAACTGAGCTTTGCGCCCGCGCGTCAGTTCGGCGACGCGTCAAGTGTTCATGGCAATCTGGCGGGCGCGGAAGTGGAATGGAACTTCCGCCAGCAGGGGCGCTACGTTCCGGCCATGCTGATATCGCTCATCCGCCAGGAGCCTTATGGGGGCGGCCATTAGGGACCACGCGACAGCGTCCAGTTCGTTGCGACGAAATCGCTTGGCCGTTCCAGGCAGGCGCCCAGGGTCGGCATAGAAATCGCCTGGACGCGATCCTTCAGGGTTCGGCCTGACGAACGGCCGAAGCGATGGATGGTCGGGATGGTCGGCTCGCATCTGATAGGGCCTCGAACTGCGCTGGTCGCCGATGTGGTGCGTCAGCAGCAAACCAGGCAACGACGCCTGTCGAGCTTCGTTGATATCGGCTTTAACCATATTCTGGAGCCGGCAGTAACAATAAGCGGTGGTCTCGGGGGCGGTGTCGCCAGCGATCGTGGAGCTGTGCGGGTTTTCATCGGCCTGAAATAGACCTCCGGGGTGATCTTTCAGGGGCGATAACCGAAGTTACATCGCCGAATAATACAGAAAATCGAACGTTTCGTGCTTTCAAATGAGTTGGTTCGGGTGATCAAGAGAAGCGCATGATCAGGCTCTCCAAAGGAGACCGACTATGAACGACATGACTTCAAACCTTCGCGCCGACCGGCGCCATGCCCTGCTGGGTCTGATGGCGGCCACCGCCGGCGCAACGATCGCCACCACTTCCACTGCCTTGGCAGCACGATCTTCCTCGTCCCATGCGGACGGAACCGGCAATCTTGCCGTGCTGACCTCGCAGCTGGCCAGATCCCCGCGCCGCCGCGATTTCAGGACCGTGCCGATGGTGCTCGACGACCCGCTCATGTGGGACGCCCAGGCACTTGATCTGGTGATCGCCTATCGCGGCGAGCGGAAGCAGGTCTGGGACAACACAGCAATCGATAGCCCTTGGCTCAACCTGATGCGCAATTCCGTTAACGCACAGGTGTTTTCGTTCAGACACCCGGACTTTCTCGCGGTGTCGGCCACGCATGGCTCCGCTCACCTTGCCCTCTATGACCAGACAATCTGGGACAAGTATCAGCTGGCGAAGCTCGCCGGGCCGGCCTTTGCGTTTAATACGCTTATCAAAACGCCAGACGGTGCTCTCGATGCGTCGGCTCACGAGGATCCGAAGGGTCTTTTCGGAGCGGCAGGCAACACGATCCCGATTTTGCAGAAGCGTGGCGTCGTGTTCATGGCCTGCCACAACGCGATCTGGGAGCAGACGGGCAAGCTGATCGAGAAAGGTATCAATCCCGATCATCTGTCACACGAGCAGATGGCCGCCGAACTGACCAATCACCTGATCGACGGCGTCGTCCTGACCCCCGGCATCGTGGCAACGATCCCTGAACTGCAACATGCCGGTTTCGGCTACGTGAAGTGAGAACGGCTATGACACCCTCAAGAATAAGAAAAACCCTGTTGGCCACAGCTGCGGCGACTTTCGTGCTGTCGACTGCTGCGGCGTTGGCCGATCCGGTGCAATGGAACGGCAAGGCGCAGACCCCGCATTACGCAGAAGACGTGTTTCCGCCGTGGCAGCACGGCCAGAACAACGACGCGACACGGCGCGGCTTCGAATTCACCGTCCCGGAAGTCGATGTTCTGGCCGATTTTCATGGCGACATCACGAATCCGAGCCTCGTCCTGTATGTCGGGGGAAACTACTTCTTCGCCATGGCGCCGCTCGTCTCGGCGTTCGAGCATGAGCATCCCGAATTCTCCGGAAAGATCTATTGGGAGACGATCCCGCCCGGATTGCTGATCCGCCAGATCGAAGCAGGCGGGACGATCACCTCCGGCAATATGACGTGGACGGCCAAGCCCGACGCCTATTTCGCGGGCCTCAAGAAGATCGATCAGTATATCAAGAGTGGCCTGCTGGCGGCGCCTGCCGTGCCCTATGTCACGAACACGCTCACGATCATGATTCCGAAAGACAATCCCGGCCACGTCGAATCCTTGAAGGATCTCGGCCGCCCGGGCATCAGGCTTGCGATGCCCAATCCCGAATTCGAGGGCATCGCGCGCCAGATCGAGGCATCACTGGACAAGGCGGGCGGCAAAGCTTTGGCCAACGCCGTCTACAAGACGAAAATTGCCAACGGCAGCACGGTCCTGACGCATATTCATCATCGGCAAACGCCGTTATTCCTGATGCAGGGCCTCGCTGACGCCGGTGTGACATGGCAGTCCGAAGCGATCTTCCAGGAACAGACCGGGCACGCCATCAGCCATGTGGACATTCCCGCCGATCAGAACAGCACGGCGATCTACGCGGGCGCGATGGTGAAGGGAGCCGCGCACCCTCAGGCCGCAAAGCTCTGGCTCGATTTCATCAAGTCGCCAACCGCCTTGGCGATTTTCGAACGCTACGGCTTCAAGGCCTATCACGGCGGCAGCATGCCGGATCACGACAGCGAGTAAATGGAGGCGAACATGAGTATCACACACGCATCAGCGCAGCGCGCCGTTTTTGGCGCCACCGCCCGACCCCTGACCGAAGCCGAGCGTAACTGGCGCATCGGCGGCCTCGCACTGCTGGCAACGCGGGTCATTCAGGGGTTCATTTACTGGGGCGGCGGGTCGCGCCGTTTCATCTATGCGCCTTCCAAGCTCGACGCCTGGGGCGGCCACAACTGGATGGCCAACAAATTTCAAACCGCGATGCCTGGGGCGCTGTTCGGTTTTGAACACGTCATCTCGTTCCTGTTGCAGCATTTCTGGCTCCTCTACACAGGTGTCATCGTCTTCAGCGCCGCCGAGCTGATCGCCGGTGCCGCGCTGATGGCAGGGTTCATGACCCGGGCGTCCGCGCTCGTCTCGATGGGTTTTTCCGTGATCCTGATGGCCATGTTCGGCTGGCAGGGCGCGACCTGCATCGACGAATGGACGATGGCCGCGTGTAACCTGGCTATGGGAACGACCCTGCTGCTCGGCGGATCGAGTGCTTTCAGCCTCGACAATGTGTTGCTGGCCCGACGTCCGCGTCTCGCAGACAGCGCCTGGTTTCGTTGGGCGAGCGGCGCGCTTCCGCTTCCGCTGGCGGATATTCCATTCCGGAACCTGACGCTGGCTTTGTTCGGCTTTGTCCTGATCTACAACGTCAGCACCTACAGCTATTTTCGCGGTTCCGTCGTTACGCCGTTCCATAGTGGGCCGGTGAGCCCGACGAAGCATCACGTGACGCTGTCCAATGCGGTCGTTCTCGCTGATGGCGGTATTCGCGTTCATGCCTATCTGGATGCAGGAACGCCTGAAGCACCCGTGCACATCGTTGATGCAGCCGTTATCGGGCCGGACAAAGTGATCGCAGAACACTGGGATGCCAAAGTTCTGTCAGCCCTGACGAAGCAGAACTTCGATAATGATTACGCCTATAACAAATTTGGCCCGGGGCCCTACGGTATCCGTGCGCCGATGGGGGCGAAGGCGACCATTACCCTCCCGTGGCTAACGCAGGCCCATACGCCGGCAAACGGGTCGGTTATTCGCTTCACGGATGTCGACGGGCGTATATTCACGGCACCGCTTGGTGTTTCTAAATAAGTCTTGCTGCAAGGCAGGAGACTGGCGCCGTTGGTTCTTCCGGCGGCGTCTCTCATAAGGAGCACGCGCCAAGCGCGCGTACATCATCGATCAAGTTTGGTATAATATCACCATATGACGCGCGTAGACTTTAACCAAAGCAGATTAAAATTCGTCTGCGTCAGATTTTTTGGAATTTACAGTAAAGCGGCGGAGACTGAGCCAGCAATCAGATAGTATAGGCAATGCAGACTGGCACTCGGCCAGCGGTCGCAGGTTCTCTCGGATCATCTTTTCGGCGCAGCTCTAGGATCATTGCAACGATGCCCAGCAGTGGCATGCCGAGAAAGCCACAGAATAATATGACGCTTATCACGCCGTGTGTGGCAATTTCGTAAAACATCGGGCGTGTTCCTTTGGATAGAGTGACTGTCCGATCAATCTACCTATCGGTACCCACTTAAAACATTCTTCATTTTCTACTGTTTCAATCTACCACGTCGAACAATTGAGTCCCTGTCTGCCTCGAGTTCATGACGATAGCACCATCGAAACTGAGCGCTTGCTGCGGGTAGATCACTCGTCACCTTTTTCCGAGCGCACGTTACGAGAGACTTACGCGACCTTTTGTGAGCTACGGCCGAAAGGGATGCGCCTTAGCCTACAGCTAGGGCCTGTTAGGTCTTGAAAGACGGAACGAGTTGCATAGCTCTTTGTGATGAGCATGATGCAGTCTGTATTTTCCGATGATGCATGGTCGGTCGGGGAACCTCTGATCGAGACGGTCCGTCCAAAAGGCAAAACCCCGCCTCGCGATCTGCGGCGGACCCTGTCGGCGATTTTCTGGCGCCATCAGAATGGCGCGAAATGGCGCTCAATTCCTGCTGAACTCGGCCCCTGGTGGACGGCAGCCCAACTCTTCATCCGTTGGGCAAAGCTCGGCGTCTGGCAGGCTCTGTTTGAACAGGTGAAGGGTCAAGATCCGGCTTTAGGTATGGTCTTCCTCGACGGCACAAACATTCGGGCTCATCACAAGGCCGCCGGAGCGGCCAAAAAGGGGGATTCAGAGAACGCCGCAATGATCGTGAAGCACTTGGCCGCTCGCGTGGAGGGTTTGGCAGCAAGGTCTGCGTAGCCGCAGATGGGCATGGAAAGGCCCTGTCTTTCACCCTGACGCCAGGTCAGGCCCATGAACTCCCCTCGGCCATGGCCCTCCTTGACGCATTGCCGCACGCCCCGCGCTATGTCGTTTGCGATCGGGGCTATGCCTCGAACCAGTTTCGAGAGGCCTTATGGGACAGGGGTTCACGCCCGGTCATCCCGACAAAACGCAACGAGCCACAAGTAACCTGCCCGAAATGGGCCTATCGGCACCGACATCTGGTGGAAAATCTGTGGGCACGTCTCAAGGAGTGGAGAGCAGTCGCCACGCGGTATGAGAAAACCGCTACGTCCTTCATGGCCGTTATCTGCATCGCCGCAACAGCAGATCGCCTCAAGACCTAACAGGCCCTAAACCTTACATGATAGTTCGTTTAACGTTCTCTCTAAACGTACGTTAAATGCACTTTCGTGTAGTCAACCCGTTATGGCGATCAGGGAAACACGATAGCTCTCCAGCTCCTGAAGCGTGGAGATGAGATCAATGGTCGAACGCCCCCAGCGGGACAGCTCCGTCACCAGAATGGCGTCAATTTTACGGGCCTGGGCCAGTGCCATGACCTTTCGACGCTCGGCCCGATCCACTCGGGGTCGGTACATAGAACGGGCACAGATATACGCTAAGGCTGGCTGCTGAGAGTATATGACGGGAAACAGGTGTTTTCCGTCATTCTTTTTCTTGCCGGGAAAAGATAGCCGCCAAGATAGCAAAAACTGCACGACAAACCCTGTCGTTTTGAATTACTATGCGGAAACGCTTCTGCTGAGGTTTGTCGTACATGCTGGTCGGTTATATGCGAGTGTCCTCAGCCGACGAACGCCAGTCAGTGGATCTCCAGCGCGATGCGCTGATCGCGGCTGGTGTCGATGCACGCCACATCCATTCCGACAAGGCCTCTGGTGCCCGCGACGATCGCCCTGGTCTCAAGACGTGCCTCGCCTGGCTCAAGGAAGGGGATACGCTGGTGGTCTGGAAACTCGACCGTCTGGGTCGTTCTCTATCGCATCTTCTCGATATTATCGGAGATTTTCGGGAGCGTGGCATCGCTTTCCGATCCTTGACCGAACATATGGATACGGCAACCGCGCAAGGCGAGTTGCTGTTCTCGATGTTCGGCGCACTCGCCCAATACGAACGCGCCTTGACGCGCGAACGGGTCATGGCGGGGCTGGCGGCCGCCAGGCGCCGGGGCCGGCGCGGCGGCAGGCCGCCCGCGATCGACGCGGAGAAGATCGCGGCGATTACCGTCGCCCTCGAAGGAGGCGCCAGCAAGGCGGCCATATGCCGCAACTTCGGTGTCCCGCGCTCGACGCTGATCGACACGCTGGCGCGAATTGGCTGGACGCCTCCCGGCAGAACCTGACAGATGCCGCGCCGTTCCGTTCTGACCGAGGCGCAGCGCCTGGCGCTGCTTGCCCTGCCCGAAAACGAGGCCGACCTGGTGCGCTACTGGACGCTCACTCCCGATGACCTGCGTGTCATTGTCAGTCGGAGAAGGGCGCACAATCGGTTGGGCTTTGCTATCCAGCTTTGCGCACTGCGCCACCCGGGGCGGCTGCTCCGGCCGGGGGAACTGATCCCTCAGATCCCGCTCGCCTTCATAGGGGATCAACTCGGGATCGAGCCGGACGCGCTCGCCGACTATGCCGTACGTGGGCCGACCCGCTACGAGCAGCTCGATACGCTGCGTGGAACATTCGGATTCCAGCAATTCTGTCGGCCGCTCCAGATCGAGCTTCAGGCCTGGCTTCTGCCTGCCGCCCTGACGTCCAGCAGCGGAATCGTTCTCGCACGGATGCTGCTGGGCGAATTTCGCCGGCGACGCATCGTCGTGCCTGGTATCACTCAGATCGAACGCATGGTGGGCAAGGCGCTGCTCGATGCCGAGCGGTATGTCTGCGAGCTGCTGACGCGGCATCTCACCGCCAGCCAGCGCGATCGGCTCGATGGCCTCCTCCAGCCGCATAGCGGCAGCCATATCAGTAGCCTCACCTGGGTGCGTCAGCCTCCTGGCCAGCCCGGGAGGCGTGCCTTCGCCGCGATCCTCGACCGGTTGTCGCTCCTGCGTGCGATCGACCTGGATTCCGGCCTCGTGGACACCATTCACCCGGAGCGGCTTCGCCGATTGTGCCAGGAAGGCGCGCGCCTCACGGCGCAACATCTTACCTCGTTGAACCCGGCACGGCGGCGCGCGGTGCTGGTCGCCACAGTCATCGAGACGCAGATGACGCTGACAGACGACGCGGTGCTCATGTTCGAGCGTCTGTTCGGTCAGTTGTTCCGCCGGGCGGAACGGCGCGAGGAAGCCGCATTGAAACGCGATCGTCGGACCATCAACGCCAAAATCCGCCTTCTGGCCGAAATCGGCGATGCGGTGTTGAGCGCCCGCGCTGACGACGCCGATCCATACGCGGCGATCGAGGGCGTCATCGGCTGGGACGCGCTGACACGGGAAGTCGCGGAAGCCCGTCGTCTCGTTCGTCCTGATCCGCTCGATCCCGTGGCACTCTCCCGGGAGAACGCACCGATCCTGCGCCAGATCGGTCCGGCGTTCGTCGCCGCCTTCACTTTCGGGGCTGTTCCCGCCTGCGCACCTCTTGCCCAAGCTGTCGAGACCCTGCGCGGCCTCGCCGTCGGCCGGCACAGACTTCCGGCCGACGTGCCGCTCGGCTTTGTCCGGACGAGCTGGCGGAAGCGGATCGACCGTGCTGGTCTCGACCGCCGCATCTTCGTGTTCTGCGTCCTGGCGGAACTGCGCGACCGGCTGCGCGCGGGGGATATGTGGGTCGAGGGAAGCCGGCGCTATCGCGCCGTAGAGCACCAGCTTATTCCAAAGCCGGTTTTTTCCGCGATGCGCGAGGCCGGCCCCCTGCCGATCGCCGTCGCTGATACCGCAGCGGTCTGGCTGGCGGAACGCAAGGCGCTGCTCACGCGCCGGCTCGCCGAGATAGAGGTGAAAGCGTCCACCGATACGCTCGAAGACGTGCGGATCGCTGAGGGGAGGCTGCGCATCTCGCCTTTGCGCGCGGTCACTCCAGACGAGGCAGAGGACGCCCTGGCGCCCCTCTACGCACGCCTGCCGGCCATCAGGATTACCGATCTGCTGGCCGACGTGGATCGCTGGACGGGATTTGCCGACTGCTTCACGCATTTGACTACCGGCCGGTCACACGACGATCCCCGCGCGATCCTTACCGCCGTTCTTGCCGATGCGACCAATCTCGGCCACGCCCGCATGGCCGAGGCCTGTGGATTGGTAACTCGGCGTCAGCTCGGCTGGCTCTCGGCCTGGCACCTGCGCGAGGATAGCTACGGCGCGGCGCTGGCGAGGCTGGTCGAGGCGCAGCATCGGCTGCCGCTTGCCGCGTTGTTCGGCGACGGCACCGCGTCCAGCTCGGACGGGCAGCACTTCCCGCTCGATCGACGCGCGCAGGCGACCGGCGCCGTCAATCCGCACAAGGGCAGCGAACCCGCCATCTCCTTTTACACCCACGTCTCCGATCGCTACGCGCCGTTCCATTCCACAGTCATCTCCGCCGGTGCCAGCGAGGCCGCGCATGTACTCGACGGCCTGCTCCATCATGGCGCCGACCTTGCGATCGAGCGTCACCATACCGATGGCGGGGGCGTTTCGGATCATGTGTTCGCCCTATGCCATCTCCTCGGTTTCCGTTTCGCCCCGCGTATCCCCAACATCGGTAACAGACGCCTGCATCTGTTCAGCGACATGAAGCCAGGGTCGACTGTCGTCCCATTGGTGGCCCAGCCGATCGACGAACGCCTGATTTCCGAGCACTGGGACGACGTGATCCGGCTCGCCACCTCAATCCGTACCGGTGTCACCAGCGCGTCGCTGATGCTGGAACGGCTCGGTTCCTATCCTCGCGCGAACGGTCTCGCTCTTGCCCTGCGAGAGATGGGTCGCGTCGAGCGGACGCTGTTCACGCTCGACTGGATCGAGCTCCCCGAGGAACGCCGCCGCGCCACCCGCGAGTTGAACAAGGGAGAGGCCCAGAACGCCCTCAAGCGCGCCATCTTTTTCCATCGCACCGGCCGGATCCGCGATCACGGACTGCAAGCCCAGGGACATCGGGCGAGCGCGCTCAATCTCGTCGCCAGCGCCGTCGTATTGTGGAACACCACCTATCTCGGAGCCGCAATGCGGCATCTCGAACATCAAGGACGATCCGTTCCGCCTGGTCTGCTCCAGCATCTCTCTCCGCTGGGGTGGCAGCATATCAACCTGACCGGGGATTACCTCTGGACCGACGCCGACATCCCAGAAGGGAAACTCCGCCCGCTCCGGCAAGCCATCACAATCACCGATAATCCTTAGCGTATATCTGTGCCCGTTTTATGTACGTCCCCCCACTGGCGCGATGCGTCCTCGGCGGTTTCCTGCGTGAAGATCGTGCGTAGCAGGGCCGTGATGGCAGGACGCTGTTTCGCGTGGGCATGGGCAAGCGCGTTACGCATCCAGTGCACCCGGCAGCGTTGCAGGCTCGCATTGAACACGCGACCGGCAGCGCCACGCAGCCCGGCATGAGCATCGGCGACCACCAGCTTCACGCCGCGCAGGCCGCGATCGGCCAGGGAGCGCAGGAAATCGGTCCAGAATGTTTCCGCTTCTGACGGCCCTGTGGCGACGCCCAGCACTTCACGGCGACCATCCATGTTCACTCCCACAGCGATTATCACAGCAATCGAGACGATCCGGCCGCCCTGTCGGACTTTCAGATACGTGGCGTCGATCCACAGATATGGCCATTCGCCCTCAAGCGGGCGCGACAGGAAGGAGTTGACCCGTTCGTCGATCTCGCCGACCAGCCGGCTGACCTGGCTTTTGGAGACCCCGCCGGCACCCATGGCGCGGACGAGATCGTCGACCGATCGGGTGGAAATGCCCTGCACATAGGCTTCCTGGATCACGGCCAGTAGCGCCTTTTCCGCCGTTTTCCGGGGTTCAAGGAAGGTCGGGAAGTAGCTGCCCCTGCGCAGCTTCGGGATCGCCAGTTCGACCGTGCCTGCCCGTGTGTCCCAGTTCCGGGCGCGATAGAGCAGTTCCACTTTAGGGCCTGTTAGCACTTGATCCAGTCTGCGGCGGCAGCGATGTGGATGACCGCGAGGAACGAGGTTGCTGTTTTTTCGTATCTGGTTGCGACAGCGCGCCATTCCTTGAG
>NZ_WOSX01000053.1 GCF_011516735.1 Acetobacter fallax | reverse complement strand
GTGCTCTGTGGGACACCGTCGGCGCTCTGCTTCACGCTTTCACTCCCAGCCAATGCGCCAGTTTCTTTACAGCCACAGGATATGAACCAGATTAAAGTGGAAAAGCTCTAGCGCTGCTCAAAAAGCCATGCGAAATCAGAGCCCAAGCGCCAACCAACGGTTATTCGAACTCTCCACATTTCGATTTAGAAACTTCTTTCAGGATAAGTCCTATTATTTAAAATACCATCCTCCATGTTGATTCGATTCAGGAATTTCCAGACCATCGCGCGCATAAAGTTTTTCCATGGAATGGCAGATCACATCCCCCTTGGAGACGGAATCGCCTTCTTTCAGCTTTTCAGCGAGGAAAGCGACATCGGTGTCAGAATCTCCCATTGGCCACAGTGCCGATGTGGCCAACTGACGTTTGCGTTGCATAAGACTCTGCAAAAGCAGATCAAAAGACTGTTCACGGTAATTCGGGTGGATTGCCAGGGGCACATGAATCGTGACCGGCCGTGTCTGTCCCAGTCGATGAACACGATCGTTACATTGCTCTTCCACTGCAGGATTCCACCAACGTGAGAGATGGATGACGTGTGTGGCGGCCGTAAGCGTCAAGCCGGTCCCAGCAGCTTTCGGTCCAAGAACCAAAAGATCGAAGCCTGCTCCTTCATCAAGGTTTTTCTGGAAATTATTGACAATTTCCTGACGCTTCCTGATGGGCGTATCGCCGTTGATCAGGCCAATCTTCTTCAGTCCCAATTTCACTTTTGCAAGTTCGATAAATCGATGCTGCATACGACGGTGCTCAATGAAAATCAGAGCACGCTCTCCTGCAGTGCGAATACGCCTGAGAATATCAAACGTTGTCGAAAGTCGCGCTGACATCCCGATAAAATCTTCCGTGTCCAGATCAGTATCAATAGCAGGATGAACCGACACGCTACGAATGTGATGCAGCATTTTCAATGCCGCACCGGCTCCCCTCTTCTGAAGTTTTATTCTCGCTTCTTCGTATTTCTGTGCCTGTAGTGATGGCATCGCTTGTGGATACAGAAAACGGGATTTAGCAGGCAGGTCACGCGCGACGGTTTCCTTTAGACGCCTGATAGCAAGAGGCGGCCTCGTCTGAAAAGACGAGAAGAGGCGCTGACGAAGCTCTTCCATATTCCCCTCCTCAGCCTTGCCATAGCGCTCCCTAAAATCCTGCAAAGAACCTAGCGCTCCCGGTGCCAGCGTATCCATGATTGCCCAGATATCTCTGGTTGAGTTCTCTATTGGCGTTCCAGTCAGGCCGATCCGAAAATCGGTATCCAGCGTGTGAGCCGCAAGAAAGGAAAGTGTTCCCGGAGTTTTTATATTCTGTATTTCATCAAATACTGTTACAGAAAAAGGGATGCGTGCCAAGGAATGTTGATAATTCGTCAATGTCGCGTAGGTCGTCAGAATCCAGGTAAGGTGTCCACTATCCCGCTCGATTGCGTTGTGGATATCAGAGAAATCAAGTTTTTCTTCTCCTGTTTCCTTGTCCGTCCCCTGTCGCCCCGGCAGCTTGCGCGCACTGATAGAAGAGCCATAAAGCCGTACTAGCAGCCTGTCGGGGAGGGTACCCCAACCCGACAGGCTAATAGAGGCTGTTATGTACTCACGGCTGGAAGGCCGTCGTGCTGTCAGTCGCCACCGCATCGTCCAGATCGTCAGTCGCTCCGCTGACACCCACCGCACCGATGACGTATTTTCCGCTCATAACCGGGTGAGAACCTGGAACAGCGGCAATGCCGGGGAGCGTCATCAGGAAGGCCTGATTCTGCTTGATACGCTGGGCGAACTCCTTGCCGGGCGAGGAATACAGAGCGGCCGTTCGGGCCTTCTTTATGGCCGTTTCATCGGTTCCAGTCTGCGAATCATCCATGCGGATAAAAGCAAGTAGCCGACCCGACCCATCGACCACCGCGATACTGACCTTCATCCCGCGCTGCTTCGCATCGGCCTCGGCAGCGTTTAGCAGGCTCTTTGCGCCTTCGCTGCTGAGAATAGTGCGTGTCAATACTTTGCTTTCAGCGTGTGCTTCTGCAAAAGCGGGGAACAACGCCAGAACGGCCAGCAGGCCGAGATGTCTGATTTTCATGTGGGATCCAGATGTAGGATTGTTGAAAATTTCTTTGGTTGTCGTGGATGTTTCACATCAATGAAAATGCTTGGCTGCATCGACAACGAGCGCCTGCTCGTTCTCATTGGTATCACCGCTGGTGCCTATGCTGCCGACAACCACGTCTCCCTGCCTGAAAACCGCGCCACCCGCCGAAGGCAGGATACCGGGAACAAAGCCTATGGGCAGATTCTGCTCCCGCGCAGCATCGAAGAATTCAATCGTGTTCCGGGCGAAACGCGCGGCCGATTTTGCCTTGGCGATCGAAGCTTCGACACAACCCGCATAAGCACCCTGCATCCGGGTAAACGCAACGAGATTTCCGTCAGTATCCTCAATAGCTATGCAAAGTTTGAGATGCCTGTTTTCAGCGAGTCCGACCGCATAATGGGCCATGTTCAACGCCGCCTCGGTGGTGATGTTGAGCTGCGGGGCTGTTGACGACGATTGCGCGAGCACCGGAGTGCTGAAGGACGCCAGTGCGACGAGAACTGTAAACATCTGCTTCATATCATGGGTTACCTTGTTCTGATTGTTATTTGTGAACCCAGAAGACATTTCGATCTCAGTGCCCATAACGAACACTGAAAAGAAAAATATCAGCCAGCCAAAAAAGTTTTACGTGGTCTGCCTGATATTCATTACTATGATTCTATGGAATATCAAAGAATACAAACAAGAAACATTAACACCTCTCATGTATGTGATATGATAATATCTTCCGTTTTCATGAATCCTCTCGTGCGTAATCCGGTTTCGAGGACACGCAGAGCGACAGCAGGAAACGTGGCATCAGGCCATGAGCGATCATCCAGCCATCAATCGAGAATTTTCCTGCACCAGCAATCGAAAAGCTCGCGAACAGAACGATCATGAGCATCGGATATTCCCAGCCGCCAACCGGTGCATTGTTCCAGGTGAACCCATCGCCAAAATGGTGACCATACTGATTGGCGATCAGATAATAAATCGCCCCGCCTATGCCGGCAGCGCGGGTCAACACCCCCATCCCCACGCCGATCGAGATCGCGAGTTCGCATAATCCTGCCACGATCACGGCCTGCCCTCCCGACGGTAACCCGAATCCAATGAACAATTGCGCCATATGATTGAACGAATGTTGCCCAGAAAAGAGTTTTTCCGCGAAATGCCCCACCATGTCGAAGCCAAAATAAATGCGGATCGTTGCGATCTGCCATTGCAGATGGCCGCCCCACTCCGACTCACGGGATCCCTTCCAGTCATGCGCGACACAATCGACGTAAAGAAGGAGATAGATAAGGAACGCGATTGTGGAACTGGCCATGCCGGGCACCGAGCCATGGATGGCGGCCACGCGCCAACTGATCAGAAAAGGCAGCATCGAGCCCAGAAAACCAACGACGAAATACCTGGGCATGATCAGAACCACGATCAGCAGGGACAGGCCATCCAGGCCGATCGTGGAAAAACGGGCAAAATCGGGAATCACAGTCGCAATGAACGAAGAATAGAACATTGCACTACAACATGCGACCAATGCCAGCCACAGCAGCCAGCCAGGCACGAAGCGCGGATGAAGAGCCACGAACGACGACGGCAGGATATTCCGTTTCAACAACATGGTTTTTCTTCTCTTAATGTGTTGTCCGACTTACGCATGAAACGTCAGAAGATAGTGTGGAAGTTGATGCCGAGGATCGTTGCATTGGGAACGCGGCCCGAGCCACCCGGTCGCCAGAAATACTGAAAATCCGGGGCGAGATCGATTCCATCCCTGATGTGGAAATTATAGGTTATGTCGAAGATCGACTCCCGACTGGCAAGGAGCGGCACGCTGGGAACGAGTGGATCGGGCGTGTACGACGTTGCGCTCGGCTGCCAGATCGACTTGACGTTGGGACCGTAGCGCAGAGTGGACCAGGTCATGCCCAGCGCGTCGCGCGGCCGGCCAGGAAACTGTCCGACATCAAGGATGCCGACATAGGCCTGATCTGAAACGACCGAGATCGCGGAAGTGACGTGGGTATAGCCGCCCTGGATGATCACGCCGCTGTCGGAGTAACGACCGTTGCGCAGTATCATCTGGTCGAACGCGATATAGCTGATCATCTGGCCGTGTCGCCAGCGGGTCGTGCCGTCGGCGGCCGGAACATTGTAGGCATGAGGCGAGGAATCCCACAGCATGCCCGCCTTGTAATGCCCATTGAGTCGATGCGGACCGAAGACCGGCTCGTAGCCTCCGCCAATGGCCAGAGTCACACCCGTGATGTGGTCGCCACCCCAGTCGGTACCGGCGGTGCCGCCCTTGAGCGGGCTGGTTTCATATGCGCCGAAGGTCAGGTAGGTCGGTATCGTCGGACGCACGCGCAGCATTGCGGACCACACGGTGCCGGGCCATGACGAATAACCATCCGTGAGAGTCGTCGCGCGGGGCTGGCTGCATGTCGCCTGGCCCATGACCAGACATTGCAACGGGCTGGAATCGAAATCCGGTCCGGGCGCGTAGCGGCCCATCGTCAGGATTACCCGACCGTGTATCCATTTCTTCTGAGCGTAGAAATAGACCAGGTGAATCACGACATTGCCGCCTCCGCCATATATCTGCTCGGGGTTGACGATGCCGTCCTGCAGCGCATCGGTCGAAAGCCGTCTGCCATGGCGCTGAACGGCGGTGATCGTGGTGGTGAAATCTGGAATATGCAGGATCTTGTCCCAGTCCAGATCGATTTCGACCGCGACCTGCCCGGCGAAGTCCTGCGCCTTGCGCGTGCCGCCCGACAGATTGCCTGCGAATTCGGACCAGTCGTCGATCAGCAGATTGACGCCCCTGGCTGCAAGGGCGTCACGCCAGCGCCCTATCTCACCCTGGAGAAGATGGGTGACGGGCGGCTGCGGCGGATAATAATCAGTCCCAGGCGGAATCGCGTTGAGGATTTCCGGCAGGGCGCCGGGGCCAGTCCTCGTCGATTGCGCCCATGACTGCATGACCGGCATCATCATGGCCGCCACCAGCAGAACAAACGCGAGAAAAGGCCATGCCGCCTGCCCTACGGCATCGTTACGGTTGACCATGAAGAAACCTTTTATTTTATTATTTTTCAGATTTCTTGTTGATTATGCTTCGTCTTTACGTCATGCGGATAACTTCTGTTCAGGGCGGGAGAGTTCCCGCCCATGTTTCCAAACAGGAAAAAACCGGGCTCGTTACCCGTGCGTAGGCATCGCGAATTCCGCACCGTTGCGAATGCCCGTCGGCCAGCGCTGGGTCACCGCCTTCATACGTGTGAAGAAACGCACTCCCTCTGGCCCGTGCATATGATGATCGCCAAACAGCGAATCCTTCCAGCCGCCGAAGGAATGAAACGCCATAGGCACCGGGATCGGCACGTTGATGCCGATCATTCCCGCTGTCACGCCGTGGGTGAAGGCTCGGGCGCTGTCGCCATCGCGGGTGAAGATCGCCGTACCATTGCCGTAGGGGCTGCCATTGACCAGCTTCAGCGCCGTCTCGAAATCCGGCGCGCGCATCACGCACAGAACCGGGCCGAAGATTTCCTCGCGATAGATATCCATCTCCGTCGTGACATGGTCGAACAACGAGCCGCCAATGAAGAAACCGCCCTCGTGATCCTTCACGACCAGATCGCGGCCATCGACGACCAGCGTCGCCCCCTGCTCCACACCGGAATCGATCAGCGCACGGATCTTCGCACGGTGCTGGGCGGTCACGACCGGTCCCATCTCGCTGGCCTCGTCGGTGCCGACGCCGACCCGCAGCGCCCGCGCCCGATCAGCGATCATAGCCACCAGCGGGTCGGCGACCGGGCCGACAGCCACCGCGACCGAGATGGCCATGCACCGCTCGCCGGCCGAGCCATACGCTGCGCCGATCAGCGCATCCACCGTCTTCTCCAGATCGCAGTCCGGCATGACGATGGCATGGTTCTTCGCGCCGCCCAGCGCCTGCACCCGCTTGCCGGACGCTGTCCCCGTCGCATAGACATGTTTCGCAATCGGCGTGGAACCGACGAAGCTGACGGCGGCAATGGCCGGGTGTTCGAGGATGGCGTTGACCATGTCCTTATCCCCCTGGACGACCTGGAACACGCCATCGAGTAGCCCGGCCTCCCTGAAGATATCGGCAAGCAGCACCGAGGCGGACGGATCACGCTCGGAAGGCTTAAGGATGAAGCAGTTACCGGTCGCGATCGCCATCGGCGCCATCCACAGCGGCACCATCACCGGAAAATTGAACGGCGTAATGCCGGCGGTGATTCCCAGCGGCTGACGCATGGTCCAGGCATCGATACCGCGGCTGACCTGCTCGGTATATTCGCCCTTCAGGAGCTCTGGCGCGGCCGTGGCGAACTCCACGACCTCCAGTCCACGCGTAACCTCCCCCTTAGCGTCCGACAGAACCTTGCCATGCTCGGCGGTGATAATTGCCGCGAGGTCATTTCTGCGGGCCTCAATCAGATCGCGGGCACGGAAGAGAATCCGCGCACGGGTCAATGGCGGAGTTTCGGCCCAGGCCGGAAACGCCTTTCGGGCCGCAGCAATCGCGGTCTCCAGGTCATGGGCATCGCCGAGCGCGACCTGAGCGGCGACGTCACCGGTCGCGGGATTGAAAACATCGGACCGGCCTGTGCCGTGGCCTTCCGTATGGTAGCCTCCAATGACGTGGGGAATGATCTTCATACTCATCTCTCTGTTCCTGAACTGCATGCGGTGGAAACGGGCTCGCAGCGCCCGATCAATAGGACGCCAGGGTCGTCTTGCCTGCGACCTCGTCACCGGCCTGGGCGCGCCGACGGACCTCGGCCACGGAATCCTGCGCCGCCTGGGCGAGCAGGCGGACATCATTGGAGACTGTGACCAGATCACAGCCCCAGCCGATCGCTCGGGCAGCATAGGCGGATGATCCGTTGTGCAGTCCCATGCGGATTCCGGCGGTGCGAGCGGCGGCCATGATGCGCTGGATGGCTTCGAGCATCTCCGGCTCCTCACGATCGAAACCGGTGCGATAGCGCCGCCCGGTCAGGCCCAGGGTCAGGTCGGCGGGACCGACATAGACACCGTCGAGCCCCGGCGTGCGGACGATCTCGTCGAGATTGGCCATCGCCTCCGCCGTTTCGATCATTGCGAAGCACAGCACTTCGTCATCAGCGACGGCGCCGTAGTCGCCGCCCAGCGCGAAATTCGCCCGCGTTGGCCCGAAACTGCGGCAGCCGCGGGGTGGATAACGCACATAGGAGACCAGCCGCTCCGCATCGGCGCGGCTGTTGACCATCGGGCAGATCACACCCCAGGCGCCCGCATCGAGCGCCTTCATGATCGAGGCCGGCTCGAGCCACGTCGAACGTACCAGCGGAGCCACGCCCGAAGCCCGCATCGCCTGCAGCATGCCCAGCATGCCTTCGTAACCGATGGCGCCGTGCTGGGTGTCTATGGTCACCGAATCATAGCCGGCGGAGGCCATGATCTCGGCCGAGAACGGATTGGCGATCGATAGCCAGCCGTTGAGGACCGCACCGCCCTCTGCCCAGATACGCCGGATCGGGTTCCTGCTCATGATGTCTGTCCTGTCTTGCCCCGGCCTGCCCGGACGACGTTAGTAGATGACCGGCTCGGGCACCTGGGCGCCAAAATCAGTCTGAAGGAAATCGAAATCGCACCCTTCGTTCGCCTGGCGCATATGGTGCGCAGCCATCCAGCCATAGCCGCGTCCGTAGCGCGGCGGCGGCGGCGTCCAGGCCGCACGACGGCGCGCCAGCTCCTCTTCGGACACTTCCATCGATATCGAACGCGCTTCGACATCGACCGAGATAATGTCGCCGGTTTTCAGAAGCGCCAGCGGTCCGCCGATATAGCTCTCGGGCGCCACATGCAGCACGCATGCGCCATAGCTGGTGCCGCTCATTCTTGCATCCGAAAGACGGAGCATGTCACGATACCCTTCCTTGAGCAGACGCCTGGGCATCGGCAGCATGCCCCATTCCGGCATACCCGGCCCGCCCAGCGGACCGGCATTGCGCAGCACGAGGACATGATCGGGAGTGACGTCCAGCGTCTCGTCCTCAATCGCCTTCTTCATGGTGGGGTAATCGTCGAATACCAGTGCCGGCCCGCTATGTTTGTGAAATTTCGGGTCGCAGCAGGCCGGTTTCATCACGCAGCCGTCGGGGGCCAGATTGCCGCGCAGAACGGCCAGTGCTCCGCCAGCCTCGCCGGTGAACATCGGCTTGTCGAGCGGCCGGATGACGTCATTGTTCCATACCCGCGCGTCCTTGATGTTCTCACCCACACTGCGACCGGTCACGGTCAGGCAGGAAAGGTCGAGAAAGGACGAAATCTGCTTCATCAGCGCCGCGATACCGCCGGCGTAGTAGAAGTCTTCCATCAGATAGGTCGTGCCGGTGGGGCGGACATTTGCGATTACCGGCACCTCGCGGCTGGCGCGGTCGAAATCATCCAGGCCAATCGGAACGCCGGCACGGCGCGCCATGGCGATCACATGGATGATGGCATTGGTCGAGCAGCCCATCGCCATCGCCACGGCGATCGCGTTGAGAAAGGCGGCGCGGGTCTGGATTTTCGAAGGTTTCAGCTCTTCGCGCACCATATCGACGATCCGCCGTCCCGAACTCTTAGCCATGCGGATATGGTTGGAGTCGACCGCCGGGATCGAACTTGCCCCCGGCAACGACAGGCCGATCCCTTCCGCGATGGCGGTCATGGTGCTGGCCGTACCCATCGTCATGCAGGTGCCCGCACTGCGGGCGATGCCGGCTTCAACGCCCTGCCAGTCGGCCTGAGTGATCTTGCCTGCCCGCAATTCGTCCCAGTATTTCCAGGAATCTGCGCCCGAACCCAAAGTCTTGCCCTGCCAGTTACCGCTGAGCATCGGGCCGGCGGGCACGTAGATTGCCGGAATATCCATGCTGGTCGCACCCAGCAGCAGACCCGGCGTGGTCTTGTCACAGCCGCCCATCAGTACCGCTCCATCCACCGGATAGGAACGCAGCAATTCTTCCGCTTCCATCGCCAGCATGTTGCGATAGAGCATGGTGGTGGGCTTCATGAAATTCTCGGAGAGCGAGATGGCCGGGAGCTCCAGTGGAAAGCCGCCAGCCTCAAGCACCCCGCGCTTCACGTCCTCGACCCGCTGCCTGAAATGCATGTGGCAGGGATTGATGTCGGACCAAGTATTGAGGATCGCTATAACCGGCTTGCCTTCCCAGTCCTGCGGATCGTACCCCATCTGCATCGCACGTGAACGGTGTCCGAAACTGCGCAGGTCAGCCGGCCCGAACCACCGCTCGCTGCGCAGTGTGCGCTTCTGGGTGTCGCCCGCGTCCGGCACCCGGGCTCCGGCGTCTTCTGTCATGCGTCCCTCTCCTTGCCCGTTCATGACCATCAGCCATGGCGGAATGTGGTCGGGGCGAGTTAGGACGCGACAGATCCGTGGTGTCCAGATTAGATACGGCATGGATCAAGACAGGATTGGTATCAATGCTTCAGCTCACCCAAATCCGGTGCTTTGTCGCGGTAGCGGAAGAGCACCATTTCGGACGGGCGGCGGCGCGGCTGAACATGACGCAGCCGCCACTCAGCCGACAGATCCAGCTTCTGGAACATGAACTGGGAGTTGAGCTGCTGGAGCGCACCAGCCGCAGCGTCCGGCTCACGCAGGCGGGCACGGTGTTCCTGCCCGAAGCGCGCCGCCTGCTACGCAGCACGGAGGATGCGATACTTGCCGCCCGCAGGGCCGGCCGCGGTGCGCAGGGGAAGATAGCGATCGGTTTTACCCCTTCAAACAGCTACGATTTTCTGCCGCGACTGATTTCCGCTCTGCGCGCGGACTATCCTGATGTGGAGCTGATTCTGGAGGAAATGATAACCCGCGATCAACTCGCGGCCCTGGCTTCCCACCGCATCGACATCGCCTTCGTGCGCCCCCCCTTCGAAGCCGCCGATATCCGGTCGCGACGGGTGCTGGCCGAACGCATGGTCGCTGCACTGCCCGCCAATCATCCACTGGCGGCGCGTAGTGCGCTGACGCCGGAGGATCTGGAAGGCCAGGAACTGATCATGTATTCAATTCTGGGTAGCGGCTATTTTCACGACCTTGTGCAACGCCTGCTGGTCAGCACGAACATCCGCCCCCGACTCGTGCATCACCTCACCCAGATCCACGCCGTTCTCTCAATGGTGAAAACCGGCGTCGGTATGGCCCTGATTCCGGAATCGGCATCCCGGCTCGATATCGGAAATGTCATCTGTCGTCCGCTGGCCTTCGGCGAGGATATCGAAGCCGAGCTGTTCATGGCTTACCGCGCGCAGGATGCAAGCCTTGCCCTTGAAAATGTCATGACTATTGCAGAGAAAATCGCCAAAGAGGGACGGTGGCTACCTGCGTCCGTTCTCTGACCGACGGAGTGCATGATCGTCCGTTCCGGCCCCAATGATGCGCGCCCTGTATTGATCCATGCCGAGTTTAGTTTTGACGCCGCCCGGCGACGTGCGCTCCCTACACCTCCATGATCGCGTGCTGTCGCGGTACGGCGACCGGTGATCCCGGTTTCCCCGCTCCGGTCCACGCACTAAGGGAGAACACGAGGGTGACGACAACAAGAGGGCCAACACTATGCCCCCCGGTCACACATCCGTCGGCGACCGATGAGGCAACCAGAACCGGCAGGCGCACGGTCGTGCGATATGCCGTCCTTGCGTTCCTGTTCGCCATTACCGCGATCAATTACGGCGACCGCGCGACGCTTGGCATCGCGGGTTCCAGCATCTCGCATGATCTCGGCCTCACGCCGGTGGCGATGGGGTACGTCTTCTCCGCGTTCGGCTGGGCCTATGTGCTGAGCCAGGTGCCGGGCGGCTGGCTGCTGGATCGCTACGGCTCGATCCGCGTCTATGGTGTCAGCCTGTTCGCCTGGTCGATCTGCACGCTGGCGATCGCCGGGATCGGCAGGATTCCCCACACTATCGCGTTTCCTGCGCTGTTCGTGCTGTGGGCCGGACTGGGGCTGGTAGAGGCACCGACCTTTCCCGCCAACAGCCGTATCGTCTCAAGCTGGTTTCCGACCTCGGAACGCGGTCTCGCGACATCCATCTTCAACTCGGCGCAATATGTCGCCGTCGCGTTCTTCGCGCCGGTGATGGGCTGGGTCACCCAGCAATTCGGCTGGCAATACATCTTTATCGCAATGGGCGTCGCGGGCATGGGGCTCGCCCTCTTCTGGCTTGCCCGGATGCGGCCACCGGCCGCCCATCCCGCCGTCAACGCTGCCGAACTGGCCTTCATGCGCTCCGGCGGAGCGCTGGTCGATATCGACGACCGCTCCCGCCGGATCAAAACCACACTTACCCGGCGGCAAATCCGTTTCATGCTGACCGACCGGACTTTGCTCGGTGTCTATGGCGGCCAGTATTGCATCACCGCAATCCTGTATTTCTTCCTCACCTGGTTTCCGCTCTACCTGCACCAGTCCCGCGGACTCTCGATGACCCAGACGGGCCTGGCCGCCAGTGTGCCGGCGCTGTGCGGGCTGGCCGGCGCGATCGTCGGTGGCGCCCTGTCCGACATGCTGCTGCGCGCGGGGCGCTCGGAGACCCTGGCGCGCAAGGCGCCCTACGTGATCGGAATGGCTGTCGCCTCGACCATCTGTCTTTGCAATTTCGTGCATTCCGCCTTGCTGATCGTGGCGATCATGTCCTTCGCCTTCTTCGGCAAGGGCGTCGCTGCGATCGGCTGGGCGGTCATTTCTGACATCGCACCAAAGGAAACCCCGGGCCTGGCCGCCGGGATCTTCAATGGGATCGGTAATATCGCCGGCATCGTGACGCCAATCGTGATCGGATACATCGTCGCCTGGACAAAATCCTATGATGGAGCGCTGCTTTTCGTTGCTGCGCACTGCATCGTCGCGATCCTTCTCTATCTCTTCGTGGTGGGCAGAATACGACGGCTTTCCCTGCCCGACTGAAGCCGCCCCATGACGGTCGCGAAAACACACTGTTACCAACGACAATAATAATAAGAACAAGAGAACATCCCATGTCTCACCTCATCGATGCTTTTGCCCGGCCGCTTTCCCGACGTGCCGCTCTGGCGGGTCTGGCCGGTGGTCTGGCGCTGGCCGGGTGCGAAGCCGCCGGCATCCGGCAGGCCATGGCGACATCCCGCCCGCCGCATCTCCATGCGACCGTAATCGCCTCGTCCCCCCGCTATCTGTGCAACGCGGTGGCCGCGACGCAGGGCGGCACGCTGTTTCTTGGCGCGCCGCGCTGGGAACTGATGGAAGACACTCCCTGCGTGTTCCGCGTGGAGCCGGACGGCGCGCTTCAGCCGTTCCCAGGCGGAAGCTGGAACCAGTGGAAGCCGGGCGGCGACCCGACCAATGCGTTCCTGATGGTCAACGGCCTGCATATCTTCAGTGACGATACGCTGTGGGTCGTCGATCAGGGCGTCGATCCGACGACCGGGACCACGGTACCCGGCGGCCAGAAACTGGTGCAGTTCGACACCCAGACCGGCAAGGTGCTCCAGGTGCTGCGCTGGGGGCCCGATATCCTGCCTCCGGGCTCGGCGATGAATGATCTGCGCATTGCCGGTGACCTGATGTTCGTGACCGATTCCGGTCTCGGCGGGATCATCATCCATCATATGGGCAGCGGCGAGACGGTGCGCCGGCTGTCGGAACACCCGCTGCTGCGGGCGACCTATGCCAAGCCGATGCGCGGTCGTGACGGGCACATCTTCATGGACAAGAACGGCAAGCGGCCGCTGGTCCATTCGGATATGCTCGAAATCACCGCCGATCGAAAATGGTTCTATTTCTCCTGCCCCATCGGTCCGCTGCGTCGCCTGCCCGCCAGCGCCCTGCTCGACATGAGCCTGACCGATGCCCAGCTGGCCGCGAAGATCGAAACCGTTCTGGATATGCCGACGATGATGGGCACGGCCATCGACACGCTGGATAATTTCTACTTCGCCGATGCCGAACATGGACGAATCAGGGTGCTGACACCGGAGCGCAAGCTGCTGACGCTGATCGAGGACTCACGGCTGATCGATGGCGATGCCCTGTTTATCACCGCTGATCGCCACATGCTGGTGCCGATCCCGCAGACCGAGCGACTGCCAGGCAACAATGCGGGCGCGAACACTCTGAAACCACCCTTCATAAGCCTTGGCTTCATGCTTCCGGAAACGCTGGATGGCCATCGGCTGGGCAATGTGGTGAGCAGCCTCTGATAACCGGAGACGTATGGAACCCGACGCAACCTCCGGCGGCTTCAGGGCACAAAACATGATCCACCGGATCAGGAATGACGGGATCTGCGAACGCACGATTCCGATCGCGAAAAAACAAAATGGAAGAACGCAATGAAGCGGCGCGACATCATAAAAGGGGGGCTGATGCTGATGGCGACCAGCACGCTGGCCTCCATCTACAAACCTGCCTGTTCCAAGACGTTTGTCGGCGGCAGCGGCCTGTGGAAAGCCGAGCCGCCACCGCCGCTGATGGTGGTCGATTCCAGCCGGCTGGTCTATCTGACCGAAGCCGAAGCGAAGCTCGTCGGCGCAGTGTTCGATGTCCTGATCCCCCATGACGAACTTGGAATCGGTGCGACCGAAGCCGGCTGCGTGACCTTCCTCGACCACCAGCTGGCCGGTCCCTATGGCGCGGCGGCCAAGGATTACCGGCTCGGACCGGTAGTCGAGGGCCTGCCGCAACAGGGACCGCAAAGCATTGCCACCCCGGCAGAGCTCTATCGCACGGGCCTGGTCGAACTCCGGCACGCTGCACAGGCGAAATTCGGTAAATCGTTCCTCGATCTGTCTGAAGACCAGAAGATCGACTTCATGAAGGGAATCGAGACCGGGGATATTCCATTCGAAACGCTGAAATCGAACGAATTCTTCTCCATGCTGCTGCAGAATGTTCGCGAGGGCTATCTGGCCGATCCGATGTATGGCGGCAACCGCGACATGACCGGATGGAAACTGATCGGATTTCCCGGCGCAATCTACGATTATCGCGACTGGATGGTCTCGCAGCGGGGCAAGAAGATCGACGTCGAACCCGTCAGTCTGCTGAGCCGCGCCTGACCGGCGATTGCCTGCATCAGATCACAAAAAAAGAAAAAGGCATGTCTTTATGAATTACAAGAGGCCAAAAGCCGATGTGGTCATCATCGGGCTCGGATGGTCCGGCTCCACGATGGCCGAGGAACTGACCCGCGCGGGGCTGAATGTGGTCGCGATCGAGCGTGGCGCATGGCGCGACACCACGACCAGTTTCCCGACGACGCGCAATCCCGACGAGCTCAGCGGATCGGTGCGCAAGGATATTCTCCAGGCACCCGTTACTGAAACCTACACGGTGCGCAACAAGGCCAACCAGACCGCCCTGCCGCTCCGGAAATTCAACAATCTGACGCTGGGGAACAATGTTGGCGGCGCGGGAACACATTGGGCCGGGGCAAGCTGGCGCTGGCAGGCGTTCGACCACCAGCCCTACACCCGCGTCATGGAGCGTTATGGCGCCAAACAACTGGTCGACGGGCTCATCCTCCAGGACTGGGGTGTCACCTATGATGACCTCGAACCCTTCTATGACCGGTTCGAGAAGATCGCGGGCACATCCGGCACGGCAGGCGTGATCAATGGCGCAAAACAGCCCGGCGGCAATCCGTTCGAAGGGTCGCGCACCAGCCTCTATCCCACGCCCGCGCTGGAACGCACGCGCGCCAATCTTCTGTTTTCGGAAGCCGCGACCCGGCTGGGTTACCATCCTTTCCCGGTCCCGTCTGCGATGATCGGCGCCCCCTATACCAACGCGCTGGGTCTCAATCTGGCGCCATGCACTTATTGCGGCTACTGCCAGCTCTATGGATGCGGCAACTGGTCGAAATCCAGCCCGAATATCTGCATTCTGCCGGTGCTGATGCAGCGCCCGAATTTCACGGTCGTCACCGAATCCGAAGTGATCCGGATCAACACCACGCCCGACAAGAAGATGGCGACCGGCGTCACCTTCGTCGATTCAAACGGCAATATCGGCGAACAGCCGGCCGATATCGTTATCACCGCGACATTCACGCTCGACAATACCCGCCTGCTCCTGCTGTCGGGCATCAGCATGCCTTATGATTTCGCATCGGGCCAGGGCGTCGTGGGACGCGGCTTTACTTTCCAGACCCTGTCCTGGGGCTTCATGTTCTTCGAAAACGAGTATCTGAACCCGTTCATGAACACCGGCGCGCTGGCGACCCAGATCGACGATTTCAACGGTGACAATTTCGATCATACGGGCATGGGCTTCATCGGGGGCGCCGGCATCCAGTCGCTATGCAACCAGGGCCTGCCGATCGGCATGGCCGGGCTGGTGCCCGAGGGAAGCCCGCAATGGGGCAAGGGCTGGAAGCAGGCCTTTCAGAAAGGCTACCAGAATTACGCGCAGATCCAGGGCCAGGGTACGAATTTCGCGCACCGCGAGCAGTTCCTCGATCTCGACCCGACCTACAAGGACCGTTTCGGCCAGCCGCTGTTGCGCATTACCTTTGATTATAACGAGAACGATCGCCGTTCCGGACGATTCGTCCGCGACAAATGCGTCGAAATTGCCAGGGAAATGGGGGCCAGGCAGGTTTGGGGTGATTCATTCCCGGATCGGCCCTATTCGGGTTACAGGCTGTGGGATTCCTCGCATGTCCAGGGCGGTGTCGTCATGGGGGAGGACCCGAAGACCAGCGTCCAGAATCGGTATCAACAGAACTGGGACATTCCCAACCTGTTCGTAATTGGTGCCTCGTCCTTTCCGAACAATGCCGGATACAATCCAACGATTGTGGTGGGCGCGACGACCCTTTGGACCGCGAAGGCGATCAGGGACCTCTATCTCAGGAATCCCGGCCCGCTGGTAAGGGTGTGATCATGGCAAGATTTCTGCTTCGCAACACGTTGGGTGCCTGCGTCCGCGGTGGCGTTGCCTTGTCCGTGGCGGCCCTGTTCGCGAATGCCGCACAGGCGCAGGACGCATCCGCTGGCACGGGGATCGAGCATGGGCGCTATCTCGCGATCGCCAGCGATTGCGTCGCCTGTCATACCGCCTCTGGTGGCAAACCGTTCGCTGGCGGGCTGGACCTGAATACGCCCTTCGGCATCATCACGACGAGCAACATCACCTCCGACAAGGCGACCGGTATCGGATCGTGGACATTCCAGCAGTTCGATGCCGCCGTTCGACACGGCAAGGGTGCCAACGGGAATCTCTACCCCGCCATGCCCTATACCTCCTACGTCAAGATGACCGATTCCGACGTGGCGGATCTCTGGGCCTATATGAGGACGGTTCCGCCGGTCAGTCAGAAGGTGGTCGAGAACAAGCTGCCGTTCCCCTATAATATTCGCTCTGCTCTCGTGGCCTGGAATCTCCTGTTCTTTGACAAAAAGCCGTTCACGCCGGATTCCACGAAGAGTGCTGCGGTCAATCGCGGCGCCTATCTGGTCGAGGTACTGGAACATTGCGGCATCTGCCACACCCCCAAGAGCATTCTCGGCCATGACAGCAGCGCCACCTATCAGGGTACGTCTCTCCAGGGGTGGCACGCGCCCGACCTGACCAACAACGACCATACCGGCCTCGGCACATGGAGCGCCAAAGACATCGAGACCTACCTGCGGAGTGGCACCAACCGTCACACGGCCTCATCGGGCCCCATGACTGAAGTGATCGTGAACTCCACCCAGCATCTCACAGATGCTGACCTGCAGGCTATTGCCGCCTATTTCAAGGCGTTGCCGGCACGAACGGTCGACGTTCCCCGACCGCTTCCAGCCACCAACGCCCAGATGGCGGCGGGCAAACGCGAATTTGTCGTACAATGCAGTGCCTGTCATACCAGCAACGGTCTGGGCGTGGCGAACATGATCCCGACGCTTCAGAGCAATCCGGCGATCAACGCGAAAAGCCCGGACAGCCTGCTGAATATCCTGCTCATGGGAACGTCCGGTCCCGCGACCGTCGCGAACCCCACAGGGGCCGCCATGCCCGGCTTTGCCTGGAAATTGCACGATGATCAGATCGCCAGTGTTCTGACTTATATCCGCAACAGCCAGGACAATGCCGCTCCCGCCGTTTTGGCCGCCGATGTGGCAAAAGCCCGCAAGGCACTCAATGCCCAGCAGACCGTCTGGCATTGACAATCACGTGAGAAACAGAACGCACATGATTGCGCAGGACATCATCGACAGGCTCGGACTTGTTCCTCACCCGGAGGGTGGCTGGTATCGCGAAACCTGGCGTGCCCCTCACGACAGCAGCGATGACAGGGGACGCGCTTTGCTGATCTGTTACCTTTTGGAACGCGGCCAGCACTCACACTGGCACAGAATTGATGCGACAGAGATCTGGCTGCATCAGGGCGGAGGCATACTGCATCTACATACATGGTCTGGCGGAGATCCAGGCTCAGGCCCGGTTAATTGATTGAACTGAGGGAGGGTGAGCCAGTGAGTGACGTGTTTTTGCTGTCTGAGCACCAGATGGGACGGATCCGGCCGTTTTTCCCACTGGCACATGGGGGTCCGCGTGTGGATGACCGTCGTGTTCTGAGCGGGATCGTTTACGTGATCCGCAACGGCCTTCAGTGGAAAGATGCCCCGAAGGCGTATGGTCCGCACAAGACTTTATACAACCGCTTTATCCGGTGGAGCCGCCTGGGTGTCTTTGACAGGATCTTCGTCGCCCTGACGGAGCAGACTGGGCGTTCCAGGCGTCTGATGATCGACGCGACACATCTGAAAGCACACCGGACAGCGGCCTCCCTGCTCAGAAAAGGACTTTTCCCCGCCATATCGGACGGACAAAGGGCGGCCTGAACTCAAAACTCCATGTCGTGTGCGATGGTCAGGGCCGTCCGGTCCGGCTGCATCTGACTGCAGGTCAGGTCAGTGACTTTAAAGGCGCAGACGTGCTTCTGGCAGATCTCCCCGACGAGACAGAGGAAGTCATCGGTGACCGGGGATACGACAGCAACCGGATCAGAGAGTCTCTCGCAGACCGCAATATCACCGCCTGCATTCCTCCAAAGAAGAACCGGAAATCAAAGCCACCCTACGACTGGCATCTGTATAAAAAACGCCACCTGATCGAAAACATGTTCGCAAAGCTCAAAGACTGGCGGCGCGTGGCAACCAGATATGACAGATGTGCTCATACATTCATCTCCGCTATCCACATCGCAGCAAGTTTTATCTTCTGGCTCAAAGAATGAGTCCTGAGCCTGGAGGGTGTTATGTATTTTCTGGCGTGAGTGTTGCAGAACAGATGGATGAATACTGCGCGCAAACCATATCCATCTGATGTCAGTGACGAAGAATGGTCTCTGATTGTTCCGTATCTCCTTCTGATGAAGGAAGACGCGGAACAGCGCCATCATGATCTGAGAGAGTTGTTCAACGGTCTGCGGTATGTGATCCGTTACGGTATAGCATGGCGTGCGATGCCGAACGATCTGCCACCGTGGACTGCGGTTTATCAGCAATCCCGGCG
>NZ_WOSX01000052.1 GCF_011516735.1 Acetobacter fallax | reverse complement strand
GAAGGATGTCGAGACAACAATCTCGTCATCCTGCGCATGGTTGATGATTGCCCATATCCGCAGAGTTCTGCGAAAAATCAATCAAACCGCTTTCTGATTCAGGCTCTGAGACATCTCCCGCTACTCCCGCGCAGGGCAATGTCACTGTCGCCCGACCGCTCAATGCCAGTAAAAACACGACATTCGTCAGTCCGCAGTCGAATGAGGAACATCTCACTGTCCACGGGCAGGGAATGAACATCCTGCATGAAGATCTTGGCTTCAGCCGTATGCCGCAGGACGTCATGCATACAGCCCAGACCGTCAACGTTGTGCCGAAACTGCTGATGGAACAGCAGAACGTCAAATCCCTCGATGAAGCGCTGCGCAATGTGCCCGGTATCACGGCGTCGGTCGGTGAAGGCGAGGGCGGCATGTCCGGCGATCAGTTTCTGATCCGTGGTTTTCAGGCGCAGAACGACATCTACGAAGACGGTCTGCGTGATTTTGGTGTCTATAACAGGGACAGTTTTGATTACGACCATGTCTCGGTTATTAAAGGCCCATCTTCAGAAGTTTTTGGAAACGGCACGACCGGCGGCGCGATCAATAATGTTACCAAGACGCCTCATCTCGGAAACAGCTATGGTGGCCAGTTTTCAGGGGGATCGGGTCAGTATTACCGGGGCACGCTGGATGTAAATCAGCAAATTGGCGAGTCCACTGCCATCCGGATTGTCGGGATGGGTAACGAAAACAATGTTGTCGGTCGCGACAATATCTATTCCCATCGCTGGGGGATTGCACCGTCCATTGCTTTCGGGCTCGGTAAACCGACGACTCTGACGATCGAGTATTTCCATCAGACGGATAATCGTATTCCTGATTACGGCGTGCCATTGCTGACAAAGCCAGGGACATCTATTGCTCGTCCTGCAACAGAGTTCGGTGTTAACCGCAACAACTGGTATGGCACGAATTACGATCAGGACGCTTCGAATGTTGACATGCTCACGGCGCATCTGAAGCATCAGCTGAACAGCAATATTTCGTTTTACGATGATCTGAGAGAGGGGATGTATGAGCGGTATTTTTCTGCATCTCAGGCAGGTTGCAATGCAACCTGCAATACGGAATATTTTACTGATCCTGCCGCCGCGCTTATTGACCGGCGTGGCCATCTTGGCGGCCCTGAACCTTACCAGCAAAATGACTGGTCAGTGCAGAATGTTTTTTCAACAATCGCGAAGTTTAATACCGGTTCTGTCAAACATCAGATTATCGCAGGCTGGGATGTCGAGCACATTTATGATCGGCGGACAAACTACGCTTACAACTTCAATGGGGTAACGACGAAAGCAGACACGACAAGTCTGGTGAACCCTTCGCATGTTCAGCCCGGGCTGCTCCTGGGCGGGCTTGGGGATTACAGTAGCAATCTCGTCAACATCAGCGGGGTTGGTAATGCGCTGTACAAGACAGGATCAGCCACAGATGTCGGCGCTTTTTTCTCTGATCAGGTGTGGTTCACGCCGTGGTTTTCGGCAACGGCCGGTTTTCGCTGGGATAACTGGAACAGTCACTATTCGGCTAACGGAGGAGCTGTTGCACAGGGTGTCTCCTATGGTCAGAATCAGGGCACATTCAACCCTACTGTTCATCTGATGTATACGCCCAACGACAACGTCATGGTCTATTTCAACTGGTCGCAATCGACGACCCCTATGGGCCTTTATGTCACCAACAGCTCTGAACCCCTGAAATCCAGTACGCAGGGTTTTAAGCCAGAGCGCAGCAGTCTTTATGAAATCGGCACCAAGTATAATGCTTTTCATGGGCGTATGGGATTTACGGTTTCTGCGTTTCGCCTCGAAAAGGGCAATGCTTTGCAGACCGACCCCAGTACCGGGGATGTGACATCATCGAGCGATCGTCAGCGAAATCAGGGCTTCGAACTGAGTGCATCCGGTGAAATTCTGAAAAACTGGAACGTTATCGCGACCTATGCCTATTATGATGCTACGACGATTGCTTCGCTGACTGCTGCGAATGTCGGTAAGCGTATTCAGTATGCGCCTAAGAATTCAGCGACATTCTGGACAACATATTCGATTGCGCCGGCGACACCATGGAATCTGACCTTTGGTGGAGGTCTGACCTGGCGTAACGGGGTGTGGCTGGATGCTGCCAACACGGAGCGTGTGCCGTCCATGGTGGAGTGGGATGCGATGATTTCGCACAGTTTTCTCAAGCACTGGAAAGTGGCTATGAATGGCTACAATCTTTCCAACAGGCTTAATTACAGCAGCCTGTTCAGTGATCGTGTGACTCCGTCAGTGGGCCGGTCGTTCCTGTTCAATATCTCGGCAAGTTACTGATTTCCGGTTTAACGCGATTGCCAGTCAGGGTGATGCCGGTTCAGACAGAGTAATCTGAACCGGCATCACCCCGGGGTTTTTCCACCGGCCGTCGTTTGCGTCTGGCCGGATGGCGTTGACCCGTCGCTCTTTCTGCGATGGGTAGCAATCACCGTGCCGTCCGGAGCAATATCAAGTGAAGGCGTGCTCACCGAAGGCTGAGAGGCATCCCGATGCCAGAGACTATGACCGGCCGGTTGAGTGCAGCCTGAAATCATCAGGGTCAGAATAAAGGCCGCAGAAGGCCGCCCCAGCCAGAAACAACATGATTGGTCCGGCAATCTGCTGCCTGAAAAATGGTTTTCTAAAACGCCTGGTTTCGTTGTGGTGTGATTCGTCGACGTCATCTCCAAATCTCCTTCTGGCTCGGATGCGAGGACGCAACGCAGCATGTGACAGTCGGATTTGATGATGCAGTTCGAGTGTTGCAATCAATGAGGCCGGTTCAGTGCTTCATGCATCAGGGGCATGGCCGGATACGACGGGCAGGAATCGAATAATACGCAATCACATAATGATTTTGAAAAATTATAAACATCTGTATTTGTATCCTGAATAAGCTGATGAATATTTGTTATAAATCTCGTCGTGGAATGACGAGTGCAGCGGGATCAGTCGTGTCGGATTTTCAGTTTCTTTCGTATTCTTATAATAGTATGTTTTATAAACAGGTCTCTTAATACTCACGGGGCTTCCTTCCGAATTCATGACGACTGGCAATGACGGGCGGATAGATTTCTGTCGTGGTATATTGCGCGATCAGCGACTCATGGCCTCCGTTTCAACCGGAGCTTTTCGGTATGGCGGCACACGTGCTAACCGCGCGGTATGTCTGCCAGATTACTGTCTTCCCATTTTAGTCCTGAGATTCGGCGGTGACCGTACCCAACGTCATACGTGACCGGATACGGTCGGCGATATGCGGCGCGCTCCGCGGATGGCTGGGGTTTTCGCTACAGACAACACGATGGCAGCTTGAGTTATCTCCTGAAACACGGGACCTGCTGCTGAGAGAGCGGGGTGATGGCAGGCAGGTGGGGTTTCTGGTTGCCTTCTGGCATGAGGAACTGGCGCTTTCCCCGCCTCTCTGGTGGTGGACAGAACCACGTAACCCCTCCATGCGGCTGCATGTGCTGGTCAGCCGGAACCGGGATGGCCAGCTTATGGCCGACGTTGTGGCACCCTGGCGGTTTCTGGCAATTCACGGGTCTTCCGATAGCAAAGGAAAAAATAAGGGCGGCGCGGCTGCACTGCGACGCATCCGGACCCTGCTTCGCGAGGGCCACGTGGTCGCCGTTATGCCGGACGGACCGAAAGGACCTCGCCGACAGGTGCAGCAGGGCGTGCTGGCACTGGCTGAGCGGGCAGGAGTTCCCGTCATTCCTCTTGGCGTCATGTGCCGCTCTTTCTGTGTAGGATCGTGGGACAGGATGGCTCTGCCCCTTCCGTTCGGACGAGGACGAATCGTCTGTGGTGCGCCTGTCCGCATTATGAGAGGCGAACATGAGGAAGCCCGGAAGACACTGACAGCAGCGCTCAATGCCGCCTCACTGGCTGCGGCAAAACCTGTCGCAGGCCATGTCGAGTACCTTCGGCCCATGCCGGCGAGCGCCGTAACCGAGGGAGTGGTTATGGCGCCGAAAATGCGTGGTCGGGCACAAAACGCCGGAAGAAGCCAGCTCTGGGCGGCCCTGGCAACACTCATGGCTCCTGGCCTGACAGTCATGCTCCGCGTGCGATTGCGGCGCGGAAAGGAAATCCGGGAACGCCTGAGGGAGCGAATGGGGTTGGCGCCAGTATCCCGCCCCTCCGGTCCGCTCGTCTGGCTGCACGCGGCCAGCGTGGGCGAGACTGTCTCAGTCGTGCCGCTTATCAGGGCGTGCCTGGAGGGTCAGCCTTCGCTGAAGGTGCTGGTAACGACCGGAACTGTCACAGCCGCGCGCACGCTGGACAGAGAACTTTCCCTGGAGATGACTGCGGGCCATGTTCTTCATCAGTTCGTCCCACTTGATGTCCCCCGTTGGATAAAGCGGTTTCTGGCACAATGGCAGCCAGCATGTCTGGTGCTCACGGAAAGCGAATTCTGGCCAAATATGATCGCTGCCTGCGGGGCGGCAGGTATTCCGGTGGCTGTTGTCAACGGACGCATTTCGCCACGAGCCCTGGCCGGATGGCGCCGGGCGCCATCTGTGGCAAAGCGGGTCATGGGCGGACTCGCATGGGTAGCGGCAAGGTCTCAGGAAGACGCAGCACGCTTCCGTGCTCTCGGAGCATCGCAGGTGTTCTGTGACGGAGATCTGAAGATGGCAGCCGCACCGCTCACGTCGGATCCGGCGTTACTGAGCCGGACCAGGGAGGTACTGGCGGGACGCCCGGTCTGGGTCGCGGCATCCACACATACAGGAGAGGAAGAGGCCGTCTTCGCTGCGGCCGCGCTATTGCGGGCGCGCATTCCTGATCTTCTGACAATCGTTGCACCACGTCACCCTGATCGGGGGGGGGACGTAGCGCGCCTCGCGGTGAAGGCGGGGCTCGCGAACAATTCTGTCCCGCGCCGATCCGGGGGAGCCTGGCCTGCATCCGATGATTCTGTCTGGATCATCGATACACTCGGTGAGCTGGGAATGTTGTTCCGGCTCACGCGTGTGGTGTTTATGGGAAATAGTCTGTTTCCGAAGCCAGGAGCATCAAAAGGTGGTGGTCACAATCCTTTTGAGCCCGCGAGATCTGGCTGCGCAATCGCGACCGGACCCCAAACCGGAAATTTTGAAGAAGCCTTCACAGCTCTGGGCGATGCCGTGACAGTCGTACACACAGCGGCTGAGCTTGCCGCCTGGGCAGGAACGATGCTGGCGGATCCGGCTCTGGCCAGAGCAATCGGTGAGGCCGGATGTGCCGTGGCCACGCGGGACACTGCATTGCCCGGACGGCTGGCCGGGTTGATCCAGGCGATGGTGTACAATGACTGATGAGACAGAGTTTTGAGACCTCCTGCTTTCTGGGCCGAAAAACCAGGCCTTCTGGCGGCTCTGCTTCAGCCAGCCGCGTGGATCGTCGCCCATGTGGCCGCGCGGCGGCGGGCGACAAAGGGCTGGCGAGCGCCGGTGCCGGTTCTGTGCTGCGGCAATCTGACTGTGGGTGGGACAGGTAAGACCACAATGGTTCTCGATCTTGCTCAACGGCTTCAGACACGGGGCTTCGCAGTCCATATTCTGACCCGTGGGTATGGCGGACAAGCGGGTCAGGATGGCAGGCCGGTTCTGGTGGATGAGTGCCGTCACTCCGTGCGGGATGTGGGAGACGAAGCTCTGTTGCTGGCCCGTGCTGCACCATGCTGGGTGGGACGGGACCGTGTCGCATCGGCCCGTGCTGCGGTCGATGCCGGAGCAGATTGCCTTCTGATGGATGACGGATTCCAGAACCCGGGCCTGCATAAGGATGTATCCCTTTTGCTGGTCGATGGTGTTGCAGGCTTCGGGAATGAGTGCGTCATGCCTGCCGGCCCGCTGCGTGAAGGTTTCAAAGCAGGATTGCTGGCAGCAGATATGGTGGTGGTGACCGGAGAAGACAAAGTTGATGTCCCGGCACTGATCGCCGGAAGCCTGCGAGCAAATGTGCCGATTTTACAAGCCGGACTGTTAATGGATTCCTCTGTGGAAACGCTGAGGGGACAACGGCTGATCGCCTTTGCCGGACTGGCAAGGCCGGATAAATTTTTTGAATCGCTCCGGGCATGTGGGGTGATGCCGGTTCATTGTGAGGCATTTCCGGATCATCATATGTTCCGCCTCGCAGAACTGGAGCGAATGGCGCGACTGGCGGCGGAGATGAAAGCTGAACTGGTGACCACTCCCAAGGATGCCATCCGGTTGCCGGATAAATTTCGCCAGAGAGTGAAGGTTGTGGGAGTCAGTATAGGATGGACTGGCCCTTCAGCACCTGAATGCATTCTGGACAGGATGTTCGGATTGAAATGCGGCGAACCAGCGTGAAGGACGGGGTGACAAGGGACGGAGCAGAGGCAAATCAGGTGACGCTGGCAATGCGGGCCGAGGCAATGCTCGCTCGCTCTGCTCTCGCGGTACTGCGCCGACTGGGGCCTGTAAGAGCGTCAGATTTTGGCGGAGCAGTGTGCAGGATGATCGGGCCGCTTCTGCCGGTATCAAAAGTGGCGGATACGAACCTTCGGCTGGTAATGCCGGAGCTTGATGCGGTCGCACGCCGCCGGATTGTCCGGGGCGTGTGGGAGAATCTTGGTCGCACGGTCGGAGAGTTTCCGCATATCTCCACTCTGCGTGAAAACACGAGCGCGGGTCCGGGCTTTGAAGTCGAGGGTGCCTGTCATCTCACTGCACAGGCTGAACGGGGTGGCCCGGTGCTGTTTGTCTCAGGGCATATCGGTAATTGGGAAATGCTTCCGCCAGGCGTTGCAAAGTATGGCGCAGGCTTTGCTTCATTTTACCGGGCCGCAGGAAATCCTCTGATCGACCGGATGATCCGTGCTCTGCGCAATGAGGCGACGGACAAGCCGCTGCCTCTGTTCGCTAAAGGTACGAGGGGTGCGCGGGAGGCGCTTGTCTGGGTCGCAAAGGGAAACCGTCTGGGCATGCTGGTTGATCAGAAGATGAATGACGGCATCGTATCGCGCTTCTTCGGTCACCCGGCGATGACAGCCCCTGCTCTGGCAGCGATGGCTTTGCGGTTCCGATGTCCGGTGATCCCGGGCTATGTGCAGCGACTGGGGCCGGCCCGGCTGCGGATCGTAGTGGAACAGCCGCTGGAATTGCCAGAGAGCGGTGATCGTCAGGTTGACGTGGCGACGCTGACGCAAATGATCAATGACAGGCTGGAGAGCTGGATCAGGGCCCGGCCTGAAAGCTGGCTATGGTTGCACCGGAGATGGCCAAAGGACGTGATGAGGGAAGTGGAGCGCTCCCGGAAGCCTAGGTGAATGGCATATGAGACTCGGGAAAATTGCTCATTTCGATAGCGGTTTGAGGTGATGACTCAGCGAGTGGTAAGGTATGATTAATAATTGGGCATATATTTTGTGCATATCTTCTTCGGGATGCCCATCTAAGCATCATTGATGCAACGTTCTGTTGTTTTTGCGTCACAGTTCGTCAGGTGGTCTTTTCCCGCGAACGGACGGGTGCAGAATTCCGTTGGCGTGCGAGACTCGATGGCAATACCGTCTGCTGGTCCGATATAACTGGAGAACAGGGATGATGCAGGCCGATACCGCAGGTTATACCTCAAACGTCATTCCTTTCCGTCTGAGCGTTTTGCCACGTCATCGCGAATATCTTGCGCGCTGGCTGAGCGCCGGGCTCTGTATGGGTTTGTGCGACGCGGATATCTTTATCGATGATGAGGTAGGTTCTTGTGATGCAGAGCAGATTCTGATCTGGGTGCGGGAAAGCGCTGACCCGGCTTACATCATTCGTCCGATTGGCTCCTGCTGGATGGTGGTGGATGCGATTCGCGGCAATATGCTGAGTCAGCAGACATCATTCGAACTCGCCCTGAATTTTGTCCGCCCCGTTCTGCCGTTGCGTGGAAATGTTGCTGCAGCCTGAATGGTTTGCCCGGTCTGTTCACAGGCGGATGTGTGTCTCACGAATTGTTCGAAGCAACAATTTCATCACTACGATACGATCAGGTGCTTCGGACGCCAGTTCAGTCAATCAGAGCCTGAATCTGAGGTAAATAGCTGTAACTGTAGCCTTGTGTGAGAATATTCTATTCTCCTGGCCTGCCTGAAAGGCAAGATCAGCCTTATTGGGAATGACAATTGTCAACCTCATCAGGTTTAGAAAAATCAATGATGATTTCAGGGAGAAGGTCCCTGAATTGCGGCAATAACAACTCAATTTCCTGAATCCCGAACCCGGCAAAGTTCAGCGGACTGATATCGTCACAGAATGTCTGCATCAGCCTGAATTGTTTGTGTGGTCTGTTGCGAATAGCGGCCTATGGTCGCGTTTTTCCATTTTATTTATGAATAAGGAGAAAGCCTGACAACGATGGAGTCTCTGGCCGAATGCACGTCACAACATTTCCTGGAGAAGGCTGGCAGCAACTTGGTGACCTGACGCTTGCTTTCGTTCTCTCAGGTCTGGTCGGGCTTGAGCGTGAGTTTCGCCAGAAAAGTGCAGGTTTGCGAACCTATACCCTGGTGGGCATGTCGGCGGCATTGTTCATGTTGATCTCGAAATTTGGGTTCAATGATGTGCTTGCCAGCGGTCAGGTTGTGCTCGACCCGTCCCGCGTGGCCGCACAGGTCGTATCTGGTATAGGGTTCATCGGCGGTGGCGTCATTTTTATGCGGCGTGACGTAGTCCGGGGCCTGACGACCGCTGCCTCTGTCTGGTTTACGGCCGCACTCGGCATGGCTTGTGGCGCAGGGCTGCTCGAACTCGCCGTTGCGACAACAGCCGCACATTTCCTCATTATGTTTGTATTTCCGCGCCTCACGCGAAATATCCCGCAACAGCGTCGAACCGCCGCGCAGATTGCAGTCTCTTATATCGACGGAAAAGGTGTGCTCAGGCGTATCCTCGTGGAATGTACCCGTCTGCGTTTCGCCATCGATCACGTCAGCATCAACCGCAATGGATTTTATGAAGAGGCGCTCGAAACTGCGCAGGATCGTGCTGATCTGGAAGGCACAGCCGGGCCACTCGACCACCCTCACCAGAAATCTTTGCCCAATGTCACGCTTTCGATGCAGGTGAAGGGGAAGCGTCCCGTTTCACATCTTATCGCTGCGCTGGCCACACTTGAGGGTGTGCAGGATATAGGGATGGCGGAGGATGACGAAGATTGATGCCCTCACGCGTATAGATCATTGCGACTTATCCAATCTCACTCTGATAATCTGGTTCCGGTCCTGAAATTTCCGAATTGTCAGGAACTCATGACATGGCTGCGGCATTGAAACAGATCACGCGAAGGCAGGAGAGTTGGCAATGGTCCGCAGGCGGTCCCTTTATATTCCGGGAGCGACAGGTGCTCTTGTTATCGCTGGCCTGGTAGTCTGGTGGAATTTTGTCGCGCGACCAGAATATGCCTCTTTGCCGGTTTCTGAAGGAACAGGAGGCAGGCCGGTTCTGCTTCCTCCGAACAAAACGTTGATGCCGACCATTAACATTGCGACCCCGATTGGCTGGAAAGACGGCCTGAAACCGCATCCGGCCCCCGGGCTTACTGTCAGCGCCTATGCAGCAGGCCTTGATCATCCTCGCTGGCTTTACCGTTTGCCAAATGGTGACATCCTGGTTGCGGAATCAAATTCACCGGGGAACGACGTGCCGACTTTCAGGAACCGCATCGCAGGTTTCATTATGGGCAGGGCCGGTGCGGGCGTGAAAAGTCCTGATCGTATTCGCCTGCTTCGTGACACAAAAGGGCAGGGCGCAGCAGATTTGAAAACAATCTTTCTCGATCATCTTCATTCACCAATAGGCATGACGCTGATTGGCAACGATTTGTATGTCGCCAATGCCGATGCACTCATGCGGTTTCCTTATCACGATGGTGACACGACGATCACGGACCCGGGCGTGAAAGTCGTGGATTTACCTTCGGGCTACAACCATCACTGGACGAAAAATATTCTTGCAAGTCCGGATGGGCAGTCGCTCTACATTACCGTTGGCTCTAACAGCAATGTTGCGGAAAACGGAATGAAAGCAGAGGACGGGCGCGCCAGGATTAATCGTCTTGATCTGACATCCGGAAAAATGGAGCCCTATGCCACGGGACTGCGTAACCCAAACGGACTTGCCTGGGAGCCCGAAACGGGCGCGCTCTGGGTTGCAGTTAATGAACGTGATGAAATTGGTAGTGACCTCGTGCCTGATTATATTACCGCTGTTCGTCAGGGGGCTTTTTACGGGTGGCCTTACAGTTACTATGGACAGCATGTTGATCAGCGCGTCCAGCCGCAGAACCCGGCATTGGTTGCGAGTGCCATTGCTCCGGATTATGCGATTGGCCCCCATACTGCATCACTAGGCATAATTTTTGGGGAGAATTGCAGGGCGCTTCCTGAAAAATGGCAGAGCGGTCTGTTTATCGCTCAGCATGGATCATGGAACCGGCGGCCTAAAAGCGGTTACAAAGTAATCTATGTTCCCTTCGTGAACGGTCGTCCGTCCGGGCCGCCAGAGGATGTTCTGACAGGTTTCCTGACATCGGATGAAGCCCACGCACATGGTCGCCCGGTTGGCCTTGCAGCGGACCGCGATGGCGCGCTTCTTGTGGCTGATGATGTCGGAAACACTGTCTGGCGCGTCACCGGTGCAACTTATTCTCCGACAGCACTTCCTCCCGAATGACGGCGGTCAAATCCGCCATAGTACTTTCCGTCTGACTTGCCCCCTAACCTTGGCCCCCCAGCCAGAACGCCTTCCGCTGACCCCCATGGCTGGTGGACACTAAACTGATATCCTTCAGCTTCCAGTGTCTCGATAACATCCGTCTTCAACGCACCCGGTTCGATTTCCACAATGTCTGGCTGCCACTGCTCATGGATACGGGGCATGTCGATGGCATTCTGGATAGTCATGCCGTAATCAACCACCCCCAGAATGGCTGCCAGCGTGATCGTCGGAATGCGCGATCCTCCAGGGCTGCCGATTGCCATGACCGCTTTGCCATCTTTAGAAAGAATGGTTGGCGACATTGAAGAAAGAGGGGTCTTTCCTGGCGCAATGGCATTCGCCTTGCTGCCGACAATTCCGAACATGTTCGGAACGCCCGGTGCAGATGAGAAATCGTCCATTTCGTCATTGAGGAAGAAACCTGTCGAGCCACCAACTACTTTCGCACCGAACCAGCCATTCAGCGTATAGGTGACCGCAACGGCATAACCTGATCGGTCCATGATCGAATAATGTGTTGTCTCTTGTTTCTCAGGTTCAGCCCTGCCGGGTGTGAGCATCGCTGATGGCACGGCTTTATCGGCCGGAATGCCACTTCTGACCTGCGCCGCATAGGCGGGATCAATCAGGTGCGCGACGGGATTTTTTACGAAATCAGGATCACCGAGATCACGGCGGTCAGAGTATGTGTGACGCATCGCCTCGATTTCCTGATGCGCCGCGACAGTGCTGTAAAGTCCCTCTGTTCTCAGGTCGTAACCTGAAAGAATATCCAGAATTTCGCATAATGCGACACCCCCGCCACTTGGTGGAGGAGCGGTGTCGATCCGGTAGCCGCGGTAATTGCATGTCACCGGACTCAACACGCGGGGCTTATAGGCTTCGAAATCAGCGCGCTGAAGAATCCCTCCTCCTTTCTGGCTGGCTCGCACGATCTCATCGGCAATGGGGCCATGATAGAAGACGTCGGGGCCATGATCGGCAATGAGTTGAAGTGTCTTTGCCAGATCAGTCTGAACGAAGTGGTCTCCAACCCTGAATGGCGTTCCGTCGGGACGCAAAAAAATTTTCGCGGCGTAAGGATCTTCTGCAAATTCCTTGATCGAGGTGTTGAGTAGCCAGACGTCGTTTTCTGCCAGCACGTAACCGTTGCGTGCCAGAGCAATCGCTGGTGCCATCACCCTGGCACGCGGCATTGACCCCCATTTCCGCAGAACGAGGTCCAGTCCGGCAACTGTGCCGGGAACAGCTACCGCTTTCCATCCTGTAACTGACAATTCAGGAATTACGCCTCCCTGCTCATTTCTGTACATGCTCTCCGTAGCAGCCTTCGGTGCGTGCTCACGGAAATCAACGAAAATGGCCTGGCCATCCGGCGTGCGTAATGTCATGAAGCCACCGCCGCCGATATTGCCTGCCGCCGGATAAACAACAGCGAGCGCATACCCGACAGCAACAGCCGCATCGATTGCGTTGCCGCCTTGCCGGAGGATTTCAGCTCCAATTTCGGACGCAAGATGCTGGGCAGAAACTACCATGCCATGTTCGCCAACTGCCGGCGGAATCGATGGCAAGGTGAGTCGGGCGTCCCCGAAATTCAGGGCATCCCCCCCTGGTGCAGCAATGGCAGGCGCAATGGTCCCGCAAAGCATTGTTCCTGCAGTCATTGTGACGCAGAAATGGAATAATCGTGTCCATGTGCTGATGACACTTAGAAACCCGTCAGACATATGCAGTTCGACCCTTTTCACGATGCGGCTCTGTGTAAAGTGCAGTGTCTGGCAAATACAGGTGGTCTGCAAGTATCCTCAGATTGAAACCTGGCGTGTAATTTCCCCGCTCATCGGAACAAAAAACAGATCAGAGTGAGGATAACTTTATTCTCGCTCCATGCGCAGATGAATCCTTTCAGATTTACATGGGCCTCGTATTCCATAATCCATGCAGGAGACAGCCAGATTTTCATATTGGTGACCGAAATGTGGTCACAAAAAAACCGGAGCCGGCTTTCCTGCAGAATAATCCACTGGATGCCGGAACTCCGGTTTCCTGAAGCCGGGGAGGAGAACTAACCTGCCCGATAACTACATGCTGATCAGAATGGCGCGTCGATATCGACGACATCAATCAGTTTGGCATTGACGAATTCCTTGATACCAAGGCCGATCAGTTCACGCCCATAACCGGAGCGCAGTACGCCTCCAAACGGCAGATCAGCCTTCACCATCGTGGGATGGTTGATATAGACCATGCCAGTCTCAATTTTTTGTGCGACCCGTTCGCCACGAGCTTCATCTTTCGTGAACACCGAACCACCGAGACCATATGGCGAGTCATTGGCGATGGCGATCGCGTCGGCTTCATCTCTGGCCCGGAACAGAAGTGTCACCGGACCGAAAAACTCTTCCCGACGTGCCGGGTTATCATGGCCCGCATCCGTCAGAATAACCGGACGGAAGAACGCACCCGTGTTCGGCATGGCCAGTGGAATTTCTTCCGCCTTCGCACCGGCTTTCACAGCACCCTCAACCTGTTTCTTCAGATCGTCGGCTGCCTTTTGTGAGGACAGGGGCGCCAGTGTTGTCGACGGATCCACAGGGTCGCCCATTTTCAGTTGTGCCACACCCTCACGATAACGTTTGACAAACTCATCATACACCGCATCAACCACGATCATCCGTTTGGCCGAAACGCAGACCTGTCCGGCGTTCCAGTGACGACCGAACACCGCCCATTTTACGGTCTTCTCAAGGTCAGCATCTTCCAGAACAATGAACGCATCAGCGCCACCAAGCTCCATCGTCGTCTTCTTTAGGGCTGCACCTGCGCCGGCTGCGATTTTTGCGCCTGCACCTTCGGACCCCGTCAGGGCTACCCCGCGTACACGGTGATCGGCAACAATACGTGCCACCTGGTCATGGGACGGATAAAGATTACGAAAACCACCCTTCGGCAGTCCGGCCTCAATCATCAGATCGTCCATCGCCTGAGCCGACTGCGGCACATTGGATGCGTGCTTCAGGATTACCGTGTTGCCTGCGGACAATTGTGGCGCAATAATGCGCGCGACCTGATAATGCGGAAAATTCCAGGGCTCGACAGCCAGCAAAATGCCAAGTGGCTGGAAAATAATCTTCGCGCGCCCCTCATCCTTATTTGCGACCGGTAAATCCTGTGACTGCAGAAGGCTCTCGGCATTCTTCGCATAATACTCAAAAATTGCTGCCGTGAGCTCCACTTCAGCACGTGATTCGGAGATGAGTTTACCCATCTCCAGCGTCATAATCTTTGCGTATTTGTCCACGTCGCGACGTAGAATATCCGCTGCATTCTGCATAACCTTCGCGCGCTCAGCAAAGGACGTTTCCCGCCATGACAGGAAGGTTTCATGCGCGGCATCAAGCGCGGCATCAATCTCAGCGTCCGTTGAATTCGGGAACACTTTGATCTGCTCGTTGGTAAACGGGTTAACCGTTGCGTAGGCCATGGCCTAACTCCTTTTGCTGCTGCGGGCGGTCAGCGAGAGTTGCGCCCGGGAGGGCGCCCTCGGATCAGGTTCTGAAATCCAGAACAACACGTCCCTCGACGCGCCCATGTTCCAGATCATCGAAAATCTGATTGATGTTCTCCAGCTTGTCCGGCTTCACAACCGACCGCACTTTTCCTTCTGAGAAAAAGGACAGCGCCTCAATCATATCGAGCCGCGTGCCCACAATTGATCCGCGGACTGTCGTCCCCGCCATGACCATGTCGAAAATCGACACCGGGAATTCTCCGGGGGGTAGTCCGTTGAGAACAATCGTTCCACCCCTGCGTGCATAGCCCATTGCCTGGGAAAAGGCGATACGCGAAACCGCCGTCACCAGCGCTCCATGCGCGCCCCCCACTTCCTTTTGAACAAAGGCTGCGGGGTCGGTTTCCTTTGCGTTGACAGTCAGAGCGGCCCCAAGTTTCTTTGCTTCTGCGAGTTTGGCGTCGTCGATGTCGACCGCAATCATGTTGAGCCCCATAGCAACGCCATACTGGATTGCCATCTGCCCCAGGCCTCCAACGCCCGAAACAGCCACCCAGTTCCCTGCGCGTGTGTCAGTCATCTTAAGGCCCTTGTACACCGTCAGTCCGGCACACAATACCGGAGAAACATGAAGCGGATCCATGCCCGGCGGAATGTGTGCCACATAATTGGGATCGGCGACCACATACTCAGCAAAGCAGCCATTGACCGTGTAGCCCGTGTCTTCCTGCTTCTCGCAAAGCGTTTCCCATCCACCCAGGCAATGCTCGCAATGTCCGCAGGCCGAATACAGATAGGGTACGCCGACAACGTCGCCTTCTTTGATCCAGCTTACATTGCTGCCAACCTGCACAACGTGGCCGACGCCTTCATGTCCAGGAATAAAAGGAGGTTTCGGCTTAACCGGCCAGTCTCCTCGTGCTGCATGCAGATCGGTATGACACACGCCGCAGGTGTCAACCTTCACCAGAATCTGATTCTGACTGATCGTGGGAATATCGAGTTCCTCGATCGTCAATGGCTTGCCGAATTCGCGGACAACTGCCGCTTTCATCTTACCTGTCATTTTATCTCTCCTGTCTGAAGACCCGGAACTGTTTTTCTTACGGTGAAATGTACAGATTTCATCGTTTGCAGAGAATTAGTTCGTGCCAAGACTTTTTAGAGTTTCAACCATTTTGCTCAGTACTGCCTGGGCGTCACCGAAGACCATTGAGGTGTTTTTCGCGAAGAACAGCGGATTCTGCACGCCGGAATACCCTGTGCCCTGACCACGCTTGATAACGAATACCTGTTTCGCCTGATCCGCATTCAGGATCGGCATCCCGTAGATTGGCGAACTCTTGTCCGTGCGTGCTGACGGGTTGACCACATCGTTCGCACCAATCACAAGCGCGACATCGGTTGTGGCAAAACTGTCGTTAATATCGTCCATGTCATAGATCATGTCATAAGGCACGCCCGCCTCAGCCAGCAGAACATTCATATGACCTGGCATACGTCCTGCGACCGGATGGATCGCAAACTTCACATCCACGCCCGAAGCCTGAAGCATTTTTACAAACTCATAGAGTTTCTGCTGCGCCTGAGCGACAGCCAGCCCATAGCCAGGAATGATGATGACACTTGATGCATAGCGCATCGTTGTCGCCGCATCGCCTGGATCGACCGACTTCATTTCGCCATGTGGTCCCGCTGCGGCCTGGGCCGATGTGGCTCCGAAATTGCTGAACAGCACATTTGACAGTGAGCGGTTCATTGCCTTCGCCATCAGAAGCGTCAGCAGTGTGCCCGCTGCTCCGACGACCATGCCGGCGATCATCAGCGCCGGGTTGGACATGACGTAGCCCTCAAGTCCTACCGCAAGGCCTGTAAACGTGTTGTAGAGCGAAATCACGACCGGCATGTCCGCGCCACCGATCGGCGCCGTCATGCATATCCCGAACAGCAGGGCTCCGGCAAAGAACAGCAGTGCAAACAGGTCTCCGCCGGGTGTACCCTGAACCTGCGTTACGACAGTCATGAGGCCAAGCGCCAGCGTTACGATGAAAACGATACCGTTGAACACCTTCTGCCCGCTAAAGCGGATGGGGTTTGGCATCCGGCCGTCCAGCTTTGCCCAGGCGATGAGCGAACCCGTCAGTGATATGCAGCCGATCAGCGCGCCCGTCACCGTCACGCCGAGATGCAGGGGGGTGCCGCCATCGTGTTTCATCAGCGCAATAGCCGCCACAGCGGCAGCAGAGCCACCGCCCATGCCATTATACAGCGCCACCATTTGCGGCATTGCCGTCATTTCTACGGTCCGGCCTCTCCAGCCAGCCCAGAGACCGCCCAGTGCGAGGGCCAGAACTGCGAGACCCAGATTAACCGGCAGGTGCGGCAAAACGTCTTCCGGAACTTCGAATGCCTGAAGGAAGCAGACCGCAACAACGAACGCCATGCCCCAGCCGGCGGTGACAATGCCTTTTACGGCTGTCACAGGCGAAGACATTCCCTTGAGGCCATATATGAAAAGTGCCGACACGAGCAGCCCGCTCAGGCCGACGATATATTCGATTGCAGTCATGATGCTGTCTTCTTGTCAGTGGCGGCCTGAGCGGGCTTTTTTGTGCTCGGCCGGAACATCGCCAGCATCCGGTCGGTTACAACGTAACCGCCCATTACATTGCCTGCGCCGAGCAGAACACCGAGAAAACCAACAACCTGTTCCATGACATTCGTCGCGGAGAACAGCGCCGTCAGCGCACCCACCACGACGATACCATGAATAAAATTCGAGCCCGACATCAGCGGCGTATGCAGGATCGATGGCACGCGGCTGATGACCACATAGCCGGTGAATGCTGCCAGCATAAAAATATAAAGCGCGATAATGAATGTCATGGATGTAAGCATTCTGACTATCCTTTCGCGGTGGGAGACGGAATGGCGGAAGCAGCAACGGCAGCAGGTCCCTCAATCACCTGGCGCACAGCTTCGCTGGTAATTTTTCCATCATGTGTCACAAGTGTTTTCGCGACGACCTCGTCTGTCATATCGAGTGTCAGTTTGCCGTCTTTGATGATCTGCTGCAGCAAATTGAGAATATTCTTCGAGTAAAGCTCACTTGCCTGTTCAGCGAGACAGGAGGGCAGATTGACGGGGCCGACAATTGTCGCCGGTCCCACCTGCACAGTTTCCCCGGCCTTTGTACCTTCGCAGTTGCCACCGCCTTCTGCGCCAAGATCGACGATCACCGACCCTGGTTTCATTTTCGCAATCTGTTCTGCATCGATCAGGCGGGGTGCCTTGCGTCCCGGAACAGCCGCTGTTGTCACGATGAGATCGGATCGCGCAATGTGGTCACTCAGCACTGCACGCACTTTTGCTTTCTCATCGGCTGTCAACTCGCGTGCATAACCACCCTGACCGGTCGCATCCACGCCGGTTTCAACGAATTTCGAACCCAGTGAATGGGCCTCGTCACGGGTCTCCGGTCGAACGTCATAGCCTTCGGTCACAGCTCCGAGACGGTGCGCCGTCGCCAGCGCCTGCAAGCCTGCGACACCCAGTCCCATAATCAGCACCTGGGCTGCGCGTAGTGAGCCGACGGCCGTTGTCATCATAGGCAGGATTTTGGGCATGTGTACAGCACCGAGCAGCACGGAGTAATATCCTGCCAGCGTTGCCTGACTGGATAATGCGTCCATCGCCTGCGCGCGACTGATGCGCGGGATCTGTTCCATGGCAAACCCCGTGATCTTCCCGTCACGAAGAGCTCTCACCAGAGCAGTATTATTTCTGCCATAAACAAAGGAAATCAGGATTGCTCCCGGTTTCATTGCCTGCACGATTTCCACAGAAGGCGGTTCGACAGCCAGCAAGATATTTGCCGAGCTCAGAAGCATTTTTTTATCAGCTTCAATCGATACATCTTTGTAAGCGGAATCGGGATATGAGGATGCAATGCCTGCCCCTGCCTCAAGTGCAACATCACACCCCAGACGCTTTATGCGGACCGCGACATCCGGGACAAGTGCCACCCGCCGCTCATTCGCACCATTCTCTCTGATCGCTGCAATTTTCAGATTCATGATCAGTTCCTACGCTGTCTTGAATGTTCCGATCCGATGCAGTCTGTCCGGCTGTGCTGACAAATGGGACAGGTCTTTGGACACCGATACCCCGAAACAATCTGAGTTCGTTAGCAGTAAAACGACAAATTTTCTTTGACGTGTGTCAATGGACGTTAAAAAATAAATAAACTGAAAACATGTTTGGAAATCAACGAAAATCACGACGAAGCTTTCATGTTACGGAGAGATTTCTATAAGTGTCTGACCGAAAATGAGTTGAGTGATTTCAGCGGGTTATGATTCATGGGTTTGCGATAACCTGATGAGATCAAGATGGCCTGGACTGAAATCACCCGAGCGCAGTA
>NZ_WOSX01000051.1 GCF_011516735.1 Acetobacter fallax | reverse complement strand
TGCGCTCGGGTGATTTCAGTCCAGGCCATCTTGATCTCATCAGGTTATCGCAAACCCATGAATCATAACCCGCTGAAATCACTCAACTCATTTTCGGTCAGACACTAAGGCACTGGCGATGGCTGTCCTGGCTTACGCACGCAACATCGACACACTCAGTGCCATGTCCGGTGCCGTGGAGCGGATCGCTGAGAAGCATGTCGGTCTGAATATTCTTCCTCAGCATTATCCTTATGTAGCTGATGCCCTGCTGGGTGCTATCGCTCATGTTCTGGGTGACGCGGCGACGCCGGAAATCATGGATGCGTGGGGAAAAGCTTACTGGTTTCTGGCTGAAATTCTGATCGGACGCGAAGAACAGATTTACGAAGCTCATGCGGCGGCGCCAGGCGGCTGGACCGGATGGCGGTCCTTTAAAGTGCTGAGCCGCAAGGCAGAAAGTGAAACGGTTACTTCCTTCGACCTCGTGCCGGCTGACGGCAGGCCGGTTATGCGTCACGTGCCGGGACAGTATCTGAGTTTTCGTCTGAGCGTGCCTGATCATGGATCGGAGCGCAGGAATTACAGCATCTCTTCGGCGCCCGGTAATGATTTTTATCGGATCAGCGTTCGCCGGATCGATAATGGCGTTGTCTCTCAGTGGCTTCATGACAGCGTATCGACAGGAACAACGCTCGATGTTTCTGCTCCTGCCGGCGATTTCACGTTAGCTGACCCGAAATCGTCAAATATCGTGCTGTTGAGTGCCGGTATCGGCCTGACGCCCTTCATGTCCATGCTAAGTGCGCTGGCTGACGGGCAGAAGTTGCCCCCGATCCGTTATATTCATGGAACCCGGACTGTTCAGACTGAGGCTTTCAATGCCTGCATTCACGATCTTGCATCAAAAAATCTGATCTCTGCTGATCTGTTCTATAGTCGTCAGGCTCCGCCAGCAGGTGATGGCACAAAAAATGTGACCCGGCATGAGGGGCGCATCACACAGGACTGGCTCAGGACGCAGATTGATCCCTCGGCCACTTATTACATTTGTGGTCCTGACGGCTTCATGCGTGATGTTGTCGCAATATTAAAAGAAGCAGGACTTCCGGCATCGCAGATCCGTTACGAATTCTTCGGTGTGGCTGCGGACGAGAAGCTGGTCGGGTGAGCGTAAGACCCCATATTCGTATCCGGCGGATCTATGATCCGCCGATGGCCGATGATGGAGCACGCATTCTTGTTGATCGTCTCTGGCCCCGTGGTATCAGTAAAGAGCGCGCGGATCTCACACTCTGGCTGAAAGCGATTGCTCCATCGGACGAATTGCGGAGATGGTTCGGTCATGACCCCGAACGCTGGACGGAATTTCAGGCCCGATACAGGCTGGAATTGCAAAACAATCCGGAATCTGTTGAAAATCTGAAGTCTTTTGTGAAAAACGGGCCCGTTACGCTTCTGTATGGCGCGCGGGACACTGAGCATAACGAAGCTGTCGTTCTATGTAATTTTCTTCAGGGTGGCCTGCAAAAAGAATAATACCAGAGAGTCTGGCCTTTGACCGGTGTGGGGCTGGCAGGACTCTGCCCAGGGACCCGGCAAAAGCTCTGTTGTCATTAAGTGCTGGCTCCTTCACAGGGCTTTGCCCTGGAACCCACCAAAGGTCACAGACCTTTGGAAACCATTTTATTATCAACAGATCGGGGTGCAGGGGCCTGCGGTCCCTGCCGGGTCCGGGCAGAGCCCGGGTTGCTCCAGACCACAGATTAATCTTCATAACCTCACGGGCGTATCGTTGGTCCGCCGGATATAATCTATGCTTCAAACCATGAAGTCTGAGTGGCAGGAGTCATGCCAGGACTCTGTCCGTGATGCCCGGCAGAGGTCACAGACCTTTTGAAACAGCCTCTCAGATCCCTTCACCCCGATCTGTTGATAAGCAAGCCAGTTTCCAGAAAGCTCTGTTTTCATCAGGTGCTGGCACCTTCTCAGGGCTTTGCCCTGAAACTCACCAAAGGTCACAGGCCTTTGGAAACCATTTTATTAACAGATCGGGGTGAAGGGGTCCGCGACCTCTTCCGGGTGCGGGCAGAGCCCGGCTTTTTGCCAATCCTTTGAAAAATCAATGACCAGGACTTAACGTAAACAAAGCCTTTGACGAGGTAGACTTCACTAATTAATGACAACGGAGCTAAATTTTTTGATATCGGTCCGGTATCTTCTATACTTTGTAAGCTCACATCGTAATACATTATCTTAATTTCGTAGCAATTCTTTGTGTTTTCTCTTTCGGGTGACCGTTCTGAGTCCGGCTTCACTGGTGTTCCGCTCATGAACTGCCCTACAAAGAGTGGAATAAAAGTTCTGTCTCGGTTCATCCTGGAGGATTTATGCGCGTCCCTCATGTCCTTACTCTTGCCGCTCTGGCTTTGCTGGCTGGTCTGCCGGCAACGGCCCGGGCGGCGACATCTGAGTCCGCTGATGTTCCGGATTATCTGTCTGAGGTGCATGGCGCGAAGGCGATTGACTGGGTCACTGCGCAGAACAGGAAGACCTTTGAGGCACTTCAGTCCGATCCCCGTTATGCCGGTTTTTACGCCGACGCGCTTGCTGTCGGACAAAGCCATGACCGACTTGCGAAACCGCGCTTCCTGGGAAATCAAATCTGGAATTTCTGGCAGGATGAGCATCATCCACGAGGCATCTGGCGACAGACGACACTTGCTTCCTATCGTCAGGAACTGACCGGATGGGTGACAAAGCTGGACATCGACGCTCTTGCGAAACAGGAGCATGAAAACTGGGTTTTTCAGGGTGTGAACTGCCTGGAGCCCAGGGAGCGGTTTTGTCTGGTGAGTCTGTCCGCCGGTGGCGAGGACGCGGATACGCTACGGGAATATGACACACATGCGGGACTTTTCGTTCTGAACGGTTTTGTCCTGCCGCGCTCAAAGCAGTCCGTGGCGTGGGTTGACCGGGATACGCTGCTTGCGGCCCGTGACTGGGATGGCACGGGAGCAACGCTCACGGCATCGGGCTATCCGTTTGTTATCCGGCGCGTTGTTCGCGGACAGCCACTTGATCAGGCGGTTGAAATCGCGCGTGGCGAGAAAAGCGACGTTTCTGTCGAACCGCTCATGCTGACGGACGGAGACGGAAATCATCTCCTGCTCATTCATCGGGCGCCGACGTTCTTTACAAGCTATTTTGCCATTGTTGATGGTATGGACAATGCCTTTCATGGGAGTGGCGCTGGCCATCTTCACTGGCTTACGCTGCCTGAGCACATTGAGATGGAGGGCATGCTGCATGGCAGGCTGATTTTGTCTCTCAACGAGTCCTGGACACCTGCCGGATCGCAGATGGTCCCCTCCGGCAGTCTTGTTTCGGTTGATCCCGCGGCACCTGACCGGAGTGTGGAAGTGCTTTATACACCAGGGAAAACTGAGGCGCTTGATGAAGTCTCGGTGACGAAAAATACCGTTGTTGTCACATATTTTGATAATGTTCGCGGACGGGCCATGGTGCTTCGGGCACCGGCCGTTCCGGGCGGAACATGGTCCCGCGTTGTTCTGCCGCTGCCTGATATGTCGACAGTTCATATTGCTAATGCGGACCTGAACACGGATGCCGCTTTTCTGACTGTTGAGGGGTATATTGATCCGCCTCAGTTATGGCTTATCGGCGCCAGCCCGGCCGGTGCGGAGAAAATTCGCCAGATGCCGGCGCAGTTTGATGCCAGTGCGCTGACGGTGGAACAACTTTGGGCGACCTCGTCCGACGGCACGCGAATTCCGTATTTTCTGGTGCGTCCGAAAGGCATGATCGCAGATGGAGCTCACCCGACCCTGCTGACCGCCTATGGTGGTTTTCAGGCGTCCTACACACCGGCCTATACGCCTGAAACTGGCCGTCTGTGGCTGAAGCAGGGGGGGCTGTATGCGGTCGCGAATATTCGTGGGGGTGGTGAATTTGGTCCTGCCTGGCATGAGGCTGGCCGGAAAACACACCGGCAGCGGATTTACGATGACTTTGCGGCTGTGGGACGTGATCTTGTATCACGCAGGATCACATCCGTCCCGCATCTGGGCATCAGGGGGCGTTCGAATGGAGGCCTGCTTATGGGCGTTGAGCTGACTGAACATCCCGATTTGTGGAATGCGGTCGTCATTGGTGTCCCGCTACTGGACATGCTGCATTACGAGACGATGGCGGCCGGAGCCTCGTGGGCGGATGAATACGGGTCTGTGAGCAATCCTCCCGAGCGCCGGTTTCTGGAATCGACTTCGCCTCTTCAGCATCTGAAGGCCGGCGTGCATTACCCGACGCCTTTTATCTTCACATCCACGACAGACGATCGTGTTGGTCCTGTTCATGCCAGGCGGTTCGCGGCCCGGCTGGAGGAAATCGGCTCTCCGTTTTATTACTATGAAGACATGGAAGGTGGACATTCCGGGACGGTCAATGCCCCGGAAGTGGCTCATGAAAGGGCTCTGGAGGCGGTTTATCTGTCACGCCGGCTTGGCTCTTCCGGACTGGCTGACAGTAAACCTTAATACCAGAAGGTCTGACCTGTGACCTGTGTGAGGTTGATGGGCGTGAGGCTTGCAGGGCGGCTCTGCCCTGGAACCCGCGAAGGGCTCTGTTAGCGGTACGTGTGATCTGTGATTTTTCAACGCGTTAGCAAAAGACCGGGCTCTGCCCGAACCCGGAAGGAGTCGCAGACCCCTTCACCCCGATCTGTTGATCAACAAACCGGTTTCCAAAGGTCTGTGACCTTTGGTGGGTTCCAGGGCAAAGCCCTGGGAAGGAGCCAGTACTTAACGACAACAGAGCTTTTTTATGATCAGCAATCCGGGGTGCAGGGGCCTGCGGTTCCGGGCGGTGCCCGGACGTTCCACGCCATGCAGCATCCGCCTGGCTCGGCACTGGTCTTCGCGGGAGGGGGCTTGCCATTCGGGCAGGCTTGCCACATGTCCTGTCTCTATACAGGACCGCCTGTGTCCTCTTTTATGTCTGGCGTCCGGTCATCTCTGCAGGGCCGATGCTTTATACGGAGTCTGGCCATGTTCATCGAGACTGAAGGCACACCGAACCCGAATACGCTGAAATTCCTTCCCGGACGGGACGTTACCGGCGACGCCGGCACTGTTGATTTCATTGATGCGGATGCGGTGTCCGGCCGGTCGAGCCTTGCGGAGACTCTGTTTGAGCTTCCCGGCGTCTCGCGGGTGTTCATGGGATCGGATTTTGTTTCCGTGACGAAGACGGATGAAGAGGACTGGGCGGAACTGAAACCTCTGATCCTCTCGGCTCTGGTGGACCACTTTGTGTCCGGACGCCCGGCGGTCGAGGCGAATGCTGCGGTGATCGAAGATCCGGTGATGCCGGGTGATGAAGAGATCGTTCAGCAGATCAAGGAGCTTCTGGAGACACGAGTGCGTCCGGCGGTTGCCAGCGATGGCGGTGACATTGTGTTCCGTGGATATCGGGATGGCATCGTGCGGCTGAGCATGCAGGGCGCGTGTTCGGGCTGTCCGTCTTCCGGTGCGACACTGAAGCATGGTGTTGAGAATATGCTGCGGCATTATGTGCCTGAGATCGTGTCTGTTGAGCAGGTGATGAGCTGAGGCTTCCGGCGAACAGATCGGAGTGTGCAGGGGTGTGTGATCCCTGCCCGAGCTGGTCCTGGCTCTGAAAGGGCTCTGGAAAGCCTGTCCGTGCGGGGCTATGCACGACGCAGAACCAGGACGGGGTGAAGTCGATGCAGGTGGATGAGAGCGCGCTTGATTGTCTGTTTCGTGAAGCACGGACACCGTCGCGCTGGACGGAAGAGCCTGTTACGGATGACACTCTTCGCGCACTTTATGATCTGGTGAAAACGGGGCCGACCTCAGGCAATTGCTGCCCGGCCCGCTTTGTCTTTCTGACAACGCAGGACGCGAAAGAGCGACTGCGGCCGGCATTGTCTGCTGGTAATACTGAAAAAGCGATGATGGCGCCGGTCGTGGTGATCGTGGCCAGTGATCCGCTGTTTTTTGATTATTTTTCCCGGCTGAACCCTGAACCGGATCTGCGATCCTGGTTTGCCTCCGATGTCGGCCTCTCGGAGGAAACGGCATTTCGGAACGGCACGTTGCAGGGTGGGTATCTGATTCTTGCCGCCCGGGCTCTGGGGCTGGATGCGCTGCCGATGTCGGGCTTTGATGGCGCGGTTGTGGAAGACATTTTTCTGGCCGGCGACGGCTGGCGGGCAAATTTCCTCATCTGTCTGGGGCATGGCGAGCATGATGGGACGCCGCGTGCCGCGCGACTGCCCTTTGATGAAGCCTGCCGGCTGCTTTGAACGGGAACGCTGCGTTGTCCGGGGAGCCTGTTCCTGAGCGGATCATCGTGCTTGATGCCTCACCTGCCGGAGAGAGTGTCGGGGCACGCGTTGCCGCGCTTCAGGGGAATGATCTTGCGCTTCTGGCTTCGGCGCGGCAACCGGGGCATGAGGGCATTGGCGCGCTGCCGGTCATGCTGGAGACCTGTCTGAACGAAGCAGGGTGGGACGCACCAGACCTGATTGTGGTGGTGATCGGGCCGGGATCGTTTACCGGATTGCGCACGACATGCGCTCTGGGAGCCGGGCTGGCATTCGGCGCGGGGTGTCCGGTTGTGGGGGTCACGCGTGGGGAAGCTCTGGCGCCATTCCTGGACCAGCTTGTGGCGACCACGGGGCTGGAGGGCTGGCTTTGCATCTACGGTGCCCGGCGGGGACGATGGTTTGTGGAAGTGGCGGCGGCTGGCGCTGATGTACCAGGAGATATCTTTGCTGTTCAGAGCGGCGTCTGGCAGCCTGGTCCGGGGATCCGGGTGCTTGCCGGTGATGCGGCTGCCGAAGCGGCTGATGTCTTCGGGGACGAGCGATGTCGTGTTTCTCCGGTCTGCGAGGCTGATTTTAAGTCGATCGCTCTGGCGGGGCTGAGACGGCTCAGGGGTGATATGCCGCCACGCTCCCCGTTGCCGCTCTATGTGGATCCGCCGGAAGCGAAGTTGCCGCGTTCCGGTCTGAGAGCAACACCGCAGTGACGGTAACCTCCCTGGATATTGTAGAAGCGGGGGCTGGGTTTTGCGATGTTTTTGCCGCTATTCACGCTGAAAGTTTCGAGGAAAATGAAAGATGGTCGTCTTCGGCGTTTCAGTCGTTCTTTGAAACGCCGAAGACGTTTGCGCTGATTGCTTTAATGGAAGGCGAGCCGGTCGGGTTCATCCTGGCACGGCTTATTGCTGATGAAGCGGAAATTCTGACGCTTGCCGTGCGCGGAACAGGCCGGCGCCGGGGGGTCGCCAGCACGCTTGTGCGGACCCTGCAGGATCACCTGAAAGATATCAATATTATCCGGCTTTTTCTGGAAGTTTCGATACTGAATGGTCCTGCAAAGGCGCTTTACCGGGCTGCAGGTTTTGAAAAAGCCGGGCGCAGGCGGCGCTATTATGCGGATGGGTCCGATGCGGACGTTATGGTGTGGGAGAACTGAGGGCAGCCTGTCGGGACAGAGCCCCGGGACATCTTTTTCCGCCGGGTGTCAGCCTCAACGCTGGCTGGCCTTACTCCTGCTTCTCTGGCGGCGCTGAGCCTGCGCTGACGGGCTGCTCAGTTTTGCTCGCGACCCGGATATCCTGTTCACGGATGAGCCAGTAGACGACGCCGAGTGCCAGAACTGCGGCTGAAAAAGCGAACATCTCGGCCGGGACAACCTCATGCAAATCCAGAATAATAAATTTTCTCGAAACAGCCAGAAGAGCAATCAGCACAATCGTCCTTACGCGAACGACATCCTTACTATGTGACAGGCTGATCCGAAGGGAGCTTTTGAACTCCAGCGCGATGATAACGGTAAAGATATTTCCGAAGACTTCCTGAAACGTCTGCGCTTTGGAGGGATCGATCTGCGCCGACCAGACAAGATCCCAGACTTCTCTGGTCAGGCTCCATGTTGCAATGGCGGTGATGACCATAATCAGCATGGTCAGAACCAGCATCACCAGCAGTTCGAAACCTTCGTACAGGTTCATCTCGAAGAAAATTTTCCTGAGACGACTGGCTTCGCGCGTGAAAGGGTCTCCTGAGTCAGGACTTTCGTCTTGGTGTGTCACAATTTAGCCTTCACTGATCTTAAGAGACTATTTCATAACTTTATCTGTCGGGCGAGAGAGAACAGCAGAATACGCTGCGTGATGTGTGTTTTGAGCGTCTGAGAGGCTGTTTCAAAAGCCACGCTGCCGACTGAGAACGCCCCTGATGGGCGTGAACGGCGTGTGTTTTGAGCACGGAAGCGGAGCAGCCGGGCGGGTCCTGGGCATCGGAGCGCAGAAAGCGTGCTTCGGATCGGCTGTGGAGGGCTTTTGAAACAGAATTCCATGCCAACTCGCGTTACGTGTTGATCTGTTATTTTTCATAGGGTTAGTGGAGACCGGGCTCTGCCCGAGCCCGGAAGGGGTCGCAGACCCCTTCACCCCGATCTGTTTCATTAAAATGGTTTCCAAAGGTCTGTGATCTTTGGTGGGTTCCAGGGCAAAGCCTTGGGAAGATGCTGGCACTTAACGGCAGCAGAGCCTTTGCCGGGGCCTGGGGCAGAGCCCCGCTCTGGTTCATATCAAAACGGTTTAACGGAGTGCTTATACCAGAGGGGCTGGCCTTTGACCTGTGTGAGACTGGCAGGACTCCGCCCTGGAACCCGGCAAAGGCTCGCCTTTGCAAACCGTTTATGATCAACAGAATGGGGTGCAGGGGCCTGCGGTCCCTGCCGGGTCCGGGCAGAGACCGGAGACTCTCTCAGCCACAGGTCAATCTTCACAACCTATGGTATTATACGTCGCGTTCGGCAACTGTAGTGTCAGACGAACGAAGTGAGGAAACAGCCTTTTCCTCTCCACCTGTCTCAGATGGCAGATCGTCTCCTGTTGCCAGAGCAAGAGCACGTATCACCGATGCTACCGAATTTTCCTTGCAGACATACGACAGTCCTGCGGCTCCGGCTCTTGCCCATAAGGATTTATCATCGTGTAAACGGATGATTTCCCTGGCAAGCCCACGGCTATCCCCTGCAACAAGACCTTCCAGGTCCGGCGGAAAATCCGGCAAACCCTCTGCTGCGACAGGCGTCATGACACAGGGCAGGCCTGCCGCCATGCACTCAAGAACCTTGCCTTTGACCCCGGCACCGAAACGCAACGGCATCAGACCGAGACGAATCCCGGCAAGCAGCCCGGAAAGATCCGGCACATGTCCGCGAACCTGCACACCGTCACGGGCCAGCCCATGCAACGAAGCAGGCATTTCGCTGCCGGCAAGCACGCATACAATATGCGGTGCCTCCTGCCAGACCAGCGGCATAATCTCCTCAACAAGCCAGCGGGCCGCATCGAGATTCGGCGCATGACTGTAGTTGCCGAAAAAAACAAGCCCGGAACGCTCCTCAAAAGCGGTGATCTGTTCAGCAGGTGTTACCGACCATGGCACCAGATAAACCCGCGCTTCAGGAACCGCTTTCTTCAGCAAATCCATTTCAGCCCGCGAGTGCGTCATGACGGCATCCGCTGACCACGCAGCAGTAAACTCTTCCAGCCGGATCCTGCGCGACAACGCCAGAAGCTCCGGACGCTCCTGAACAACCGCCTGTCGTTGCAACCGAAGGTGATGAAGATCCGCGACGGAGTAAAGCAGGCGGGCTGCGGGCTGATACTGACGGGCAAGCCCCATGTAGCGGCACGCGACAGTCTGGCGGTGCAGATAAACAACTTTGAATGTCCCGGCCTGACGCCTCAGAACATCTTCGACCGATGTCTCACAGGGAGCATGATAAACGCAGATGCCCGCCTCCTTCAAAGCGTCCGCATCCGGCCCGGCCCGGCTCATTTCGTCGGACGCCATGAAGCTGACTTCGTAGCCCAGCGCCTGCAGCGCCCGCATATGAGAAATAACGGCGCATGACCCGGCATCTCTGACAGGAACAGGCAGACGGCTATCGATGACCAGCGCCCGCTTTTTCGGAAGCCCCACATCCGCGCTCATCCGCCCGAGACGACGCAGCCTGCTCTCCCTCTCACGCTCAGGCCTGGCTGACAGGGTATCGGCCCGTTTCTGCGCAAGCTGATCGACCCGCGCCAGAAGAAATGACATGGCTCGCTCCTGATCAGCGACATTCCGCAGGGCATCAATCGCCCGGATGATGAGCGCTTCCATTGCAGGATCAAAACTGTCGACATTCTCCAGAACAGCCGGACTTCCGCCCAGCAAAGCTCCGTCAGCCTCCCGCCTCACCTCGATCACATGGCGCGTAAATGGTGAGAGCAGATCAGGCAATATGACATCGAAACCACATCGTTCCGTGCCCTGCATCGATTTCATGACATCCGGACGCTGGCCATTGGCGATAACCCGTGTCAAAAAAATACCATTATCGAAGATCTGAAGCACCGCGGGCTGTACGGACCCATCCCCGTCACGGGCCCAGCCGGCCATTCGCTCATGAGTCACAATATCGAGGTGACCTGACAGCGGTGTCAACGGCACGGCAGCCGGATCGGATTCCAGAACCCACGGGCTGTTCCCGAGAGAACTCCCATCGGAAGCACGACAGACCTCAATAACGTGGCGTTCGGTCGGAGACAGACCCTGTGCCATGTCAAGGCAAAAGCCGAAAACACCTCCCAGATCTTCCCGCAACTGATCCGTCTCAATATCGGCAATCGCAACACCACGATCAAAAACACGGAGATGAACAGACTGATCCGATCCTGCCTCAGCGGCCCACCCCGTAATCCGTTGCGGATCGACTGTATCGATAAAACCGGACAACGGGGCGTCAGTCATGACATGTTCTCACCGGGCCGACCCGGACCACCGGCTCAGGCAACCGAAGAGGCTCTGCTCTCCTTCCCACACATCGGCGGCATCGCTGCCAGCCATTCAGGATAACAGGCCGCAGCCTGAGCGGCGAGAAAGGATGCGGCATCCTCACGCCGTGTGGCGGCAATGGCCGTTGCGACAACAGGGTCCGCGCTATGCGTAACTCCAATGACCACTCCGCTACCATCCAGCAATGCGCCGTCGGCTTCGCGCCGGACATCGATAACGTGACGGGTCAGAGGCGAAAGCATCTCCGGCAGCACGATATCAAAGCCACAGCGACCAGTCCCGTAGCCGGATTTTTCCACATCACCTCTACGGAGAGTCGCGACAATCCGTGCAACAGGTTTGCCATTATCGAAGATTTCCAGCGCTACGGGTTCAGCGTCGGTCTGGCCATCACATGCCCATCCCGCGATCCGCTCACGGGTTACAACGTCAAGATGACCGTTCAGGGGCTCCGGAACCGGAGCGACCTGAGCAGCACAGGCATTTTCCGCAATGTCCATTACCCACGGGCTGCCCGCCAGTTCACTGCCGTCGGAGATACGACGGACTTCTATGACATGGCGTTTAGCCGGTGACAGGCCACCCGCTACCTCGCAGGAAAATCCGACATATCCGCCGGCATCCGGACGAAACTGGTCAGCCAGCACTTCAGCAATCACAATACCACAGTCCAGGATCTCCAGCCGGACAGGCGCGTCAGATGCCGCCACACGCGCCCAACCCTCGATCCGGTTAATGCCGACCACATCAATATAACCGGACAGGCCAGACCCGTCAGACGTTTCAGGTTCGCGCAGATCACGACTCAGACGGCGCCGGATGGTTTCCAGCACCTCGCCTTCCTCAACACGCGGTGCGCAGTAAACCGCAGCAGCCTTTACGGCATCCGGATAAAGGATCGCGTATTCTGCGGCATTGTGAAACATGCCGCGTGAGTCATCATCCACGAATGTCTCGGATGCTGCTCCCTCCGCCAGAATGATATCGTGGCTTTCCAGTTCGATATGGAAATAGGCCACTTCATCAATCTGTTCCGCCTGTACGATGCTCACGCCATTCACCAGCGCGACCGCAGGAACCAGAACCCCGTCAAGATACATCGCGTGCAGTGGCGAAACAGACAGATCACGGCGGGGCAGATCATTCCCCAGTGCGCCGGCCCGGATTACCACGGGCAGTATGTCGGCATTGCCAGCGGCGAACTGGCGGGCATAACGACGTTTACCAATCCAGCGAACGGCCCGGGCCGCTCCGCTCAAAGTCATCACCCGATCCCCGGTCTTCAGATTTTCAACCGCAACATCACCGGAATCCGTCGTGATCAGCGTTCCCCGGCAATAGCATGGCGTCCCTTCAGCTGTGATCAGCGTGCCGCCATTGCCATCACCTGACAGCTCAAAATATTCCCCCGTGTAATCGCCCGCCAAAGTCAGAGTGACCGACACACCTTTTTCCGTGACGGTCACACTGTCATCACCCTGCGAAACACTACCTGACCCGCTTGCGAAACTGAGGCTGGTCAGGTCGACAGAGCCGCCGGCCGCAATATCGGCATCCGCGATGGTTCCACCCTTCTCAATGGCAATGGTCCCGCCGGAAGCGATACTCATGCCACTCGCCACACCGTAGATCCGCCCCGAACCGCCGCTGAGCACCGTCGTCGAAACAGCTTCGGCTCCTGACAGAATATCGAAATGCGCATCGCCACCCGCGACGGTCATGTCGTTTACGACGCCACCGGCTGACACAAAGATATGGCCGCCCTGATTGACAGTGCCATTGCTGGCGACACCGCCTGACAGGAGCGTCAGCACGCCGTCCTTATTGATCGTCGTATTACTGGCAAGCGCACCCGAACTGACATACTCGAAGGATCGGTTACCGGAGACAACAGTCTCGTCACTCACGCCCCCTCCGGAAAGCGTCAGATTTCCGCCCGGATTAACCGTCGTGTTGCTTATTGTGCCAACGACACCAGCGGAACCACCTGAATTGATCACCGTGTCAAAGGCAGACGCGCCGGCAAGAATGGAGAAATGCGAGTCCCCGCTGTTCACGATGGATCCGTTTACGACGCCACCGCTGCTGACAAAAATATGCCCTGCAGTGTTCACCACGGTGTCACTGGCCACTCCTCCGGCAGACACGGAAAAAGCGCCATCCCGGTTCACCGTGGTATCATTCGCCGTCCCGCCGGAATAAACATTTTCGAAGGCGTGATAGCCCCCGAGAGTCACGTTTTCAGAAAAGCCGCCGGACGTGACATTCAGCGTGCCTGAACCTGCGGTGCTGCCGGTGATTGTCACAGCGCTGGCCAGACCGGACACGGTCACGGTTCCACCCGGGCTGATGGAAAGATCCAGTGTTTCGCCACCACTATCGACAGTCTGGCTGGCCTGAGTTCCACTGACGAACGTGTTGATGGCTTCACCGCCTGATGAAACAAAAGAGCTTCCCCAGGCATTGATGACCGTGCCTTCCGCGGTACCCATAACAATCTGGGAACCGCCGTCAAAGAACGTTGTCGCTGAATCCACACCGCTGGACAGGATGAGTTCCTCACCCCCTCCTTCGATCAGCAGACCAGACACCAGAGTATTTGCAGGAATGATGAAGGTCTCGTCGTTGCCGACCTGGTTCCCTGTGGACAAACCGTCAGCGTCGGACATCACAAGTGTCCCGCCAGCACCATCATCTGACAGTGTAAAGACGTCTGAACTGTAGTCACCCGTCAGTGTAAAGCCAGCGGATTGTCCACCCGCGCTAACGTTCACGGACGAACCGTTTACAACCTGAACGGAGGCGCCGGAAACATAGGAGAGACCTGTCAGATCAACAGCGCCGCCTGAACACAGGATAGCGCCGCTCACAACGCCACCACTCCCGACAATGACCGTTCCGCCGGAACTGATCACGGCCTGATTGACAACCGCTCCGGAGAAGAGAGTGACATCACCATTGATAATACCATTAAACGTGTTGCCGCTACTCAGGACATAAGCGACACCACCAGCGCTGACCGTCGTGGTGCCAGCTGTCCCGGCCACATCCAGTTCGCCGCCGGAAAGAACAGTCGTATCCCTGTCCCCTCCTGACACAAGCAGCAGACTCCCGGACATCACCGTCGCTCCGCTTTCAGTAGCGCCCGTCTCGACGTTCTCCTGACCATTGCTGATGACCGTGCCTTCAGCAATGCTGCCACTTCTGAGATCCATCGTCCCGCCGGAGACAAGAATGGTGCCGCTGGCAACACCGCTGCCCTGCACTGTCATATACCCTGTGACCGTCGCATCGTCGGCCGTACCGCCAGAGAGCACGACAATGCTTTCATCGCTGTCATTACCCGGTGCGAGACCGGAGGCGACACCTTCCTGCGCCAGAATGACATCACCTGACGACATGACGAGCACACCGGCGGAGACGACCTGTCCACCCGAAAGAATGGTGCCCGAGGCGGTCCCGCCCGAAAGAACGATCAGCGTGCCTCCGGACTGAACTGTTTCACCGGAAACAACTGCGCCGGAAGAGACAATTTCAAATCCGCCTGCTTCGATCAGTCCACCGCTTCCCGTCGCACCGGAAGTCAGAACAGTCTGGCCACCACTGGCTGTCTCCGTTCCTGAAACCGTCCCCGAAATATTCTGGAGGCCACCGGACTGAACGATCGTCCCGACTGTATGGCCCCCGGCCTCAACAATCTGAACACCGCCTTCATCGACCAGTACGCTACTGGCCACGCCGCCGGACAACACATCCTGCTCGCCGCCGGCCTGGATTTCCGTTCCCTCAGCCAGAGCCGAGGCCTCAATAATTTCGAACCCGTCCAGCCCGACGATCGTGCCGAGTGCCTTTCCGCCTCCCAGCACATCTTCCTCGCCACCCTCCAGCATGTCGGACCCGCTCGTTATCCCGCCGGATTCGACGGTGACGACACCGGAAGCAGAAAGGTTCTGTGTTGCGCCACCGGCTTCCACCACAACCTGTGCATCATAAGAAACGCTGGCATTCTCCAGCACGCCACCCGAAAGCACCGAAGCAGAGACAGTATCGAGACTCAGCCCGGATGCGACCCCGGCGACAGCGGAAACCACGGCGCCCGACGACACGACGACGACACCGGCGGAGACCACAAGACCACCGGAGAGAACTGTCCCGGCGACGCTGGCGCCGGACAGGACGACAAGCGTGCCGCCAGCGAGAACCGTTTCTCCGGAAACGGAAGCACCGGAGGAGACCACCTCGAATCCACCTGAACCGATGGTGTCTCCTGAACCGGTCCCGCCTGACAGCAGGTTCATATCCCCACCGGCTTCAATCATCGTGCCCTGTGCCACGCCTGAGACATTCTGGGCACCACCGGACCAGACTGTTGTCCCGCTGGCGACAGCACCGGACGAGACGGTCTCGGTCCCACCGGCAGCAATGTTCGTCCCGCTCGTGGCGGCCCCTGCCTGGATCTCCACTGTCCCTTCGTCATCCGTTCCCCCGGCAAGACCTCCGGACAATACGGTAAGATCCATGTCCTGCGTGACCTGAAGGCCCGATGCGATGCCTGGCTGTGCGGACACAATGACGCCCGAGGACCGGATCAGGACCCCGGCGGAAACCACCATGCCACCGGACTGAACCGTGTCCGTTGCCGATCCGCCAGAAAGGACGACCAGTATTCCACCGGACTGAAGCGTTTCTTGCGTGACAGATGCTCCGGAGGACACCACCTCAATTCCGCCGGAAGCAATGACATCTCCGTTTCCGGTTGCACCGGTTTCAAGGACCGTCATCCCCCCGGCCGATGTCTGCCCGCCGTTGAGTGCGCCAGAGACATCTTCAACGCCACCGGAAAAAACGAGCCCCGAACTGGCGGCAGCACCAGCCGAGATGATTTCCCTGCCACCAGCGTCAACGACTGTTGCAACAACGGTTGCTCCGGACAGAACAGTCTGAACAGCACCGGAACTGATCTCCGTGGCGCTGGCAGCACCACCCGCCGAAACCACGACATTCCCGTCATCAACAGCAGAAATTGTAATAGCGTCGGATGACACAGTGATGGTGACATCCTGACCGATGGTCGTGTTTTCAACCTGTCCGGCTGACAATACCGTAATATTTTCACCATAATCGTCAAAAGACTGCCCGGATACAACGCCAGCCTGCCACCCCACCACAACCCCGGCGGAAAAGATCAGAACACCACCGGAAAGAGCAGCACCACTCTGAGCAATGCTCCCAGTCGCACTTCCTCCTGGCAGCACCGCAAGCATTCCACCTGCCTCGACCGTCACGCCCGACACAGCAGCCCCCGAGGAGACCAGTTCCAGCCCGCCTGAGGAGATTATACCACCAGAAGCGCTGGCGCCTGAGGTCAGAACTTCGACGCCCCCGGAATCCACAATGTCGTCAGTAACACACGCTCCGGCATAAACACTTGTGACGGCACCATTCCCGGTGAGGGCCTCCGAAGCGGAGCCATAGACATTAAGAATTGCACCGGAACTGACTATGGTGTCGGTGGCCTCACCATAGATCCGCGCGGACCCTCCCGGCAGTATTGTCGTGGAAATCGCGGAGGCGCCTGCGGAAATATCGAAATGACTATCACCGCTGGCAACAGTCATGTTTTCAACAAGACCACCCTGCGACACAAAAATATGGCCGCCCTGTTCGACAATGCCCCCATCAGCCACACCGCCTGAACTGACTGCGAGCACCCCGTCCGGGTTGATTGTGGTGTTGCTGAGAGTTCCTCCGGCATAAACGTTTTCAAACGAAGCATATCCGCCAACGGAAAAGCCGCTGGCTACGCCGCCACTGGATACAAAAAGATGACCGCCGGCCGTAATGATCCCATCGTCAGCTACGCCGCCGGAGCTGACTGCCACTACTCCATCGGTGTTGACTGTAGCGTTACTGGCTACGCCCCCCGCATAGATATTTTCAAACGAGGCATAACCCTGAACAACAGTATCCGTGCTTTCTCCACCAGAAGAAATCGCAAGAGTTCCGTAACTTTCAACCGTAGCTCCGGAATCGACACCTCCGGCTGATACGCTCTCAACGCCGCCCGACCCGATCATGGTATCGAGAGCATCACCTCCACTTGTCACAACGAAGGTATCTCCCACGTTGATCTGAAGACCGGAGATGGTGGCATTTGAACCGACATCATAGTTCGTCATCGACAGTATTCCTTTTGCCGGCAACTCTCGTTGCAGCCTCGCAGCTTCCGGACAAATTCAAGAAAAATGAGAAGAATAAAAAAATCTTTCGACGATCAAAAATACCTGCGGATCAGAAAGCGACTTTGCCAATCGCGGGATCTGTGGTGCTATCCTCGCCTGTCTCGACATGCCCTGCTATCCGCAGTTCAAAACCGGCGTCTTCGGCAACATTGATAAGAATATCGTACCAACCCGAGGTAGCAGATGCCGCGACCGTGAAAGTGTGTGTTTTTCCTGCGGCCAGAGAATTACTAATCTGCTGACCGGAATAAACATCTTCGACCTGAATGGTCACAGGCTTTCCGGTCTTATTTATCAGTGTAATGGAAATAGTGCAGTTTTCAGCACTGGATGAGGTTGAAAGAGCAATATCTGTACCTGTGGCGACATTCCGGCAGAAGGAACGATAGAACCCGTTGGGCCCGTACACCGCCAGATTAAAAAGACCGGCTGTTGTCGCGGGCCATTGTCCCGCAAGGGTTTTTCCCTGCTCAACCGTATAGGATCGGGGAACTGTGTTCCCTGCATAATCCCGGGCATGGAAGACCGCGCCGGCAGATCCCTGATTGATAAATTCAAGATTCAGAGAGCCGGTATTCTGATCCGTCATGCTCTGAACATGCAGATTGTAAGGCATCGCACGGGCTGGCCGCACACCGCTTTCCTGAGTCGGCAGCACCTGACTGGCCGGCACGATGAGAGGCATGCTTGGGTGGCTGTTTGTATCTGGCGGAATGTAGGAAACTGTTGATGGTAATGATACTTTTTCACTATTCGGATTTTTGAAATCAAATGCGGATGTGAGATCGCCGACCACAGCCCTGCGCCACGGAGTAATCTGGGTTTCAATCAGATCCGGATATTCATCGCCAAAGCGTTCTTCGATAAAACGAATCAGCGACGCATGGCAGAATACTTCCGAGTTGACCCAACCGCCTTTGCTCCATGGCGAGATGACAAGCATTGGCACTCTGGGTCCAAGACCAAATGGCCCGGCAACATAACCGGAGTTGCCTTCAAAAATTTCGTTTTCTATCGAAACTGTCGAAGCCCCCTCATCCGAACTCTGCGGCGGTGTCGGGGAGACAACATGATCGAAAAGACCATCGTTTTCATCGTAAGTTATGAAAAATGCCGTCTTGCTCCACACATCCGGATTAGAGGTCAGAATGTCCATGATTTTTGAAATAAACCATGCACCATAATTTGACGGCCAGTTTGGATGCTCGTCATAGGCATTGGGGCACATAAGCCATGACACCTGCGGCAGCGTACCGTTTGCCACGTCACGACGAAAGTTATCGAATAATGTTCCTGATACTGAAATATTTGTTCCGGTACGGGCCTTGACCGCCAACGGGCTGCGGTCAGGCGCCGTCTGATAATTCTGAAAGCGCAGAAGTGTATTGTTGGCGGAATTTCCTATGTAGGGATGCCCGTCTCCCCAGCTTTGCGCAGCCGTCAGACCGGCCCCCACATCCTGATAAATTTTCCAGGAAACACCAGCAGCTTCCAGCCGCTCCGGATAGGTTGGCCAGTCGCAAACCATACTGTTGGTATCAAGCTGAGGACCATATCCCTGACCGTCATTTCCGGTCCATCCGGTGAACATATAATTTCGGTTTGGATAGGTCGGCCCCAGAACCGAGCAGTGATAAGCATCGCAGACAGTAAAAGCGTCAGCGAGAGCATAATGAAATGGAATATCTTCACGCGCGAAATGCACCATGGTGACTGCCGACTTCGCTGCAACCCAGCTGTCCCAGTAACCCCGATTCCACGCATGGTGTGTACTGTTCCAGTCATGGGCAAGATCTTGCAGAAACTGCAATCCCAGTCTGGGCGCTGACGGCCTGAATGGCAGCACGTAATCTGAGCCATGAGGCTGGTGCCAGACAGACTGACCGCCAGGCAACATTACCGCGCGGGGATCACCAAAGCCACGAACTCCTGACAAACCTCCGAAGTAATGATCGAATGACCGGTTTTCCTGCATGAATATAACGATATTCTGAACATCTTTAATAGATTCTGTTGTATTATTGGCTGGCAAGGCCAGTGCTTTACTGATGCTTTCCTGTAATGTTGTCGCCGCTGCTGCTGCACCCAGAAGCTTAAGAAAGGAACGCCTATCCGGTCCTGACATCAAATCCATCCTTTATAGCCACTGTGAAAATTGCTTTTTTTCTGAGACGTTTTTTACAGATTATACAAAACTCAGGAGCAATCGTTTGTAGCGATCCTGAAGTAACCGAGAGATGGTTCGTTGTGCGTGACATACATATGAATAATTTATGAACGACTTAGGCGGTCGATTTCAGATTTTAACTTAGGCTCAGGACTCATTTTTTGAGGCAGAAGATGAATATTGCGGCGATGAATGTGTGAGCGCAGCCATCATATCCGGGTGTCACCCGTCGCCAGTCTTTCAGCTTTGCAAACATGTTTTCAATAAGGTGGCACTTTTATGCAGATGCCAGTCGTAAGACGGCTTTGATTTCCGGTTCTTCTTCGGCGGAATACAGGCGGTGATATGTCGCTCTGAAAGAGACTGTCTGATTTTATTACTGCCGTATCCCCGGTCCCCGATGACTTCCTCTGTCTCATCGGGAAGGTCAGCCAGCAGAGTATCGTCTCCTTTGAAGTCGCTGACCTGTCCGGCGGTGAGATGGAGACGGATAGGGGCGTCCCTGGCCATCACAAACAGCATGCAGCTTTGAGTTCAGAATGTCTTTTGTGCGTCCGGTATGGCTGGGAAAAGCCCTTTTTGAAGCAGCGAGGCTGCTGTCCGGTGTGCTCCCATGTGTGTTGCATCGAATTAACAGGGCCTGAACGAAATCGGCAGCCCGGCATCGCGCGATCAGCCTGTCCCGAGGCTCGCCTGCTATTTCCCGAGCCGATGGCCTAACAGCCTGTCGGGTTGGGGTACCCTGTGAAGGGGTAAGGTTGTAAGGTGGTGAGATGAGCAGCTTCATCCCGTCTGACCGGTCTCAGCCGTATCTTCTGCCGCCTGATCTGA
>NZ_WOSX01000050.1 GCF_011516735.1 Acetobacter fallax | reverse complement strand
AATAAGGACGCGCCATCCATGCTGGCCTCCAATCCAGCCAGATGGTTGAATCAGATTTCAGCCAATCTGGGTACCCATATTCCGATTCAGCCCAAAATCATCAGGCTCTAGTCTACAGAATCGCTTTTTTCGCAGTCGCTCCTGTAGGGCTGAATCACACAGATCACCCAAACACACGAAAACCCCCAGAAAACTAACGATCTGCCCCAGATCATTACCCAATCGCACAAAACGACGGCCATTCCTTGCCGAAAACCCTCACGAATGGCCGCAGAGGCCGGTCTGGTAACCCGCCCGCACAAAAGGCCCTCTGATTCCTGCCCGAACGGTCTGCAGACCGTTTCTAAGACCTGTTTGCGGCATAATCGACGAACACATGCACCACAAAAACTCCAGAACGGGTCAAATCTGTCCCCGCAAGGGATTTAAGGCACGATACCGCATTTTGGTGCGCAGGGCGCACGTAAAACGCCGAAAAACGGCGGTTGCCCGTCATTTTTCGCGTGGTCCTTCGAACGTCGCCGGATGCGCGCTTGGCAGCGCGACTTTGACCCGGTCAAAGTCTGCATCCTCGAAACCGGAAGACGAGGTCTGAGAGAAGACGGTCGGACAGAGAGATATCCCTGGTTCTGAGGGCTGGCGATGAAGAGACTGGTCCCTTCGTTCCCAGAGAGAAAAATGTGGCGTCTGGGCCTGTGTGCTCCCGCCGTGTCCTTCCTCGCCTTTCAGGACATGTTTCATGACACGAATTTCGTCTTCCTTTTTCTCTCCCGCCTCGCCGGTCAGTGCACTGCTCTCTGACGGCGTGGGACAGCTCACGTCCCTTCGCCTGCGTCTGATCAGCTGGTGGCCGGCCAGGCCCCTGACCGGCTTTGCCGAGGGCAGCCGCTTTGTGGTCGTGGTGCAGAATATCCTGTGGAGCCCGCTCACTGTCTCGACGGTGTGGGATTACGTCCGCACAATGGAACTGCATCACGACGCCAGCGGACGGCTGTGCTTCGATGAACCGCTGGTCTTTGCCGAAGAGGGCATGGAGGCGCCAAACGCCATCGCCGTCTTCAACTACCATTTCCTGCGGCGCTTCCTCGCGGAGGACGACCCCGCACTGGCTCTGCCGGGCCTGTGCCTGCATCGTGCGGCCCGGGAACTCTGGCCGCATCTGATGTTCCATACGCCGATGAGTCTGATCGTGCATGCCGCCCCCAGCGGGCGGCTGGCGGGTCTCGCACCTGAAGACCTGCTGGGACTGACGGATCCCCAGAGGGATCTGATGCTGTTCGACGCGCTGAGCCGGCAGATCAATCCGTCGGAGTTGATCTGCCTGTCGGCCTCCACAGCGGTGGATGCGGCCCCTGTCATCAACGGTCTGGCTGTGGACCCGCACTGGTTCAGCACGGACTGCGCGCCCGGCTACAGCCTGCAGGCCGGACTGGAGCATCTCGGTGTGCTCGAGTGCCCTGAAGAGGATGATCTGCTGCCGTTCGATCTGTCCTTCCGGGCCCACTGAACGCTTTTTCTCTCTATCCCAACCCCTGCTTTTTCATGGCCTGCCCCACATGCCTTTTCGGTCACCGGACGCTTCAGAGCGTGCCGGTGCCGCACTGCGTCTGCAGGGCAGGCAGGAACAAGGATTATCCCTTATGTCTGCCGAACATTTCTCTCTGTCCCGCACTGGGCTCGACCGGCTGGTCGATGTCTGGCTGCAGTTGCACGACGTGCTGCTGCCCGCCCTGTGTGTCGTCCGTGATGACGATCCCGACGACACGCTGCCGTTTGGCCGCCCGCTGGAAGGCCATGTGCTGCTGCTCGGTGATCTCCTCGAAGATTTTGGCGAGACGCTTCAGGATGTCATGGACAGCGCCGCTTCGGCGTGAGTGCCGGGTCTCTGCTCTGCCTCTTTCTGGTCGTCAGGCCATCCTCCTCAAACCTTCAGTCATCACTCTGCCATCGGACAGAACCCCTTCTGTCCGATGGCTCTGCGCACAGGATTTTCATCATGCGTTATCAGACCTCACGCCACCATACAGGCTCACACGGCGTGTCCCGCGCTGCCCGCCGTCTTCGCCAGACCCGTCGCTTCTCGCCGTGGGATGCGACAGACGAGGACCTGCAGTTCATGGCAGCACTCACCGAACGGCTTGGCGCACCGCCTGTGTCGAACATGATGCGTTATTGTGGCCCCGAGGCCCGGCATCTCGACCAGCTGGGCGAAAGCCTCGGCGACTGGCGGCGGGTGCTGGAAGCGCTCGCCCGACGCTATCCGCATCTGCCGCGATCGGGATCACAGGCGTCCGACGGCACGACACTGGACTCCGCGCCCGAGCGGATTGTCTGGGAGACCCTCGTGCAGATGGTTCCCGATGAACTGGACCTGTGCTGCCATCCCTGGCTGGAAGAAGGGCGTTATCTGCGCAGCGATTTCGGTCTCTGCGCACCAGATGAGGAGACCCCTCTGCTCTGCATCGAGGTGATGGGCATGCTGGGCTCCGACCGGATCTGCCGGGCGGATGTCGAGGAATCCTCTCTGGACCGTCTGGCAAAGAAGCAGGACTGGTTCAGTCAGCCGGGCCGACCACTCCTGCGCGTGATCTGGCTCGACATGATGGCGCATCCGGACTGGCTGGAGGCAATCTGCGCGGAAGCCATCGAAGCGGCTGTCGCGCAGCTTGGTTGTGGCAGGGAAGGACGTCGCACATCGGTGCCGGATCGTAATGCACGATATGGGAAGCGACGTTCTCTCTCTTCTCCATACAGACGTGTGCGTAAGTGAGAAATGGCAGCCAGCCTTCTGTTCGGGAGGCTGGCTGCCATTCAGTCGTTTTTGTCATCATGTGGCGGCAACAGTTCAGGTTTTCTCTCGTCCTGCTGTCTGTCCGCCTCCTGTGCCTTTTCGATCCGGGTTGCACGCCACAGCAGGACGGGAGCAGCAAGGAGAAACAGAATGCCGGCACCGGGCGTGAAATAGAGATGGAAGCTCGAGAACGCAAAAAGAAAGCGGCTCATCTCTGTTTGCGATGATTGCAGAAAAACATAGATTTTGACGAGACAGAACAGCGTCATGCCCCATGACGCACGATCACAGTAAAGACGGGGGATATTGAAGGAGGCGCGCTTCCGGCTCAGCCACGATGCGCCAAAACTAGCGATAGTCAGCCAGAGTATGACGCCCAGAATATGAAACCTGCTGAAGCCGGCGTGCTGAACCGAATTCATGCCGCGTTCGACATGGCGGTAAGCGCAGGACAGAAACCCCGCCAGAACGGTGCTGCCCAGCGCAGCCAGGACAAGTTCGTCGGGGGTCTCCCAGAACAGACCCAACCGGGCCCTGATCCCATCAAAATCGATGTCATTCCTGTTCATGAGGGGTTCTTTTTATTCTGTGTCGATGACGACGCGTAACTGATAGGCGTGTCTGGCTGTCGACCAGTTCCAGACAGGCGTCTTTGGACCCGGTCCACCGAAACTTAGATCGTGAACACCGTCATGACGGCTTTCCTGAATGGCAATGGTGGCCGCGGAGTTCTGCCACACGACATGCCGCGTTCTGTCGAGCAGAGTGTAACGGGCGCCATCCCCCCCCCGAAGCAGGCCGGATCCTCTTCGATGACCGCCGTGAGGGGGCCGGGAGCACCACCCACGTCGAGAGGCAGGATTTTGGGTGTCACGCGTGTCCCGCACAGATCGTGATACTGTCCGGCTGTTTTCGTGAGGTCTGGCACGGCCTTCAGGGTGGTGGTATCCGAGGATGTGGCCGGGCGGGCCTGCTCTGCGCTGAGCCAGTGGGCGTCGGCGATCATCTGTCTGTCGCTCTGACTGGCCGCCTGAGCGTGAGCAGAAACAGTGAGCAGCGACAACATGGCCGACAGGGGTAAAGACAGGAAATGTTTCATGAAGGGAGTCCGTTTTATGGAGAAAGCAGGTGTCACCCGGCATCGGGGATGCTGGACGAGGGCTCAGAAGACGCCGCTTCCGCTTTTGACCGCCGAGGCATTCATCGTGTGATGCCAGACGACGTCACCGTTAAAGAGAACGGTCAGGGTTTTCTCGGTGCCGTGTGTGCCCTGATGAAGATCGCCATACAGCGGAACGAAGTTCGCCGCGTCCGATGAAGCATTGGTGAAGGAATAACGCCATTGTTCATGGCCGCTGTCGGTAAACGAGCTTTCACGGGGATCGCCGAACTGGGCCCGGATCTGGGCTTTTGTCGTGACTCCATCCTGAATCTTCTGGTCGATGGAGGTCACTGTTTCGTTCTTGAGGCTTTCGTTGCCTTCCGTGGCGCAGCCGGAGAGCAGGATCATGACTGTCAGGGAAACAGCACCGCCGAGCATTTTGAGCGAGCGTGAGGACATGGAGGCATTTTCCTTTTTTGTGAGATGATGGAAAGATCAGCTATTGGAGACAGTCGGATATTCTTCTGTCTTTCCGATTGTATTCAGGCAGATTTATTTGATTTCGTCAGTAAAGGTGGTTTCTGATCCGGATCTGTTCAATCGAGCCCGTAGAACTTCCGCCGTTCTTCTGCGGTCCTGCATTTTTCCAGCATCGGCCTGCGGGGATAGACCCACGCGGCAAGCCCGAAACAGAACACGATGATCGGATGAAAGGGGATCGATATGACGATCCCGCAGAGGGCGCAGACACAGGCACAGAACAACGTCATGTCACGAAGTTCCTTGCGGTTTGCGGCTTCTTCCGCGCCATATTCTGCTTCATAGGCGGCAAGGCGGGCAGCCTTTTTGTCGACGCCGCTCTCACCGGCCTGCAGAATGGTGTCATTGAGGGGCATCGTGCTCTCCCGGTCAGTCATGACGGTGGAACAGAAACATGCACGCCAGATAGGTGCAGAGCATGATGAGGCTCGGAGAGAGGACATCACTCGTTATGAGCCAGTCGCCGAATTTATTCAGGTACACCAGCAGGATGATCCCGCCCACCACGACGACGAAGACAAGGGCTGTCAGAAGCAGCATGTCAGGATGCTCCTGCGCCATAACGGACAGGAAGCACGCTGAACGACGCGATCCGACAGGGTGTGCGATCGAAAACTGACAGAGACACCATCATGACCTCCCGATGGCAGAAGGGCGGAAAGCGCTGGCCCTACATGCCTGATGGGAGGGATAATTTACGAGATATCGCCTGCCGTAAATACGAAATATCGTATTTTATGACAATTGGCTTTTCGCCGGTCGTTTAAAGCCAGACCATCACGGTCTGGGCACGCCACCGGTCCACACAACTTCACCCAGAAGCCGGAAGCAGTCCAGTCTGTTTTCTTCGATATCCTGTGGCGGATAGCGATGGTTGTCGGCTATGACCCGCACGCCGCCACCCAGACGGGGATCGAGGCGGCGGATCATCAGCGTGCCGCTGCTTTCCAGCGCATAGAGGGCGCTGGCCGTTACGGTCGTCACGCTGCGGTCGACGATCACCAGGTCGCCTGAGGCCAGCGTGGGTTCCATCGCATCACCCTCGCTGGTCATCAGGCAGAGGGCCGAGAGATCACGGGGGATGGCACTCTGCAGCCAGTCACGACCGATCCGCAGGCCATCCTCATGATTATCGTGCCAGGGAATGACAATCTGCCGGGGAGTGCTGGCTGTTCCGTCCGGACTGTCTGTTCCGGGACCTGCGCCGTTGCCAAAGGCCAGCCAGTCCAGGGAGACGCCACAGACGCGAGCCAGTGAGGCGATGGCGGAGAACTTCATCTCGCCACCGTTCATGTAGTCCCGCAGGGTCGTGTAGGGGACGCCGGCCGCTTTTGCGGCGTGGGTGATGCCGATGCTCTGGGCGGCTTCACGGAGACGCTCGCCACGCTCGCGCATCAGGCGGATCTGTTCATCCATGAGCTTGCGCTTCTGTCTGCGTTTGCGGGCCACGGGTTCTGTCCTCATCACAAAATGAGGATGCTATACGGATTCCCGCTTGATATGTAAGTCGGAAAAGCGTAGTTGTGTGAATCGTAATGTTGCGGGACCCGTCACTCATCATGGTCAGATCCTCGCACAGAAACAGCGTTCTGTCGAAGGGATTATCATGCCGGAAGATCCGCTCCTGCCTCCGCCCGCACACGCCCCCGGTCTTGAGGACCTCCATGCCGGACTGCACGACGTGCTGCGTCTGATCGAGATCAAGCATGCCCTGCTGCGCGGGCGGCTGGAAAGCCTGAAGGCTGACAGCGAGGGGGCGAGGCTGCTGGAAGGGGTGATGGTGCTCGGTGCCGTGCTGCAGCAGAGAATGGCAGGGTTGTTGCAGATATGCAGAGAAATCGGAAGGTTGTGAGCGAGCGCATCATCACAGGTCACAGATCGGCATGAATTTAATTGCCCCGCGTAGCACTCGGCGCTTCGACAGCGGCATCCTCGCCCGGATGACGGGAGACAATCGTCATGCCGGTTTCGGTTCTGGAAACTGCCATTCCGGTACCCCATAGCATGTGGCGCATGGCCTGATAGGGCTGTCTGTTCAGATGAATCTCATGGGAGGTTTTGTTCCGGATGCGGGCATGATCAATCTGGATCGGACAGCCCGATCGCTCAGAAACCTTCTGGACGGCTTCACCAAGCGGCATGCGATCGTAATTCCAGTCATAATATTTCTCGAGACAGGAAGCCTGACTGCACGCCGAGAGAGGCAACGCGAAGATGGCCATGAAAACCGGAAGTCTGAGGTTGAACGTCATGAAAACAGTATCCTTTTGGAAGATTAAAGTGATGGAGCAGGTGTGCCCGCGATAGCATCTACCTGCGCGAAGCCCTTTTGTTTTACGGTGAGTTTTCTTTTTTCAGGGAAAACAGGGCGTAAATCGCCTTGAATGCTGCAAAAGGCGCCATGACACGCAGTTTCCCCGAGAAATCTCCTGCGAGCAGCGAGATGATCGCGTCACGCATCCGTAGAATATTGCGTGGATTCAGAAAGAGCTTTCGCAAGACGGGATTGTTGATCCTGTAGATCAGCCAGCTTACGCGGCGCATTTCGGCACAGGTTTCCCGTTCAGCAGCCGTAGCGGCTTTCGCGCCCAGTTCTGGAGATTGCAGCCACGCCCGCGCAACTTCCGCACCACGATAGGCGCTTTGCATAGCCAGCAAGACGCCCGATGAAAAGACGGGATCGAGAAACGCATAGGCATCACCGATCAGATAGTACCCGTCGCCCCAGGCTTTATCCGCACGGTAGGAATAGTTGCCGGTCGTTGATAATTCCGAGAGAGCTTCTGCATTCGCCATACGTGAAGCGACGGCGGGGCTCTCTTTCACTTTTTTCCAGAACAGGTCTGCCACAGGGCCGCTGTGGTTCTGGAATGCGGGCTTGTCGCCCACGAAACCGACGCTCATCACACCATCGGGCAGCGGGATCATCCAGAACCAGCCCTGATCGACAAGGTGGATGGAAATATATCCGCCCATATCGCCATCACGGCGTGGAACATTTCGGAAATGACTGAAGATTGCAGCAGTAGAGTTGTTTCTGTCAGCGTTTCTGCGGCGAAGCTTGCGACCCAGAAAACCATCGCGACCGGACGCGTCGAGCACGAAACGCGGCGTCCAGATCTGTTCTGCGCCTTCCGCATCCCGCACCGTGACGATGGCGCGCTGCCCGGCATGAAAATCGACTGAAACAGCATGCGTGTTTTCGAAAGTCCGGGCTCCGTTTTTTGCAGCGTTCCGGAACAGAAGCTCATCAAACTGCGAACGCACGACCTGATAGGCATGATCTTCTTTCGCAGCGATGGCGTGGTGGAAGGGGAACGGCACGCGACGGTCATCCCGGTCCGAGACGAACTCGGCGCCGGGCTTGTAGACACCCATCGCCTGCACTTGCTCAAGCACGCCAAGATCGCGCAGCAGCGGCAGATTGCACGGAAGGAGAGACTCACCGATGTGGAAGCGCGGATGGGCGTCTTTTTCCAGAAGCACGACATTATACCCGTCGCGGGCAAGCAGGGTGGCCGCCGTGCTGCCAGCCGGTCCGCCGCCGATGATGAGAACGTCGCAGTCCTGCGCGCCTGTTTCGGAAACCGTCATGCCATGCCTCCATTGATGCCAATTGTCTGGCCGGTGATGTAACCAGCCTGATCCGAGGCGAGAAATGACACCAGAGCAGCCACTTCCTCAGGCTGCCCCGCGCGTTTCGCCGGGACAATTGCATTGATCTGTGCAGTGTCCATCACTGCCGCTATGGCAGGAGAGTCGATCACACCGGGTGCGACCGCATTGACCGTAATGCCGCGCCCGGCCACCTCGCGGGCGAGTGAGCGGACAGCGCCTTCCAGCCCCGCCTTTGCCGCGCCGTAAGCGACCTGTCCGCGATTACCGAGGCGTGCCGTGATCGACGACAGGGCGATGATACGACCGTAACGTGTGCGGGTGAGTGGCAGCAGCAGCGGTTGCACCACAGCGAAAAAACCGTCCAGCGAGACACTGAGCACGCCGAACCATTGCTCGGCACTCATTCCGGCCATGGTCACATCGTCATGTGTGCCCGCATTGTGCACAATGACCTGAGGCGCTCCGCCCTCCAGAACCGGCGCCAGCGCATTGCGGGTGGCGCCGATATCTGAAAGATCGCAGATCAGCGTTTCGGCACTTTTCCCATTTGCACAAAGCTCTTTCGCAAGATTGTCCGCCTTGTTGGCTGATGCGCAGGCGTGAATGATGACATGTAGTCCGTCCTGGGCGAGGCGTCGGCAGATCGCGGCTCCGATCGGGCTGGTGCCCCCTGTGACGAGTGCGCGCATTCAGAGTGTCTCCATTGCGGCGTGAAGCATGACCGTGCCACTGCCGGTGGCGAGCGTTTCACCTGACGCCGCACTGACTGTGAAGCCATAGATAAAGCCATCTGCCATCGCACAGTCCTGAGTGACGCGAATCAGGAGGGTTTCATAACGCGGGTCATCCAGCTGGTCGCGGCGCAGGTCGAGTGAGCGCAGGGCGGCGAGATAGCCCGGCGTGCTTCCTTTGCCGCCGGTAAGCGCGCCATGCAGGGCGGCAGCCTGCATGGCGATCTCTGACGCTGTGACAGGGCCAAGGCGTCCATTGTGTCGTAGTGGACAATCCGGATCGAGATGTCGCCGTGTCGTCGCTTCCAGAGTGCTGTCCGTCCAGGAAAGACACTCATCGAGCAGGCAACTCGCCCCCTGATGCGGGATCAGATCAAGGATGGCGTCACGGTTCAGCAAGGCGTTACCTCAATACGAAGCGCGCCGTTCAGGCATCCGGCGCTGATCGTGCCCGCCTGATGCAGGGCCAGCAGCCTTAGCAGTGGCAGACTGCGCGCGGCGGGGTTACCCAGAGCCAGAGTCCGCAGGGATGGGTCATCCGGAAGGTCGGTCATGTCGGGAGCCGATGTGTCGTAGGTCAGGGTTAACTGCGCCATGGCGGGCGCATTCACATCAGGGTCGAGTACGAAAGCGCAGGCGAAAGGAACGGGCGTAACACGTACGGTCCCGATCGGCCCCGGAATAGGCATGTCATAGGCCACGAACAGGACTGGATGGTTTTCCGTGACAGTTTCCGCCGCGGCCTTGAGCAGGCCTGTGCCGAAGGTCCAGTCGAAGCAGCCGATGGCTGTGGCCGGACTGATGGAGCCGTGACTGATGGTCCAGTATCCGGCGGCGGCATTATGCACGGAGTTGTGGAACTGGGTGGGAGAGACGTCCATGCTGGGTGTGATGATCGCACGCAGGATGGAATCGATCACGCCGCCGTCGCCGTTGGCGGAGGCGAAAACGGAAGCCATTGCCGTTGGGTTGAGAGACGTTTGAGCACAGGCCTCTTCCGCTACAGAGAGAGCGAGCCGACTGATCGGCCCGGCCCGGCGGCGCTCGTTAGGAGGGAGTGTCGTCAGCGGTGGAGGCTGCACCGGTCCGTCGCTCCAGAGGGATGGATCGCGCAGCACCGGGATGGAGTCTGTCCATCCTGACAGGCCCGGTCCCCGGAGTGAGGCTGCACGAAGAGCCAGGCGCATCAGGCGGCTCCAATCACGAGACTGCAATTCGTGCCGCCGAAACCGAACGCGTTGCTCAGGATAGCACGGGGGTGCGTCTTTTCATTCGTGATTACGACCTGTGAGCGGAATGTCGGATCGATTGCCGTCACACCGAGGCAGCCGGGGATAACGCCTGTTTCCAGCGTCTGGATTGCAATGATGACTTCGATGATCCCGGAGGCGCCGAGCGTGTGTCCGGTCCAGCCCTTGGTGGAAGAGCATGGTGTTCTGTCCCCGAACACAGCGAACACGGCGGTATCCTCCATCGCATCGTTAACGATGCTGCCGGTGCCGTGAAGATTGATATAGCCGATGTCTTCAGGACGAAGGCTGGCACGGTCCAGAGCCTGACGCATGGCGGCGATAGCGCCGCGTCCGGCAGGGTCGGGGGAGGACATGTGATAGCCGTCGCTGGCTGCGCCGAGTCCCATGATTCGCGCCATCGGAGAGACTGTCCGCGTGCCTGCGCGTTCCAGCAGGATAAACCCTGCGCCTTCGCCCACGGAAATCCCGTCGCGCTCTGCATCGCAGGGCCGTGTCGGGCCGGGCGACACGAGGGACAGCGCGGAGAACCCCCGCAAAGTCATACCGCACAGACTGTCGGAGCCGCCCACAATCGCCGCATCGCACACGCCGGAGGCGATCCAGTGCCAGGCGTCGATAAAGGCGTGTGATGAGGAAGCGCAGGCGTTGGAGACCGTGAGCAGCGGCCCCGTGAGGCCGAGAGCCGCAGAGATGTAACGCGGCAGGGAAAACAGATCCTGCGTGTATTCCTCGTTGTAATCAGGCGGCATCGTGCCTGTTGTTATGTTCCGTCGTGCATAGGCTTCTTCGGAAGAAAGGATGCCTGATGTGGATGTGCCTGTTACGACCGCGATGCGTGACGGTCCATAAAATGCCCTGGCCTCCGCCACGGCTTCCGTAAAACCGTCCTGTCGCAGCGTCATATCGGCCAGACGGTTGTTCCGGCAGTCGAAGAATGAAAGCCCTTCGGGAAGCCTGTGCTGCTCGACGCCCGGAACGCGTCCTGTGTAACCAGACGTTGCTCCGGCGAAGTCACACGGTGTCAGCCCGGACCGTCGGGCAAGCAGCGACGCACGGGTCTCGGCAAGCCCGGCCCCGATGGCGCTCAGTGCTGTTCCGGCGGTGACAACAAGCGGAATCATGCGGCGTCTGTTGCCGCAACGGACGGTTTCTGTCCAGCCAGCATGAAGCCCGAAAGCAGCGAAAGAAACGCGCCGCAGGAAATGGTCAGACCGATCTCCCGAAGTAACGGAGTATGACAAAAATAGAGACAGCCGAAGCTCAGCACCGTCATGATGTTGCAGGTCAGCAAGGTGCGGATCGTGCGTGCCCGCTCGGCACCGTCGAGTTGAGGGCGAGCGAAGAACAGCGCGTAGTCCAGCGCCACGCCGGCGACAAACTGGATGGAAACAAGGTGAATCAGCGATAGCGGTTCGCCCCGCAGCGCCAGAATTGCGGGCAGAATCACCATCACGGCACCGACCGCGAAGAACACTTTCAGCAGCCTCCGGATATCACGCAGCACTGCGAACAGGATCAGCAGTGCGAGTGTGCTCCCGGCCAGACTCCAGAGCAGTGTCAGGCGCGTATGGTAGGCGGTCAGACTGCGCAGTTCGGCATTGAGGTCCATCACAAGCACGCCGGGCAATGGCCCAAGCGCACTCTGGAGGACAGCCATGTTTCGGACATCCGCCGGGAGGATCAGTCCCCACCAGCCGTCGTCACGTTGAAATAGCAGCGGTGAGATACCCTGTGCGAGCGGCGTGTCGGCCAGCATCTGGGCCGTGAGCGGCGGCATTGTCCGTGCCGCTGCGACATCCTTGCAGAATATACTGAAACTGTCGGCCTGAAAAGGCAGTCCGGCCTGAGCCGCGCGTATCGCAGATTCAAGAACCGCGTCGTCCGGCAGCAGACTTTGCCGCTGATGTTGCAGGGCGACGGATGGCACCAGACCGGCGGCATCCTGCACGCCTGACAACACGTCCATCCGGACCACCCGGACCACCCGGGCCAGCACGGGATGCATGGCCTCCTCGCGCTCCAGAACCTGTTCCGGTGTGTCACCATGAACCGCGATCAGACGGGCGGATTGCGGTGTGCCGAGTTCGCGGCGTAGTTCCGCTTCCTGCGCTCTCGCGGCTGGCGGCACAGGACTGAGAGCGGAGAGATCTGTTATGAGAGCAGGGGGACGGACGATCAGCACGGCCAGCGCACCGAGGACAGGCGCGGCGCACAGAAACCGCAGTCGTCGCAGTCGTTCCGCGCGTTCCAGTGGAGCGGATGGACCGCTGATGACCGGGGCGAGATCGGCCGCCACAATCAGACGAGGCATCAGCAACAGCGTGACGGCCGCCGCCGTCAGAAGTCCCGTCGCGGCAAAGACACCGAGTTGCGCAAGACCGGGCAGGCCGCACAGGATCATACCGCTGAGTCCGAGCGCCGCCATGAGAACCGCAAGGCGCAGGCTCGGCGCGATACGTCGCAGGGTCGCTTCAGGCCCTTCGCCGACGTCACGATGTCCGATCAGCAGCACCGGATAATCCAGCGAAACACCCAGCATGGTCATGCCGAAACCAAAGGCGATGCCGTGAACGGACCCGAAGCACAGCCGCACGACAATCATCGCCACACCCAGCGAGATCAGGAAGGGCGCACCGATGGCCGCCAGCACCCACAAGGACCGGAACCGCCAATACAACACACTGGTCACGATCAGGATGGAGGCAATGGTGATCAGGTCAATATCGCCGCGCATGGTTTGCGCGCTCTGCACGGCCAGCACGGCGGGACCGCTCAGTAGCAGTCTGGCCGGTCCGGGATGGGTCGCTGCAAAAGCAGCCTGAATAGCAGCGGGCGCGTCTTTCTGGGCGGCGAAATCCATGCCGCCGGCTTTTGTGCGGAACAGGAGCAGGGTCCGTTCCTGTCCCGGCGCACGGTCGGAGGCGAACCAGACGCCTTCTGTCAGATGCGCCTGCACATCAGGCCGAAGCTGTTTCAACGTATCGGTGAATGCACCGGTCGGGTCGCGCAGGGCGAAAGAGATGACGAGCGGCTCTGCGGCAGACTCCAGGCCGTCGAGCACATTGCCGAAAGCGGTGGTGAGCGCCCGCCGGGAAAAGTCACGGGTTTTTGCGTCGGGGGCAAGAAGGTAGCGATGTGTGAACAGCAGATCGCGCAGGGTCTCGTTTCCGATGGTGGAAAACGACCCGTTGAGCACAGCTGAAAAGCGTGAATCGCGGTTGAGTGTGGCCTGCATGTCCCGGCTGATCCGCGCAAGCTCGGCAACGGGCGCGCCCTCTATTCCGGCGGTGATGAAGGATGAGGCCACGCCGTCGCGTACCTCACGCAGCAGGAAGCGGCTGCCCGCACTTTGTCCGGGAGGCAGGAAGCCCGCCATATCGGTGCGCAAGGGAATCAGAAACAGAACGGTTGCGGCGAAGAGGATCGAAGCGAGAAGAACCAGTGCGAGCTGTTTCGGGGAACGACGCATCACAGGGATCTCAGAGGGAGATCGTGATGGTCTGGCTGTCGCCATTCGCCTGAAGGATTTCAAGCCGTGTGATCGCGTTGTTGGTTCCCGTAATGACAACCTTCTTCAGCAGCTTCGCAACGTCCGCCGTGGCTGGAGCAAGCGTGAGAGTCCAGTTGCTTCCCTCATTCCCGGCGGCGGAAATGTGATAATATCGGCGCAGCAGCGTGATGTCGCCGGAGAGAGGCGCCCGTAGCGTATCGGCCAGCAGCTGAAGCTCCGGGTTGCGGGCGGCGTCCAGAGTCTGTGGCTGCGCCGTGCCTCGGGTCACCGTCACGCTCTCTCCGCTGATGACCAGATCTTCGCGGCGGGGTGCTTTAGTCAGTTTCTCGAGATAGTTTGGTGCATGCCATTTCAGCGTGCCGCCGCTTTCGAGCGGTTTGGTCAGGGCGGCGAGAATGCGGACTTCGTGAAAGCGGTTTTCTCGCGCATGCACCGCGCCGATCCGAGAGATGATCGTGTCTGCCAAGGTGCTGGATGCCGGGAGATCCGCCTGTGCGAACGCGGTGTCCGTCAGTGACGGGAAGGCCGGGATGCCAGACAGAACAAGCAGGGCACATACAAGCCGTGCGGATGGTTTCATGACCGCTCCTCCCAGAAATCATAGTAATTATACCACGAAAGCGGATCTTTACGGCACAGTACACTCATCCAGTCGGCGTACTGTGTCATCCATTTCCGCACTGTTGCGGTCTTTTCTGTGGATGTTCCTGTCAGGACTATGCGGTCGGCGAATTTTTTAAAGCTGATGTCATAGCTGCCATCAGCGCAGCGCAGGCCGCTGAACAGCACGACAGGTGTTTCCGTCAGTGCTGCGAGCCGCATCGGTCCCACAGGCAGCGGTGCTTCTTTTCCCAGCACTGGCACGGGCAGGCTGCGGCCCATGTCATGCGCCCGGTCTCCCAGAATGGCGACAACTTCGCCACGACGCAGACTCTCGGCGACACGCAACATCGTATCCGGCTCCCCGAGCGGGATGAGGATGTCGGTGTAGGATGGGTCAAGCATCTCGATCAGACGTGTCGCGTCCCCTGTATAGCCGCGATACATCAGGATTCTGAGGGTAAGCGGGGCGGGCATGACGCGCAGCACGGTCCGCAGGGAGTCAAAGGAGCCGATATGCGCTCCCAGAAGAATACAGCCGCGCCCGGCCTGAAGCGCGTCAAACAGGATTTCCTTTCCGGAGACGGAAATCCTCGGAGGGGTGGCCCGGGGATCGAGAATGAACAGCCGGTCCAGCGTAATCAGCGCATAGGACCGGATATGTTTCCAGACCATCAGCAAGGAGGGTTCCCGACCGAGAACCCGGCGCAGATAGATCCGGGAATTCCGGCGGGTTGTCGTATCCCTGACGAGATACCAGAGCGATATCGGATAGAGCAGCAAGGTGAGGGGGCGGCGACCGACAAGACGGGCCAGACGCAGCATCAGGCTCATGGCCAGATGATTGCCGCGTTCAGGAACGAGCCAGGTCTCCTTTCCTCCCGTCATCAGTCGGACTGCGTGCGTATGACGGCTCGCAGCGCAAGGGGAGCGCCGGGATGGTCCGGCATTCGTGCCGTGAGTGTGCGGCGTTCATTTTCCTGACGCAGGCGGAAGCGGAGAGTCTCTTCGGGCCGAACAGGGCGGAGAAACTTCACCTGATCGATCTTTGTGGGATTGAGGCCGGCCAGTTCAAGCCCGCAATCCAGGAGTAATGCTCCTGGAACTACGGGCTGCCCGGGGAAGTGACCTGGAAAGGCAGGATGATCGGCAGGGAATGAAATCTCCCCGATGATTTGTCCTTCCATGACGGTCGTGGCGAACTCCCGCAACGCGCCAGCCGTCAGCTTGCCCACGGAATTTCGTGGCATGGCCTCGACGAATGTGATCGTGCGGGGCAGGAAAACCGGGTCAATCTGCTTCCGCAGACTAGCGAGAATACCGGCGGCACTTACTCCCGGAGCAACGGCCAGAACCTGCATTCGTGCCGTATGTCCGTCGTCGGTATTTGGGGGCACAAACGCGCCGTCTTCCACACCGGGAAGGTTCGTCAGGATTGTGTTGAGCATGGACAGGGAAGCGCGTCGAGCGGCAATCTTCACCATATCGTTGCGCCGTCCGATCAGACGGAAGTGGCGTGCATCGCGCTGTTCGACAAGATCGGCCAGTTCAATGTCCGGTGCACCGGGAGCGGAGACAGTCACGCTGTCATCATGCAGATCGACAGTGTCGTAAAGCTTCCAGACCGGCTCAACAGTTGTGCGTCTGATCGCGATTGAGCCGATTTCAGTCGCGCCATAAATCTCGGTTACGACTGTATGCAGGGCCTCTTCAGTGCGTCGGGCTAGATCTTCACCCAACGGAGCAGCCGCCGAAACGATCCGCGCAATCGGAGGGATGTCGAGATCGGCCCGCAGCAACGCACGCATCTGCAGGGGCGTTGTAATCAGGATGCGCGGTGCGGTGGTAAGCTCCAGCATTTTCCGCCAGTCCGCCGGGTAGGTCGTGGGGCCAGTCGTAGCGAGACTGCGTGTGTGCACGGCCTGACAGACCAGCGTCTCAAACCCATACATATGGTAGGGTGGGACTGTTCCGGTCAGGGACGAAGCTGTTTCTTCAGGGTCGAGAAGTTCGCGTGCGACAATACTGCGGATGACCAGCGCGCCCCATTTCTTCGCGTAGGCCATCGGTTGTCCGGTGCTGCCGGAAGTAAAAACGGTCGCGACCTCCCTGTCGAACAGGATGACCGGATTGTCGGGATGATCTGTTCCGGAGCCGTCGGGCGCAGGCAAGGTCAGCGTGCCGGGTGGCAATTCTTCTGTGGCGCTATCGCCTTTCAGCGTCACGCAGACAGCATTTCGGGAAGCGGCAAGCTGTCCAAGACGCTCGGGCGTGCGGTCGCTGGACAGGAGAACGGACTGGCCTCGCAGGATGGTCGCAAGAAACAGGACCGTGAAATGCCACACATCCTGACAGAGAGAGACAATCGGCGCGTCGGGCAGAAGTGCTGCTGTGCGATGTGCCGCGCGCAGAAGGTCATGGCCTGTGCTGACAGTGCCGTCCGGATGGCTGAAGACGGAGCGATCCGGAGAAAAAACCAGAGACAGGTCAGCCGTTTCGGGCTGAAAGTCGCTGGCCGGAGCAGACCTCATCCGGCCGATCCGGCTTTCCCGCGCACGTTGGCGACATGGGTGGCCAGCCCCCGAAGAGAGCTGAAGACGCGGCGGCTGTCCGGGTCATCCGAACTGAGAGTGACATTATAGACGCGGCTGATCATCAGCGCGACTTCCAGAGCGTCGATGGAATCCAGCCCCAACCCTTCCACGAAGAGGGGAGCATCTGGAACGATCTCTTCGGGAGTGACTTCCAGCTGAAGCACATCGACAAGGTGCTCTGCGACTTCACGCTCGAATAGTGTCTGGAGGGTCTCACCCGGCTGGGTCGTCATGAAGCTCTCAGTACTGAAGAAATGACAATGCGGGACGATCTGCTATCACAGGCCCCTCCCAAGGAAAAGTATATCGTAAATCATGGTTGCAGCCCGGTTAAAATATATGCGCTCTGCCGGCGGACTGATCTTTCTTTTTAGTTTTCTGTTGCCGTATTTCGTGAAGATCGCAGGCGGGGACAAAGGATATGTTGCAGTTGCACTTGTTCTTTGTCAGGGGGTGGGGCTTGCGCTCATAACCGGTCGATGGGTGATCTGGCCTGTGGTTACTGTCCTGTTGGTCTTTCTGGCGCTGATGTTTCCGGATCCGGTGCGTAATGCCGATGCGCTGGTGATCTACTGTGTGGGGCTGATTTTACCTCTGCGGCTCTTTATTTCCTCGCTGGCGCCGGGACGGGAGCCGCTCGTCTCCGCGCTCGCCCGGCAGGCGCATGGCGGCGGAGTGCTGCGTGATGATATCGCCCGCTACACAAGCCTCCAGACATGGTTCTGGGTCGTTTTTCTCTTTCTGCTGCTGCTGTTGCCGCCGGTTCTCTTTCTTGTCGGCCCACCCGGTTCTTGGCTCTGGCCGCTGAAAGGCAGCGTGCTGGGCGTGCTGGCTGTTCTGCTTGTTGCGGAATACGGTGTGCGGCGCCTGGTGATTCGAAACTTCGATCATATGCCGCCCTGGGCGATGGTTCATGTCTGGAAGACCCGTTCGTCCGGCAGGACGTGAAGTTATGTGGACTTGCGTCCCTTGGGACTTTGATGAGAAAAACCTACCGAGGCTGCGCCGGTCATGCCTCATGACGATATAGACGCGAGCCTCTGATGACCAACGTTTCCCCTGAAAAAGTGCCTCCTCACCCGGTTCTTGCCGAATGGTATCAGGAGGCGGCCGGACGGCAGGGATTCGTGCAGTCGCTGTTTGATCGCACCGCTCCTTATTACGACCGGATCAACGCCATTTTCTCTCTGGGAAGCGGGCGGTGGTTCCGGCGTTCCATGCTGCGTCAGGCCGGACTGAAGACCGGGCATCGTGTGCTGGACATCGCAACCGGTACAGGACTTGTGGCGCGGGAGGCAGCGGGCATTGCCGGGGCTGACAATGTCATCGGACTTGATATGAGCGCGGGGATGCTTGCCGTGTGTCGGCGGAATGTGCCGGGGATTTCACTGGTGCAGGCCGATGCCCAGTGGCTGCCCTTTGCAGACGGACAGTTCGATCTGCTCAGCATGGGATATGCCCTGCGGCATGTGGCTGATCTGCGAGAAACTTTCGCAGCGTGGCTTCGGGCGCTTCGGCCGGGCGGATGTGTTCTCGTGCTTGAGATTGGTCGAGCCCGGAGCGCGTTTGTGCAAACCGTTCTGCGGATCTATCTCGGGCGGATCGTGCCTCTGCTTTCTGGCGTGGCTGCTACGCGCGATAGCCGCACGCTGATGGAATATTACTGGGACACCATCGCTGAATGTGTTCCGCCGGAAGAAATCATGCGCGCCTTGCAGGAAGTTGGCTTCGAAGATGTCCGGAAGCGCACGTATTTCGGTGTCTTCCATGCCTATACCGGAAGGGCTCCGGATCACTGACCGGATTGTAATCTCTTCTGGGTTTGTCAGAGATTATGAGCATTCTTCAACTTTCCTGTGCATTGCTTGCGTCTGCCGCGATAGGCATGTCAGTCGATGTGTTTGGGAAAGGCCGCGTGTGGTCGCGGAAGGGCCGGCCGTATAAGACCGTTTTCACGGCATCAGTCGGGTTCTGTGTGTTTGGTTTTGTTTTCGGTAGTGTTCTGATGCTGTGCGGCTCCCCTGCCTGCGCAGCCGTTCTGACGGATATTGCCGGGGTCGCCTTGGTTGTAGCATCCAATGCGAAATATGCGGTTCTTTATGAACCGCTGGTCTTCAGTGATCTATTTCTCCTGAAATATTTTATCAGACATCCTTGTTTTTATATTTTTGCTATTTCCCTTGCGTTGCGTGCTGGGATTGCCGCAGGGCTGCTTATCGCCGTGACCCTTCTGGCTGTGGCTGTGGTGCATGCCCCTCTTGCGGGGCATGTCGCAGGATTGATTATTTCAGCGCTGTTTTTTGTGCTGTTGGCGCTTTGCCCCGTGGAGCGAATGGCCCCCGTTCCCGATCTGGAACGGGATATAGTGCGGTTCGGTCTGGCTGGCTGTCTGTTCATGTATTGGCGGCGTTGGGGACAGCAGTCCCGGGAACTTTTACTTCCGATAGAGAGTGCGCCAACCCGGGCACGGCCGGGTGAAGTCATTGTTATCGTTCAGTGTGAATCTTTTGCTGATCCGCAGATGCTCGGTCTGCCCGTGGGGACGATCCTGCCCGTCATGCCGGAACTGGAACGTGCGCGCAGACTGGCTTCGCAATACGGCAAGTTGAAGGTCAGCGGGTTCGGAGCCTATACGCTGCGGACGGAATATGCCGTACTGTCAGGTCGGACGGAAGAAGAATTGGGATTTCGGCGGTTCGATCCCTTTCTTACAGCCTTGCAGAATGCTGGTGGCTTTCTGCCTTCCCAACTGGGATGTGCCGGATTTCACACGGTATATATGCATCCCTATGATCTGCACTTCGGAGATCGTATAACCGTCATGCCAGCTATGGGGTTTTCCGAAACGATGGGGCATGAATCCTTTGGGTCAGGTAGTGGCGATACGTCTGTCTATATGAATGACAGGGCATTGGCGGATAAAATGCTTTCCACAGTCAGGAAGAGTTCTGATCCTCTATTTCTTTATGCTGTCAGCATAGAGAATCATGGGCCATGGAACGGAAAAGGTGACTCAGTTGCGTGCTATTTGTCTCATCTGGAAAACAGTGACGCCATGATCGGACAACTGATGCAGGGACTGGATCAGTGCGGACGTCCAGCACGTCTGATCGTTCTGGGTGATCACCGCCCGTCCATTCCGGGGGCCACTTCTCCTGCAGCAGGACGGGATACGCCATATGTGGTGGTGGATTTCCCATTGTATCAGGTGATGCCGGTGCGGGCAGATATTTCACCAGAAGGGCTGTTTACGTTGGCACTCAACCGCCGCCTGTCAGAAAATTCCATTTCTGACGTCCACTCAGACTTGGGCGGTTCGAGAAATTCCGAACTTTGAGTTGTTGGAGGTGGAGGGTTCGAAAAACCCCTATCCAAGCTTTTGTGTAATGCGCAATATCAATGAGTTATGACTCTGCTGTGATCGAAAAAGGAGGGTTTTTAGAACCCTCCAGGTGATTTCGTTCTTTGTGTGTTGATGGAAATGGAACGACAGAGTGAGCCAGATGGTTTTCTAACTGGAGGCTTGTCTATAAGCCTGAAAACTGTGCCTCAAATTATCACGGTCTTTAGCAGCCTGTCGGGTTGGGCATTTTGCGGCTGATAACGCCGAGGCTGACCCGGCTTATGCTGTTTGAAGCCGTGCCATTCTTTTGCAGTTGTATGCGAGAGCGACGAG
>NZ_WOSX01000049.1 GCF_011516735.1 Acetobacter fallax | reverse complement strand
TTAACCCCGGACCAGATGGCCAACAGCAACGCCGTCAGAAGGGCGGCATAACAACAACCGGGTATAGCTTATCAAGCCCGCAAAACTGTCCGAACGGACGGGACCACCTCAGCTTGCCCTCACGGGTTGCCGGTTGCGGGAAATCCAGACGCTCCTGTGGGCGCATGTCTGGCTGGATGGAGCGGAACTCCGCCTCCCGGACAGCAAAACCGGAGCGAAGACTGTCCAGTTGGGTACGGCAGCTGTTGATGTCCTGAAGGCCACCCCTCGCCTGCCCGACAATCCCTATGTCATCACCGGACGCAAGGCTGGCGAATATCTCACTGACCTGCAAAAGCCGTGGCGTCGTATCCGCAAGGCGGCAGGCCTGGATGGCGTTCGGCTCCACGATCTCCGTCATTCCTTTGCATCGGATGCCTTGGAGATGGGAGCGGACCTGACAATGATCGGCCGGATGCTGGGCCATAGCGACATCAAGACCACTTCCCGCTACGCCCACCTGAAGCGGGAAAATGTCAAACGCTCGACGGATCAGGTCGCTCAGCGCATCTCATCCGCGCTTACCGACGCAAGGACACAGGCCTGAATGCCGATGGTACCCAATCAACGGCCTGTCCGTCAGCATCGACCCGCGTTTTACGTCTCGGGACGAGCCAACACATAGCTGGTGCTTCTTCCTCCTGCCGCCTCCCTGACCAGAATACCGTGCGATACGAGATCATTGATATCTCGCAGGGCTGTATCCGGTGACGTTTTCGCCAGCTTCGCCCATTTGGACGAGGTCAGCTTACCCTCGAACCCGTCCAGCAGACGGTTCAACATGAGGCGTTGCCGGTCATTGATCGATTGTCCGACCAGATTATCCCAGAAACGGGCCTTCTGGATGACCTTTCCCAGGACCAGTTCAGCGCGATCAAAGGCGCGATCCAGCGCCCCCAGAAACCAGTGAAGCCAGGACGTGATGTCCATATCCCCCTTCTGGGTAGCCTCAAGGATTGCGTAATAATCCTTCCGTTCCTGCCGGATCTGGGCCGACAGGCTGTAAAAACGCTGGTCTGTCTGTTCCGAACGCGCCAGCATGAGGTCGCCGATGGCCCGCGCCATGCGCCCGTTTCCATCCTCAAACGGATGAATGGTGACAAACCACAAATGTGCGATGGCTGCCTTCAGCACAGGATCCAGCGCTTGCCCGGCATTGCACCAGTTGAGGAAGACCTGCATCTCTGCAGGCACCCTGCTGGCTGTCGGCGCCTCATAATGAACCTTCTCCCGTCCGACAGGGCCTGACACGACCTGCATCGGGCCGGTTCCGTCATCACGCCACTCTCCGACCAGAATGCGTGACATGCCGTTTCGGCCAGTGGGAAACAGAGCCGCATGCCAGGCGAACAGTCTCTCTTCGGTCAGCGGATCGGCATATTGCCGGGTCGCATCCAGCATCATCTCCACAACGCCTTCGACATCCCGATCCACCGGAGCCAGCGCGCCAATATCCATCCCCAGTCGGCGGGCGATGGAAGACCGTACCTGCTCACGATCGAGATTTTCGCCCTCGATCTCGCTCGACTTGATGACATCGTCCGTCAGGGTCTGAAGCACGGCTTCAGACCGGAAATCGAAGCCGAGGCTTTCCATGCGGCCCAGGAGGCGTCCCTGCCGATGACGCACGGCAGCCAGTTCATGGGCAATGGTGTCCTTGTCCCACTGGAAGCCGGGCCAGTCTGCATGCTGATAAATGTATCGCGCCATATTCCCTGCACTCCTTGCGGGGAATATGGCGCTTAATCACCGTAAACTGCAAGATTATACCCTACGCAAAGCTTGCGTTCTTGACCTTCAGGAGGGGGATGTCAGTCTTCATACTCCGCACGCCTTTGATCCGCGCAAGGTGTTCGCTCTGAAAGCGCCGCAGTCCTGGAAGGTCTTCCGCAACGACGCGCAACAGGAAATCACAATCTCCCGCAAGGACATGCGCTTCCGTCACCTGCGGAAGTTTCCCGATTTCCTCGACGAAATGCTCGGACTGTCTCTCGTCTTCTCCCGTCAGCCATATCCTGACAAAAGCCGTCACACCAAACCCAGCTTTCGCGGGATCAACGACGGCGACATACCCCTCGATGACGCCACTTTCTTCCAGCAGCCGCACGCGGCGCAGGCATGGCGATGGAGAGAGCCCGACGCGCCTGGCAAGCTCATTGTTGGGGCAGCGTCCATCTTCCTGAAGAACACGAAGAATACGCCGATCGATCGCATCCAGTTTCATTGGCATCTTATATCAGGAATGAGTGCACTAGCGCAATTGAATGCCATATATTGATGGTTTAATTGGCATAAACGCAACCCCATACCCGCTGGTCCGCGCTATCCTGCCATCTCTCCCATCCGATCCGGAGCGTAACCGGAGACCATGAAAACACCTTGATATCCCTGTTGGTTTTCTTGTAAAGCGACGCATCTTCGATGAATTTGCATACACTTCTTGCCTTCTGGACGATCTCCATCCTCCTTGCCGCAACCCCAGGTGCTGACTGGGCGTATGTCATTTCCGCCGGAATACGTGATCATGCCGCAGTCATTCCCGCTGTGTTCGGGCTGTTTCTGGGATATCTCGCCATTACCGCAACGGTCGCGGGCGGTATCGGTGCGCTTGTTGCAAACATGCCGCTTGCGGTCACCATTCTGACGTTTGCAGGTGCGGCCTATCTCATAAAACTGGGCATTTCCCTGTTGCATCATCCTCCCCTGCCGAAAGAAGGACATGAACGGGAAACAGGTGTGCGGCGTTGGATTACCAAAGGATTCGCTATCAGCGGTCTGAACCCCAAGGCTCTTCTGTTTTTTCTCGCCCTTCTGCCCCAGTTTACAAATCCGGGGTCAGCATGGCCGATCTTTTTACAGATCGGGATATTGGGCGCCATTCATACAATGAACTGCATGTCCATCTATCTGATGGTCGGATTTGGCGCGCGGACACTATTAAGCAGCCGCCCCAGAGCGTCCATCGTGACGGGCTACATATCCGGAGCGATCATGATTATTCTTGGTCTGGGTCTGGCGTCGGAAGACATCATAAAATTACTCCACTCATGAAGATGGAATACGGAGAGCGGAGATATTGGAAACTGGTTCTTCGCACAGATTTCATGAATTAGAGTGAAGCCCGTTGTATCGATTTCCCGATTTCCATGAATGTCGAAACCGTCGGGTTTTTCGTAGTGATCGGCGCACGAAGGACAACGTCAAGTTGGGGGGCATCTGACAAAGCCCGTGACGTCAGCCCGGCCCCCAGTTCGGTACACAGCGATGCAGGGATAAGGGCTACGCCCAGCCCTTTTGCAACAAGCTGAATGATCGTGTGCTGTAACCGTGGTTCAAGCACGACATGCGGGACAATTCCCTTGGCAGAAAAATAGCTGTTGATCGCGGAGCGCAGAGCCGGTGCTGTCGCCGCGGGTGCGGCGATGACCTTCTCCTCGCGGAGTTCCTCAGGGCCGATTTGGCCGACCGCGGCAAGGGGATGGTCCTTTCGCATGATGATGCGTAATCGCTCTCTGACCAGCAGCACGGTCTGCAAATGCGGCGCATATCCGCAGTCAAATGTTACGGCGGCATCCAGTGTTCCTGCCACCAGCATCTCATCGATTTCTGTCGGCGTGCGTTCATCAAGCACAAGGCGGACATCCGGCCTTGCCTCCGCATAAAGCTGCACGAGTTGCGGCACGACACTGTGGGCGGCATGCATCATGAATCCAAACCGCATCTCGCCCTTCATGCCGCTGGCGACCAGCCTGACATCCCGGCAGGCCTCCTCAAACCGCCCCAGCACGTTTCGGCAGTCTTTCATGAAATGTTTTCCGGCCGGGGTCAGAGCCACGTTGCGCGAGTTTCGTTCAAACAGCTTCACGCCCAACGTGTGCTCGATCATGGCAATCTGACGACTGAACGGCGGCTGGCTCATATTCATCCGCTCAGCCGCCCGACCGAAATGAAGCGTCTCCGCCAGGGCCATGAAATACCGCATATGCCGTGTGTCCAACTGATACCCTGAAAGCATTGATCGTGAACCATATGAGCATTGGATTATATCAATAGCCTTCGGTAGCGTCACGCCTTTCGTAAGTTCCCGAGATCCTTGATGCTGAATAATCTGCTGATCGTCCTGCCTATCTTCGCCCTCATCCTCACCGGATGGATCGCCCGCAAATCAGGTGCGCTGGGTCCCAATGCCACGCGCGAGGTCAATCGGCTCGTAGTCTATCTTGCGCTGCCCGCGGTGCTGTTCGACATCGTGGCGAATGCAAAAATGACCGATCTGTGGGAGCCGGGATTCATTGCGGCGTTCACACTTGGCTGTTTTATCGTGTTCGCCGGGACGCTGTGGTGGCGGGTGTCCACAGGACATCATCTTGCCGATGCCGCCATTGACGGACTGAACGCGAGCTACGCCAATACGGGGTTCGTCGGTTTCCCGCTTGTCCTGTCGCTCGTCGGCGATACCGGCATGGCGCCGACGCTGATCGCCACGATCGTGACAGTTTGCGTGCTGTTTGTCATCGCGATCGTTTTGATCGAAGCCGGACTGCAGACCGAAGCACGACCGCGCGACATCGTTGCGAAAACGCTCTTCTCGCTGGTAAAAAATCCGTTGCTGGTGGCGCCAGCGCTTGGTGGTCTTGTCATGGTATCAGGGGGGCATCTGCCGGAACCGGTTCATGCCTTCCTGAAGCTTCTCGGCGGGGCTGCATCCCCTTGCGCCCTGATCGCTCTCGGTCTGTTCCTTGCCGGGAATTCCGCCGGTGGTGCGTCTGCACGCCCGTCGACTGCGGCCATTCTTGTTGGCCTGAAGCTGATCGCCCAGCCTCTGGTTACGTGGATCATTGCCTCGCCTGTGCTCCACCTGCCGCCACCGATGACAAACATTGCCGTGCTTCTTTCAGCACTGCCCACGGGAACCGGCTCGTTCATGCTGGCGGAATTCTATGATCGGGAGGCAGCCCTTACCGGACGGGTCGTTCTGGCCTCCACCGTGTTTTCGATTGCAACGATCTCGCTCTATCTCGCCTTTGCACCTGCGTAGGGATGCTCACGCGCATTGTGGATGAAATCGCGGGCCAATAATCTCCACCAGCCAGTCCACGAACACCCGCACACGTGGAGAAAGCTGCCTGTTGCTCGGGTAAAGCACAGAGACCGGCGTTGGCATGGGGGGAAAATCAGGGAGAACTTCGATCAGCGTGCCCTTCGCAAGGTCATCCTCAAAGCCGTAGCGCGGAATCTGCACGAGGCCAAAGCCGGGCCGCTTCGGCATAGGTATCAACACCCCCAACGAGCAGGCGTGCCGAAAGCGAGACCTCGATCACCTCTTCTCCGTGCGTAAACTCCAGCGGCAGGGGCTGGCCGGTGCGCGAGGACACGAAACCGATCATCTGATGGCCTTCAAGATCGTCAGGAGAGGCAGGCATTCCGTGCCGAGCCAGATACGCCGGGCTGGCGACCGTTACCTCCTCCATAACGCCGAGGGGGCGGGCGATCATATCGCTGTCCGGCAGGCTTCCGGTCCGGACCACGCAGTCCACCCCTTCGCGCACCAGATCGACAAACCGCTCACCCTCGCCAAGATGAACGGTCAACGCCGGATGCCGGGCCAGAAAGTCCGGCAATGCCGGCAGCAGGAGCATGCGCGCCAGACGCCCGATGACGTCAGCACGCAGAAGTCCCGCAACAGCACCGCTCGCGCTCCGGTCCGCGTCCTCGATATCGGCAAGGATCGCCACGCACCGACGATAGTAGGCAGCGCCTTCCTCGGTCGGTCGGACGTGACGGGTGGAACGGTGCAGCAGTCGGGTGCCGAGCCTTTGCTCCAACGCCTTGATCGCAGCCGTCGCAACGGGGCGGGAGATGCCGCAATCGGCTGCCGCGGCGCTGAAGCTGCTACGGTCAACAATGCGGACGAAGAGGTCGAGTGTGGCAAGCCTGTCCATAGGATTATTCCATGGCGCAAAACAATGCTGGCGGAAAGAGCGGTCTTATCGAACGGGCGATAATGTGACCAAGATTGGTCCCTCATCAGATGGAGATACTCATGCCAGACGCAAACACCATCGCCATTGTCACCGGCGGCAGCCGTGGACTGGGTCGCGCAACCGTTGAAGCCCTCGCCCGGCGCGGCGTCTCATCAATCCTGACCTATCACACCAACAGATCCGCAGCCGATGAGGTGGTTGAGAATGTCCAGAGCAGTGGCGCTCGCGCGGTGGCCCTGCAACTCGACACCGGCGATACGCATGCCTTTTCTGCCTTCTCCGACGAAGTCCGCAGCGTGCTGCGCGAATGGGGTGCGGAGCGTTTCAATTATCTGGTCAACATGGCCGGCACATCCCATAGCGGGCAATTCGGCGAGGTAACGGAGGAAGATTTCGATGCTGCCTATCGCGTTCACGCCAAAGGCCCGTTTTTCCTGACGCAGACCCTGCTACCGCTGATCGCGGATGGTGGTCGGATCGTGAACATCTCATCCGGCCTGACGCGCTTCGCCTATCCCGGCTGGATCGCTTACGCCGCCATGAAGGGCGCGGTGGAAGTCATGACGCACTACATGGCCAAGGAACTCGGACCGCGCCGTATTGCCGTCAACACGGTAGCGCCGGGTGCCATCCAGACCGATTTCTCGGGCGGCATGGTACGGGACAATCCGGACATTGCCCGCCATATCGCGGACACAACCGCACTGGGGCGTCCTGGCCTTCCTGACGATATTGGCCCGATGATCGCTTCGCTCCTGTCCGAGGACAATCGCTGGGTCAACGCGCAGCGGATCGAAGTCTCCGGCGGTCAGGCCATCTGAAGGCTGGCCATTCCACAAATGCAATGCTGGACTGATTCCGTCAGGACACCAGCAGGCGTTTCCGCGTGATCTTCCCGGACACGGTGGTTGGCAGATGCCTGACGAAGCGGACTTCCTTCAGGCCAATCCAGCGTCCAAGGACTTCGTTGACCTGCACAACGATTTCCTCGGAAGATGGTTCGCAGGCGGCCTGAGGGTCAATGACCACATAGGCAATAGGTCGCTGTCCACGTAATTCGTCCGGGATGGCCACCACAGCACACGCATGAACTGCAGGATGAGTGGCGATGATCTTTTCGATCTGCACGCCCGAAATCCGCCGTCCTGCGACCTTGATGACATCGTCAGAACGCCCGAGCATATGCACGGCGCGGCTGGCCTTGATCATGCCTTCGTCGAAGGTGCGATAATACTGGCCGGTCTCGTCCATATAAGCTGCAGGAACATGGATCGCTCCATCCTTCCATACGCCAGCCAGGCAGCCGGGTGGCAGCGGCAGGGACAGGACGATCTCCCCGCACTGTTCACCCGGCATGGACGGCACGATGGCTGGACGAAATCCCGGCGCAGGTCGTCCGATGTCGTTCATGAGCGAGACCGGTTCACGCTCGGGCAGGCCAAAAAAATGCGCGGTGATGCTCCACCCGGTTTCGGTCTGCCACCAGTGATTGACTACAGGTTTGCGGAAATAGGACCGTGCCCAGTCCAGCAAGGTTGGGTCAGCATACTCCCCGGCCACAAAGATTCGGGCCAGCGCGGGCAGGATCGCCCCTGACAGATGGCGGCTTTCCTGTCGCATGAGCCGCATCTGAGTGGGCGCGGTAAACAGGCATTTCACTGCGTGTTCGTGACAGAGCGCGCAGATCGCAGAAGCTGAAGCACCGCCTTCGACGATCACGCTGGTGCAGCCGCTCATCAGTGGCGCATAGACGCCGTAGGAATGGCCAACCACCCAACCCAGATCCGATGTCGTGAAGAAGGTATCACCGGGTTTGCAGCCGTAGATCAGATCCATGGACAAGGCGAGAGCTACAGCGTGGCCACCATTGTCACGCACAATGCCCTTTGCATTGCCCGTCGTGCCGGACGTGTGAAGAATATACAGGGGGTCTTCGGAACGCAGCATGACCGGCTCTGCTGGCGCGGACTGTTCCAGCGTATGGAAATCGTGATCCCGCATTGGCAGAAGGGCTGTCGGACACGCTGCACGTTGCACAACAACGCAGGCCTGCGGTCTGTGCGTCGCTTTGGCCAGCGCCTCATTAAGGGCGGACGCAGACGGGGTGGGCGTTTGCCCCTGAAAGCTGCAACTGGCGATGATAATGACTTTGGGCGCCACGTCATCAATACGGCGCGCCAGTTCGGGCCCGGCATAACCGGCAAAGACCACGACATGGACGGCGCCGATCCGCGCACAGGCCAGCATGGCGATGGCCGTCTCAAGCATGGTGGGCATGGCAATCAGGACGCGGTCGCCCTTCTCCACCCCGAGCGAACGCAGACCACCGGCAAATCCGGCCACCCGGCCTTGCAACTCCCTGTAGGTTACAACCTGACGTTCCCTGGTGGCGCAGGAATGCCAGATCAATGCCGCCTGTTCACCGCGACCATTTTCAACATGTCGGTCCACGGCGTTATGGCAGGTGTTGAGCGTGGCGTCGGGAAACCAGTCATGCCAGCCATCCGCCCGCGTCCTGCATGCGTGCGCAGGCGCCTGCTTCCATGTGACGCGTTGTGCCGCAGCCAGCCAGAACTGCTCTGGCTGGGTCAGTGCCGCATCGTACATCGCCTCGTATGTCGTCCATGGAAGCATGGCGCTTTACTCCGTTCAGGCTACAGGCACGTCTTTGCCGGTGATCTGGCTGGCCAGCCACGCGGCGTCACGCGAGACGCCGGAGAACCGCCCCGATCCCCATGTGTGCAGCCATGGCAGGCCGAGGAAGTAGAAGCCCGGCGCATCGGTTACGCCACGATGCCAGACGGGCTTGTTGGCTCCGTTGAAGACCGGCACGTCGATCCAGCGATAGTTTGGACGAAAGCCGATGCACCAGATGATCGAGGTGATCCCGGCGGCCTTCAGGTCCAGCGGGGTGTTGCTGCCATCGGGCTCCCACACAGGAACATAAGCGGCTTCGGTTGGGGCCGCGATCCCTTCACGGGCGATATAGGCGTCGATGGATTTCTTGATGTCGGCATTGGTCTTGTCCGCATCATCAAGGTTTTCTTTCAGGTCCGGCGCGAAGTGCGCGACTTCGTCACGGATGGTCTCCAGCGTGCCGTGCAGGCCCACGCCTTCCTTCGCGAACTTGCGCAGATCAAGGTCATGCCCGCCGTTTCGGCCCGTGACGTAATGATTAGTCTTGTCGCGTGCACCGTCACGCAGAGGGTGATTATCCACCGTCAGGTCGTAGAAGTGCATATCCGCCAGCCAGTCCACCACGTCGCGGCCACGGTAAAAACGCGAGACACGCGGGGCGGACCCGACACAGAGATGGACCTTGCGTTTTTCAAGAAACAGATCCTCGACGATCTGCGCACCGGACTGGCCGCTGCCCACGACCAGAACGGCTCCTTCCGGTAACTGGGCCGCGTTGCGGTAATCCTGCGAGTGGACCTGATGGATGGCGGGATCAATTGCACTGGCGTAACCGGGGATGACTGCATCCTGATACGCACCTGATGCGATGACCACATGTTTCGCGTGCCAGACGTCACCACCCGCCACCACACGGTATCCGCCATCTGCATGGCGCGTAATGGAGGTGACAGCCGTGTGTTCACGCAGCGGTGGATTGAAAGACTCAACAAAGCCTTTGACGTATTCGATAATTTCCGGCTTCACCATGAAACCGTGCGGATCGCTCCCTTTGTAGGGATGACCGGGAAGAGTGCACTGCCAGTTGGGTGTCACGAGGCAGAAATTGTCCCAGCGTTCATCGTCCCACGAATGGCAGGCCGTCTTTGCCTCAAAGACAATGTGCTCCACCTTCTCGCGGCAGAGATACCAGCTCATGGAGAGCCCGGCCTGTCCGCCACCCACGATGATAACGGGAATGGTTTTTTCGTTCTGTGTCATAAGAATATTCCGTCTCAGGATCTGAAAGACAGGACGCGCACCTGCGCATCGGGTCGATTGAGGAAAGGCGTGCAGGTCTGCCGAATGGCGTGAAGCTGACCAAGGGCGCGGCTGCACGGGAAGCCGTAGCGCGCACGAACCCGCTCACTGGCTTCCGTCAGGGCCGTGTCCGCCTTTTCAAGAAACTCCCGGACCGGATAATCCTGACCAGGCGTGAAGTGGTCCCTTATGACCAGCGACGGGGAGTAACAGTCAGTCTCCTTCCCATCGGGCCAGCGCACACGAAAGGTCATTTCGGGCATGGTGAAAGAACTCCTGAAGCAATGGCATCGGTGCGCGACCGCGCTGCCAGACACCGATATGCGGGGAGGTGCCGACTAGCGACGCAGCGCCAGTCGAAACGGCGCGCCGTTGCGGGGCCGCTGGCCTGGAAACGGGCCGGACTCCGGACGCTCAGAGCGTCGCGCAACGCGCAGACAAGTGTTTCGGGGTGTTCCGGCTGGCACCAGAATGCCTCGAGAGTATGAAGATGCTCCGTGAAAGGTGGTGCGGCCGGCACCACCACGGGGATTCCGCAGGCCAGAGCTTCGAGCGGGCACAGACCGAAGCCTTCGGTTTTTGAAGGATAGGCCAGGACCGAAGACTGCCGGTAGAATGCCGGCATATCCTCATCCGCAACTGTTCCCGTGACGGTCACCGCATCCGCAAGGCCGCGGCCCCGCACCCGCTCATCAAAAAGACGGCGATAATCGGAATGGTCCAGCAGGGATGCTCCCCCAGCTATCACAAGATGCAGATCCGGATGATCCCGACGCAGCATCTCAAAAGCATCAAGGAGAACAAGCGTGTTTTTGCGACGCTCGATCCCGCCGACCGACAGCACAAGACGTGCGTTCCGCGGAAGCCCATACCGTGCGCGAAGTTCCTGATCGCGTAGACCGGGTTCCGGAAAAAATCTTGTCAGATCGACACCATTCCCCACCACAGGCGCATGCCGCCCGTACTCGGTGCGTAACGTGTCCTCCCAGAGCTGACTGACCGTAAAAAGTTCGGTCGCAGCCGTCAGACCCCGTGTCTGGCGAGCCGCGAGACCGGGGTGGGAGAAACGGTCCAGATGATGAACCGTGCGGGCAAAGCCCGGTATCCGCCCCTCTTCCACCAGGTCGGCCAGCGCATTGGCGCTGATCGGGTCCTGCGCATGCAGCACGTCAAAATGCTGTCCACGCAGTGCGTCCCTGATCTCGCCAATACGACGCTCCACCAGTGCTGGCAGGTCAGGCACAGACGCGGCCGGGATGCAGCTTGTGGCGCAGCGGGACATGCGGAAGAAACCGGCTCCTGTCACATCCGGCGCGATCAGCGTTGCGTCATGGCCCGCGTCACACAGGGCTTCCGCCAGCGCCATGCCATGCACTACACCGCCGCGAGGATTGGTCGAATGGGTCAGGATGCCAATGGACAGACTCATGGCGCAAATCCCATGAGTGGCGTCCGGGCGAGATCCCAGAAGGTTTCCTTCTCGTCCGCCCATGTGACATCGAGCCGCTGCGTGTTTTCACACCGCCCAATGACAGAGGCTGCAATGTCACGCCCACGAAATCGGGCCATGATCGCTTCGGCATCTTTGGGGCGCGCCGTGAGCAGGTAGCCATAGCTCGGGAATGCGGAGAGCCAACGCTCCATCGGTGCATCGTCAGGGCGCGGAACGTCATCGAGCCTGATCGTCATGCCCACGCCCGAACATTCGGCCAGCATGAGGGCGGTGCCCAACAATCCGGCCATACTGATGTCCTTGGCAGCACGGCTCAGACCGTCTTCAGCAATCGTGGGCAGAAGTTCGATGTCACCACGCAGCCGGGCCGCTCCCTCGGTGCCACACAGCGCGGAACTGGCGTCCCAGAAAGGGTGCGGGTCATGCCAGCGGCCGCGCAGGTCGATGGCGGCGATCAGAACCTCGCCCGGCTGTGCATCGAAACTGGTGAGCAGATGACGGGCACGACCGAGGATCGCCACCGACAGCGAGTTATGGGTGCTGCGCATGTTGGTATGGCCGCCGACAACCGGCACGCCATAGGTGCATGCGCCTTCATGCAGACCAGTCAGAATTGACGCGGCCGCCTCGGACGTATCGCTCCACAACGCATCCACCACCGCTACGGGACGCCCCCCCATTGCTGCGATGTCGCTGACATTGACCATCACGCCGCAATACCCGGCAAACCAAGGCATTGAGCGGACAAAGCTGTCCTGAAAGCCCTCGCTGGCCAGCAGGAGGTAGCCATCGCCATCCGGGATCGCGGCGCAGTCATCGCCAAGGCGGATGACATCATGGCTGGCAGGCTTCAGGATTGCCGCAGTTTCGGCGATGTCCTGTTTACCCACCAGGGCGTGACCGTTCCGGAGCGTGCGCAGGAGTGTGGCGAGTTCGTGTGCCATCACGCCACCTGCCGGATCCGGGGCTGCGGACGCAGCAGCCATGTCTGATCCAGACCGTGGGCCGGATAGCGCGAAAGATCGGCTTCCATATCGTGATGCGGCAGACCATGCAGCGTGATGGTTCCAAGACTCTTCCAGTGCAGGCGGCGAAAGAACAGCACATTCTGTTCCTGTACCTGCGCGAGAAACCGTGTAGCTCCGAGCCCGTGCGCTGTGCTGACTGCCATACGGATAAGTTCCGCCCCGATCCGTCCGAGTTTGCGGTGATCGGCCTGCACAGCCAACCGGGAACCGCGCCACACATCAGGCTCCGTTTCATGGATGCGCACTGCTCCCACGATCCGGTCCGGTATCCCCGCCATGCAGCAGGCGGCGATGATGGGAATGGCGACCCCATCGATCGCGTCGCGGTCATCCTTTTCAAAAACATGCTGTTCATTGCAGAATACTTCGCGACGGAGCGCGTGATGACCGGCACGCTCCCATGGCGTGCGGGCAAGGCGCACGACATATTCCGTCGGAATGAACGGCCGGTCTTCCACGCCTTGGAGCATTGTGTTCATTGTTCGTACGCCGAGAGGGAGGAACAGGCGCCGCACCGGCCACATCCGGCGCGGATGTCGGTGGATTTCATGTTCGCTTCCCGCAGCATCCGGCCGAGCGGCGCCAGCACGGACTTCATGAAGTCGGCTGAAGGTGGCGCATGATTTTCCAGAGGGGTTCCGGAGATGGGCACGAACGGCACCACGAAGGGATAGACCCCGAGCGCAATCAGGCGTTCAGCCAGAGCCAGAATGTCCTCGGCGCTGTCGCCAAGACCGGCCAGAATGTAGGTATTGACCTGCCCGCGCCCGAAGATCGGCACGGCGCTGGCGAAAGCGTCCATATAGCGATCGACGCTGACCGTGGCCTTGCCGGGCATGATCTTCTCGCGCACCGCCTGCGTGGCGGCTTCGAGATGCATGCCCAGACTGTCGGCCCCAGCGTCGCGCAGGCGCTGGAACCAGCCGTGATCACGTGGCGGCTCGCACTGAACCTGAAGCGGCAGATCCACCGCCGCCTTGATGGCACGGGCTGACTCTGCCAGCACGGCAGCACCCCGATCAACCACATTGGGCGTGCCGGTCGTCAGCACCATGTCGCGCACGCCGTCCAGTTCCACAGCGGCTTTGGCAACTTCGGCAAGCTGCGCCGGTGTCTTGTAAGCGATCGTCCGATCGGCCTCCAGCGACTGGCCAATGGCGCAGAACTGGCAGGATGTGCGCCGGTCGGCATAGCGGATGCAGGTCTGATGCACTGTGGTGGCGAGCGTGTCGCGGCCATGCAGAAGAGCGATCTTCCAGTAGGGAATACCGTCCGCCGTACTCAGCCCGCAAAAGCGCGGGGCCGCCGGGAAATGGATCGTGCCCAGTGTCTGACCATCACGCAGCAGCGTGCTGGCACCACTCTGGTCAGGCGGACTGGCCTGAAACGGAGACCGTCGCGCACCGGACGTATAGACCGGCACCATGACGGTCTGACCCGCGATGGTGATCGTCTTGTGATCGGAAGGACCGGCTCCGCCCTTGCGGGCGATACCGCCGATATCTTCGCCGATCTGAAGCCCGAAGGACTGCAGATCCGTGACAAGCTTGCGGCCGGAAAGCGTGCCGTGTGTTGGAACGGTCATGGCGTAGCCTCGTCATTGGAGGGACCAACCGGCTCAGTTGCTCTGTGCTCACCAACATAATGCACCGTGCGCGCCGGACGGCGGTCCTGAAGCAGGCTCAGCAATTCGGGGCGTGCGTAATGACCCACGGAGTCCATCATCCGCTTGCGCTTCGTGATCAGGGCGAAATCGAGATCGGCAATCACCATCCCCTCGCCTTCCGTCAGCGGTGTGCCGAGCAGTTTCCCTTCAGGTGAGACGATGGCCGTGAAACACCCGCCACGCAGCGGCCCTTCCAGCGCGGGATCGCGGGCAATCTCTTTGATCTGATCTTCCGTGAGCCAGCCAGTGGCGTTCACGACAAAGCAGCCGGATTCCAGCGCGTGATGCCGGATTGTGATTTCCATCTGGTCGGCAAAGATCTGCCCCACCAGCGAGCCCGGAAACTGGGCGCAGTGAATTTCTTCATGCTGGGTCATCAGCGCGTAGCGGGCGAGCGGGTTGTAATGTTCCCAGCAGGCCAGCGCTCCGATGCGACCGGCGGCACTTTCGACGACTTTCAGACCGGAACCATCGCCCTGCCCCCAGACCATGCGCTCATGGTAGGTGGGCGTGATCTTGCGGCGTTTGAGAAGGATCTCACCTGTCGCATCGAAGATGATCTGCGTGTTGTAGAGCGTGCCGAAATCGCGTTCATTTACACCCAGCACTACGACCATGCCGGTGTCACGCGCAGCTTCGGCCACCATATCCGTCACCGGACCAGGAATGACGACGGCGCGCTCGTAGAGTTCCAGATGCTCACGACCGAAACGGAAAGCCGGCTGGATGAATGAGAAATAGGGATAATAGGGCACGAAGGTTTCGGGAAAGACCGCCAGCTTCACGCCTTTTTCGGCGGCATCACGGATGGCCTGACAGACTTTCCGGGCAGTTCCCAGACCGTCGTCGCCAAGGACGGGACTGATCTGGATGGCTGCGGCGCGAACGATACGGGACATGGCTTGCGGTCCTCCCTTCGGTCTTCAGAGAGTCCAGGTATTGAGGATGAAGGCGTTGTCGCGACGGGCCAGCAGGATGATGTCCAGCACGTCTTGCGGATTGATCGGCGTGATGCCGGGGATCAGATTCTGCTCGCCGTAACCGTAGAGAGCCTGAAGCGCGAAACGGCAGGCATAGACTTTACCGCCTTCTTCAAGGATTTTCGCGATCTGCCTGTTGCAGTTCATATGCCCCGGAAAGGCCTCGTCGCCCAGACGGGGAAAGCCGCGCTGCACACCAAGGGTGACACCCGGTCCGTACAGCAGCACCGACGTCTCGAAACCTTTGCGGATCAGACGCGTGGCCTGCAGAAGATTTACGAACCCAACCGAGCCTTCGTTGGCCACGGTGTGAAAGGTGATAAGGGCTTTTTCACCAGGTTTGGCTTTGACGTCCTCAAAGACCTTGTTTTCATAATTGACGAAGCAATCGCCATCTTTGTACGGAACGTGTTCGACTTTCGGCATGGTATGTCTCCCGTGTGTTGCGGTCTCCGGCGGAGAGCCGGGCCTGACCGCGTTGCCGGGGCGAACGTGGCATGGGATTACGGGTGAGCAAAATATTGTATGCTTGAGTTATGTGGTACAAACAGGTCAAGTTGCATGATATGTCATTATCTGGCGAATACAGGAGCATACAAAAAACAGGGCTCTAACATACAATCCTGAATATTCGTACTAACCAACTGTTTTATAATGGTTTTGTTATCGCGTGTTCGTGAACGATGCATCTTTTTGTTTTTCTCGCACCCGCCCGGCATCGTGCGGAATCAGATGGTTCCATCGATTCCGGGCATCGCGATCAGGTCACACAATATCGGCAAAACCGGGAGAACGCTTGTGCTGCAGGACTGACAGGACCCCATGCAGGGATTCCTCAAGACTTGCGGCATCCGGCGCGCTACCCAGCGCAATGCGCGCCCGCTGCGGGGGTTCGCCACTGATGGTGAAGACGGTGCTGGGAACCAGAGCCAGGCCGCGCCTGCGGGCATAGGCGACAAAATCCGCGCTGCCCCACCAGTCCGGCAGTTTCAGCCAGACATGCGGCCCGTCTGGGTTCATGCAGTGCCCCTCCCCCAGCACCTTGCGGGCAATGGACTGGCGCAGGCGCAGTTCTTTCTGGATGGCGTGCAGGATCGTATGCGCCTGTCCAGTCTGCATCCATCGCGCCGTGAGCGCGCTGAGCAGACCGGCATTGGTCAGCGCGATTGCCCGGATGGCCGCCGCGACCCGTCGGGTCATGTCCGCATTGGGCAGGGCCACATAGGCGGTGCGCAGGCCGGGACTGAGCGTCTTGGCGAGGGTAGCTACGTAGCTGACACGGCTATGGTCGAGGGCTGCCAGCGCCGGTGGTGGAGTGTCCATCAGCAGGCTGTAGGGGTCGTCCTCGGCAATATGCAGATGATGACGCTGGGCGACCGCCAGAATATCCATGCGCCGTTGCAGCGACATGGTGGCCGTGGTGGGATTGTGGATGGTCGGGATACAGTAGAGCAGCCGGGGATGATGTTCGGCGCAGACCCGATCAAGCTGGTCCGGCATCATGCCTTCCATGTCACTGTCCACACCGACCAGGATGAGGTCGAACTGCGCTGCTATGGTCCGGATGCCGGGATAGGCAATACGGTCGGTAACAATCACATCGCCCGGTTGGGTATGGGTGCTGACAATGGCCGCCAGAGCGCTCTGGGCGCCCGGTGAGATAAGGATTTCCTCCGTTCGCCGCTGCCCGATGACGGGCGCGATCCATTTCGCGCCAAGCTGGCGTTCCTCCAATGTACCGCCCGTGACCCGGTAGGACATCAGGCTGTTCAGATCCTGCTGTTTCAGGATAGTCGCAATATCGCTCTGGATAAGCCGCTGAAGCGGCGGGTCCTGCGGGATCGGCGGCAGGTTCATGGTCAGGTCAACCACGGCCGGCCCCGTATGCCGCCAATGGCTCTCCCCGGCACCAACACGAACAAAGGTGCCCCGGCCAACCGTCGCGTCAATCAGGCCGCGCCGTCGGGCCTCGGTAAAGGCCCGGGTCACGGTCGTCAGATTAGTCCCAAGATACTCTGCGATCGTTCGCTGTGGCGGCAGCCTGTCCCCCTCCCGCAGGTCGCCCTTGCGGATGGAAAGCGCCAGGGCATCGGCCAACGTCATGTAAATCGCATTCGGACTCCGGCTGATCTCTTCTTTCCAATGGGCGAGATAGGGGTATGCTGACATGGGATGGAATTTCCATACATTCTATGAAATTCCATTCGACCACATGCCATACAATCAGCGCAATCACGATATCAATAAGGTTGGATATTCACCGCAGAAGGCCGGCCCCATATCGACCGGAAATGTATTCCGACGAGAGGATGAAGGTTTTATACAAAACGGTCTGAAGACAAGACCTGAACTTCAGGCAATGAGAAATCATTGACCAGTGCATCGGATAACATGATCAGAACTGATCTCAACAGGCCCATGTCGAAATGCCTGTACTACACGATGGCTCTGCTGCTCCTCTGCGCATTCCTGCCGGTAGTAGCTGATGCCAGCGACCACATTGCCCCGGGGATCACTGCCAATATCGTAGTAGAGCCGGGCATCAATGAACGTGTCATGAATATCCCTCTCAATACTGGCGGGTCTGTCAGGGCCGTCTTCGGTTCTCCGGCCCGGCCACAGGCAACGATCATCATGTTCCCGGGCGGAACAGGTGACATCGGCCTCGGGCAGGACGGACGCATCCGGCGTGGTGACAACTTCGTCGTGCGAACGCGCGAGGCATGGAACAGGCGCGGCTATGCGGTTCTCATTCTGGACACGGTTGGTCACCGCAATCTTCGGGGGCAGCGTAGTTCCGCGCATTATGCCCATCTTGTCGAGGATATCATCGCTTTCGTGCACAGGCAGGGCTCAGGCCCTGTTTTTCTGCTCGGTACAAGTCAGGGTGCAATTGCAGCCGTCAATGGCGCGGCCCATGCCGCTCCCGGGGATATTGCCGGTGTCGTGCTGACTGAATCGGTGTCCGTTATAGGAGGCAGCGGGGAAACCGTTTTCAGCGCCCATCCAGAGAAGGTACAGGCTCCCGTTCTCGTTGTCGCCAATCACGATGACCGATGCAACGTTGCCCCGCCACAAGACGCAAAGAAAATTGGCGCGGCCATGACAGGCAGCCTGGAAGTAACCGTGTTAATGGTGACAGGCGGCACAACCCGGTCTGAGAAGAACTGTGGTTCGCTTACTCCGCACGGTTATTTCGGTATTGAGGCAGAGGTCATTACCAGGGTCATTACGTGGCTGGATGCCAAGATCCGAACTTCTCTCGTGAGATAGAACAGGGCGCTTATTGGGATATGGAACGGCCTGTTCCGTCCAGACAACCGAGAGATCACACAAACGCTCCCATCGGGATGCCTCCCGTTAGCCAGAACCGGAATACCGTGCGCCACCCCCAATTTTATTGACAAAAATTGGCAAAGATTGCCAAATCCAGATCTGGAGGCACCGATGGCAACAATGAACGTATCCCTGCCGGACCCCATGAAGGAATGGGTGGAGGCTCAGGCTAGGACGGGACGCTACAGCAATGCGAGCGACTACGTCCGCGATCTGATCCGGCGTGATCAGGAAGCCCGTGCCGCGCATGATGAGGTTCAGGCCCACATCACGGCCGGTCTGCGTAGTGGCGTCGGGACCAGGAGCATGAAGCAGTTGCTGCAGGATGCTCGCGCGGCTGCCGGGACGACGGATGCCGACCTGTAGAAAGACACGGCTCGCCGAAGATGACATCATCAGCATCTACATTCAGGGTGTGAAGGAATTCGGGCCACGGCAGGCCGAAATCTACCATGCAGGACTGGCGGACGCATTCGACCTTATCGCCTCACATCCGCAGCTTGCGCCGGAACGTCGCGAGTTCGACCCACCGATACGACTGCATCGTCATCGGGCTCACCATATCCTCTATCTCATTGACGACGAAGGGGTTCTGATCGTCCGCGTGCTGCCTCGACTACGGCGCTGGGAGCGGCTTATGGAAACAGACTGACGACGCTGCCACTACGCGCCAAACCTGCTTTACCGTTCGCTGGAGACGCCTGTCGTTCCTGCTGCTGATGCTGGCCTTCTGCCCCGCCGTTGTTTCTGGAACACCCGATCGGTCTCCATGAAACGCCCGACCATGAGCGGCACCAGCCGGGCCGCATCGGGGATGGCATCTGCCGCCTCACCTGCGTTTCCCGAGACCAGTTCCGCATACAGCAGCAGGTCACGATGTATCTCCGCAGGCAACTCGATCGTCAGCTTGACCGGCCGGCTGTCAGGAATGGTGCTGATACGGAGTTTTGTCATGGCACAGCTCCTTCATGCGGATGCCAGGGTTTTAAAACCAGATCACGATTGACGATCAGCGTGAATGGCAGGCCGGGCCGGTCGGTCAGCGTGGGCTGCACATCCATGCTGCGGTCGATCAGGCGATTTCCCACCATGGAAAACCCGTTGCTGGCGCCGCTGCGGATCGCCTGAAGCAGGTTGTTCTCACCCCATGATGTCCCGGCTTCGGACCCGACGCTCAGCATGGTTGTCACCAGTGCTGCCCTGAAAAGCTGGCCCCAGTGCTGGTCCACCAGATCCTTGAGCCCGGTCTGGCCGATCGCATCGGCGCCCGGGATCCTGTCGAGCACGAGGCTCTCGCCATCGGGACGGATGAGACGGGTCCAGATCACCTGCGTGCGCTGCTGTCCGAAAGAGACGCTGCTGTTATAGGTGCCGAACAGCGTGCTGCCCTGGGGCACAAGCAGATAGCGTCCGGTCGGACTGTCATAGACGTTCTGCGTCACATGCCCGATCAACTGCCCCGGCAGGTCCGAACTGACTTTCGAGTTGAGCGCGCCCGCGATGACCGTTCCTGCCTGAATGACGTATGGGGAAACAGGCTGCGTCAGACGATCCGGGCTGACCGTCACACGGTCGGTCTGTCCCGCCAGAAAGGCGCGGTTGGCGGCCTGCCGGTCATTTGTGCCCGCTGGAGCAGACGGAGCGTTACTCCTGGTCGCGGGCAACGTAGGGGCAGACACGCTGTCCTGCCGCGTGGCTTCCTGCGTCTGCACGAACAGCTTGCTGGCGATGGCTGCCTCGACTTCCTGTTCGGCCCGCCGGTCACCCATGCCGGAAACCGGTCCAGCCCTGCCTTCCTGCTGCGCCTTCAGGATCGGTTTGCCCAGGTCACCGGGCAAAGGCGACCCCAGCCTGGGCACGCCAGTATAATCCTTCGGCAGGGCATCAAGCCCATCGGCCGAAGGCCGCACATCGGAATCCTGCACGGCGGACGTGGATCCCTGCCGGGCGGAATTCTGCAGCGCGTAGCCCAGCGCCAGTCCAACCCCAATCATACCCGTGCTGGCCAGCCCCCAGACAACATAGCGCGACAGACGCACGACACGCGGTCGTTCCGCCCGCAAGCGGAGATCGGGCGGCGATGGCGGGACCGCAGAGGATGCATTTTCGGTGCCGCCTTCCCCGCTTTCGTCCCGGCGTTCTTCCTGCCCGTCCGTCATGTCTGCCGTCCATCTGTGCGTACGATGCGCACCCGCTGCTCGGAGTGTTTGTCGCCCAGACGCAGTTCCGCAGCGACGAACAGGCGATCGACGATCATCCAGTTCTGCCGGACCCGGTATTGACCAGTTCCGGCCCGCCATCGGCCCCCAGCACGAAAAGCGGGGGCAGTTCCCCCTGCCCTATGCCAGACGGAAAGGCGATGTAGACCTTGTGGCCGTCATCGAAGGCCCGGCTCGGAAACCAGGGCGGCGTGCCCCCTTTCACCGGCTGGATGGCATAGCGGAAATTCAGCGCGTTCAGGTCCAGCCCTGCATCCACAGGGGTAACATCATCGGCCGCATTGTCCTGCCGATGCAGAGCAATCAGGTCGTCCTCGGGATAGTCCCACGACACCGATGCCATATAGGTAGCAGGGGTGGAGCGTAGTTCGGCCAGATAGGTTCGCCGGTCGGTGTTGACGATCAGGTTCGTGGTGAGGTCCGGCCGGGTTGGTTTGACCAGAATATGGATGCGCTTTGTCGCCCCTGTCCCGCTTTCGGTATCACCGATAATCCAGCGCACCGTGTCACCGGCGGCAACCGGCCGCTTCTCCCCCTGCTGGAGCATGATGTCGGTGATTTCTCCGGGCGAGGTATAGACCTGATAGAGGGCACCCGGAGAATAAGGATAGACCTGCACCGCGTTGATGAACCCGGCTCGCGTGGGCTGGATGCGCGCTGCCAGATTGGCCTGGGTCACACGCGCTGTGGGGTCGGCAACTTCGGGGGCCGGATGGGCCACGCGTCGTGAGGGCAGCGACTTGAGCTGCCCCGGCAGGGGAAGCGGTCTGGGGACTTCCACCACCTGCACCGGTTTCGGTGAGTCCGGCAGGCGCGTGGCCTGAACAGCGTCATCGTAGCGGATGCCCGGCGGATGGTAATGCTGCGCGCCTCCGGCCAGAGGCAGGATCAGCAGCGGCAGGACACGAAGAGCGCGACGGATCATTGGCCCAGCTCCTTCGACCAGTTGATGGCAGAGACGTAGATTCCCAGAGGGTTTTTCCTGAGAGCCTGAATCAGAAAGCGGTTTGATTGATTTTTCGCAGAACTCTGCGGATATGGGCAATCATCAACCATGCGCAGGATGACGAGATTGTTGTCTCGACATCCTTC
>NZ_WOSX01000048.1 GCF_011516735.1 Acetobacter fallax | reverse complement strand
TCAGCAGGAAGCCACGACTTCAGATCAGGCGGCAGAAGATACGGCTGAGACCGGTCAGACGGGATGAAGCTGCTCATCTCACCACCTTACAACCTTACCCCTTCACAGGGTGCCCCAACCCGACAGGCTGCTAAGCCAGTTTCCTGATGTCCACTTCCTGCTCTGTGGAACCGGAAATGAAATGACTTAAATGAAGGCGAGAGCTGACTTACAGACATGACACTCAGTTCAGTCGGTTTGTCTGGCTGCAAGTTCACAGACTTCATTACAGGCTCTCCGACCAGCGGCAATCACATAGATGATGATCCGTTCGGCGGTGACCTGATAAACAGGGCGGCAGCCATCTTTGAGAAGCCTGATCCTGTAAAACCCTGACAGGTCGCGCTCCGGCCGCCTTTGTGTGTTTGCCGGACGGGCATCGCTGTATTGCGACATGTATCTTATTTGTAACATTTCTGTATCCTGCTAATTTGTTGGTCACATAAAAATCGCGCGCAGGAACATCATGGGCATTTCGACCATTGAAGCTTTCCCGGCCATCATCGTCGTCGTGGCGACATTCTTCACCATTCATGCCCGTGCCCAGGAGAACGCCGGGTCGGCTCCGTTTATGATCAGGACTGTCATCAGCCAGAAATCCGGAGCGGCTGCGCAGGGATCAACGCCGTGGTACGGAGATCTTAAATCGTGCGAAGCTGAAGCCCGGCGTATCGGGGCCAGCCTTGGCGCGGACGCTGTCGTTCAGTGCATCGCGACGTCATCCGGTAACACCGGCAGTAACGCCCTGCCTGGCACAGCCCGGGCTTACAACATGAGCCGGGGCGTGCCGCAGGACTATGTCAGAGCTCGCCAGTGGTTCGAAAAGGCCGCCACGCCGGCAACCCGAGGGCAATGCACAACCTTGGCGATCTCTATGAACAAGGCCATGGGGTAGCAAGGGACCATACCAAAGCCCGTGAATGGTTCGGGAAAGCCACGCATGCCGGCTATATTCCGCCCCGCTGACTGCGCTTACCCGGCCGATGTCACGTTAATCGGGACTACCATATTGCCCCGCCTGAGGCATGGTGCGCCGCAGGAATGCTGCTCCGGTAAATTACAAAAACTTCGCCGGTATTCCGACAAGATTATCCCCTCCACTGGCATTCCATGGATCCCGGCCCATGGACCCTTCCTCGGTTCCGTCCATATAGTGTGACTGTATTTCAGGTTTTCTGCTGTGCTGCTATCGCGCGGCTCCGGATCCGATAATTCGTGACCACGGCGGAAGATCTTTCGGCATCGCCCGCCACGCAATACTGCCACGGATCACATACCGCAGACTGTTGAACAACTCCCGCAGATCATGATGGCGTTGTTCCGCGTCTTCTTTCATCAGAAGAAGATAAGGAAATCACAAAACGGGGTTAAACAGAACCGTCCTGCTCCCGGCGAGGCGATCATAGCAGATGGCAGTCCGCTGCCATTCCCTCATACGACCGAACACGCGCTCGATTGCAGGGCACCCGCCGCGGCCGGAGGAAAGAGCCGCTGTGCCGCCACTCCTCTCAGCGTTGACGCAATATAGCATTACCCGCTAAGAGCCCGCGTTCTGAACCAGCGAAGCCCGATTTGGCGCAACCTTACTGAGCGCCGGAGGCGCCGCCTGACCATGACCATGACTTTCGCCGATCTCGCCCTGGCGCCAGGCCTGCTCAGTGCTCTGGCCGAGGAAGGGTATGTCAGCCCGACCCCCATTCAGGCCCAATCAATCCCGATGCTCCTGGAAGGCCGCGACCTGCTGGGCATGGCGCAGACTGGTACAGGCAAGACCGCCTCCTTCGCGCTGCCGCTGCTGCATCGCCTTGCCGGGGCGCCCCGCCCCGCGCCCGCAGGCGGTGCCCGCGTCCTGGTTCTCGCACCTACGCGCGAACTGGTCTCTCAGATCGCCGACGGCTTCGAGCGCTTCGGTCGTCATCAGACGCTGAGCGTGACAACAATCTTCGGCGGCGTCAGTCAGTTCCACCAGGTCAATGCGCTCAGGGCTGGCGTGGACATCATCGTGGCCACGCCGGGACGGTTGCTGGATCTGATCGAGCAGGGCCTCTGCAATCTGTCACAGCTTGAGGCGCTGGTGCTGGATGAGGCCGACCAGATGCTCGATATGGGCTTCGCAAAACCGATCGAGCAGATCGTCGAGACGCTGCCGAAGGATCGCCATACAGTGCTGTTTTCGGCAACGATGCCGAAATCCATCGCCACGCTGGCCGAGAGCCTCCTGCGCGATCCGGCAAAGGTCGAGATCGCCCCGCCCTCAACCACCGTCGACCGGATCGAGCAGTCGGTCATGTTCCTCAATGCGGCCGACAAGAAAGAGGCCCTGCTGGCGCAGTTGCAGACGCCCGGGATCGGCCAGGCCGTGGTTTTCACTCTGCAGAAAAATATTGCCAACGAAGTCTGCGCCTTCCTCACAGAGGCGGGTGTCACGGCTGAGGCCCTGCACGGCAACAGGTCACAGGGCCAGCGGGAGCGCGCGCTGAACGCCTTCCGTGACGGAACCGTACAGGTTCTGGTGGCGACGGATATCGCAGCACGCGGCATCGACGTCGATACAGTAACGCACGTTTTCAATCACGACCTGCCGAGCCTGCCGGAAAGCTATGTCCACCGGATAGGCCGCACCGGTCGCGCAGGGCGCAGCGGCTTCGCCATTACGCTCTGCGATGCCGAACAGCGCGCCTGGCTGCATGATGTGGAGCGGGAGATCGGCCGTGCCCTGATTGTTCACGCCGATCACGAGTGGCATTCGGAAGAGGCGCAAAACTCGACCATGCGCCCTCCCGTGCTGGGCGGTGGGCCGGCAAAGAAAATCAAGCCGCCGAAAGTACGCGAGCGCAAAATGTGGACTGAGGAAGAGAAGCTCGCCGCACGGGCAGCGGCCATGACGGCCCGGGAAAAAGTCTGATCAGACTGGCGGGTGCGTCATCACGACGGAGTTTTGTCGTCCCGCCGGTGTTGCCGGTTCTCGCCAGAACAAAGGCACCTGATGTCTGCTCAGGTTCTGTTGAGAAACAGACAATTATCCTGTGCTGGCCGGCACCAGCGGCCACGTTCAGGCGACAGCGGATTGCCGGCAATCGCCCATTCCTCGTCCGTCAGGTCGCACGCATTCACTGGCCTCCGCAAAGACCAGCTTTGAATCACATCTCCAATGACCTGAAATGGTCTTTTGTCAACAGAACCTGGTCCTGGTGGCTGTCGTTTCAGCACCTTTTTGCATCACTTCAGGATTGTCAGAGGATGCTGGTCAGGCCACCTGTGCCTGCAGAAGGACGAGACAAGCCGGGTAAGAAGAGCGCCTGAACCGGAATTTCGTGCAACAGACGACGTCTCATAACCTGATGACCAGATGTTGGTCCTTTCAGTCATTACCCGGTATTCGTCGTGCTCGTCATCCCGGACAAGAGACAGAAATGGGATCATGTCCGCTTGCTGGTGATCGTAACGTCCCGCCAACACAGCACTGGAAAACCCCGCGCCATATCGCTACATGCGTGTCACCATGAATGAAGCAGACTATTCCGCGGCGGCCGCGACGGCGAAGCCGATGCCGATCCTGATTGCACCTCAGGCGATTCTTCGTCAGACGGCGCGTCCTGTTAAACCGGAGGACATGCCTTCGATCCGTGAGGGTCTGACGGGCATGTTCTCGGCGATGTATGCAGCACCGGGCATTGGCCTGGCGGCCCCTCAGGTAGGGATCGGGCTGCGTTATGCGCTGGTAGATCTGGGCGAGGAGGAAGAGCGCCAGCCGATTGTGATGATCAATCCGGAGATCCTGACCGAGAGCGAAATGATGGCTCCGCATGAGGAGGGATGTCTGTCCCTGCCGAATCAGTATGCGGAGGTGATCCGGCCTGAGTCGGTGCGGGTGCGCTATACGATGCTGAATGGCGAGACGTGTGAGCGGGATGTGGACGGGTTGCTGGGGACGTGCATCCAGCATGAGATTGACCATCTCGACGGGATTCTGTTTGTCGATCATCTGTCGTCGCTGAAGCGCAGCATGATTATGCGGCGTCTGGCGAAGGAGATGAAAGCGCGGCGCTGAGCGCGCGACCGTGGCAGTGTTTCCGGGACTCTGACCTTCATGGGCCGTCACGCGACGGCGTGCTGCGCCCGACGGCCCGGGCACCCCGGTTTGTTTAATAAAATAGTTTGCAAAGGTCCGTGACCTTTGTCGGGTCCGGGCAGAGTGCGGTCTTTTTGCGGTGACAGGTCTTAACCTGGGACCGTCATTTTCCGGGAGAGCAGAAGCCGATGCGTCTTGCGTTTATGGGTACGCCTGATTTTGCGGTACCGGCTTTGTATGCGCTGCATGATGCCGGGCATGAGATTGTGGCGGTTTATACGCAGCCGCCGCGCCCGGCCGGGCGCGGGCAGGCATTGCGTCCCTCCCCTGTTCAGCATGCGGCGGAAGCTCTGGGCATTCCGGTGCGGTCTCCGGTTCGGGTGAAGAAGAATCAGAGCGAGCTGGAGGCTTTTGCGGCGCTGGAGCCGGATGCGGCAGTGGTGGCCGCTTACGGGCTGATCCTGCCCGCGGAGATGCTGGACGCGCCGAAGCTGGGGTGTCTGAACATTCATGCCAGTCTGCTGCCGCGCTGGCGGGGAGCATCGCCGATCCAGAGCGCCATTCTGGCGGGCGATACCGAAAGTGGCGTGACGATCATGCAGATGGATATCGGACTCGATACGGGGGCGATGCTGGCTTCGGTGCCGGTTCCGATCACAGCGGAGACGACGGCGAGCACGCTGCATGATGAACTGGCGGCGCTTGGGGCGAAGATGATTGTCGAGGTGCTGGCGGAGCGGCCGGCGCCGGTGGTGCAGCCGGAAGAGGGCGTGACCTATGCGGCGCGGCTGACAAAGGATGACGGCCGGATCGACTGGCGGCAGCCGGCGGAAGTGATTGATCGTCAGGTTCGGGCGCTGACGCCGTGGCCGGGGGCGTTTACGACGCTGGGTGATGTGGTGCTGAAGATCGGGTCGGTGCAGCCGGTGGGCGCCGTGGCTGGTGGTCTTCCGGGTGAGGTGGTGGATGAGGCGCTGACGGTTGTGTGTGGCGGCGGGACGGGGCTGCGGATTACCCGGTTGCAGCGGCCGGGACGTGGAATGGTTGAGGCGGCGGCGTATCTGCGTGGCCGGCCGGTGGCTGTCGGGACGGTTCTGGGTGGTGAATAGCCTGTCATGACAGAGGCGGTGGTAACCTCCGACATGGCGCCCGAAGATGTTCAGCGCTGGGCCGTGAAGATCGAATATGACGGGACGCCGTTTGTTGGCTGGCAGCGGCAGAAGAACGGACTTTCGGTCCAGGAGTTGCTGGAGACGGCGGCCTCGCATCTTGCGGGTGGACTGGCGGTTCCGAGCATTACGGCGGGACGCACGGATGCGGGGGTTCATGCCAGCGGGCAGGTCGCGCATCTCGATTTTCCGGCGGGACTGCCGCTGGTTGAGCGGGCTGTGCGGGACGGAATTTCCTTTCATCTGAAGCCGTATCCGGTGGTTGTGCTGGCGGCGGCGCGGGTTTCGCCGTCCTGGAATGCGCGGTTTTCAGCGGTGAAGCGGCGCTATCGTTACCGGATACTCAATCGTCCCGGGCGAGCGGCGCTGGACGTGAACCGGGTCTGGCATGTGAAGTTTCCGATGGATGTCGGGGCGATGCAGGAGGCCACGCGGCTGCTGCTGGGGACGCATGATTTCACGAGTTTCAGGGCGACCTCCTGTCAGGCGAAACATGCGATCCGCACGCTGGAGCGGTTTGATGTGACGCGGGAGGGCGACGTTCTGACGTTCCATGTCGAGGCGCGGTCATTTCTGCATCATCAGGTGCGTAATCTGGTGGGCACGATGAAGCTTGTTGGCGGCGGGCACTGGTCACTGGCACGGGTTCGGGAGGCGCTGGAGGCGCGGGACCGGCGGGCGGGCGGGCCGACGGCGCCGGCTGAGGGTCTTTGTCTCGCGGGTGTGAATTACGATCCTGACCCGTTTGCGCTTGTGGCATCGGACTGAGCCGTCGCATTCCTTCACTGTAACGACCTTGCGCCGCCCTTCGGGTTGCGCCAAAGGAAGCGTTTGTCCATCCGGGACGGCTGTCATTGTCCCGCAATGGCGTGCGCGCGTCAGGTCGTCGCGTGGCGCTCATGTCCAGGGTCGAACGCACTGCAATGATTTCCCAACTCATCGGCCGGTTCATCGTCATCTGCGCGCACCGCGCTTATGTCGTGCTTACTCTTTTCCTTGTGCTTGCGGCGATGTCGGTCTGGATGAGCGTGACGCATCTGGGCGTTACGACCGACACCAGCAAGATGCTGTCGGACAAACTGGCCTGGAAACAGCGCTCCGATCAGATGGGCAAACTGTTTCCCCAGAAAGAGAATCTGCTGGTTGCGGTGATCGAGGCGGATCTTCCCGAGGAAGGCCGGGCGACGGCGCGGGCTCTGGCAGCGAAGCTTTCGGGCGATCACGGAAATTTCAACTATGTGCGTGTACCGGATGATGAGCCGTATCTGAACCGCAACGGGCTGATGTTTCTGGACACGAAGCCGCTGGAAAAGGTTCTGGATGACACGGTCTCGGCTCAGCCTTTTCTCGGGTCGCTGGCGGCTGATCCTTCGGCGCGGGGGCTGTTTGACTCGCTGGGTCTGATTGCCGAGGGCGTGAAGCGCGGGCAGGCCAACCTTGCCGGGTTTCAGACGGCTCTGACCGGATTTGCGATCAATCTGGAGGCGGCGGCTGACGGGCATCCGACGCCACTGTCCTGGCAGCGTCTTCTGGCGGGCGCGCTTTCTGACCTTAGCGGTCGCTATCAGTTCGTGATGACGCAGCCGAAGCTGGATTATAACTCATTTCAGCCTGGCGGATCGGCGACGGATGCGATGAAGGCCGCGATCAGAGATCTGGAATTCGTCCGCTCGGGCAATGCGCATGTCTATATTACCGGCGAGGTGCGGATTGACGATGAAGAGTTCGCGACCGTGGCGAAGGGCATGGTTGCGGGGCTTCTTGGGTCGCTCGCACTGGTGACGCTGTGGCTGACGCTGGCTGTGCACACATGGCGGATCATTGTCCCGATTGTGATCACCCTGGTTGTCGGGCTTCTGCTGACGACTGGTTTCGCGGCTGCGGCGGTAGGCACGCTGAATCTCATTTCGGTGGCGTTTGCCATTCTGTTTGTCGGCATCGCGGTGGATTTCGCGATCCAGTTTTCGGTTCGGTTTCGCGGGCAGCATCTGACGAAAAAAGGTCTGGCGGGGCTTGAGGAAGCGCTGTTCCACACGGGCGAGGAGACGGGGCATCAGATCCTGGTGGCGGCGCTGGCGACGGCAGCCGGGTTCCTGGCCTTTACGCCAACGGCCTTCAAGGGTGTTGCGCAGCTTGGTCTGATTGCCGGCATTGGCATGCTTGTGGCGTTCACCTGCACGATCGCGCTGCTCCCTGCCCTGCTCCGGATTTTCCGGCCATCGGTCGATCATCCGGTGACGGGCTATGTGATGATGGAGCCGGCTGACCGGATGATCCGGAAGTGGCGGTGGGTCATTCTTGGCGTATTTGGCGTTCTTGCGCTGACCGGCCTCGCGCTGATTCCGAGCCTTCGCTTCGATGGCGATCCTCTGCACACGAAAGATCCGAAATCGGAAGGCATGCGGACGCTGCATCTTCTGATGGCGAACCCTTTGTCCTCGCCTTACAGCGCCGAGTATCTGGCGCCGAACCTGGATGCGGCGAAGGCGATGGCTGACCGGGCCTCGAAGCTGCCTGAGGTTCATGATGCGATGTGGCTCGGCTCTTATGTGCCGACGGATCAGGACACCAAGCTGGCTATGATCCAGGATGCGGCGGGAATTCTGCTGCCGACACTGATTGTGGATCATCCGAAACCGACGCCGGATGCGGCGGCGATCAAGGCGTCTGCGGGGGCTGCGGCAACGGCGCTTGGCAGCGTTCTGAACGGGCTGGCGGCGAATGATCCGCTGCGGCGGATTCAGGCGGCGCTGGCGAAGCTGGCGACCGTGCCGGATGATCTGGCGGTCCGCACGAATGCTGATCTGGTCCGGTTTCTGCCGATGCAGCTGGACTCACTGAAGGATGTGCTCTCGGCGCAGCCTGTGACGATCAAAGATATACCGCCGGTGATTGCGCAGGATTATCTGCTGCCGGACGGCCGGGCACTGGTTGAGATCCATCCGCGGGGACTGATGGAGAAGAAAGGCGCTTTGCGTCGTTTTGTGGAGGCGGTGCAGACGCTGTCGCCGGACATGGCGGGCTCGGCGGTGGACATTGTGGAGGCGGCGCGGACGATCGTTCATTCCTTCACCGTGGCGGCGCTGTCGGCGATTGTGATGATTGCGATCATTCTGGTGTTTGCGTTGCGCCGGGTGCTGGATATGGGGCTGGTTCTGGCGCCGCTGATCATGTCGGCGCTGATGACGGTGATCCTGGTGGTCATGATTCCCGAGACGCTGAACTTTGCCAACATCATTGCGCTGCCGCTGCTGCTGGGCGTGGGGGTGTCGTTCAACATTTACTTTGTGATGAACTGGCGGGCCGGGGTGACATCTCCCCTCGCCTCACCGACGGCGCGGGCGGTACTGTTCTCGGCGCTGACGACGGGGACGGCGTTCGGGTCTCTGGCGCTGTCGCATCATCCGGGCACGGCGAGCATGGGGCGGCTGCTGCTGTGGTCGCTGGGCTGCACGTTGCTGGCGACGCTGGTGTTTGTTCCGGCGCTGCTGCCGACGCGACCTGAAGACAAGGCGTGATGGACGGGGTGTGACGGGCAGGGCGTGACGGTTCTGGTTGCTGATCTGCGGAGGCGAAACCCGGCTCCGCGCTGAGGGAAGCCGGACAGATGCAGCGTGCCGGACCGTCACCGGGCACCACGCTGCGCACTGATCGGAGACTGTTACCCATGTCGCGCACGCACCAGCCTGATCTGTCGAAAAGCAGTGCGGCAAAAAACAGTCTGGTCTCGTTTGCGCCCCCAACGTGCGCATGGTTTTCAAAGACCTTCAGCACTCCGACTGCGGTTCAGAGCGCGGCCTGGACAGAAATCCGTAAAGGCGGGTGTGTTCTCGTCATCGCGCCCACAGGGTCCGGCAAGACCCTCGCAGCCTTTCTGCTGGCCATCGACCGCCTCTTCAGCGCAGGCGAAACGAAAGCCACCGGGCGCCCTGAGAAGACAGTTGCGAAGACCGCCTCTGCCAGGCCGGGAACAAAGATCCTTTACATATCGCCCATCAAGGCACTCGGGGCGGACGTGCAGCGCAATCTGCGGATCCCTCTTGATGGTGTCGGCATGGAACGCGGGCAGCGGGGCGATCCTTCTGTCAGGATCACGGTGGGGATGCGGACTGGCGACACATCAGGTCCGGAACGGGCGGCGCTCGTCAGGCGGCCGCCGGACATTCTCATTACGACGCCGGAATCTCTTTACCTGATGCTCACCTCGAACGCGCGTGAGACGCTGCGTGAGGTGACGACTGTTATCATCGATGAAATTCATGCCGTTGCCGGCACCAAGCGGGGATCGCATCTTGCGTTGAGTCTGGAGCGGCTGGACCGGTTGCTGGAGCGGCCCGCGCAGCGGATCGGCCTGTCGGCCACGGTTCGCCCGGTCGATCGCGTTGCGGGCTTTCTTGGCGGGGCTCAGGCGGTCACGGTGGTCAGTCCGGGTTCGGATCGTCGGCTGGAGCTGCGCATTATCGTTCCTGTCGAGGATATGAGCGACATTCCCGCGACCGGCGGAGCGGCGGACGGGCCGGGGCAGCCAGGCCAGGTCGGTTCGATCTGGCCGCATGTCACGGCGCATATTCTGGATCAGGTGCTGGCCAGGCGGTCGACGATCGTCTTTGTCAATTCGCGGGGGCTGGCGGAGAAACTGACGGCACGGCTGAACGAGCTTTATGCGGAGCGCTGCGCGGAACAGGTGCCGGAGCTGGTTACGGAGTCCACGCATCATGACTCCTGGTCCGGGGGAACGCAGGGGCGTTCGGCGGGAGTGGCGCCGCTGATTGCACGGTCTCACCACGGATCTGTCTCGAAGGAGCAGCGGGCGGAAATCGAGGCGGCGCTGAAATCCGGTGAGTTGCGGTGTGTTGTCGCGACATCGAGCCTGGAACTCGGGATCGATATGGGACTCGTCGATCTGGTGGTTCAGGTTGGCGCGCCACCATCTGTGGCGAGCGGGTTGCAGCGCGTGGGACGCGCGGGGCATCAGGTCGGAGGTGTTTCGACGGGTCTGATTTATCCCCGGTCGCGGCGTGATCTGATTGATGCGACCGTGACGGCGCAGTGCATGCTTAAGGGCGAGCTTGAGGCGATGGTCCCGCCCTGCAACCCGCTGGACGTGCTTGCCCAGCAGACGGTCGCGGCTGTTGCGATGGACACGATCGGGGTTGAGGACTGGTACGCCACAGTCAGGCGATCCTGGCCGTTTCGCGAGCTGTCGCGAAAGGCGTTCGGGGCCACGCTTGAGATGCTGGCGGGACAATATCCTTCTGATGCGTTCTCTGAGTTTCGGCCCCGCCTGGTGTGGGACAGGAAGGAGAACACCTTAACGGCGCGTCCGGGTGCGAAGCAGCTTGCGGTGATCAGCGGCGGCACGATCCCTGATCGCGGCATGTACAGCGTCATGCTGCCGGAAGGGGAGGAAAAGGCCGGCGCGCGCAGGGTTGGCGAGCTTGATGAGGAGATGGTCTACGAGTCACGGGTGAATGATGTGATCACGCTCGGGGCGACGTCGTGGCGGATTCAGCAGATCACGAACGATCAGGTGATTGTCGTGCCTGCTCCGGGACGTTCCGCGCGTCTTCCGTTCTGGCGGGGCGATGGTCCGGGCCGTCCTGCCGAACTTGGACGGGCGATCGGGCGGTTTCTTCGTGAACTCGACACGAGGATTGCCGACAGGACGATTGAGGAGGCATCGGTTCAGCTTCTGGATACAGAGTTGAAGACTCTTGGGCTGGATGTGAATGCCGCGACGAACATCGTGCGGTATGTCGTGGAACAGCATGAGGCCACCGGCGTTCTGCCGACGGATAAAACGCTGGTGATCGAGCGCTGTCGTGACGAAACCGGTGACTGGCGCGTTATCCTGCACTCTCCTTATGGCCGGCGGGTTCATGCTGCGTGGGCGCTGGCTGTCGCGGAGCGGGCGCGCGAACATTTCGGGACTGATCCGTCGGTTGTGGCCAGTGACGACGGGATTGTGGCGCGTATTCCTGACACGGACGGGCGTGTTCCGGGACGTGAGCTGTTTCTGTTCGATCCCGATATGCTGCGGAGCCTGCTGACGACCATGGTGGGCGGGTCGGCTCTGTTTGCGTCGCGCTTTCGCGAGTGTGCGGCGCGGGCGTTGCTTTTGCCGCGTCGGACGCCCGGCAAGCGATCGCCGTTATGGCAGCAGAGGCTGCGGACGGCGCAGCTTTTGCAGGTCGCGCAGGAGCATCGTGATTTTCCAATTCTTGTTGAGGCGGCGCGGGAGTGTCTGCAGGATGTTTACGATCTGGATGCCCTGCATGACCTGATGCGCGAGCTTCGCGACGGCGGTGTTCGTCTCGCTGAAGTAACGACTGACATCCCCTCGCCTTTCGCGGCCACGATGCTGTTCGGCTATGTCGCCGAGTTTATGTACGCGGGAGATGCGCCGCTTGCGGAGCGTCGCGCCTCTGTGCTGTCCCTGGATACGGGGCTGCTTGATGACCTGCTGGGCCAGGTGGATTTCAGCGAAATCCTCGATCCGGACGTTGTTGAGCGCGTCGGGCAGGAATTGCAGCGGACCCTGCCGGATCGGCGTGTCAGCAGCGCTGAAGGTGTGGTGGATTTGCTGCGCGAACTGGGGCCGATGACGCTCGCCGGAATTCTCCGGCGCGTGGCGGAGGCGGAAACAGACGCCGTACGCGACTATCTTGCCCGACTGGAGCAGGCGGCGCGGGTAATCCCGGTTGAGATTGCCGGTGATAAGCACTGGGCGATTATCGAGGATGCGGGCAGATTGCGCGATGCGCTTGGTGTGCGGTTGCCGGATGGGATTCCTGCTGTTTTCCTCCGTGCTTCCGGTGATGCGCTGCGGGATCTCGTGGCGCGATATGCGCGGACGCATGCGCCCTTCACCACCGGGGCAGTGGCGGCGCATTTCGGGCTTGGCGCGATTGTGGCGGAGGGGGCTCTTGAAGAGCTTCGTGATCGCAGTCTGGTTCTGACGGGCAGTTTCGGAATTGAGCGGCGATCTGAAGAGCAGGCATCTTCCCCCGTTGCCGAAACGCCTGTTGCGAAACATGAGTGGGTTTCTGAAGATGTTTTCCGTCGGCTTCGCCTGCGTTCGCTGCGGGCGGCGCGGGAGGCGACCCGGCCTGTATCGCCTTTTGTCTATGCGCGGCTTGTTCCCGAACGCCATTATCTGACGGGTGGTGACCCGGCATCCGGCGGGCCGGTCCCGGGTCATGGGGGGCTGGAGGGAACGGAGGGGGTGATCCGGGTTGTCGAACAGCTGGCGGGGCTGCCACTGCCGGCTTCGCTCTGGGAGATGCATATTTTCCCCGTGCGTGTGCGCGACTACGTGCCGGCCATGCTGGACGGACTTCTGGCCAGCGGCGATGTCATCTGGGTCGGGCACGAAGTTATCGGCGAGAATGACGGGCTTGTCTCCCTGCATCTGCGCGACATCGCCGGGCAGACGCTGCCTGCCCGGCCGTCCGTTTCGCCGGAAGAGCTGCCGCCGCTTCAGGCCCGGATTCTGCACATCATGGCTGATGGCGGTGCGTTTTTCGTTCGGCAGCTATGGGATCTGATGCAGCAGGATGCGGGAACGGTTGCTGCATCCGATGTGCGGGCTGCTCTCTGGAGCCTGGTCTGGATGGGGTGTGTCTCCACGGATACGTTTGCGCCGCTGCGGGTGCTCACGGGTTCCCGCAAACCGCGCGGAGAGCGTGCCGCGCCCGCCAGGCGACCGTATTCCGGGATATGGGCGCCGGCTTCGCGGCTTCGCGCGCCCGGTTCCTTTCTTCGCGGTTCTTCGACGCAGGATGATGTCATGATGCCGGGTCGCTGGTCTCTGGTCCCGCTCGAACCTTGCACGGATACCGTGCGCGGACTGGCGCTCGTGGAAAGGTTTCTGGACAGGTATGGCATTGTCACACGTGGAGCGGCGGTTGCCGAGGCGGTAAGTGGCGGTTTTCCGGCTCTGCAACCGCTTTTGCGTGGCATGGAGGATGCGGGGCATATTCTTCGGGGGCGGTTTGTCGAGGGGCTTGGTGGCGCTCAGTTCGCGGATCGTGACACGATCGACCGTCTCAGGGATCTGGCTGCCGCATCCCCCGCGGAACCGGTTGTGCTGGCATTGTCCGCTCTCGATCCTGCCTGTCTGTATGGCGCGATCCTGCCCTGGCCGGCGCACCCCACAGGCGTAAAGCCGACGCGGCGGAAAGGGGCCATTGTCGTTCTGTGCGATGGTCGGCTCATGGTCTTTCTGCCGCCAGGCAGACGGATGATGCTGACGTATTTCGACCAGGACGATCCCGGCTATCCGGCTCAGATCATGGCATCAGTCGCTGCGCTCGCAGCGGCGCTGAAACGAGAAAAAAGAGCCATGTTCACACTGGAAACGATTGATGGTGAACCGGCAACGAGGTCACCCGCAGCAAACAGCCTTCGTCAGGCCGGCTTTTCTTCCCTGCCGAAAGGGTTGGGATGGCGTGGGTGACGGGATCTGCTTTTACAGAAAAGCCGGTTGCAAACGCGAATACACTGCCTTTCATTGCGGTCAACAGGGAGATCGGGTTATCGGTAACGGGAACTTATCGCGGCACAGCATCAAATTCCGAGGCGCACTATTCCTGTGATTATGCCGGGCGTCCGTCTTACAATTATTCTGACATGTATGGCCGCACACGCTGGTCGGGCTGGATGCCAGGTTTCAGGGCTCAGCCCTGAAACGATCTGTGATCAGCCCAATCGATTTACTGAACTGCAGCCGGACAGAACAGCACACGAAGCGAGCGAACGCCCTGCGCTCCGTGAACGAGGACGCCTTCGATGTCGGCGGTGGCGGACGGACCTGTCTGGAACACGGCGTAGTTATGGTCCCGGAGTTCCGGACGCTTATAGGCGTGATGGAGGTTCGGGACGATCTGCTTCGGGTCCAGCAGAACGATCAGGTGCTGCGGCAGGAAGCCCGCGGTGTTGACGATCAGTTCGTCATCCGTGAGGCAGACCGTTCCGGTCTCGGCCACACCGAAAGCGGCGCGCACAACCCCGATTTCGACATCCGCGAGAGATACAGGGGCCATGTCGGAAAGGATGGCCCGAATCTGAAGCGACGGATCACCGTGGAGTTCGGGGACGCAGGTGGCGATGATGCCTTTATCGGTGATGGCGGCGCGCAGTGCGGCGATGGGGTCGCCATCCTTCACCTCCAGGACTGAGCCACCCATTTTACCCAGCATTTCGATGAAAGGGGGGACCAGATCGTCGGGGGCATTCGCATCGAAAAGCGGGACATCCGGCAGCGGTGGCTGAATATTCGGGCGGTTGGCGCGGATGGCGGCGAAGATGGCCGCGCGGCTTTCACTGCTCATGACTTCTTTCCATTTTTACCGCGATTTTTCTTATACCACTGATGGAATGTTTCCTTTGGCACGGAGGGCATTTCGCGTCCGCGTGTCCAGGTGTTCATGCGATTATAGACGATAAAGCGCGGCAGATAACGCAGTGCGCTGTCGGCTGTGGGCAGGCTGGCGCGATAGAGCTTTGGCGAGGCCAGAAGCATGCCGGCGGCTTTCATCATGGTCTTTTTAAAGGCCGGGATTTCGTGATTTTCGGCCATTACCCTGCGCCAGTCCGCGATCTGCTCGTGGATATTGATTTTCACCGGGCAGACATTGGTGCAACTGCCATTCAGCGTCGAGGAGAAGGGCAGCGTTGAGTATTTATGACGGTTAAAGGTCGGGTCAATAATCAGGCCGATCGGGCCGGCATAGGTGGCGCCGTAGCTGAGGCCACCGGAGCGGCGGAAGACCGGGCAGGTGTTCATGCAGGCGCCACAGCGGATGCATTTCAGCGATGTCCAGAACTTTTCCATGCCGAGGCGATCGCTGCGACCATTATCGACGAGGACGATGTGCATCTCGCCGCCTTTGCGCGGGCCACGGAAATGCGAGGTGTATTGCGTGATCGGCGAACCCAGCGCACTGCGGGACAGCATGCGAACGAAGACGGCGGCATCATCACATTTCGGGATAATTTTCTCGATACCGACGGAGACGATGTGCAGGCCGGTGGTGTTGGCCGACAGATCGGCATTGCCTTCGTTCGTGCAGACGACCACGGAGCCGGTTTCGGCAATGGCGAAATTGCAGCCTGTCATGCCGGCATCCGCGCCGATGATCAGCGGCCGGGTGTGATCCCGCTGCTGTTCCGTGAGATAGGCGACGTCTGAATCATTGGGGTCAGAGCCGATTGTTTTCGCGAATACGGCGGCGACATCAGTGCGGAGTTTATGCACTGCGGGGACAACGACATGGCTTGGAGCTTCATCGTCGAGCTGCTGGATGCGCTCGCCAAGATCAGTTTCGACGACTTCGATGCCGTGCTCACCCGCATATTCCCGAAATCCACATTCCTCGGTGAGCATGGATTTACTCTTGATGAGGCGCTTCGCGTTCTTTGAGCGAAGAATGTCGATGACGATGGCGTTGTGCTCGGCGGCGTCCTTCGCCCAGTGAACATGCACGCCATTGGCTTTTGCATTCTTCTCGAATTCTTCGAGATAGGTATCGAGATGGGTCAGGGTATGGGTTTTGATATCCGAGGCGAGTTGCCGGAGATCTTCCCATTCCTCAATCTGATCTTTTTGCCGGTCCCGCTTCTGCCGCAGATCCCAGAGCCGCTGATCGTGCATGGCCAGATGTTCGGGAGCAGCCATGAAGCGCTTCGCCGCTTCAGCCTGATCGATCGGGTGATTGCCGCGAATCACGGCGCCACGCGGCTGAGGTTCCGGGCCACGGGCCGGCATGGTGACGCTGGCACCGGCGCCATGAGTGAGATTTGCGGACGCGCCTTCGGATGTGCGCCCGGCGGGCGTGGTGGGTTTCGGCGGCGTGCTCATATGCGTGCCCCGTTCAGGATCTGCGAAATGTGGATGTATTTCTGCGGAAGGTGGAGGCGTTTCGCGCAGCCTTCCTGGTGCATCAGGCAGGAACTGTCTGATGATGTCACATATTCGGCGCCTGAGCGGGCCTGATCGCGGGCCTTGTCCTGACCCATGCGGGCGGAGACGGCTTCCTCGAACACGGAAAAGGTGCCGCCGAAGCCGCAGCATTCATCCGGGCGGGCGATGGAGACGAGTTCGAGTCCTTTGACCTTGTCGAGAAGATCACGAGGTTTCGAATACTGTGCTTCTCTCAACTCGCTCATGCTGGCGATATTGAGGCCGCGCAGGGCATTACAGTTATTGTGCAGGACGACTTTGTGCGGGAATTCCGCCCAGGGGAAAGCATCGACCTTCAGAATGTCATGAAGGAACTCGACCAGTTCATAAGTGCGGGCACGGACCTGTTTCACGTCATCGGTCTGTTCGGGAGCGTCGAAATTGTGCCGGACGTGGTTCACGCAGCTTCCGGACGGCGCCACGATGTAATCATGACCGCTGAAATTGCGGACGAAAAGTTCTTCAGTGGCACGGGACTCTTCATGACATCCGGTATTGGTCATCGGCTGACCGCAGCAGGTCTGATCGAACGGATAATCGACTTCGACGCCAAAGCGTTCCAGCAGTTCGAGGGTCGCCTGCCCGACCTCCGGGTGAAACGCATCGACGTAACACGGAACGAATAACCCTACTCGCATGAACTCTTCCTCATGGTGGCCGGAGCCTCCTGACGGATACCGGGCCAGATTACGACACCGGATTGCCCGGATCCTGTTCTTTTGTCGAGTTCAGGCGTCGTCAATGCCTGTTTTCTTTTCCGCCATCCACGCGCGCTGTGAGCGGACGGACACTGGAGCGACGGAAAGCCAGACCGGTTATGAACGCTACCGGCCGGGTCCGGTGATGAATTTGTCGTGGGAAACGTGATTCGGCACCCCAAAACAAAAAACCGCCGCCCGGACTGGCCGGACGGCGGATTCTGCCGTGGTTTTCAGCTGACGTGCGGCGGACGACCGTTCGCAGCAGCGACCTTTTTGCCCCAGCGAACCAGGGTGTCGGTGCAATCTTCCGTGGCGATGCTGCACTCGATAAGGGTCGGACCTTTTTTGTTAGCTTTTGCCTTTGAGATGGCATCGGCCAGTTCCGCGCCTGTGCGGGCATGCAGACCAAGACCATGACCGTCTTCAGCATTGAACGCCTTGATCAGACCAGCGTAGTCCCAATTCTTGATGTAGTTATACGGACCGTCATGGATTTTGATCTCGATGACATATCCCCGGTTGTTGATCAGGAAGATAATCACAGGGATCTCGTAGCGGACCATCTGCGCGACTTCCTGCGCCGTCAGCTGGAACGATCCGTCACCAACCATCAGCACGTGCTGACGATCCGGCTCGGCGTAGGCGGTGCCAAGCGAGGCTGGCACGGACCAGCCGATGCTGCCCCACTGCATTTCGGTCTCGACGCGCGCGCCGCCTGGCAGTGTCATACGGATCGCATTGAACCAGCTGTCACCCGTCTCTGCGGTCAGCGTGGTCTTGCTATCCAGCAGGCCGTTGATCTGGCGCGCCATTTCATCATTGGTCAGCGGCGCTTCCGGAGCGGAGCCCGGGATGACTTCCGGCAGCAGCTTCGTGCTTTCGACCGAAGCCGTGCGGCGCGGAGCCTTCTCCGACAGGGCAGCGATGAACGCGCCCAGGTGGAAGCCGGTGAAGCTCTGACCGTCGACGGTGACTTCATTCAGATCCGCGAGCAGCATGTTTTTCGCGTCGGGCTGCGACTGCCAGCCGACCGTGGCGTAGTCGTTGAAGATCGGGGCCAGACAGATCACGCCATCGGCTTTCTCGATCACGTCCTGCGCGCCGTTCGTGCTGACTTCACCCCAGTAAACGCCGCGGAAGGACGGGTGGTTTTCCGGGAAGAAGCTTTTGGCTCCGGCCATCACGGTGACAGCGCAACCGATCCGCTCGGCCAGGGCGACGACCGGCTCAAGCGATCCCAGGGTGCGGACACGGCTGCCAACGAGGATCGCCACGTTCTTGCGGGTCTCGATAAACGTACAGGCGGCTTTGATCGCGGCGTCGAGGCTGACCTTATCCGGCGTGGTCTCGGCGAGCAGGCCGGAGACTGGCCCTGGACGCGTGCAGGGTGCTGCGGCGAGATTGCACGGAACCTCGATATAGGCCGGCTTGCGCAGACGCAGGGCCGTGCGGATCGCGTTATCGATCTGGGCCGGTGCGTTTTCAGCGGAGCGGAGGATTTCCGTGGCACAAGTCACATGACGGACCATCTCGGCCTGATAGCCATAATCCGTCGTGCCGATCGTGTGATGCAGGATATGTCCCGCGCCCTGATCGTTGGTGTTGGGACCACCGGAAATGAAGATCACCGGCTGGCTTTCAGCGTAGGCGCTGCCGATGGCATTGATGGCCGAGAGGGCGCCGACGTTGAAGGTGATGACCATGGCTGCCGCGCCATTCGCACGGGCATACCCTTCGGCGGTGTAGCCGCAGTTCAGCTCGTTACAGCTGTAGATCTGCTTCGTTGAGCCTTCTTCGAGAAGCTGGTCGAGCAGAACGAGGTTGAAGTCGCCGGCGACCGCGAAGTGGTGCTTCAGGCCGATCTGACCGAGCCGCTCGGACAGGTAGTTTCCGACTGTGTAAGTTTTTGTCATGGGTTTTGGATCCCCTGCGTGAAGATGGGAGCGGCTGGTTGCCGGTCTCCGTTTCAACGATGGGGCGTAGTCTGATCCCTGATGGTTCCGATGACCAGTATATGGAAATGGTGCAATCTATATCTTTTCGATATGGATCTGGGTGTGTGGAGATGGTTGTCACGTAAAACAGAGATTTTGCTCACGTTCCGTGTGATCTGTGATTTTTCAAAGGGTTACCAGAATCCGGGCTCTGCCTGAACCCGGCAGAGACCGCAGGCCCCTGCGCCCCGGCCTGTTTAAGCAAAGGCGAGCCTTTGCCGCATTCCGGGGCGGAGACCTGTCCGCCTCACAGGGTCAGAGACCTGCCTCCTGGCATGACATCCCCGACGTCAGACTTTATCGACTGAGGCCCTGTAGATTTTGTCGATGGTTTTTGAGAGTGCCGCGTCGAAATCGGCGTCGCTCATATCCGCTTTCAGGCCACCCAGCAGAGCGCGGGAAAAACTCGCGATCATCCCGTGATTATGTGACAGACGGGTGCAGGCGTCATCCAGAGAATAGCCGCCTGACAGCGCCACGAGACGCTCGACGCGGGGATGTTCGGCGACATCTTTGTAGAGGTCAGCCTTGTCAGGAATCGTGACCTTGAGCATGACTTTGTAGTCGCCCGGCAGCGCGTCGAGACCTTTGAGCAGTTCATCGTGCAGGATGGCTTCCGCGCCCGGCTTGTCGGGGCTCTTCACGAGCACTTCCGGCTCAAGAATCGGCACGAGGCCGTGGGCTGCGATCTGCTGTGCGAGATCAAACTGCTGCTTTGCGATGGCCGCGATGCCCTCGCGGTTCGGCAGATTGACGACCGAGCGCTCCTTGGTACCGTAGACACCGAGTTTGACGGCACGGGCCAGAAGATCATCGAGACCCGGAATCGGCTTCATGAGGCTGACGCCGTCTTTTTCGGCTTCGAGGCCTTTATCGACTTTCAGGAACGGCACAACGCCGCGATCTTCCCACAGATAAGACGGAACGGGCTTGCCCTTCGCCTCACCGTCCATCGTGCGTTCGAACAGGATCGCGCCGATAACCTTGTCACCGTTGAACGAGGGTGCCGTGATGATGCGGACGCGCATTTCGTGGACGAGGCGGAACATCTCCTCGTCGCCGGAGTACGCGGTTTCCATGATGCCATACTGGGCAAGGGCGCGGGGGGTGGAGCCGCCGCTCTGGTCGAGCGCTGCGATAAAGCCACCCTTATCGGACATCTGGGTTTTCATCCGGTCGCTGGACATTGTTCTTACCTTTTTCAACACGTGATGAGAATCTGAAACGCACTACCGGCACCCCGACACATCCGCATCAGCACATAGTACCGCGCCGGAGGACCGTTTTATCCGGTCAGGGAGCGGGCGCGGTCACGGGGCACCGGCCGGCACGATTCAGTCCCGGCAGACCTGGACAATTACACGACGCGCACGCCGAATCCAGCACCGGCCATCAGGGAATCGTCACGAAAAAAGAGACAATACTGCGACGGGCTTTGTGGCGGGGCTCTCCGCATGAACTGTTTGTGACGGGCGAACTGAGGCTCCCGCGTCGGAGAAGAGCGGCGGTACATCCGAAAGACGATTCGTGAGGAAACACAGAGCCGCGCGGATCGCCATGTTTTCAGAGCCGGCTGAAGTCCGGCGAGTCTCTTCAGGCGACCTCGCGTGGCCCGTCCGGCCGACGGGAGGAGGCTCTAATCGCCGCTGCCCTCCAGCACGCGGCGGGTGAGTTCAACAGATGGGACAGTTTCCGGCATGGCCATCGGGGGCTTTTTGGGGGCCAGATACCAGCCGACGGACAGAATCAGCCCGATGAGCGGGATGGCGGCCACTGTGTAGGTGCCGGCGGGATAATCCCATGCCATCAGAGCAACGACGACGACGAGAAAACCGAGCGAGGCCCAGGCGGACACGGGAGCTGCTGGCATCGGGAACGTCGGCGCGGGATAGCGGCCCTGGGCCACAGCGCGCCGAAACGAGATCTGGCAGGCCAGGATAATGGCCCACTGGCCGATCACGCCGACGGCCGCGAAGCTCAGCACGATCTCGAAGACGTCTTTCGGGACAACATAGTTCAGGACGACGCCGATCAGATAGATGACGACCATCAGCATGATGGCGGCCGACGGCACGGCATTTTTGTTCATGTGGGTGAGGACACGGGGAGCGGACCCGCCCAGGGCAAGGGCACGGAGAACGCGGCTTGTCGAATAGAGACCGGAGTTCAGGCTGGAGAGGGCGGCGGTCAGGACGACAATGTTCATGGCGGTGTCGGCGTAGGGCACGCCGAGGGCCTGAAAGAAGGTGACGAACGGGCTGACGCCGGCGTGGTAGGCCGTCCAGGGAAGCAGGCAGACCATCAGCACGACCGAGCCGACATAAAACAGGGCGATACGCCAGATTACGCTGTTGATCGCGCGCGGAACGATGGAGCGGGCGTCCGCGCATTCGCCTGCCGCGGTGCCGATGAGCTCGATGCCGGAATAGGCGAAGACCACGCCCTGCGTGAGGGCCAGCGCGGCGAGAAGACCGTGAGGGAACAGGCCGCCATTGTCGCTGATGAGATGCAGGCCGGTGGTGTGGCCATCGAGCGGCATGCGGGTGCCGAGAATCACGCTTCCGACAACGAGAAAGATGACAAGCGCGATGACTTTGAGGAGCGAGAACCAGAATTCCATCTCACCGAAATATTTCACGCCGATGAGATTCATGCTGGTGACGACGCAGAGGGCGATGAGGGCGAAGACCCATTGCGGCACGGCGCCAAACGGAGCCCAGAAATGCATATACATCGCGACGGCGGTGATGTCGGCGATGCCGGTCATGGACCAGTTCAGGAAGGCCATCCAGCCTGCGACGAAGGCAGATTTTTCTCCCAGGAACTCCTGGGCGTAAGCGACGAAACTGCCGCTTGTGGGCCGGTGCATGATGAGTTCGCCAAGCGCCCGCAGGATCAGAAAAGCGAAGAAACCGCAGACCAGATAGACGAGGGCCAGCGACGGGCCACCACTTTGCAGGCGGGCGCCGGCGCCAAGGAAAAGGCCCGTGCCGATGGCGCCGCCGATGGCGATCATCTGGATCTGCCGTCTGCCGAGACCTTTATGGTAACCGTCCGCGTTTTCGGCACCGGGGGTGGTTGTGTCCTGTGCGTTCATTCCGTCCAGCATGCTGTTGTTGCGTCTCCGCTTCCGGTCTTTGTGCGCCCTGCTCCGGCGGGGAAGTGCCCTGCCGGGTCTGCCTTGTATCCCACAATCATGCGAGATCGTAACGATGTCCAATGGTAATCACCGGCTTCGCTGCTGGCGGGGGTGTTTAGGGGTTTTAAGGGGAAGTGGAAAGTTTTCAGGAAGGGAGGATTTGCGGAGGGGGGCGCTGCGTTGTGTCCGGGCGCGAGGAGCAGCTACCGGCATATTGCTTTATTCTGGACGGTTATACGATTTGCAATACGGGTGGTCTGGCGGGGAATGCTGAATGTCTGCTGTTAGAGCATAATCCGATCAGTCTGGTTCATATCCGGCGGCGGTGAAGCACGCTGCGGCCTGGCGATGAGAGATATCGTCAATTGCTCCACAGACGGTATCTTGAAGAGCGT
>NZ_WOSX01000047.1 GCF_011516735.1 Acetobacter fallax | reverse complement strand
CGCGCCATCCATGCTGGCCTCCAATCCAGCCAGATGGTTGAATCAGATTTCAGCCAATCTGGGTACCCATATTCCGATTCAGCCCAAAATCATCAGGCTCTAAGTGTTGGCTTCTTCCCAGGGCTTTGCTGCCCTGAACCTGCAAAAGGTCACAGACCTTTGGAAACCATTTTATTATTGATCAATCGGGGTGCGGGGGCGTGGAGTCCCTGCCGGGTCCGGGGAGAGTCCTGGGAGTGCATCAGGGAGTTGAGTTCTGCCAGTCGGGATGATCTGCACGACGTTGCAGGTCTCTGGCACGACAGCGCGGTCCGCATGGATGGCGGCTGACGTTTCTGCGGGAGAATGTGCATCAGCGTACGGGCGTGCCGGTACGTTATTTTTAGTGGCAACCGCAGAGACAGAACAGGTTCTGGTATGCGCCGGGGCTCCGACAGGCCGGAGCGTGGCAGGGCCAGCGGGGCACCCGGCGACACGGAGGACCCTGTCGCGTTTTTCGTCGTCGGAGAGTTTCTTTCAGGCCAGGCAGGTGGCGCGGAATGCTTCGAAGGCCCGGGCCCGGTGACTGATTCTGTTCTTCTCCGCGTCGGTCATTTCCGCGAATGTTCGGGTCTCGTCGGCTGGCACGAAGATGGGGTCGTAGCCGTGTCCCTCCTGGCCGCGTGGGGCCGGGGCGATGGTACCGTCGATGCGGCCTTCAAAGCAGTGGGTGGTGCCATCCGGAAAGGCCAGGCACAGCACGCAGATGAACCACGCAGTCCGTTCGTTCCCGCCGATGCCGTCTTCGATGCGCTGCATGGCGTTTGCGAAGTCTTTATCCGGGCCTGCCCAGCGCGCCGAATAGATTCCGGGTGCCCCATCCAGCGCCGAAACGCAAAGGCCGGAATCGTCTGAAAGCGCCGGGATTTTTGCCGCTTTCGCTGCTGCCAGAGCTTTCAGTTCAGCGTTGCCGGTAAAGGTTGTCGCTGTTTCTTCCGGTTCCGGGAGTCCGAGTTCACCGGCTGAGACCACGGTGATGCCGTAGCCATCGAGCAGCGTGGAGAATTCAGCCAGTTTGCCTTTGTTGTGACTGGCCAGGACGAGGCGGCTGCCCCGGACCAGTGGCAGGATTGTGCTCATGATGCCTCTGCGACGGTGATGGCGGCATTCTGTGCTGCGAACAGGTCTTTTATGCCGCATTTGGCCAGTCCGAGCAGGACGAAGAACTCGTTTTCTGAAAACGGTTTTTCTTCTGCTGTGCCCTGAATTTCGACGATCCCGTTATCGGCGGTCAGCACGAAATTTGTGTCGGCGATGGCCGAACTGTCCTCGATATAATCGAGATCGAGAACCGCACCTTCTCCCGTCAGTCCGCAGGATACGGCCGCGACCTGACCCGTCAGGGGGATCGACTTCAGCACGCGTCCCCGCTGAAGCTTGCCGAGTGCGAGGCGCAGCGCGACCCATGCGCCGGTGATGGAGGCACAGCGGGTTCCGCCATCCGCGTTGAGAACGTCACAGTCGAGCGTGACGCTCATCTCGCCCAGCGCTGCAAGATCTGTCACGGCGCGCAGTGACCGACCGATGAGGCGCTGGATTTCCTGTGTGCGGCCTGACTGCTTTCCCTTCGCGGCTTCACGGCTTCCACGGGTGTGTGTGGCGCGTGGCAGCATGCCGTATTCGGCGGTAATCCAGCCTGTGCCCTTACCTTTTAGAAAAGGGGGCACGCGTTGCTCGACGCTGGCGACGCAGAGCACTTCGGTGCCGCCCACGCGGATCAGTGCCGATCCTTCGGCGTGACGGGCAAAGCCGGTTTCGATGCTGACGGATCGCATGGCATCATTGGCACGACCGGAAGGACGCATGAGCAATATCCCTGATGTGAAGGCGGGCGTGGCGGAGCACGCGAGGACTGCCGGGCTCCATAGCCCGCCCGTCCGGCTCTGACCACCCGGTGCCCTCTTGTCAGGTGCTGCTGTCATGCCCACAGTCAGGAGACGGAACCGCCAGCAACTCAGGGGCTACGACGATAACCAGCAGTAAGGAAAAATCGCTCAGGGACTTTGGTCTTCTGCCTGGACCGGGAGTTCTGACAGGGAGCCTGAGCACGCGTTCGGCGACGATCCTGCGTGAACTGGTGGAGCATTACCTGGAAACAGGCGGCCCCGTGGGCAGCCGCACGCTTGCGCACAGGCTTCCCGTGGGCCTGTCGCCGGCGACGATCCGCAATGTGATGGCGGATCTGACGGAGGCCGGCTTTCTGTTTTCTCCTCATACTTCTGCCGGGCGGCTTCCGACCGAGAAGGGGTTGCGTCTGTTTGTGGACGGCATGCTTCAGTTCGGCAGTCTGACTGAAAGCGAGCGTGAATCCATAGCGACCTCGCTTGAGGCGCGTGGACGATCTCTCGAAGACACACTCGCCGAAGCGTCAATGATGCTGTCCGGTTTGTCTCAGGCGGCCAGTCTTGTTCTCGCGCCAAAAACCGAGGGGACCGTCAAGCATATCGAGTTTGTGGCTCTTGGCGGTAATCGTGCCCTTGTTATCCTCGTCGGGTCTGATGGCCAGGTTGAAAATCGCGTTATTGAAACGCCTGTGGGGATGCCGCCCTCTACGCTTAATGAAGCCGCGAATTATCTGAATGCGCGTCTGACGGGCCGGACGCTTGCGGAACTCAGGACACAGGTCGATCAGGAGATGGGCGCCGATCAGACGGAGCTCGATCAGCTTGCGGCTGTGGTTGTTGCAAGCGGACTGGCGACCTGGAGTGATGAGGGGCGCAGCGGCACGCTCATTATTCGCGGACAGGGTCATCTCCTGACGGATGTGACTGAAATTGAGCGTCTTTCGACCATTCAGATGCTGTTTGAGCGTCTTGAAAAACATGATGCTATGCTGCGGCTTCTGGAACTCGCTGAAGATTCGGATGGTGTGCGGATCTTTATAGGCGCTGAAAGTGGTCTGTTTGGTGTTTCGGGCATGTCGATGGTGGTTGCGCCTGCTCGTAATGAATCCAACCGTATTGTTGGCGCGATCGGTGTTATCGGGCCAACACGTATCAATTACGGGAAAATCATCCCTGTGATCGACTATACGGCGCGTATCATCGGGCAGATACTTGGGTAGTGGTCAGCGGGGAACATTCGCAGGGGCCTGCGGTCCCTGCCAGGTCCGGGCTGAGTCCGGATACTTTCATCGGGCAGGTTCATCGTCACAGCCTCTGGTATCAGGGGTAAAATATTGAAATAAACCCGGTTGCCTGTTTCAGAAATCCCGAAGCGGCCGGGTGCGTTGTGCGTCTGATGAATACTGTCTGGCGGAATTTCGGGAATGACTGCGTTGAAAATCATCCTGCTGACATTGTGTGTGTTTCTTGTGTCCTGCGGACCGAAAATACATGAAGTCTTCAGCCCGGCTGAGGTGCAGTGGTCTCTTGAGAAGGGAGCGACAACTCTCATTCTGCATGGGCAGGCACGCAACAGTCTTTACCCTGGCGGGAGGGATTGTGAGTCCGCCCATGACGGGATGATTTTCCCTGATACGAAGTATTTTGACGCGTGGTATCGGGTTCAGACATCCGGCTCGCATTTCGCCGAAGACATCAGCAGTGATGCCCGGCAATATATTCGTCATGCGTCTGCGGAACCTGGATGTATTTATACATTCAGAAATGTTCCTGCCGGAAATTGGCGAATTTTACTTGATATTTCATGGTATACATCAGGAGTGGCCGGAACGGGACCATATTATGGTCATTCGCGCCATGTGCCGGCTGGTCCGGGGATAACGTCAGGTCGCATTCATATTGACGGAACCGAAACGGTCATCAGAAAGAATTTTATCTCTGATGAGGGCCTGACGACCAACTCCGATCATCCTTTTCGGATGCCGCGACATCAGGCCGTTCTGGAGCCATGGGCTGTGCCCTGAAACGGATGGAATCAGGGTTGTTTTTGCGAATTGATAAATCAGGAAGCAGTTATCCGGCTTTCTGATCAAAGGACTCCAGGAGAGCCTGCTGGATGTGTTCTAGATCGGAAAGCGTGGCGGCGATGGCGGCGTTCATGGCATTCAGTTCGCGCATGCGCTTTTGTACCTTTTTGAGCAGCAGCATTTTCTGTGCGTTATGCTTGGGATCTGCATCGTAAAGATCCAGATAGTCCTTAATGTCACGAAGATGGAAACCAAGGTGCTTGCCGCGGATGATGAGTTTGATGCGTGCGCGATCCCGGGCGGAGTAGACACGTGTGGTGCCGGCGCGCGCTGGCATGATGAGGCCTTTATCCTCGTAAAATCGCAGCGAGCGCGGCGTTATGCCCAGTTCCCGTGAGAGTTCGGTGACAGAGAAAAGACGGCTGTCAGGATTGCTCCCGGCGGTGGACATAAAAGGTTCCTTACCTGCACGCGGACACATGTCGGGTATCCCGATACGTGTCATGATTGAGAGTGGTCAGTGCATCAACTGACCTCAGATATAGAGAGTTCTGCATGGTCTTCCAGTGATGTCAGCCCTGTGCGATCTGAAACGCCGCCTCGTGCTCGGGTTTCATGGTGAGTACCCTCATTCCGGTTTTCGCAAAAATCTGCGCAACTCCCGTCCGGCGTCGAGCCCGTCCGGGTTTGGTGCGGGACGTTTGAAGACGCCGCTCGCCCGGACAATGGGGTCGTTGCCGACCCGGCCAAGCCCCTGCACGAAGACCGCGTTACGGGTCACACGCAGCACATCGGCACGGAATTCAACCCATGCCCCGACCCGACCCGGGGCGAGAAAATCGACAGTCAGAGACATGGTCGGAAGAATGGGGACCTGCAGATCGTGTTCGTACATGGCCGCTACCGCCATATAGCCATCGCAGATTGTAGCAAGCATTCCGCCATGACATGTGCCTGTATGGTTGCAATGTCGTGGTTCCACCTGGAAACCGGCCACAAGTCGTCCGTGTTCGTCCCGGACTTTGAATGAACCGGTGAGGGTATCGAAACCGGATGCGTCAAAGACCGGGATTGGTATGAAATCATCCCGTTCCGGAGATGATGATTCGAAATGACCCGTGGCGGGGGGCATGAGAGCGATCCTCCTTGAAATGATCAGAATCCGTCTTCCGGCAGGCTCATCATTGATGCTTTTCCCGATTTTATCTTCAGATACAGGGCGGCTGTGTCGGGAAGGATACGATCATAGAAAAACTGCGCTGAACTGAGTTTGGCGGTGTAGAAGGCTTTGTCGGGACCGTCTGCATCTGCTTTCGGCGTGGCGATGATGACGGTGCGGGCCCAGAGCCAGGCCTGTGCCACCAGTCCTGTCAGGCGCAGATAATCCGTTGCGGCGGCGGCGGCTTCTTCCGGGTCGTTCATGCCACGCCGGGCGATCAGTCCGGTCGCCAGTTGCAGGGCACCGAAGGCACGTTCGAGATTCTCCGTCATTTTGCCTGGAACAGGACTGGTTTTGTGTTCTTCGATGAAGTTTGCGATGGGGTGGAACAGGCCGCGAAGATTGCGGCCCATATGCGCGGGGAGCTTGCGACCGACGAGATCGAGGGCCTGTATGCCGTTTGTGCCTTCATAGATCATCGCAATACGGGAATCGCGAACATATTGCTCGACGCCGTGATCCACGATGTAGCCGTGGCCACCATAGGTTTGCACGGCAAGGTTGGCGGCGTCGCTGCCAAGATCCGTGAACAGGGCTTTGACGACCGGTGTCATCAGTGCGACGACATCTTCGGCGTCACGGCGTTCCTGTTCGTTTGTACTGTGTTCGGCAATGTCGAGCTCGCCAGCGACCCAGGCGCCGAGTGCCCGGCAGCCTTCGGCAATGACACGCATCGTCATCAGCATACGTCGGACATCCGGGTGGACGATGATCGGATCAGCGGGGAGTTCCGGATATTTTGCGCCGGCAAGCGACCTGCCCTGCAGACGATCTTTTGCATAGGCCACCGCGCTCTGATACGACACTTCCGCGATGCCAAGCCCCTGGATGCCGACGCCGAGGCGCTCGTTGTTCATCATGGCAAACATCGCCTGCATGCCTTTATGGACCTGTCCCACGAGCCAGCCTTTTGCATCGTCGAAACTGAGCTGGCAGGTCGCAGATCCTTTAATTCCCATCTTGTGTTCAAGAGCCGTGCAGATCACGCCATTGCGGGTGCCGATGGTTCCGTCGTCATGGAGCAGAAACTTCGGCACAAGAAACAGGCTGATCCCTTTGATTCCTTTGGGTGCGTCGGGCAGTCGGGCCAGAACGAGATGGATGATGTTTTCTGTCAGGTCATGCTCGCCGGCGGAGATGAAGATTTTTGATCCGGTGAGGCGCCATGAGCCGTCATCGGCAGGGACCGCACGGGTTCGGACCAGCCCCAGATCCGTGCCGCACTGAGATTCGGTAAGGCACATGCTGGCGGACCAGGTGCCGTCGATCATTTTTGGCAGATAGAGAGATTTCAGTTCCTCCGATCCGTATTTCCGCAGAGCCGTCATCGCACCATTGGTCAGACCCGGGTAGAGACCGAAAGACAGATTGGCCGAGCAGATCATCTCCGAGATCAGCATGCCGATACTTTCCGGCAGACCCTGACCGCCGTATTCAGGTAGCCCTGTCACTGAAGACCAGCCCGCTTCGCAGAACATTGCGTAGGCTTCTCTGAAGCCGGCCGGCGTGCGGACGACACCGTTTTCGAGGTGGCAGCCTTCCCGGTCACCGATCGCGTTCAGTGGCAGGAGTACTTCGGTGACGAATTTTCCTGCTTCCTCAAGGACTGTTTCCGTAAGGTCTGCATCAATGCTGGAGAAAGCGTCCAGTTTCGTCAGGCGGGAGAAATCATGAAGTTCATTCAGAACAAATTTCATGTCGCGGAGTGGTGGTGTGTAGGTTTGCATGTCCTGGATCCCCTTCGTTCAGTTTCTGAGGGGTTTGCCGGTTTCGAGCATATGCTCGATCCGGTCGAGTGTCGGGCTCGTGCGGATCAGACGCATGAAGGAAGCGCTTTCGAGATCCATCATTTGCTTTTCACTGACGATTTCTGTCACGTCATGACCGTTTCCGGTCAGAACCGTGGCAAGCTCACCGGATACGACACGGTCGTGGGGTGTTGCGAGACCCTGTTTTGCCATCCCGTCGATTGCCATGATGAACGCCGTGCGACCGGAAGCGCCTGAGACATGAAATTCCGGCTGTTCGGGGGGGATGTATCCCTCGATCATCGCGAGCGCACGGGCTTTGGCGTCGGCCAGAACGCGGTCGCGGTTCATGGTAATGCCATCTGATTTCCGCAGAATGTGCATCCGTTTTGCTTCAGCGGCAGATTTCGAGACACGGGCCATGGCGATCATCTCAAAAACCTCGCGGGTAGCGGGTATCGGGCCATGCGGGGTACGAGGATCGGCCCGGAGACGTAGCAGCATTTCACCGCACCCACCCCAGCCGGGAATCAGACCGACACCACATTCTACAAGTCCGGTGTAAAGTTCGGCATGGGCCTGAACGACATCGGCATGCAGGATGAGTTCGCAGCCACCCCCGAGGGCCAGGCCGGCGGGAGCCGCGACCACGGGGAAGGGGGCGTATTTCAGGGCTTTGAGCACCTTCTGGCCCTTTTGAACCAGTTTCTGGGTCTCGCCCCAGGCGGCCATGTTGGCTGCAAAAAGCGCCAGCCCGATATTGGCGCCCGCGGAGAAATTATCCGCATCGGTGTGGAGAACAAGCGCGCGAAAGCTATTTTTTACGTGTCCGATGGCTTCTTCAAGAATGGAAAGAACATTCTCATCGAATGTGTTCATTTTTGTGGTGATTTCAAAGCAGGCGACACCGTCGCCTATATCCCACAATGCACCCGATTTGTTCGAGAGGACAGGTTTACCACGCTTGCGAATATCTTCCAGTAACAGGATGCCTTCGGCACGTGGAACAGGTTTATAGCTTTCTTCAGGAGTAAAAGCGTTCAGAACATCCTCATGATATTCATAGAATTTTCCTGAACCAACCTTTTCAACTATTTGCGGAACCGGAATATCCTGTGTCTGTAAAAGTGCTGCGAAACGGGAGGGGCCAATCTGATCGATCAGCGCAAAAGGTCCTTTCTTCCAGTTAAATCCAAGTTCCATGGCTTTATCGATACCGATGATATCATCGGAAATCTCCGGCACGAGCGATGCGGCATAAGCCAGTGTCTCACCCATGACACGGCGTGCGTAGACACCGAGCTTGTCGGGTGAGGTCATCAGATCTTCGGCACGCTTTACATGTGAAGGCAGAGAGAAGCGTTCGGAAAGGGCATATGCTCCTGTTGTCAGGTCGATGGACTCTTTGAATTTGTCGGAACCTTTACGATTCAGACGATAGAATCCGCCGTTGCCTTTTCTGCCTGTATTGCCGGCTTCGATCATTTTTCCGATCAGGGCGATGTCGTCAGAAAAAAGGCGGTAGCGATCGTTTTCTGGCAGTGTGGCCTTCATGCTGGCATTGATATGCGGCATGAGATCGACCCCGACGAGATCGATCAGTCCGAAAACACCGGTTTTCGGAATGCCGAAGGGGCGCCCGATGACAGCATCGACCTGCTCGACGGTGAGGCCGCTTTCAATAGCGGTTTTCACGGCGACAAGCATCCAGAAGGTGCCAATCCTGTTTGCAATGAAACCTGGTGTGTCTTTGGCGTTTACGATAGTTTTTCCGAGATTGCGGTCACAGAACGTCGTGAGTCTGGTGACATGAGCATGATCCGTCTCAGGGCCCCGGACGAGTTCGAGCAGCCGCATATAGCGGGGTGGGTTAAAGAAATGCGTGATGAGAAAATCACGCCTGAAAGTTTCCGGCATATTCGCCGTCAGGAATACAAGTGGAATCGTGGACGTATTAGAACTGATCGGGGTGCCGGGACGACGCACGGTGTCCAGCCGTTTATAAAGTGCCTGTTTCAGATCCGGGCGTTCGATGATGGCCTCGATGATCCAGTCGCATTCGGAAACAGCATCGAGATTGTCTTCGATATTGCCGGGTTGAATGAGTTTTGCGGCGGCCGGGTCCATGAACGGTGCGGGCTCGGTTCTGAGCATTCGCGCGATGGCCCCTTTCGCGAGACTGCTGCGGTCTTCACCCTCGACGCGGTCGAGTAGCAGAACCGGGATGCCTGCGTTAGCGATATGGGCCGCGATAGCAGCACCCATGACACCTGCGCCCACCACGCAGACGCGGGAGAATGCGGGACTGTCGTCTGGTCCCGTACGGTGGTTTACGGTCTGGTCCATCAGATCCGCTCCATGATGGTGGCGATACCCTGGCCACCGCCAATGCATTGTGTTGCGAGTGCGTAACGCGCATTTTCGCGTTTCAGAAGCTGGGCGGCCTTGCCGGTGATGCGGGCGCCGGTGGCACCCAGAGGGTGTCCGAGGGCTATGGCGCCCCCGTCGATGTTTATGATGTCGTCACGCAGGCCGAGTTCGCGGATGCAGGCGAGGGACTGGGACGCAAAAGCCTCGTTCAGTTCGACAACGCCCAGGTCTTCGATACCGATTCCGGCGCGCGCCAGGGCTTTACGGGTTGCCTGCACGGGGCCGATGCCCATAATTTCTGGTTCACAACCCGAAACCGCGATGGATCGGATACGTGCCATTTTCTCAAGCCCGTTGCGGTCCGCGTAGTCTTCCGAGCAGATCAGCACAGCGGCGGCGCCATCCGTAAGAGGCGACGACGTGCCTGCGGTGACGGTGCCTGCGGCATCGAAGGCCGGTCTGAGGCCGGCGAGGCCTTCAGCGGTGGTTTCAGGGCGTGGGCAGCCATCTTTTGTGACGGCGCCATTCGGCGTTGGGATGGATACGATTTCATCGGAAAGACGGCCTGCGCTGATGGCGTCACGGGTGCGATTCTGGCTCCGGAGGGCAAACTGTTCCTGCTGGTCCCGGGTGATTTCGTATTTCTTTGCGACGTTTTCAGCGGTGATGCCCATATCCATGTAAACGCCTGGTCGTTTTTTATAGAGTCCCGGATTGGGCATCGGGTTGAAGCCACCCATCGGCACGCGGGTCATGCTTTCGACGCCGGCACAGATAAAAGCCTCACCCGCGCCCATCTGAATGGCGCCTGCCGCAATGTGAACGGATTGCATGGATGAGCCGCAGAAGCGATTGACCGTCATTCCGGCAACCGACAGCGGGAGATCAGCGAGAATGCTGACGATGCGACCGATATTGATACCCTGTTCGCCTTCGGGGAAAGCACAGCCAAGGATCAGATCCTCTATGTCCGTGGCCTGTACGCCTGTGCGTTCGACGAGCGCGCGGACGACCTGAGCAGCGAGATCATCCGGGCGGGTTCGCACAAGTTCACCCTTGCGGGCTGGCTGGAACGGCGACCTGACATATCCTGCAATGACGACTGAACTCATGTGCGAGACCTCCTTTGCATCCATCGCCACCCCGATTTTATTGTCTGCTTTGGATGACGTATACGTAAACTACGACATTCATAGCACGCATAAATGATATGTAGATATGTTTTCTTTATCGCGCACGATTCCTTGATAATTGTGTTTTAATCAAGATTATGTGACCGAAAAACGAACGGTTTATGCATGACTTTGTTGCATCGTGTTCGTTATTTCTCCATGTGGTATTCCGTTAACGTCACCCAAAAGAAGGTGACTACCCGCCGGTCGGCTCTATGGGAGCCGGGTATCGGGAAGGAAAAAAACAATGAAACATTTCCCGACTGCGGCGGCGTTTGGGACCGCGGCCACTCTGGTCTTTTTCCCGCCCTGCGCGGCCTTCGCTTCCGGCATTGCTCTCAGAGAGACCGATGCGACATCCGTTGCCAGTGCGTATGTTGGGGGTGTCAGTCGCGCAACTGACGCCTCGACCGTGCTCCTCAATCCTGCCGGGATGTCGCTGCTCGAATACAGTGAAATCGAAGGCAATGCTTTTTATATTGGTCCGAGTGCACGATTTTCAGGGCAAAACTACCTCGGTCAGGGTACTACGACTTCCGGGACCAGTGGCAATAAGAATATCAGTGCCGGCGCTACAGCCGCAGGCTATGGTGTCTGGAAAATTAATGATCGCTGGGCGGTCGGTTATGCCGGAACGACACCATGGGGTCTGCGGATGAATTATCCGGAGAACTGGGTTGGCCGGTATCAAAGTCTTGTAACGTCCATTACCGGGTATGAACTGGACCTGGCTGTTTCTTACAAAGTAACGCCGCGTCTGGTGCTGGGGGTCGGTCCACGTTTTGGCTTCCTTCAGGGTCGCTTCACTGAGACAGCCAATCTGGGTGCGCTGAATGCTTACGGTCCAACAAATGCCAGTCTTGCCGGGAATGGATTTGGATTTGGCTATTCCGCCGGTGCGATTTATCGCCTGGATAACAAGACTCAGATCGGTGTTACCTATCGTTCACGTATGTCGTTTCCGGTAGCCACAAAGCTGAAATTTGCACCGCCCCTCTCCCTTGCGGCTGCTCAGCCTCAGGTCAACGGACTTCTTGCTGCCGAGAGCGGTCATTCAAAAATGCAGGTGACACTCCCTGATTCTGTTTCTGTCGGAGTGACAAGAAAACTTTCGTCACGCTGGACGCTGATGCTTCAGGGTGAATGGACGCACTGGTCATTGTTGCAGGGGCTAAATGCGATTTCAGATCATAACGGGCTGAATACATCCATTCCTGTCGGGTGGCATAACTCCTGGTTTGGCGGAGTCAGTGCCTCTTATCGTATTTTGCGGCAGGTCACATTACGCAGCGGCTTCAGCTACGATCAGAGTCCTTCGGGAACTGAGTCGCGGTTCACCCGGGCTCCGGATGCGAGCCGCTATACTCTGGGATTTGGGGCTGAATATTCCCCGGTCAGGCAACTGACAATGGAACTTTCCTTCGCGCATCTGTTTTTCCCAGCGGGACACATCAACAGCTCGTCTTCTGCGACGGCGGGACAGATTGTCGGTGTTTACAACAACCATGCAAATGTCGTCGGTTTCGGGATCAGATCGCATTTCTGATGCCGCTGCCCGAAAGGGTCTCGATATGGATAGTTTTACGGAACATCGTTTTACGACTGATCTGAAGCCGGGCGTACCCGGTCAGACCCTGTCCGGTCTTCTTGCGCGTGCTGCGGCACAGTGCCCCGATGCCGCGGCGATTGATTTTCTTGGCAGGCGTACGACGTATCGGGATCTGTTTCACGCGGCAGACCATGCGGCGGCCGGGTTGCAGGAAGCCGGTATGAAAAAAGGAGATCGTATCGGTCTGTGTCTGCCGAATACGCCTTATTCTGTTATACTGTTTTTTGCGGCACAGCGTATCGGAGCGATCGTTGTCAATATCAATCCGCTTTATGTTGAACATGAAATTCACCAGATTCTTCTGACGTCCGGTGTGTCTGTTCTCGCGGTTACGGATCTGGCGATGATTGCGACGCCAGCGATTGCCGCAACACGGAATTGTCCGATCCATCACATCATCGTCTGTCCTTTCACGGAAGCGCTTCCATGGGGAAAATCGTTTTTGTTCAGGGCTTTTAAGTCACGTGAACTGGTGCGTTTTGAACAGGACCCTCGTCTTATCACGTTTCACAAGCTCGTTGTGACCAGAGGGCTTCCGAAGCCGGTTGCTCTGGACCCGCTGAAGGATGTCGCTGTTCTGCAGTTTACCGGAGGCACGACCGGGACGCCTAAGGCAGCGATGCTGACGCATGGTAATCTTCTGGCAAATCTCGCGCAGATTGGCGAACGAATTGAGGGTGCTCTGGACGGGCCTCAGGTGATTCTTGGTGTGCTTCCCCTGTTTCATGTGTTCGCCATGATGACTGTCATGCTTCTGTCGGTTGACCGGATGGGTATGATGGTGCTGCTGCCGCGTTTTGATGCGCGGGCGACGCTGGAAACGCTTCTTCATAACAAGGTGACGATCTTTCCTGCTGTGCCGACTATTCTGACGGCATTGCTTCGGCAGAAAGACATCAGGCCAGAGTGTTTTGCTCATATGACGGCGGTTATTTCCGGTGGTGCGCCGCTTCCTGTCGCCCTGCGTAAACAGTTTGAGGAAACCGCGCATTGCCCGGTGATTGAAGGGTATGGCCTGAGTGAGACGTCGCCGGTGCTTACGTTTAATCCGCTGGATAACGCACGTGACGGATCGTGCGGCCTTCCGGTTGCGGGAACAGAGTTACAGATTCGGGATATTTCACCGCCGCACCACACACTTTCCAGTGGGCAGTCTGGTGAGGTGTGTGTGCGTGGACCGCAGGTGATGCCGGGTTACTGGGGCGGTCAGTCTCTTGAAAATCCCTTTACCGAGGATGGATTTCTTCGGACGGGTGATGTTGGATATCTGGATGACGATGGTTATCTTTATCTGGTCGATCGTCTGAAAGACATTATTCTTTGTGGTGGCTACAACGTCTATCCGCATGTGATTGAGGAGGCGTTATATCGTCATCCGGCAGTTCTGGAGGCATTGGTCATCGGTGTACCTGATGAATACCGTGGGCAGGCACCGAAGGCATTTGTAACACTGAAGGAAGGAGTGGCGGTGACGGAACGGGAGCTGCTCGATCATATTGGTCAGTATGTTTCGAAAATAGAGAGACCTCGTCAGGTTGTATTCCGGGAGATGTTGCCAAAGACGCTGATCGGCAAGCTGTCACGCAAGGATCTTATCGCTCAGGAAAATCTTCACAGCAATCTGTCGCCGATGGCAGAGGAGGCATAGGTATCCGGTAGTGGTATGATCTGTGGGGCGGATTGTGTCAGGCTATTCGTTGAATGGGATGGATGAGCTTTCTGTTATGGTCATTGCTGTCGTGATGAAGGAGTCATGACAGGTTTTATTCATGCTGCCCGGAATGAGGGTTTAATTTTGCTTATGTCGATCATGGATATAAGGATATCAAACGAGCAGTGATGGCGAAGGTCAATGGAGTTTCGCTCGGATTTGTCAGAGTGCGGGATACAATAATTATTTATCAGGGTTTTCGGATTCTGAATTATGAGTTTCTTCTTTTTGTAAAAAAAGCTCTTCAAGGTCAGGTCTGTTGCGACGCAGCCAGTAAGTCTGTTCCCTGGCCAGTTCAGCAACAAGACTGCGAGCGTCGTATTCAGGCAATGGTTTTCTCCCTTGTTTTAAGGCAGGACAGGTCGTACCCAATCTGTATGGCGTAGTCCCGCCAGGTAGAGATTTTTCTTGTGGAGGATTTTTCTGTCATCTGGCTGAGAAGTTCTGCATCCGTGGCCAGACGCTCAAGCACATTTTCAATCTGCTCCGGATCCTGCATATCGGCACTAAGGCAGGCGCCTGATGATGCCAGTTCAGCCATGACGCCAGCTTTATGTGTGATGCAGGGGCGGCCCAGCCAGAGACTTTCCAGTATCGGCAGACCAAATCCTTCAACCAGAGAAGGATAAATCGTAAAATCGCATGCTTCATAGGTGTCCAGAAGATCCTGATCGCTCAGAACGCCTTTATATTCAATTGATGAGTCTTCATCGACGGCATCCTGAATGGCTTCGAAAATTCCGGGTGCTCCGGCGTAATGATTACCGACCAGTGTCAGCCTGATTTTCAGATCTGGCCGATGCCGACGTAAACGGCGCCAGGCAGCGAGAAGCGAAACGTGATTTTTGCGCGGCTCCAGGGTTGAAACACAGAGCACTCTGATTTCGCTGTTGAGTCGTTTCGGGGGAGTTGTGATGCGTGCGGAAGAGCCAAATTGTCCTGCCAGCCACAACGTTCTGATTGTAGCACGCAGAGGCAGATTATGGCGGGAAGTCCAGTTTTTGAGGCAGGAATCACTGTAATCAGAAACACTCCAGATATGATCATACTGTAGCAGAGCCGACAGATAGGCCGGAAAAGCAGCAATAACGTGACGATCGCAGTATCCGGGGTGTTCAATTGGAATCAGGTCATGCAGGATCGCGCTGGTCATCATATTTCGCCCTCGCGCCCAGGCGAGACGCTCCATACCGGCTCCATCCAGAATGACTTCTGGCGTGAACAGAACAGGAGGTTTTGTTCCTGTCCGGATCATACGAAGCATTTCCTCCAGATCCAGGCTTTGTGCCTCTGCCAGAAGAGACAACCGGTCCACCGGTCCGCCATAACATGCCAGGGCCTTTCTCTGATCTCCATTCAGAAGACGATAGGTATGAGCGCATGAATCCCAGCGAACAAAAACAAGCTTCAGATTTTCCTGTTTCTGCAAACAGGAAAAAAGCTGACGTGTAACGCGCATGACACCGGAGTTGGCCGGATCAATGCTGGCATTGGTCACGTCTGCCAGAATGATACGGGGCGCCGGATCATCTTCTGGTTTCCCGGACCGGTGATGCGCAACAGCGCTCAGGATTTCTTCTTCCCACTGCGTAAGAGTACGCTGCCAGGGAAATTTATGATGGCTGCGTTCTAAGGCGGTCATCAGTTCAGTCGGGGCCAGATCGGTCAGAATCCGGATTGTTTTCCGGATCATATCTTCAACGCTGTCACACAAAAGCCAGGGATGTGCGATCACTTCCGGATGTGCGCCGAGAGCGAAAGCCAGGGCCGGGCGCTTGAGATGCTGCATTTCGACAATCGGGAAGTTAAAGCCTTCCCACAGAGATGGGCTCAGTCCGACCTCGCATATCTCCATTACCGCACGAAGTGTGGCGTCGTCCGGCTGCCCCAGAAGGATAACGGAGGACGCAAGGTCGGGTGGTATAAGACAGTCAACTCCTGCATCGAGAATCAGCAGCCTGACCTGAGGCACGGACAGTCGCACACGACGGAGCACGTCGTAAGCAGCAACGGAATTTTTATATCCGCTGGTCTCAAACCGTCCGAGTGCAAGAATCAGAGGTGATCCCGCATCTTTTAACATTTGCAACCGGGCGAGAAGAGCCTCGCCTGATGGGTCCTGATCACCTGATGGAAACAGAGCATTATCCATGTGGTTGCTGCCCAGAAGGACAGTCCGGACGCCGGCTTTCTGCCCGCGATCCGGAAATGTCTGGCTTCTGCAGATGAAATGGCTGATTGGCAGAATGCGATCTGTACCGGGCAGCTCCATCTGCCGAACACGGCGCAGTTCACGCTGCATGACAAGTGCAGGTCCGGTCATGCCATCCTGCGCCGTGGCGCCGGCATCAATAAACAGGCTGGCAATGCCACGTTCGCCGCACTCCCGCGTTGTCCGGAAAAATGGCCATCCACCACTGACTACGGCATCAGGTTTCCGCTCTTCCAGGCGGCGACGCATCAGACGGGCTACTTCATATTCCGTGGCCGCCATGTCCAGTCCAGGCGGAATAGTAAGAGTGATTACTTCTCCGATCCCTTCCGGAAGCCGCGGATCACAGTGCAGGCAGGTGAAACCAACTTCGTGGCCCTGAGCTACCAGATGTTTCGCCAGCAGGATTAAGAGACGATCGACCCCAAAGCGTGGCAGAAGGCGTTCGTTGACAATTTCAATACGCATAAATTCAGTCCAGTTGCTCAGCCCGGAGTGCGAAGGACTCTCCCGGAGAGCTCCATACGGCATCGGCTGCAACCGAGGCATTATCGGCCAGATATGAACGTATGCCCGGTTTCTCGAGAAGAATCTGAAGATGGGCGAGCGCTTCCAGCGGGGTCCGATACAGGAGAACCGGGGCTCCGGTTCTGATCCGGTCCTCCAGCCCGATGCCTGCTGGCGCCAGAATGGGAATATTGCGCCTCAGGGCATTAAGCGCGACCGGCAAAGCATTTTTTTCGTTCCATAGCCAGAGTAACTGCGCGTTTTCCCATGCCTCTGCATTTACCCAGTCATGGCGCAGAAGGCGAAACGAAGCGGGAAGAGTAAGGTAGTCGTGCAGATGGTCGGTCAGCGTGATAATTGCATCCGGAGCTGTTCCTTCTCCCGTCAGAATCACGACTGGCCGTGGAGAGACAGTTGTGTCTGGCTCTGTTTTGCCAGAGTAGATATTCTCCAGTTGTGTGACGGTTCTGGTTTCGTCAAATTGCGATCGGCGTGTCAGATTTTTGGCGCCCATACGGGCCGCCAGACCAGGTTCGGTAATGAACCGGCGCATGGCCAGGGCAAGAGCTTTTGCATCTCCCGGAGGCACGGTCAGCCCTGTGTCTCCGTCCTGCACCATGTCCGCAGCGCCGCCACTGCGTGAGACCAGCAGCGCGGCTCCGGCCGCGCCACCCTCAAGAAGTGTGACAGGTTCATTTTCCGGCCAGACGGAGGGTAGGACTACGACATCCGACCGGGCCATGTCCTGCAAGAGCTGTCTGCGCGGCAGATGACCGGTTACAATAAGCGGTATATTTTTCCGGAGAGCCAGCTTTTCCGCTTTCTGATGCAGTGGCCCCTGTCCGGCAAGGGTCATCTCCCACCGTCCGGTCAGCTCCGGATCTTCAGCCAGAAGACTCAAAGCCTCCAGCAGGACATCAATACCTTTATGCGGGCCAAGATAGGCGCTGCAGAGAAAACGTAAGGGGTGATTTCCTGCGTTCTGTGCAGAATAGTCGTGTTGCGGAATATTGCCGAGATCAATCCCGTTGGACAGCACCTGGATACGACCCGAAGCGATTCCGGCACGGTTATAGGCTTTTGCCAGATATGAGCTGGGTGAGATCAGGTGATCTGCCTGCTCAAGACACCAGGCGATGTAGTCACGGCGCAGACGAACGGGCAGCCGGTCTTCGTCATACACAAAACCGGGCAAACAGACGGAACACCCTTCTGTATGCCTGCAGGGAGTTCCGTTTTCGCGAAGCAGACTCTGTCGCAGGCAAAATCCCCAGTGATCATGCAGGGTAACCACGCAGGGCAGACCGAGTTCTTTCACGGCCTGAATGCAGTCTGCACCAAGACCGATGATATTGTGAAAGTGTACGACTTCAATGTCGTGCATGAGGATAAGAGAGATCAGACGACGTGTCAGAACTGGCCAGCGAAAAGACTGATCCGGATCGAGTGAGCGTAACGTAATACGCTGGATTGGCAGCCCATTGTGATCTTCCGGTTCCATACTGCCAGCAGGGTAGCCGGGAGCAGGAACACGACCACCAACAATAAATACGTCATGTCCGCGTCGCTGAAGCTCACGTGCATGCCTGTCAGCGACAATCTCTGCTCCTCCGACAACAAATGGAGGGAAAAAATTACTGACTACCAGAATTCTCATGAACGGAGGAAGTCCTTCAGATAACCTGGCACTACATAAGGTTTAGAAAGTTTATATAAAGTAAATTTCGTCTCCAATTTTATTTTTGGTGAAAGTCTGGAAACTAAAAAAAGAAAGGTGGGTGGACTTTTCTTCGATCTGCGGTCACGTTCCGGGTCAGTCTGACCGGATTACGGACATAACTGATGAAAATGATTTCCTATGCTCAGAATTTTGAAGATATCCTCCTCTGGCGATGCCTGAAGGAGATAAGTAATGGCTTTTACGTTGATGTTGGCGCACACCATCCGGAAATAGATTCCATCACCAAATGGTTTTACGATCAGGGATGGACGGGTATTAATATTGAGCCTGTCCCATTTTTGTTTCATGAAATAAAAAAACACAGGCCACGCGATACCAACCTGAATATTGCGGCCGGAGCGGCAGAAGGGCAGACGGATTTGTATGTCTTCCCGGATTCACCGGGGCTGTCCACAATCAGTAAAGAAATTGCGCGGAAAACAGACCGCAAAGAGGAAATAATCAGAACTGATATTCGGCCGCTCAGAGATATTCTGGCGGCGTTCAAAGGTCGGGATATTCATTTTCTGAAGATAGATGTTGAAGGCGCCGAGAGGGATGTTCTGTCTGGCATGGACTTCACCCGCTTTCGTCCCTGGATTCTGGTCATTGAGGCCATACCTGCGGACGGAAACGGCGGACGTGGCCTTCAATGGGATGATCTGGTGCTGGCATCAGGGTATCAGGAAGTATGGTTTGATGGTTTGAACCGATATTTTGTTTCGGACGAGCATCAGGACCTTAGTGCCCGGCTGGCTATTCCGCCAAATGTTTTTGATAATTTTGAACAGAATACTACCTTCATGTTTCGTTATGAGCGTGATCTGGCCGAAAGATCTCTGCATGAAGCACAGACTGTGATTTGTGACCGGGATGACGGTGTCAGGGAGCGGGACACGATGATCATGGCACTGAAATCCGAAATCAGTCACATAGAAGAAAAATTAAACAAATCAAAAGATACAGAACATGAGCGCGATGAAGCCGAAAAAGCTCTGCGTGAAGCACAAAGCATTATTTGCAGCGGGGATGATGTTATCAGGGAACGGGACACGATGATCGTGGCACTGAAATCTGAAATCAGTCAGATAGAAGAAAAATCGAATAAAATGGAAAATCAGGAAAAGCATTCTCAGGAGATAATAGAAAGAAAAAATTATGAAATTCTCATTCTGAGCAAAGAAAATGATAGAATAAATAAAGAATTGAATTTCCTGAAAGATGTGCAATCAATTGCAGAGGCGAATCGTTATACGTTCCGGGATGAAATACAAAAAGTCCAGGAAAAGATCCGTAAAGCAAATGAAGAAACTATTGTAGCGCAGGCGGAGGTGCAGGAAGCGCGTCGCTGGTTAGACGCATATCGTCAGAGCACATCCTGGCGTTGTACGGCTCCGGTAAGGCTGGCAGGGCTCATGGCGAAGAAACTGGTAAAAAAGAATACATCCTGATACTGGAAGTATTTTGTCATTTCACACGAATGACCGGTTTATACAGAGCCCGGATGATGCTGCCTTTCCGGGAGCTTTCTATCTGCTGTGGACTCTGACTCGATTGGCTTTGTGTTGCGATTTGCTGTCCTGGACGTGCCACGGTTGTTCCGGACCTTTGAGAGCCTGCCAGTCCCGCCCCTGCCGGGCTCACACAGGTCAAAGGCCAGACCTTCTGGTATAAGGTCCCGCGACCGGCACACGAGAAGAGGAAAGCAGCCTGTGACGCGAAAACCGGGCTGGGTTTTTCCCTGATGATGTCGGGTGCGCCGGAGAAACGCCGGAGTCCGGAGAGTCCGGCGTCTGAAAAGTTTCAGAGCATCGGCGCGTCTTTTCCAGTCATTTCGCGCCGGATGATTTTCATGGGGACGAGGCCTGAGCTGAGGAGGGTGTCGTGGAACTTTTCAAGTGAGAAGTCCTTACCCTGGGTTTTCTTCATGTCTTCGCGCAGGTGCAGGATCATGAGTTTGCCGAGCAGATAAGAATAGTACCCGGGGTCGGCTGTGCCGCGGCGGGCTTCTTTATAGGCCATGACGGAGGACTGGAAGCACTCGTGCTGCATCATCTTTGTTGCGTCTTCAAGGGACAGGCCCTGGGTATGCATGCCGAAAGAGGCGAGGAAGCGGCAGTCACGCAGCAGGGCGTCCTGGAGCTGGGCGAGGTGCAGTCTGGCGTCGCCTGCGTGGAAGCCCTGCTCGATCATCATCTGTTCGGTGTAATGCGCCCAGCCTTCGGTGGTGGCGTAGGATGCGCCGCCTTTCCGGGTCAGGGACCATTCCGGGTTGGCGCGCAGATAGAGGCCCTGGACGAAATGGCCGGGCATGGCTTCATGCACGGTGATATTGAGCATGGAGGCTGTGTTGTCGTCTTCGAGCGACTCTTCGGCTTTTGCCGGGCTCAGCTTCGGGTCGACAGGGGTGACGTAATAAAAAGATGTGGTGGCTTTTGTCTCGAACGGACCGGGCCAGTCTGTGGCTGCTGTGATCAGGGAGCGTTCAAAGCCCGGAGTGTCGGTTACGACCGGCAGAGTGGTGTTCGGCAGGGTTGCGATGTTGTGTGATGTCACGAAATTCTGCGCGTCTGTGAGCTGGTCCCGGACGAGCTGGTTCAGGGCGGTGGCTGCGACATGGTCCCTGCGGACTTCTGCCAGGGCCTGATCCGGGTGAGCAGGGTCGATGGCGCGGGCTGTTTCGCTGAACGCGGCCTGATCCTGTCTGAGTTGTTTTTGTCCGGCTTCGATGATTTTTTCGAGTGGCTCGTCGACCAGATCCGCTGCGAGCATGGCGCGGATGGTATCGGCGCCGAGGACGAAGGTGCCGGCTGGTTTGATGGCGCTGATCGTGGTCTGGAATTTTTCGAGGGCAGCGAGCGTTGTTTTTGTGCTGGCTTTCAGGCGGGCCTGGAGGGCTTTGTCTTTTAGGTCCGTGAAGGCGGCCGGTACGTTATCCCGCACAAAGACGATGGCGCCTTCGAGGTCCTCCTTTGATATTTCAAGAAAGATCGTCGGAACCTGATCGAGCTGCTTTTCACCGGTGGCCAGCATCGCGGGGATCTGGTTTTCCCGGGAAATGAGGTCTTTCATTCGGATGGAGAGAGGCGCGAAATCACGGTCGATAAGGCTGTACAGCGCGTTGGTGGCGAGGCTGATATAGACGTCGGGGTTGTGTCGGAAGGACTGGACGCGTTCGTTTTCGATCAGTTCCTTGTCGATATCGGCCACGAGGATGTCGCGATCGTTTTGTCTGCGCTGTGGCAGGGCTGACAGGTCCAGAGCGGTCAGGGCTGCTCGCTCGCGGTGCAGGCGGGCGGTCTGGGCGTTGATGGTTGCGACGGACATGTCATCCAGACGACCATCCGCGTTATGTATGCCGAGCAGTGTGGACGTGACGGGGCTGGCGGCCCAGTCGGCATCGAAATGGGCTTTTTCAAGTGAGTCGAGCGTGGGGGCTGCGTGTGCGGCCGCTGTTGTTGCGAGCGTTGCGGTGAGGGCCAGGAGGAGGCGCCTGGTTGCGCGGGAGGAGAGATTTTTCATGCCGGTAACGATATGACGGCAGGAGGAGTCCGTAAACCGGACGAGGGTTTGGGAAGGTTCTGTCAGCGTTACGCGCTGATCTGTGATTTTTCAAATAATTAGCAGAGGACCGGGCTCTGCCCGAACCCGGAAGGGGTCACAGACCCCGTCACCCCAACCTGTTGATAAACAAGCCGGTTTCCAAAGGTCTGTGACCTTTGGTGGGTTCCAGGGCAAAGCCCTGAAAAGGTACCAGCACTTAACGACAACAGAGCCTTTGGAAATCATTTTATTATTAATCAATCGGAGTGCAGGGGCCTGTGGTCCCTGCCGGGTTCGGGCAGGGTGTCGTCGGATAGTCTGACGTCCTGACCCTGCGCCGGGATCTCAGTGCGCTGCGAGACTGCGCTGCAATCGTGTTATTGCGCCGGGGAGGCCACGTACTTTCAGCACCCGGCCGGTTTCGTCATGCTCCTCGGACAGGACCCGCGCGTTCTCATAGATCTCGCCGATCAGCCCCTGTTTTGCGTAAGGCAGCATCAGAACGTCGTCCACCATTTCGGCCTCGAAAAACGCGATGATGGTATCCCGCAAGGCACTCACATCCTCTGGTGTATGGGCGGAGAGCATGATGGCATCGGGATGTTTTTCCATCAGGGCCGCGCGCCCGGCATCGTCTATGCGGTCCATCTTGTTCAGAATAAGCCGGGACGGGACTGTATCCGCGCTGATTTCACGCAGCACGCTGCGGCTGACTTCGAGTTGCGCTTCCCAGGTTGGATCCGATGCGTCGACTACAAACAGCAGCAGTGAGGCTTCCAGCGCTTCGGAGAGGGTGGAGCGGAACGAGGCCACCAGATCGTGGGGGAGTTGCTTAATGAAGCCGACGGTGTCGGAGATGAGCACACGGGGTCGGGTCTCGGGTTGTAACGTGCGAACCGTGGTGTCGAGCGTGGCGAAAAGCTTGTCCTGCACCAGAACCTGACTACCGGTGAGGGCGCGCATCAGGGAGGATTTGCCGGCATTGGTGTAGCCAACCAGCGCCACGCGTAGCTGGTCGCGGCGGGCGGAACGGCGCTGGTCGCTGTCACGTTGCACTGCTTCGAGCTGGGTTTTCAGTTCCGCCAGCCGGTCGCGGATTTTACGGCGATCGAGGGAGAGGGTGCTTTCGCCGGCGCCTGGTCCCTGTTGTCTGCCGCCGCCGCCGGAAGACTCTCTCAGGCGCGGGGCAACATATTTCAGGCGCGCCATCTCCACCTGCAACTTTGCTTCACGGGTGTTGGCGTGGCGGTGGAAGATCTCGACGATGACGCCGGTGCGATCCAGCACCTGGGCGCTGGTGGCACGTTCAAGGTTACGGATCTGACTGGGGGAGAGTTCGTGGTCGACGATGACGAATTCGGGCTTGCGGGCGGTGTCGGGGGCGGTCCTGACCGGCTCGCTGTTTTCGGCCGTTCCTTCAAACCGTCGTCTGGCTTTGGTCATCGGGGCTGTCGCCATGGAGGTGACGACGCCGCTGCCGCCGGTCAGTGCCGCCAGTTCCTCAAGCTTGCCGGCACCAAGGACTGACGCGGCGCCGGTGCCCTCACGCTTTTGCGATACCGAGCCGACGACTTCATAGCCGAGTGTTTTGACCAGGCGCCCCAGTTCTCCGAGGCTGGCTTCGTGTGCGACGTCATCGACGTCGGGTGTCTGGATGCCGACGAGAACGGCGAGCGGGATTGGGGGGCTGGTTTCCATCGATCACGATATAGCACGAACAGGGGCGAAATCCGGAAACGGCATCTGTCGGGCCGGATCGACCGTGTTTGTCCGGTCTAATGGCAGTCCGCATAAAAACTGGCCGTCATAAAGAAGGCCGGGCTTTGCCCGAACCCGGCGGGGACCGCAGGCCCCTGCTTGCCGATTTGTTTATAATAAAGTGGTTTCCAAAGGTCTGAGACCTTTGGTGGGTTTCAGGGCAAAGCCCTGAGAAAGTGCCAACACTTAGAGCCTGATGATTTTGGGCTGAATCGGAATATGGGTACCCAGATTGGCTGAAATCTGATTCAACCATCTGGCTGGATTGGAGGCCAGCATGGATGGCGCG